>DATHDF010000053.1:0-28223 GCA_035319185.1 Dissulfurispiraceae bacterium | reverse complement strand
TAACCTGACCGTCTCGGCGATGCGCAAGTTCATCCATCCCAGAATCCGTCTGCCTATTTTCATGCTTGTCATTTCAGGCTGGGTTACGGTCGTCAATCTCGGCATGGACGCCCTGGTCCCGGATGTATACAGATCGGTCGGGCTGTATATACAGCTTATAGTTGCATTCGCATCGATTCTGGCCCGCGCCGAGATGTTTGCAAGCAAGAACACTATTATGCCGTCGATGTTCGACGGCATCGGCATGGGATTGGGCTTTATGGTCGCGCTAATTACAATCAGCTTCTTCCGCGAGCTGATCGGAAAGGGCATGCTGTGGGGGGTGCCGATAATCGATGCAAAGCCGTTGCTAATCCTGATCCTGCCTGCCGGCGGTTTCTTTGCGGTCGGAATTCTTATGGCGGCGTTCAACTGGATGTACGCGAAATATTTCACAAAGGGCCATTCTCACTAGAAGGAGATTGAACTATGAACGAATTCGTGAAACTTTTCGAACTGATAATATCTGCATCGCTTGTAAATAATTTTGTTTTTACCTGGTTCCTCGGCCTTTGCATATTCTTCGGGGTTTCCAAGAAGATGGAAACCGCTTTAGGCATGAGCGTTACCTTCACCGCTGTCATGATGATCAGTGCCGCGATAAGCTGGGTCGTATACAAGTTCATCATGGTGCCGCTGAATATAGAGTTTTTGATGATTATTGTATTCATCGGCATCGTTGCCGGATTAGTTCAAGGCTCCGATACGATAATGAGAAAGGTCGCCCCGGCATTGTATTATAAATTGGGAATATACCTTGCGCTGATATCGACGAACTGCATCATCCTAGCCGTGCCGCTTATGAATGTGGGCAACAAATACACCTTTATCGAGAGCCTGGCCTTTGCCTTCGGGTCGGGCGCAGGCTTTTCTCTGGCCCTGATCATCATGGCAAGCATCAGGGAAAAACTGGAGCTGGCGGACGTGCCGAAGCATTTTAAAGGACTGCCAATGGCATTCATTGTCACCGGCATGATAGCCCTTGCATTCACCGGTTTTGCGGGCCTGATAAAACACTGATCGGGATGAAATGTTAAAATATTTTAAGCCTGAAAAGGGCGCAAATTTATGGAGGTAGTTCGATGTACGAGGTACATAAGCTAGTAACGGACATCCTGGGGCTGTTCCAGTTTGCAGATATATCGCAGTTTCTTCTGCCTAAAGTAGGAGTCGGCGCAGAGATCGAGGCAAAAGAAGCTATAGCAATGGCGCCCCTTATCAAATATACGCTGATCTTCCTTGCCGGTATGAGCACGGTCTTTGGTTTCGTGCTGGCCTTTGCGGCAAAGAAATTCGCGGTGAAGATCGATCCGAGAGTCGAGCAGGTCAACGATGTCCTGGCGCATGCCCATTGCGGCGCCTGTGGTTATGCGGGCTGCGAACAATATGCAGAAGCGGTCGTAAAAGACCCGAATGTATCACCAAGCCTTTGCATCCCGGCGGGAGAGAAGGCTGCCCTGAAGGTTGCCGAGATCACTGGCAAGAAGGCCGAGATCAAGGAGAAGGAACTGGCCAGGGTGATGTGTCAGGGAGGCTCAGATAAATCTCAGAAGAAGTATGCTTACGAAGGCGTCCTGGATTGCCGCGCCGCGGTGCTGGCCGGCGGAGGAGACAAATCTTGCATATATGGATGCCTTGGTTACGGTACTTGCGAGAGCGTATGCCCTTTTGACGCCATCAAGATGGGAAGTGACAGTCTGCCAATCATCGACAAGGACAAATGCACTGCTTGCAGAAAGTGTGAGGCGGCGTGTCCGAAGAAGGTGATAGAGGTTTTGCCTGCATCCAAGGCAGTACTCGTTGCCTGCCATTCACGCGACAAAGGCGCTGATGTGCGTAAATTCTGCAAGGTTGGCTGCATAGCCTGCGGCATGTGCGTGAAGGTCTGTCCGTTCGATGCGCCGAAGGTCGACAAGAATCTCGCGAAAATCGACATGGATAAATGCAGGGTATGCGGGCTTTGCGTTACAAAATGCCCTACTAATGCCATCGAGGACTTTATCACCGACAGGCCAAAGGCAACCGTGCTTGATAACTGCATAGGCTGTCAGATATGCCTGAAGGCCTGCCCTGTTGACGCGATTACGGGCGAGAACAAGAAGAAACATTCGGTCAACCAGGAGAAATGCATTGGCTGCGGCATATGCGCTATTAAGTGTCCCGTGCAGGCCATTGATGGCACATTTAACGCTGAACAGATCAGGATAGCAAAACAGAAGGCAAAAAAGGAGAAAGAAGCGGCAGCCTGATTAACAAAATAGATATGCTTTTGGGAAGCGCCCCAGCGCTGTCACCGGGGGGGTATTTCGTATCTTTATGTAGGGGCGAACGGCCGTTTGCCCCTACTATGGTATAATCACTTTCAATGATGACCTTGGCAACAAAGAGCTGCCCTTTCTAAGTTTATGAATGACAGCATTCCCATCTCTGTAGCGATAATAACTCACAACGAAGAATTGAATATAGGCGATGCGCTTGCCAGTGTAAGCGAATTTGACGACATCGTAGTCGTCGATTCTTTCAGCACAGACAAAACGGTCGCTATTGCCCGCAAATACACGGAGAGGATTTATCAGCATGAATGGCAGGGCTTTGCAAGACAGAAGCAGACCGCCGTTGACCACGCACGAAACGAGTGGGTGCTGGTCCTTGATGCCGATGAGCGGGTGCCACCGGCCCTCAGGAAAGAAATTCAGGCTGCTATCTTAGCGCCGGGCTGTGATGGTTTTTTCATCCCGAGGAGGAATTTCTTTCTTGGCAAGTGGATCCGGCATGGCGGCTGGTGGCCAGATGCAGTTTTGCGGCTATTCAGAAAAAACTCAGGCGCCTTCGATCTGCGAGAAGTCCACGAGAAGGTTGTGGTGAAAGGATCCGTGAGTTCTCTTTCCGCGCCCCTGGAACATTACAGTTATCGCTCTCTGTCGGAATACATGAGGAAGATGGAATCCTATGCAACACTTTCCGCAAAAGAATATCTGAAGGAAAACAGAAAGCCGACGGTCAAATCGATCATAGTCAATCCGGTCAGCACTTTTATCAAGATGTATATGCTCCGGCGCGGATTTCTTGATGGCGTGCGTGGTTTCATGTTGGCGGTGCTTTATAGTTTCCAAACGTTTCTAAAGTACGCGAAGTTGTGGGAGTTGAGCGCTGCAGATAAAACCGGGAAAGATGCCTGATGCGGCTTGCATTTGTTAAAAAGCGCTTTTCCTTTCATGGCGGAGCAGAACTCTATCTTAAAACCCTTCTTGGCGCGCTGAGTAAGGAAGGGCATGATCTTCATGTCTTCGCAAACAGCTGGGCTGATGAGCCGGGCATTGAATTTCATAAGGTCGATATAATTCAAGCCGGCTCCTATATGTCTGTCAGGTCGTTCAGCAAAAATTCGGCGAAGACGCTGAGGAGTGAAAAGTTTGACTGCATAGTCAGTTTTGAGCGCACTGAATACCAGGATATTTACAGAGCCGGCGAAGGTTGCCACAGGGCATGGCTCGAGCTGAGGGGCGAAATTGAGCCGGCGCATAAGAAACTGTCGTTCAAGCTTAATCCGCTGCACCGCTATATGCTTTCTCTCGAAGAAAGGATATTTGAAAATACGCCGCTCATTGTTGCCAATTCTAAGATGGTTCGAGAGCAGATACATAGGTATTATGGAACATCGCTTGAAAAGATTGCGGTTGCCTGCAACGGCGTCGATCTGGTGAAATTTTCTCCCGACAACCGGGATAGATGGCGATCTGGGGTGAGGCGATCCCTGGACTTGAGTGAACATGACAAGGTCATTTTGTTTGTGGGCAGCGGATTCAGGCGCAAGGGGCTTGAAATGATTATAAGATCGTTGCCCGACGTAAAAAAAGCCATGCGGAACGAAGGAATCAAGGCCCTAGTTGTAGGCAAGGGCGAAAGTGCTTCCTATGCTCAACTGGCCGGGCGTCTTGGCGTTGGCAAGGACGTAATGTTCCTTGGTCCGCGCTCCGGCATCGAAAAGTTTTATGCAGCATCGGACCTGTTTGTTTTGCCTACCATCTACGACCCTTTCAGCAATGCCTGTCTGGAAGCGATGGCCTCGGGACTTCCGGTAGTCACCACCCGGAACAACGGGGCTGCCGAGATTGTAGAAGACGGAAGGGAAGGCTTCGTCATATCTTCCATTACAGACTCCTCAGAGCTGGCGGGCAAGATCATCCTTTCACTGAACGATGCTGTGAACATGGGGATGCGTGCAAGGGCAAAAGCGGAAGAATTTTCGATAGACGACGCAGCTCAGAGATTTGCAGCTCTCATGGGAGCTCAAAGAATATAGATTTGCCTTATATCGTTCAAATCATCTCCTTACCGCTTTCTGGCAAAATAGCAGGTTTAATAAGTTAAAATATTAAGTGTTGACCATTTTGCATACCGAATCATCAATGGGATGGGGAGGCCAGGAAATAAGAATCATCCAGGAGTCTGCCGGAATGTCTGCGCGGGGTTGCCGTGTAATCATCGCTGCTCCGGACGAGAGCAAAATCTTCAAAAGGGCTAAAGAAGAGGGGCTGGAAGTTTCGGCAACTGAATTCAGCAAGAAGAACCCGCTGACTGTTTTTGGAGCGATGTCCCTGATAGACCGGATCAGGCCTGATATAATAAATACGCACAGCTCCTCGGACAGCTGGGTTGCTTCGATAGCTGCAAAACTCTCGAAGACCAAGCCCAAGATCATAAGGACAAGGCATCTTTCCACCCCTGTCAGCAGTTCTTTCTTGAGTCGCGTAATTTACGATATGCTGCCCGATGCCGTCATGACCACCGGGGAAGAGATCCGGCAGAGAATGATTCTGGTAAACGGGTTCCAGGCCTCGGCTATATTTTCAATCCCTACGGGAATCGACCTGGGCAGATTCGATCCGGACAAAGTGAAGCCGGCGTTTAAGCCGGATAATTTTTCTGTCGGCATGGTCGGTGTTCTGCGCAGCTGGAAGGGGCATGGTTTTTTATTGAAGGCTATCCCGGGCATTGTAAAGCAGATTCCACAGGCGCATTTCTACATTGTCGGCGAAGGGCCGCAGCGCGGGAATATCGAGAGGATTATAATGGATATGTCGTTGCAGGACAGGGTCTCCTTGCTCGGGCATAGAGAAGACGTTCCCGAGATAATGGCATCTCTCGATGTTATTGTTCATCCGTCGTATGCCGGGGAGGGAATCCCCCAGTCGTTGCTCCAGGCGCTTGCGATGAAAACGCCGGTTGTGGCGTCCGATGCCGGAGCGATCAAAGAGATTATCCAGGACAACGTGACCGGTTTCCTGATAGAACCCGAAAACCCGGGCCGGATTGCAGAAAAGGTGAATGAGCTTTTCCTTCGCCCTGATTTAGGAGAAGTTTTCGGAGAAAACGGAAGAAGGCTTGTTGTAGAAAAACATTCCGTTGAGCAGATGCTCGACAAGATAGAGGCCCTCTATCAAAAACGGTTTAATAATGACTGAATTTAGAAGCGTAAGAAAAATCCTCGTAATAAAGCTACGGCATATCGGCGATGTGCTCCTGACCATTCCTGTCTTCAGGGCATTGCGCGAAACGTTCCCCGATGCGCAAATCTCGGCCATGGTCAATTCCGGGACTGAAGAGGTACTTGCCGGCAACCCCCTCATCGATGAAATTATCGTTTTCGACAGGAAGGTCAAGTCCGACGCGACTCTTAATAAATTAAGGAGGGAGTTTGCATTCCTTAGTGGAGTCCGCGCAATGCGGTTTGACATGACGGTTGACCTGACAAGCGGGGACAGAGCTGCTATTCTGAGTCTTATCTCGGGAGCAAGATACAGAATTGCATATCACCCTGAAGGTGGATTTGCGGGGAAAAAGTATTTGTATACTCATCGTGCCGTGAAGGACGGTAGCCTGCACATGGTCCAGCAGAATCTTGATGTCGTCAAGCAATTCGGAATCTCCACTGAAGACCTGAGTGTAGATTTTTTTATCACTGAAGATGCAAAGAAATACGCTTATGAAATTTTCAGGGAGAATTCAATAACAGAATCTGATGTCTCAATTCATATACATCCAACATCCAGATGGTTGTTCAAATGCTGGAGGGATGAGTATATGGCTCAGGTTATAGATTGGCTCCTTGAAAAAAATATCAGAGTGATAATGACTTCTTCCCCCGCAGAGAATGAAATGGAAAGAGCGCGTCATATTCTCTCTCGTGTAAATAGACGGATGGAAGTAGTTGATCTTTGCGGCGCTACGACGCTCAAACAACTTGCAGCTGTTGCTGCAAAATCCAATCTATTCTTTGGAGTCGATTCTGCCCCGATGCATATCGCAGCTGCCGTAAACACTCCGGTGATAGCACTGTTCGGGCCTAGCGGCGAACAGCAGTGGAGACCATGGGGCGAGGGGCATTGCATCCTTATCAAGAAGCTCGGATGTAGGGCATGCGAGCAATGTGCGAGAGAAGGGGTCAAGGTAAGGAGATGTCTTGATGCGATCAAACCTGAAGAGGTCATCGGTATGATTGCAGCCAAATTAGGGCTTGAGTCCAGGGTTGCACCATGACGTACAGCAGGCAGTTGCTTGGGGGTGATATCAGAAATATCCTGGTGATAAGGATGAACAGGATAGGGGATATGATCTGCACTATTCCTCTCCTGAAGACGCTCAAGAGGGAATTCCCGGCGGCAAAACTATCAGTACTAGCTGAAGCTGCAAATGCGGAAGTAATTCAGCATGAACCGTATATAGATCGGGTTCTTGTATACAGCAGGAATAACGGTAAACGCGGTAATAAGTTGTTAAACATAAGAAGCATCCTGCAGGGCACTGACTATGACATTGCTATTGGAGTCAAGGGCGGATTCTCGAGCTTTCTGGCTCTCACATCCTTAATGAGCGGCGCCAGATGCAGACTCGGATATGTTTCAAAGAAATGGCGCCCTATGAATCTGCTCTACAATCTTCCCGTCAAGCCGATAGATTTCTGGACGTATCATCAGGTCGAGGCATGTATGCATCTGTTGCGAGCAATAGGGATAGAGGAAGGAACAAAGGACATCAGCATGCATATTCCCGACAGGTTCACCGACGAGGCAGTTGCTTTTTTGTCCTCTAAAGGATTGATGCCCGGGGAAAGGCTTGCAGTATTTAATATAAGCAGCACAAGGGAAAATGCTAAGTGGAACTGCGATAACTTTATAAGGCTTGGGAAAACCCTGATAGAGGCTTTTCGGTGCAGATGCATAGTAACCGGGATCGCATCCGACAAAGACATGGCCTTGAAAATTTGTCGTCATATCGGAGCAAACGCGTTTTACTTTCAGACAAAAAGCATAATGAGCTTTGCTGGTATTTCCTCGCTGGGCAACGTACTTGTGACCGGTGAGGGCGGGGCCGGGCATGTCGGCGCGGCTGCGGGTTGTCAAGTCATCAGTCTTTTTGCGGATGCAGACCCTGTGGTCTGGCGACCATACGGCGAGGGGCATATTTCGCTTAAGGCTGTTGATGGCAATGTTAAGTCTATAACTGTCGAAAGAGTGATTTCAGCAATGGCGTCGATTGATAACCGTTGATGTCTGTCAATGTATGGGTTTTGATGCCAGAGCTGCGAAAAAAGGAAATATCGATTAATGTCTTTGAAGAACAGCTTAATACGCGCAGTAGTAACCGCAAATGGGTATATATGCAGGCGGTCAGAAGGAAATAGCAAATGCTTTCTGGTGGTAAGCACCACCGGAGTCGGCGACACTTTGTGGGGGACGCCTGCAATTGATGCCCTGCGTAGAACATATCCCGATAGTTACATAGGGATCCTTACAAATCCTCTAGGCGCCGATATCCTGAAAGGCAATCCGGCAATAAATGAAGTCTTTGTTTTCAAGAGAGGGATATCGGGCATAATCAAACTTCCTTTTCTGATTCGTGCGCTCCGGAATAGAAGGTTAGGATCAGTCTTTATTTTCCATGCGTCAGATCGCATTATTTGGCCCATAATTGCCCTTTCATGCGCTTCTGAAATAACCGGATTCGAAGGTCAAAGTAAAGGCCTGGATTATATTCTCACAAAGATTATAAGCGTCCAGGCGCCTCTTCATGGAGTTGATAACCGCTTCAGGATGCTTGCGGATGCCGGGGTAGATAGGCACGATGAGACTATGTCTTTATACCTGGCAGAAGAAGACAGACATGAAGCAGACGCGTTTCTGAAAAAAAATGGGATAGCATCAAGCGAGTTGCTGATAGGTATTCACCCTGGAGCTCAAAAGCCGTTCAAATGCTGGCCTGCTGCCAGATATGCCGAGGTGAGCAAAGGGTTACAAGATCGATACCGGATTGTCATAACCGGAAATGCGGCTGAAAAGGAATTAGCCGATCGGGTGATATCAGGAATCAGGGGGGCTGTATCAGCTGCCGGCCAGCTTTCTCTGAGAGGCACAGCTGCCCTCATCAAAAAGATGTCTTTGTTCATAACTAACGATACAGGCCCCATGCATATGGCCTCTGCATTAAAAACACCTGTAATTGCCATTTTCGGACCGACGGACCCCAGACTTTGCGGGCCCTGCAACGCTGAGAGTGCAACAGTAATAAAAGCTGAAAAGACTTGTTCGCTGTGTATAGGCAAGAATTGCGAGAACCCGGTCTGCCTGGAACAGATCACAGCCTGTGGTGTCATTGATGCTGCAAAGAGTATACTGGGCGAGGATGCAGGATGAACTTTGTCATGAACTGCCGTCATAGGCATGAGAGGCTTGAGGAGGCGCTGAATAATCTCGGCCATTCTGTTGAGTACAATATATGGGATATTGATGGAATAAAGAGTCGCGGCCCGGCTGCCGTCTATTTTGAATTCAAGCAGATCCTAAAAGAAGAATGGAGATTTGCAAAGCTCTCTTATGATCTGAAAAAGGCCTGCATTCCGAGCCTGACGTGGTGTCTCGATATGCCGAATATCGGGGCCAGTCCATGGAAGCTGGTAGCTATCCTGAAGTTAGGTCTACTGGATATCTTTGCAACACATTCAATGCAGGGGTTTGATACAATGCATGGCCTGAAAAGCAGGCTGATATATCTTCCAAATGCTGCCTGGACCAGCAGATATAATCTGGGTGGCGTGTCCCTTGAGGATTTCAGGGATTCCGGAAAGTATGACGTTGATGTATCATTCGTCGGCAATATCGATTCTGCAAAGCACCGAGAGCATCTGCAGAGAACTCGCTTCCTCAATGAACTTGCCGGGCTGCTCCAAAAAGAGGGTTTGACTTTCAAATTTGAGGATAGCAGGTTCATGGACTTTTCTGCTCAAATCGATCTGATCCAAAGGAGCAGGATCAATATTAATGTCGGCTGCGCCGCCGATAAGGACAACAACAAGAGCTGGGGCCTTCCAGAAAGAGCTTATGGCGTCCCGGCATGCGGCGGCTTTTTGCTCACGGATGAGAGAATACATGCAAAAGACGATTTCATCGAAGATGACGAGATCGTAATGTTCCGGGACATCAATGATTGTCTGGAGAAAATTTTATACTATGTGGCGAGGCTTGATGAGAGACGGAGAGTCGCCGAGAACGCATATAGTAGAATCTTAAGGGAACACACGTATATTCATCGTGCTGAAACACTGCTGGCCGCTGTCTGCAAAGTCAGCAGTTGCGGATAAGGGCTGGACAGGCAGGGAAACGATTAATGGAATATCAAAAGGTAAGCATAATAATACTTAACTGGAACAAATTATACTATACGCAAAATTGTATTGCTTCGATAGAGCAACATACATCTTATCCTGCTTACGAAATCATATTGTTCGACAATGGGTCCACTGAACCCGATACGGACGCATTTCTCTCGGCGATCGGTCATCAAGTCATCAGGAGCCCACAGAATTTGGGATTTGCGAAGGGCAATAACAGGGCAGCTGAAGCTGCAGAAGGTGATCTGATCCTGTTTCTGAATAACGACACGGTAGTACATGACAAGTGGCTGGACGCAATGGTCAATATGATTGAAGCCTATCCGAAATGCGGGATTGTAGGCAGTAAGTTGCTCTATCCTGACAATACCATCCAGCATGTGGGTGTCGCTTTTGACCATAAGGGCAATTGTGTGCATCCGTTCAAGAGATACCCGGCAGATTTCAGGGAGGTCCTGATCCCCGGCGAACGCGAGGCGGTTACCGGAGCATGTTTGCTTATGAGAAGAGAGATATTCAGAGCCGTTGGTGGATTTGATGAAGGATACCTGCACGGATCTGAAGATATCGACCTCTGCCTGAAGGTGAGAAAGCTCGGATTAACTGTAATGTATTGTCCGGACAGCGTAGTTACACATTATGAACAGATATCTTTAAAAGATCAGGGGAGCCGTTACAAAAAAAGAACGACACGGCGGAACAGGAAATTATTTATGAGCAGATGGGGTTCCATACTGAATCGGTTCAGGCTTCCCAATGATTTCTCCGGTATGAGACCATACGGATATTATCGTGACGGCAGACAGGAGATGGCGGGCTTGGTGCCGCCTGAGGCAAAATTCATACTGCATATAGGGTGCAAGAGCGGTATGATGAGTGAGAAATTAAAGGATGAGGTTCATGGACGTGCTGTTTGGGGCATTGAGGAGAACGCGGACCTGGTTAAAGAGTCTGGTCGAAGGCTGGACAAGATTTTCATCGGTGATCTCGAAAACGCATGTTCTTTGATCGATAACCGGGAACTTTTTGATTGTATTATTTGTGATGATGTGCTGGCAGACTTAAGGAATCCATGGGCTTTTCTGCGAAGCTGTCGTGAGAGACTGGTTGACCATGGGACTCTGGTCGCGAGCTTTCCGAATATTCAATATCACAAGGTGATAAAAGATATAGTTCTGGACAGATGGCTCTATAGGGCTGAAGGGGCCCTGGCATGGGAACACCTCAGATTTTTCTCACTGGCAACAATAGAAAATCTCTTGGCCGTATCCGGCTATGAAATCAGCAGAATCGAAAGGAAAAAGGAGGCTGGCAAAATCATGAGAATGTTGAATTCATTTGTTTTCAACAGACTTGACGGCTTCCTTACTAGCAGGTATATGGTCGCCTGTGCGAGGAGAAAAGATGTTTAGTTTTTTGAAGTTGCTTAGAGGGAATGAATTGGACCGACTTCTGAAGAAAGCGGCAAACGGGAGGAAAGAAAGATTTCTTATTGTATGGAACCGTGGTCTCGGAGACATTGCATTGGGACTTTTTGCATTGGTGTACAGGATTAAGAATCTGATCCCTGCGGCTCATATCACGTTTATTACCAGAAAAAACCTTGAAGATGGTTTCAGATTGCTCGGCGGAGTCGAGATAATCACTGCCGACTGGATGAAAAGAGGTGTCCCATTTGATCTCAGGGATGCATTGGTAAGGTTGAATGTTAAAGAGTCGGACTTTGACGTGATCATGGAGAAGGTTGATCCCACGAGATGGCTTTCATGGCAGATAGGCAAACTTGTCCCCAGGCTCAGGTGGAATGGAGAATACGACAAATATTGCGAACGGTTTCCGCTGCCCGAAGGAAAGAATTGCATAGGTGTTCATCTGAATTCAGAAACGGGACAATTCTATAAATACCAGAAGGACTGGCCGCCCGAAAACTGGAGGCAACTCTTCGAAAATATCTGCAGGAGCGGAGATGTCAGGATAGTCTTGTTCGGGAACAGCAAGACCGGCGATTTCAATATGCCGTCAGTCACGGATTTGAGGGGAGAGACGGGGTTGCTGGAACTGCTCTCAATTATCAAGAACAGATGCCACACCCTGATTGCACCTGACGGCGGTATTCTGTCTCTGGCTTACTATATCGATACGTATTTCCAGCTAAGAGTCATATCATTGTGGAGCGATGCCGGTCAGGGCGTGTTGAAGCAGAGGGTTCCTTCTCCCAACAAAGGATTTGAACATATTCCTCTTATCGGAGCTGCTGGAAACATTTCGAATATCAGCGTCCGCGACGTTTTGTCAAAAATATCTTTTTTAAGCAACTCATATCGTGAAAGGTGAAATTACCGGAGAATGAAGGAACGCATTAAGCAGGAATTTCCTTACCACAGGATTTTCCTGGTGCTGGGCCTAATTTTTGGAATCATCTGGCTTTTCCTGCTCCCTCCTTTTCAGGGGCCCGATGAGTTTGGCCATTTCCGCCGGGCATACATGTTGTCCGAGGGTAAACTTCACTTAGATTCTGAGCCGGTTACCGGACGTGTCGGATGTTATCTGCCTGCCAGTATTAAGCAGCTTGAAGATGCGCTACAATCCCGCAAGATAGTAGGGCGAACAGCCATAAAACAGGATTTTACTGCCCTGGCCGCATCTTCAAAGATAGAACTGAAACCCAGATCAGAGCTGTTTTATGATGACATCGCGAATTATCCGCCGGTCGCATACGCTCCTCAAGTGGTCGCCGTCACGATTGCAAGAATATTGGAGTTGCCGATTCTCTACGTGTATTATGCTGGACGTTTCGGAAGCCTGATTTTCTTTATTGTCTCGATGTACTTACTGATTAAACATGTACTCATTTTGCAACTTCCGCTGCTCACGATCGCCCTTATGCCTATAAGCATACAGCAAGGCATAATTATAAGCGCGGACTGCGTTACCATTATTTTGCTGCTTATGCTGGTCTGTCACGCAGTAAACATAGCTTTCAGAGAAGAAGAAAAGGCGGTCGGCGTCAAGGATATGGCTGCGCTATATTTATTATGCGCACTGATAGCACTTACAAAGGGACCATATATAGTTTTAGCGTTATTGTACTTTATTATGATTCCAAGGGAAAAATTCAGATCCGGCGCCCTGTATTGGATCGGAGGATTTGGAATGATAATATTCGGTCTGATCTTTGCGGTGGCATGGAAGATGTTTCAGGTTCATTTAATAGCGGCGCCGACGATTAATCAGGTAATGGGTGTAGCGCCGGATAGGGATTTAAATCCTTTTCATATTCTTTACAGAGTCTACTTCGAGACCATGTTTTCGGTTTATCTGGCTAAATCGACGTTTTGGCTCGGCTGGACCGATGTCAGATTACCGTTTATTTTTCTTGCGGTGTTTACCGTCCTCCTGCTATGGCCGCTCCTTGTGCCTGATATGGGGATAAGTGACAAAAGCGCTAAGTTCAGGAAAACCGGTCTGGCGATCGTCGGGTTCATATTTCTGATATGGACTGCTTATCATATCAGCATGTATCTAATGGAACGTCAAAAGCCTGATGGCAAGATATTGGGCATGCAGGGCAGGTACTTTGTGAGAATTCTATTTCCTTTCCTTGTGGGCATATACCTTGTAATCCCTGAAAAAATGAGATTGTGGACCACATCGAAAATAAAATGCGGTGTCGGTACTCTGATCAAGATTCATCTTGTTCTGTTGGCGGTATTCCTCTCGATTGCGACCTGGTATATATATGCCAGATATTATTTGTCTTGAGGCTTGCGTCAAGGGAATGCCGGTCCTGTTTATGACTGGTAATCCTTCTTTGATTTCTGTTGCGATCGGATTATCTGTTATATAATAAAGCTGCTTTTGCATGACGAAAGGATTATAAACAGTAATATGTCTCTCGAAAATATATTAGGTACCGGGATTAATACATGCGTGTAGAAGAGATTTTTAATAAAAAGACGGGCGGAACAAGCAGAGACGATCTTGCGATCTTCTGGTATCTGTCCGAGCCATATATACCCAGATTATTGGCCGCAATGATATGCAGTCTGGTTATTTCGGGCATAAGCGGTGCATTGGCCTGGGGGACTAAGTTTGCAGTTGACGATGTTTTAATCTCAAAAAATGCCGTATATCTTATTTCTCTCGCTATCGGCACCGTGGCGCTTTTCATGCTTAAGGGGATCTTCGCTTTCTGCAATAACTATTTAATGGCGTCAATAGGCGCCAAAATAGTAAGGGTAATTAGGCAGGAGGTCTATGAAAAGGTCCTTTCACTGCCAATTTCCTTTCACTCTCAAACCTCAAGCGGTGACGTGGTTTCCAAGATGCTAAACGATGTCGGTATTCTCCAAAATACTGTGGGGTTTACCATCAAGGATTTCATTGTTGAAACCGGCACTGTTATTGTACTTGCGGGCGTTGCTGTGTATCGCAGATGGGATCTCGCTATCTTGTCATTTGTAGTTGTGCCGATGATGGTATTCAGCATAGCCAGGTTGGGCAAACGTATGAAAAAGACGGGTATGCGGACAAGAGAACTGATTGCGAGGATAACGACCGTATTTAATGAAACAGTGCAGGGAGTGAAGATAATCAAGGCCTTCACAATGGAGCGGGCAATGACAGCTCGCAACGAACGGGCTCAGGCCGAATATTATCGGAATTCGATGAGGGAGGTTAGGATCAACGAGGGATCTGCCCTGATAGGAGAGATCCTTGCAGGTGTGGGCATTGCGCTAATAATTTTTTATGGATTCAGTTTGGTTGTCTCCAGCATGATGTCACCGGGCGATTTTACGTCTTTCATCGTCGCAGTTGGACTGATGTATAATCCGCTGAAGCGATTGAGCCGGGTACATAACAACTTTCAGTCCGGACGCAATGTGATCGATCGCCTCAGAATTATCATGACGTCGGATGCTGAAAAGATTATCGGAGAAGAACTGGACGTAAAGGGTGACATAGTATTTGACAATGTCTCTTTCAGATATCCTACAGCGTCAGGAAATGCGATCCAGAATGTGAATCTTGCAGTGCATCATGGAAACATAGTTGCACTTGTCGGCTATAGCGGCGCCGGAAAGAGCACCCTTGTGGATATTATCGCGGGGTTCTGGTACCCTTCAGAGGGACAGGTTTTCATAGACGGCAGGGATATCAGGAATCTGTCCCTTCGTTCGCTTAGAAGCCACATCGGTACTGTTACTCAGGACATAATGCTCTTTGACGATACGGTCAAGGAAAACATACGCTTCGGCCGTCCAGGGGCAACCGACGAAGAAGTTATGGAAGCTGCAAGGGCGGCGTTCGCCCACGAATTTATTATGGATATGCCCAAGGGCTACGATACGATGATCGGAGAGCGGGGTGTTAGGATCTCCGGAGGCCAGAAACAGCGTATAACCATAGCAAGGGCGATCATCAGGAACCCATCCATATTGATTCTCGATGAAGCTACCTCTTCTCTTGATACCGAATCGGAACACCAGGTACAAAAAGCGCTTGAGAGGCTCATGCAGAACAGGACAACCATAGTTATTGCTCACAGACTTTCGACTGTTCAAAATGCTTCGCGCATAGTTGTCATGAGCGGCGGCGGAATCATCCAGGAAGGAACTCACGAAGAGCTGATCGCTCAGGGGGGACTTTACCAGGAGCTTTATAACATGCAGTTTATGAGCAATGAATCGAAACAGGAGATCGGCACATGAAATACGGAGAAAAAGCTGTAGCTGAAGCAAAGCTCGAAATATGGCCGAATCCGAATCCGGAGCTGGACTACGAAATAAACATATCGTTCCCCGAATTTACATGCCTCTGTCCGAGGTCCGGTTATCCGGATTTCGCGACGATAAAGATAACATACGTTCCGGCAAAAAAGATTGTGGAGTTGAAGGCCCTTAAGCTTTGGCTCAATTCATTCCGCGACAAGCATATCTCGCATGAAGCGGTTACGAACCTGATATTCGGTGAACTTCAGAAGACCCTTAAGCCGAGGTTCCTCGAGGTGATCGGGGATTTCAATCCCAGGGGCAACGTGAAGACCGTTATCAGGGTTGCTTCGAAGCGATCTTTGCCTTCTCGATAAATTCTCTCATTTTCTTCAGGTCCTTCTTGCCCTTGTCAGCCTCGACGCCGCTGCTGACATCTACGGCATAAGGCCTGACCCACTTTATCGCTTTTTCGATATTGTCGGGTGTCAGTCCTCCGGCGAGGATTATGTGGCCGAATCTCTTTGCTTCGACGGCTATATCCCAGTTGAATATCTGACCCGTTCCGCCATATGCAGACGGAGCGTAGGTGTCGATCAGGAAGGCAGACACGCCCCTGTACTGTTCGAGAGGTTTGAGATCAACAAAATCCTTGACCCTGAAGGCTTTGATGACTGGCATCCAAATCGAGCATGCTGAAGGTCCTTCATCTCCGTGCAGCTGAAGCACATGAAGGCGCGCCGATTCCATTATATCTTTTATCTTGGCCGGGTCCTCATTGACAAAGAGGCCGACGGTAGAAACGAACGGGGGTAGCTGGGAGGCAATCTCCCGTGCCTTTTCAGAAGAAACATACCGAGGGCTTTTCTGATAGAAGACGAAGCCCAGTGCGTCCGCCCCATAATCGACAGCTGCGAGGGCGTCTTCCAGATTTGTTATTCCGCAGATCTTGATCTTCATGGCGTGACCTCAATCTTAAATTGCTACAAGTTAACGAAAGTTAGTGATGATCTCCTTTGCCCTTCGCTCCTGCGCTGCGGTCGACTGTGCTAGGTTCATTCCCCTACAGCAGCAAAACTCGCCACTTCGCGGCTCAGACAGTTGCTGCTGCTTAACGCTTCATCTCACCAAGCACAGTGTCCGAATCCTCGCAAAGTCTCTCATGTCAAAGGTGATCATCTGTCTTACTTTATCACTGGCAGCTTGGCCAGCGATTCCCTTATGCATTCGTCGGGATATTCGAAATCCACGAGCTTATTGTTCAGATAATCGTCATACGCTGCCAGGTCGAGATAGCCATGCCCGCTCAGATTGAACAGGATGCATTTCGACTTGCCTTCTTCTTTACACAGCAGCGCCTCGTCGATGGCCGCCCATATGGCGTGCGCACTTTCAGGTGCCGGTATGATCGCCTCTGTCTTTGCAAATGTCATTGCCGCCTTGAAAACAGCCAGCTGCGGATAAGCTTTTGCCTCGATGATGCCGTCTTTGTAAAGCTGAGAGACCAGGGGAGAGTCGCCGTGGTAACGCAAGCCACCCGCATGAATTCCAGGCGGCATGAAATCGTGTCCCAGCGTGTACATCATCAGAAAAGGCGTCAATCCGGCCGTGTCGCCGAAATCGTATCTGAAATCCCCTTTGGTCAGTGTTGGGCATGACGAAGGCTCTACTGCAATAGCACGCAGTTCCTTGCCGTTGATCTTGTCTGCCAGAAATGGGAATGCCACGCCTCCGAAGTTGGAGCCTCCGCCGCAACAACCGATGACGATATCCGGATATTCTCCAGTCAGAGCGAGCTGTTTTTTGGCCTCGAGTCCGATGACGCTCTGGTGATATACGACATGGTTCAGGACAGAACCGAGTGCATAATTCGTATCGGAATGAGTGGCCGCGTCTTCGACAGCTTCGGATATTGCCAGTCCCAGGCTGCCCGGATTGTCGGGATCGAGCTCGAGGGCCTTTCTCCCGGAATTGGTCACTGTGGATGGGCTCGCATGAACAGTGGCGCCCCAGGTCTCCATTGCTATCCTGCGATAAGGCTTCTGGTTGTAGCTAACCTTGACCATGTATACCGTTACATCCAGCCCGAACATATTGCCGGCCAGAGCCATAGAAGAGCCCCACTGTCCTGCACCCGTCTCGGTAGCAATCCTTCGTATTCCTGCCTTCTTGTTGTAGTAGGCCTGCGGTATAGCAGTGTTCGGTTTGTGGCTACCTGCCGGGCTCACGCCCTCATACTTGTAATAAATCCTTGCGGGCGTTTTTAGGTGTGCTTCGAGCCTCTTCGCCCTGAAGAGCGGAGACGGCCTCCAGAGGGTATAGATGTCAAGCACCTCTTCAGGGATATCAATCCAGCGCTGGGTCGATACTTCCTGCTCGATGAGCGTCATCGGGAATATTGCCTTGAGGTCGTCCGGACCGACCGGCTGCTGCGTCGCGGGATGGAGCGGCGGTCTCGGCGGCGTCGGCATGTCGGGAGTGATATTGTACCACTGCCGCGGGATATCTTTTTCGGGAAGGATTATCTTTGTATCCTGCATATTTCCTCCGGTATGGGACGTAAGATATTTTATCATAAAAGCTCGCCAGCCGGCCTCGCCAAGGAGACTGAATAACAAGGAAATATGATATAATAACTGACTTCGCGGAACGGAGAGAGACCATTAAGAAATTACCTGACAACAAGGGCTATTTCGGGGCGTACGGCGGAAGGTTTGCGCCTGAAACGCTCATGCCCGCATTGCTTGAGCTGGAAGCGGAATACGCTAAAGCGAAAAAGGATCGTTCCTTTCTTGACGAACTCGAACTTTTACAGAAGACCTATATCGGCAGGCCTACCGCACTCTATTTTGCAAAAAGGCTGACAGAGTATCTCGGCGGCGCAAAGATTTATCTCAAACGTGAGGACCTCGCGCATACCGGAGCACACAAGATCAACAACGCTATCGGCCAGGCCCTGCTCGCAAAGAAGATGGGCAAGAAGCGCGTTATTGCTGAGACTGGCGCGGGCCAGCATGGCGTTGCAACTGCTACGGGTGCTGCGCTGGTGGGCCTTGAGTGCGAGATATATATGGGGTCGATCGATATCAAGAGACAGGCATTGAACGTCTTTAGAATGAAGCTGCTTGGCGCGAAGGTGAATGAAGTCTCGATAGGCTCGCAGACCTTGAAGGATGCGATCAACGAATCCATGCGCGACTGGACAACCAACGTGCGCACGACCCATTACGTTCTCGGCACGGTGTTCGGGCCGCATCCTTTTCCGTCTATGGTCAGAGATTTTCAGGCGGTCATAGGGAAAGAGGCGAAGCGCCAGATACTCAAGGCTGAAGGCAGACTGCCTGACTGTCTCATAGCTTGCGTTGGCGGAGGCAGCAACGCCATGGGACTGTTCAACGAATTCCTTGCGGACAATATAAGGATGATAGGCGTGGAGGCCGGAGGCAGAGGCATCGAGGGCGGGCAGCATGCAGCGCGCTTTGCCGGCGGATCAATCGGCGTGCTTCAGGGATGCAAGACCTATCTTCTTCAGGATGAAGATGGGAATGTCCTCGAAACCCACTCGGTTTCCGCTGGCCTCGATTACGCATCAGTCGGACCGCAGCATGCCTTCTTTAAAGATGCGGGCAGGGTTGAGTATACTTACGCGGTAGATGATGAGGCAATGGCTGCCTTCGAGCTGCTTTCGAGGACCGAAGGGATTATCCCCGCCCTTGAATCAGCTCATGCAATCGCAGAGGCCGCCAAGGTTGCGCCAAAAATGTCCGGGGACAAGATCATTATCGTGAACCTTTCGGGCCGTGGTGACAAGGACGTACAGCAGGTGGCGAAAATCAAGGGGATTGAGATCTGCTGATATGAACAGGATAGACAGGGCATTCAAAAGATTAAGGGCGTCAGGCGGCAAGGCCTTCATTCCATATATCATGGCTGGCGACCCGAATATTGAAACGACCATGGAGCGCGTTCTAATGCTGGAAGAGTGCGGCGCCGACATAATAGAACTGGGCGTTCCTTTTTCTGACCCTGTTGCTGACGGGCCGACTATCCAGCGCGCCGCTGAAAGGGCGATAAAAGCGGGGGTCTCTTTGAAGAGGATGCTCTCATTCATGACCGAACTAAGAAAACGCTCTCAGGTCCCGATCATCTTCATGACTTATTACAATCCTGTTTTCAAATACGGCGAAGAGAACTTCATCGAGGACGCTGCAGCAGCAGGGGTGGACGGCATGATAATCCCGGACCTGCCTCCTGAAGAGGCTGGAGGTCTGATAAAGGAATGCCATGCTAAGGGCATCAATACTATTTTCCTGGTCGCGCCCACCTCTACCGCGGAGCGGATGAAGGTCATAGCATTCGCGTCAAGGGGCTTTATTTACTACGTTTCGATGACAGGCATAACCGGCAGCAAGCTCTCCCCTGAGGAACAATTCAGGGGCCACCTGGGACGCCTTAAGGAGTTGACCGGCAGGCCGGTAGCAATAGGATTCGGCATATCCAATCCCGATGATGCGCGCAACATGGCTGCCTTTGCCGACGGTGTGATCGTGGGCAGCGCTATCGTCAGGAAATTCCACGAAGACCCCGGCGGTGCGCGGGAATTTATCAAGAAACTGAGAGAGGCGATATAGAATTGTAAATCGCAGGGACCGGTGAACCGCGCCCCTACATTACTCCATATGTCCTGGTTCAAGAAAAGAAAAGAGATAAAGGCAGAGAAGAAGGTCAAGATCCCCGAGGGGCTCTGGATCAAATGCGACAGCTGCAAAGAGATCATCTACAAGAAGGAGATCGAAAAGAACCTTCAGGTATGTCCCAAGTGCAATTATCACTTCAGGATAAGCGCCAGGGAGCGCATCGATTTTATCGCCGATGAAGGAAGTTTTGCGGAACTCGACAATGATCTGACCTCGATCGATCCTCTGGACTTCAAAGACAAGATCTCGTATGCTGAAAGACTCAACGAATACCGGATGAAGAGCGACATGCCTGAAGCCGCAATATATGGCGAGGCTGCGATAAACTCAAGACCGGTAGTCCTTGCTCTCATGGATTTTTCTTTTTGGGGGGGCAGCATGGGATCTGTCGTGGGAGAAAAGATCACAAGGGCTGCCGAGCTTGCTTGCGAAAAAAAGGTGCCGCTCATAACAGTGGCCGCATCAGGCGGTGCCAGGATGCAGGAGGGTATGTTCTCGCTCATGCAGATGGCTAAGGTTTCGGCAGCCATCTCGAAGCTGAACGATTCCGACGTTCTTTATATTTCCATACTCGCAGACCCGACATTCGGCGGCGTGACGGCCAGTTTTGCAATGCTTGGCGATGTCATTATTGCCGAACCGAAATCCCTCATCGGCTTTGCAGGCCAGCGGGTCATCGAGCAGACCATAAAGCAGCAACTGCCTGATAATTTCCAGCGCGCCGAGTTCCTTCTTGAACACGGCATGATAGATCTTGTCGTTGAGAGGCGTGAGTTGAAAAACACTATTTTTAAACTCATCGAGCATTTCATGCCTGTTGCACAGGATACGACCAGGCCATGAGCTACCGTGCCTCGATAGACTATCTGTACAGTCTTCAAAAGCACGGCATCAAGTTAGGCCTGGAAAAAACCGGCAAGATACTTTCCCTGATCGGCAACCCTCAAACGACATTCAGGTCTATTCATGTGGCCGGAACGAACGGGAAAGGATCGGTGTCGGCCATGACAGCGTCTATCCTCATGGCTCACGGCTATAAGGTCGGGCTTTTTACCTCCCCGCATCTGGTCAGTTTCACGGAGAGGGTCAGGATCAACGATGCCGAGATCTCTGAAGCTGAAGTTGCGGCGCTTACAGACGAGATCAGGGCCAAAATCGCTCTATTCGAAGAAGACTTGACGCCGACTTTTTTTGAGGTTGTAACCGCGATGGCTTTTGCCTACTTTGCAAGGTGTAACATTGACTGGGCTGTTATCGAAACGGGTATGGGCGGCCGGCTGGATGCTACCAATATAGTGGTTCCGGCAGTTTCAGTCATAACGCGCATCGACCATGATCACCACGAATTTCTCGGCGAGACGATAACCAGGATCTCTGGAGAGAAGGCAGGCATCATTAAATACGGCGTGCCGGTAATATCATCTGCGCAACTGCCGGAGGCAATGAGGGTGATATCATCAGCAGCGCATGAGAAGAATACCACGCTCCATGTCTTCGGGTCGGATTTCAATAGCAGTATCAGGGCGACGGATATGGAAGGCACAAGGTTTGATTATTCAGATGCACACACTGTAGTTGAAAATCTGCTGACACCGCTGGCTGGAGAGTATCAGGCCGAAAATGCGGCTGTTGCAATTAAGGCGGCCTTAACGGCAACGAATCAGACTGTGGCAGATAGTGCAGTGCAGATAAGGGCAGGCCTTGAGGCGACTAAGTGGCGCGGGAGGCTGGAGCTTGTCCGCGCCGACCCGCCGATTATTGTTGACGGAGCGCACAATGCGGCCGCCGCCGCTGTCCTGGCCGATTTTATTTCGAATCATTTTCAGGGACGAAAGATCGTTATGGTCATTGGGATTATGGCTGACAAGGATGTGGCCGACATTGTAAGAGTGCTTCTTTCGGTTGCAAACGAAGCGGTACTTACATCGCCTGCATACAGCAGAGCCGAGTCGCCGCAGCGCCTTGCTGCGGTCGCCCGCAGTGCAGGTTTCAACAATGTGCATGTCAGCGCTTCGGTCCACGACGCATTGGTGGTGGCCAAGCGCCTTCAGTCGGAGCTTTCTGAAGGTTTGCCGGCTGCAATGATTATAACCGGCTCGTTTTATACAGCGGGCGAGGCACTTGAGATCCTGGGCGAAAGAGCGGTGCTGGGAACGCTGAGGGAGAGCCGATGAAGTTTCTGTTCAGCTTGAAGACAAAAATACCCTGCGTAATCGGCATTTTGCTCCTTCTGGGAGGCAGCGCCCTCGGTGCGACGATCACAGCCGACAAGCTTGAATACTTCAAGGATGAACAAAGATATGTGGCCGAGGGCAATGTCAGGATTATGAAAGACAGTACTGTTGTGACAGCTGACGAGGCTGTTTATTTCGCTGAGACCGGCGATACCGAACTGACCGGTCATGTCACCATAGATGACAAGGACTATCTCATCAATACAGAAGAAGCCGAATTCAATATTGATGATAAAACGGGAGAACTGAACAACGCTGTCATTTATTTCAAGAAGGATGAATACTGGATTCGCGGCGTCAACATGCAAAAACTTGGAGAGAGCCATTATTATGCGAAGACGGTCTATTTCACTACTTGCGACTCCGAGTCATACCGATCCGCAAAGGTGCTGACGTTTTCTGATATTCCTGCCTCGCAGGAACCGGATTGGTGCTTCAAGGGACACGATGCCGATATTGTTGTGGGGAGCAAAATGACAGCCAGGAATGCAACGTATCGCGTCAAGGATATCCCTGTCCTGTATTCTCCATATTTTTCTGCTCCCGTAGGAAGCGGCCGCGAGACCGGCTTTCTGATTCCGGCCGTCGGAACAAGCTCCGGCAAAGGCATTCGCTTCAGCCCTGCTTTCTTCTGGGCGATTGACGAGAATAAGGATGCAACTTTCGGTATTGATTACTACAGCAAGCGGGGAGTCGGGACCGGAGTAGAATACCGTTTCCTGGATTTCGACCATGAGGGGACATGGTACGCATATCACATCCGGGATACAGAGCTGCACAAGGACTTTTTCGAATTGAAGGCGTCCGACAGATATTCATTAGGCAACATAAAGGCGTTTCTGGATATAAATTACATAAACGACGAGGCCTTCTATAAGGAATATCCCAAGGACTTCAAATCAAGTATAAGCCGTTTTTTACAATCCACAGGAGAAGTATCAGTTCCGCTGAATAACTCGCGTCTGTATTTTCTAAGTCAATACTGGGTAAACCTTCGCGAAGGTGTCACAGAGCATGTTCCGCAGAAGCTGCCCGAAATAGGATATGTCGTCAATCCAACTGCAGTGGGTCCATTGATATTCACATTATCTGCGAACGCTGCAAATTTCTATCGCAGCCAGGAGCCACATGGCCAAAGGCTCGATATCAAACCCGCGCTTTCTTATTCCTTTGGAGACAGCGTACGACTGACTCAGACCGTATCCGTCAGGGAGACGGCGTACAATCTGAATGACGGAGGGGAGTTCGGCTCTTCGCCGCATCGCGAGATGTTTCAGTATTACGCCCAGGCCCAGACACGCTTCCTGAAAGATTACGGATCGTTCCGGCATATCATCGAACCTTCGCTGGAGTTTTCTTATATTCCGTCGGCAAAGGTCCTTCCGCTTTTCGACTCGACCGAGCTCCCTTCGAAGACGGCGATGCTGAAGTTCGTTCTGTACAACAAGTTTGTGTTCAGGGACCTGGACATTTCCCTCAGATTTTCCCAGCCCTATGATTTCAACGCTGATAATTCAAACATGCTCGTTGACAATTATAACTCTGTCCTGGACGGGACCACCAGTTTGCCGACCAATCATCACCTTCAGCCAACGCGGTTGGAGGGAGCGGTCGCCGGACCTGCGTTGCCGATAAATTTTACATTTGATGTTGCCTACGACTTTGTCGATAACCGCATTAACAATCTGAACTCGGTATTCAGCTTCAAGATTTTCAGGGATATCACGCTGGGGCTCGGCGAACGCTATTCGAGGGTCGATAATTTGATGCTATACACGCTGGGAATCAACGCACCGCTAGACAAGCACTGGGTGTTCAGTGTCTCTGCAAGCTATGATGCAAAGGGGCCCGGGGTCAGGGATCTGTCTATCAAGACAACCTACAAGGAACAATGCTGGGCTGCGGATTTTCTTATTACGAGAAGACCTGCCGACCAGTTCAGGCCTGCTGATTATTCCTACCTGCTGATGCTGGAGTTGAAGGGGATCGGGTCTTTCAAATTCTGATGAATGTAGTAGTTAACCTGAACAAGGAAGTGGGAATTACATCCCATGGCGCGGTCATTGCTGTGAAGAAGGCTTTCAAGGTGCGCAGGGCCGGCCATACTGGAACGCTCGATCCTCAGGCATCCGGAGTCATGCTGGTTTGTCTAAATGAAGCAACGAAGATAGCCTCTCTTGTGGAGTCGCTTGAAAAGGAATACATAGCAACCGCAAAGCTTGGTGAATCGACCGACACGCTTGACTCTGAAGGCAGGATCGTCAGGACAGTATCCGAAGTAGCAGTATCGGATTCGGACATCAGGCGAATACTGCCGGGATTCATCGGAGAAATCGAACAGCTGCCGCCGATGTATTCCGCGCTTAAGGTTTCTGGGCAACCGCTTTACAAGCTAGCGCGCAAAGGCGTTGAAGTCGAGAGAAAACCGAGAAGAGTAACTGTAAGGGCATTGGAATTGCTGGATTTCTCAACACCTTTTTTTACCATAAAAGTTGTCTGTTCCAAGGGAACTTACATTCGCTCGCTCTGCAATGATATCGGAGACGCACTTCATGTTGGAGCGCATGTAACCGAGCTTGTGAGAACGAGGGTTGGCACCTACCGCATTGAAAATGCCGCTAAGATCTCGGAGCTGCCTCTAAAATCTGAGGCACTGTATTCGATAGATACTGTACTGAACTATTTGCCGGAATTGACCGTGGAAGGCGAACTCTTGAAAAGGGCCAGGAACGGAAATCCGCTGCCTTTGTCCTTATTGCCGTACTCCCGGAGGATGATTGGTTTGCCTGTACGCTTGAAGGATGACAACGGCAGGATTTTCGGCATTGGAAAAGTCGCAAAAGAGTTGATTAAAATAGAGCGCTTGCTTTTGCTATAGTTCGAAGTGCAGTTGAGGAGTTCGTGAGTTCAAGAGCTATTGGGTTGTTTTATATTTTAACCCTTCGACCCATTTGCTCTTCAACTCTGAAACTTTTTTGGAGGGATTATGATAGCTCGTTATACGCGGCAGGAAATGAGCGCACTATGGGATGCGGAAAATAAATTCCAAAAATGGCTTGATGTTGAGATAGCCGTCTGCGAGGCCTGGGCCGAGCTGGGAGAAATCCCGGCCGATGCTCTTGCTGTGATCAAGGGTAAGGCGCGTTTCGACGTCGCCAGGATAGACGATATAGAAAAGACGGTTAAGCACGATGTCATCTCATTTCTCACCTCGGTTGCAGAGTTCGTCGGCCCTGAGTCGAGGTTCATACACAAGGGACTGACTTCGTCCGACGTCGTAGATACGGCGCTGTCCCTCCTCATGAGAGAGGCAGCCGACATCATCATAAGGGACATCAAGGAAATCATGGAGGTTTTCAAGTCCCAGGCATTCAAATATAAGGAAGTGCCTTGCATGGGCAGGAGCCACGGCATTCATGCAGAACCTATGACTTTCGGACTCAAATTCGCGCTCTGGTATGAAGATTCCAAGAGATGCCTGTCGCGCATGGAGCGGGCTCGCAAAATCATCAGCGTAGGCAAGGCGTCAGGCGCTGTCGGAACATTTTCAAATCTTCCGCCTAAGCTGGAGGAGATCGTCTGCGGGAAACTCGGCCTGACACCAGAGCCGGTTGCCACGCAGGTTGTGCAGCGCGACCGCCATGCAGAATATATGTCTACGCTCGCGCTGGTTGCAGGCATCGTGGAGAAGATAGCAGTAGAAATCAGGCATCTCCAGCGCACCGAGGTCCTGGAGGCCGAAGAGCCCTTTACCGCAGGCCAGAAGGGGTCTTCCGCAATGCCTCATAAGCGCAACCCTATCGGATCGGAGAACCTGACTGGCCTTTCAAGGGTCGTACGCTCTAATGCGCTCGCAGCGCTTGAGAATATTGCACTTTGGCATGAAAGAGACATCTCCCATTCATCCGTGGAGCGGATCATCATTCCCGACAGCACCATACTCGTCGATTACATGCTGAACAGGCTTAAAGGGATCGTGAAGGACATGCATGTATACCCTGAGAGGATGAGGGCAAATATGGACCGGAGCTACGGCCTCTTCAATTCCCAGAGGGTACTGCTCGCGCTCATCGACAAGGGCATGGTCCGCGAAGATGCTTATCTTATAGTCCAAAGAAATGCAATGGAAAGCTGGGGCAAAGGTTTGAGTTTCATGGAGCTTCTTGCAAAGGATAAGGATGTCACAAAGTATCTGTCCGAGGCCGAGATCAGGGCTTTATTCGACCTGGATTACTATCTGCGGAACATAGACTTTATTTTCAAAAGAATATTTTAGCCCGCACAGATCGGCGTGCAGGTTACGCATGATTTCAAGGTTCAGATCTAGTTCCGGCGACCGGTTACATAAAATGCAGGGCTTAAAGGAATATGGTATCGATGTTTAAGCTATATCCATGGAATGCATGGCCTCTTTCTCTAATATTTTTTCTCATTGGCATGATTTTTATGGGCATGAAAAAGAATATTGCCAAGAGAATGTCAGATATGACTGGGTATAGTAAGAAAGAAAAGCTATGCGCTATACTTGCATCGACTGCGCCATACCCTTTTATGGTCATGACTATTTGGACGCCGTTCACCAGGATAGCCCCTTTTCTATACCTGGGTATCCTAGTCTACATTTTGGGAATGGTCTTATTTTTGGCATCGCTGAAGGTAATAATTGTCACGCCACAAAATGAGCCTCTCCGGACAGGGCCGTATCGATTTACTAGGAATCCGTTGTATGTGAGCGCAACGGTTGTATTTTCCGGGATTTGTCTTGTAACCGCCAACATTATGCTTGTGGCATACCTGGTTGTTGCCACCTTGTTGCAGCATAGGATGATTCTTGCTGAGGAGCGGATCTGCAAAGACAAATATGGTGCGACATTTGAGAATTATTTAAAAGATGTACCCCGATATCTCTTCTTTTAACGCAGTACCCAGCAAGGCACTCCAGCCACTTCACTTTTTCTTTCTCGCCTCAAGGTTGTGAACTGTCTCGGCGCCGATCAGAAAGATGCATGACGAGTAGAAGACCCAGAGCAGGAAAATGATGAACGCCGAAAGTGGTCCGTAGACGGCTCCCAGTCTGACTACCTTTACCACATAAAAAGTGAAGATATATTTAGCGGCTTCCATGAAAATAGTGGCAGTCAAGGCCCCCGCAAGTGCATTCCTCCACCGGATCCTTCGTTTCGGCAGTATCAGGTATAGTATGGCGATGGTGAGGAAAGCCATTATGAACGGAAGTACATATTTTATGATAAAGGCGGTTATGGTATGAATCTCGATGACAGGGAGATCATCACGAAGTGAGTCCAGCACCGAGACAGCTGATGAGGCGATGAAGGAGAGTAGAAAGAAGAGGATCAGCACTGTGATGAGAAAGAGCGAGATAAACAGGTGGCTGATAAAGCGGCGTTTGTCTTTTATCTTGAACACGGTATTTATTGCGGATTCGAGGGAAGAGTAAAGCTGGTAGGAAAGCAGTCCATAAATTACAAATGTGAATGTGCCGACGCCCCTATATGACAGGGCATCCCGCAATTCCTTTGCAATGCTTTGTGCTGCCTTGGGGAAAAAGTTTACCAGCTTTGCGGCGAAATATTTGAAAAAGGCCTCATCATGGCCTACGACATAAGTGAAAATGGCCACCAGAAATAGACAGAACGGAAGCACGGCCATCATTGAAAAATAGGATATCGAGGCCGCCAGCATGAGCCCGCCATCCCTGAAAAATTCGGCGATACTTCTGCCGAATAGTCTGACGAAGCCCTTCGCTGGAGTCCACATTGCGATAATATTATAACCTATGGTGTAGTGAGGATCCGTTCCAAGCCGGGCACTTTACTCAGGGACGATCCTCAGGGCCGCTTATCTATTCCAGGTC
>DATHDF010000052.1:0-4429 GCA_035319185.1 Dissulfurispiraceae bacterium | reverse complement strand
CGACGCCGAGTTCGCTGACATCCACCGGAATATTGCCTGCTGTCGATACGGCATCAGTATGGAAAAGTACGCCTTTCTGTTTTGCTACCGACACAAGTTCCTTAATAGGCTCCAGCGTGCCAATCTCGCGGCTTGCCTGAGTGATCGAAATCAGGACCGTCTCCTTGGTAATAGCCTTGTTCAGGTTGTCCGGATCTACCAGGCCGTGCTTGTCGACAGGCAGGTAAGTAACGACAAATCCGCTCTTTTCCAGAAACCTTGCGCTGTTAAGGATCGAATGATGCTCCACCTTAGAAACGATAATATGGTTCCCTTTGGGCTGTTTGGCCAGGGCAATTCCCCTTAGCGCGGTATTGTTTGCCTCGACGCCTCCGGAGGTAAATATTATCCCCGACGGTTTAGCGTTTATCAGATTCGCGACCTCCTGCCTTGCCTTCTCTATGGCATCCCTGGCCTTCACCCCCAGGTCGTAGAGGCTCAGTGCATTGCCGAAATCTTCCTTGAAAAAAGGCATCATGGCATCCAGAACCGCCGGATGCAGCGGATTGGCGGCTGCGTGGTCAAAATAGCATTTTCTCATACTCTCTCCTTCAGTTTATGAAGCAACAGTCTTCCGAATATAGAATTTAAAGAAATCTTCCGTTTCGTTCATGCCCATGAATTCGTTGCCGGTCCTTTCACACCACTGAGGTATGTCCTCCATGGCGCCGTCGTAATCGGTCAGGACTTCGAGGACCTGCCCAACCTCCAGCTCCTTTATCATCTCATCCAGCTTGAGCAGGTGCATCGGACACATCATGTATACGATGTCCGCCGTGACGTCTGCCCTTACGTTTTCGATGAATTTCATAATAACAGGGTAAATTAGTTGATCGATTTTGTCAACTACTCTTCCTTCTCCTGATCTTGACGAAGTCGCCGGCAGCGAGATTGCGCAGGGTAATGGTCTTCAGAAAGGCCTCCACCTGCTTTCCGAGTTCCTTCCAGAGAAGGTGTGTAACGCAGGAATCGATCCGCACGCAGCCTTCATCGGGGTTCAGGCAGGAGGTTATGGCAACGGGTCCTTCGAGCTCGTTGAGAATAGCAGCGATACTGATATTATCGGGCTTCCGGCTGAGGAGGTATCCGCCGCCCGGCCCCTTGACGCTCTTTATCAGGCCTGCCTTGCGAAGCTTGTTCAGAATCTGCTCAAGATAGGCCACGGAGACATCCTGTCGTTCGGAGATCTTCCTGATGGTGACCGGATTGTCCGGATAACCGCGGGCAATTTCGAACATCGCGCGCACGCCGTACTGTCCCTTTGTCGATAACCTTAGCATGTTACATGCTAAAATACCGTACTGAATTTGTCAAGTATTTATGATAGGAGCATATGTTGAGAGATATGGATATTAGCGACTTTGAGAGGATTCGGTCTACTCTACACCTTCCCGAAAACATACTTCGAAACCAGCTCTTCGATGTCGAGCGCAGACTCGGTCTCCTTTATCCTGCCTCCATCGGCAAGATAGACATCCGAGCCTCCGGGCGCTACCTGGACGAATTTCTCTCCAACCAGTCCCTTGGTCTTGATTGATGCAATCGCATCATCCTGGATCTTTACCCCCTGGTATATCCGCATGGTTGCAAGCGCCGAATAATTGTCAAGACGAATGCTCTTGACTTTCCCTATTTCCACGCCGGCGATCTCCACGACAGCACCGGGCTTTATTCCACCTGCATTGGCAAATTCGGCGTAGAGAGTGTATCCGCCTTTCCCGACGACTTCCAGCTTCCCGAGTCTGATCGACAAATACCCGAGTGCAAGAAACCCGATAAGCACAAATATTCCGACGGCAAGCTCAAGGTCGAATTTTTTTTGCATCCTCTGCTCCTCCCGCTCTTAAATGGCAATACTGATTATTCATGATGCCGCCTCCACAGCCCGCGGCGCGACAAATCTCCGAACAACCGGATTTGACGACTTCCGGATATCGGCAGGGGTTCCTGTTTCTATAATGACCCCGCCGTCCAGGACCGCGACCCTGTCGGCAATGTCGAATATCTCCGGGACCTCATGGCTGATGACAATACCCGTGAACCCGTATTTGCTGTGAGTTGCCTTGATATAGGAATGTATCTGATCCAGAAGAATCGGGTCGAGGCCGGTTGTCGGTTCGTCGAACAATATGATCTCGGGCTCCATTATCAGGGCTCGCGCAAGGGCGGCCCTCTTTCTCATGCCGCCGCTTATCTCCGATGGATATTTCCCTTCCATTCCGACAAGCCCGACTTCCTCCAGCATCAGCATAACCCTTTCACTCATGTCATGCATGGAAATCCGCTTCTTCTCAACAACCGGAAACGCTACATTCTCGAAGACGGTCATTGAATCAAACAGCGCGCCGAACTGGAAAACCACCGCAAATTTCTCCCGGACCTTATCCATGTCATGTATTCCCAGGCCGGTAATATCGGTCCCGTTAATCAGTATGCGGCCCTTGTCGGGCTTCATCAACCCTATTATATGCTTCAAAAGCACGCTCTTTCCCCCGCCGCTCTTACCGAGAATGGCCGTAACCTCCCCGGCGCCTATTTTCAGGTTTACACCTCTCAGGACGCTCTGACCGCCAAAGGATTTCTCAAGATCAATTATTTCAATCACATGCAACTCTCATAAGAAAAAAGAACCAATCAGGTAATCCCAGATCAATATGAATACCGACGACATAACCACGGCCTCGGTCGTGGACCTTCCGACCCCCTCGGCTCCGAAGCCTCTGTCCTCCGTAGTGTATCCCTTGAAGCAGCAAACCCACGCGACGATCACGCCGAAGCTTGTCGACTTGTATACGCCGATCATTATGTCCTCCATGAGGACAAAGTGCTCCATCTGCGAGAAATACGTGCCAGAACTCAATCCAAGCATCTTGACCGCCACTGCGTAACCGCCATAGATGCCTACAACATCGAAAATAGCTGCCAGTAGCGGAAATGCTACGATGGCTGCCGCCAGATTCGGAACAACCAGATAGCGCAAGGGATTCAGCGCCATGGAAGTAAGTGCGTCGATCTGCTCTGATATCCTCATGATACCGATCTCAGCCGTAATCGCAGATCCGGCACGACCGGTCACCATAAGGGCCGCAAGCACGGGACCAAGCTCACGTATCAGGCTCAGCGCAATTGCCGGACCAAGCAGCGCCTCGGAACCGAACTTTCTCAGCGTATAAAACAACTGCAGGGCAAGTACCATCCCGGTAAAGGCGCCGGTCAGCACAATAACACTCACCGATCGTGCACCAATAAAGCGAACCTGCTTGATGAACCTGAGGAACTTGAACGGCGGCGTGAAGACAAGCCTCACTGTATCGATAAAAAAAAGCGACATTCCGCCGACGCCTCGCACTGTGTGCAGCGTTGACGCACCCATACCCCTGATCAACCTCTCAACCCCCATTTATCCGCGACTCCCTTACAAAATAAGTCGTATTATAGCACACGAAAACGGAGATGAATCGCAGCAGTTGCATCAGGCCCAGCTGCCGACAAACTAAGCCATTACAGCTACTTTTTCCATGAAACTAATATGGCGTCTCCAATTCCGATGTCGAAAAGTGTAGAGGCGTTGCCGCGATAGGAGAAAATTTCAAGATATCCTGAGCTATTGACCAGGCTGCCGAGACCGCCTGCCGGCGATTGGGCATAATAAACAAATGGAGTCAGCTCTTGTCCTTTGATGTGAACCCTATAGTTCCCGCCAAAATGCTCCAAATCGTTTTTGGTAATATTGGTGATGGCATTTCCGAACTGGTCGATGTACAGCACCACGCCAACCAGTCCGGCTTTTATCCTTTGTACGATAGGAATGTTTATTGTTTTGACACCTGCAATTTCTGATCCGATATCTGAAATGTTTATTCCTTTAGAGAGCCATGCAGCTACAGGCGCAAAGATGTCTCTGCCTTGAAAAGTCGGGCTGTCTTTTCTTAGAAAATATCTTTCGCTAGTGATTTCGACATATCGTGCCGCATTACCGGCATTCAGCACTCTCGAAAAGACGCCGTTGTCCGGCCCCACAAATAAGTGCCCCGAGGACGCGATGATTATGGGCCGCCTCTCCGATCCCACATCAGGATCAATGACGGCAATATGTATGGTTCCTTCCGGAAAATATTTATATGCTGATCCGACGACAAAGGATGCCTGAACAACATTAAAAGGCTCTATGTCATGAGTCAGGTCAATGATTGTTGCTTGCGGGTTAATTGAAAGAATGACACCTTTCATCTCTGCAATGAAAGGGTCCTTGTACCCGAAATCGGTAGTAAGAGTGATTATAGAAGAAGCTATTTCAGGCATAGATTGTCCTGTCTGCCAGCTACGTTTTCAAACTGCCAATGAGCTCGTTGATATCGAAAATCCCTTCCTCTTTGAGAAAAGCTTCTAT
>DATHDF010000051.1:0-9506 GCA_035319185.1 Dissulfurispiraceae bacterium | reverse complement strand
ACCTTGTGGCGACTTATTTTTTCCAACAAACTGTCAGCTTCTGCCGATGAGTTCACTTCTGTACCTCCTTAGCAATATCATGGCCCTCAAAAGCTTTTCATGCAGTGACTTGGGGTCAGGCCAATATCACTTCTCTCAATTCATGCCCTCTTTTTGTTTTACAGAGCATATCTTACAGAGGAAATCCAATAGCAAATGATACTACTTTGCACATGGTTCTGCAATAAGAAATTTAATTGATATTTAATTGATATTTAATTGATATTTAATCGAAGCCTTCGATTCGCGAATGAGTAGTTCTATCGAAATATCAGACTTTAGTCGATGGCAAGAAAGTGAGGAATAGGAGGTGCTTTGAGATGTAATTATGGCAGCATTGCGATCGAAATATTGCGAGAGTAGAGCATCGATCACGGCGCAGATTGCTGTCACAAGTTCTCAGGGATCCAATCACCTATAAAAGTGCGGACTTTCAGGTGAATAAGGCATCTTACCCCACAAGACCGTCCCGATTCTTAATTACTTGTCGATATTACCTTTACGTCTAAGCTCACACAACCGGATTGCGGATCGCACCGATTCGTTCAATCTCGACCTCAACGATATCACCGGCCTTGAGGAATATAGGCGGCTGCCGTTTGAAACCCACGCCGGATGGCGTTCCTGTCGCGATCAGATCGCCCGGTTCAAGTGTCATGAGCGAACTCAAATATTCAATAGTCCTGGCCACGGAGAAGATCATGTCCCGCGTATTGCCGTTCTGCAATGTAACGCCATTTACCCGTGTCGATATCTGTAATGATTGCGGATCGGAAATTTCGGATGCGGGAATGATCCCCGGTCCCATTGGCGCAAACGTATCGAGCGCTTTTCCGGCTGTCCACTGACTACTCTGCATCTGGATGTCGCGGGCACTGACGTCATTCATTACAGCGTATCCCGCGATATATTTCAGCGCCTCTCTTTCGGAGACATCTTTGCACCTTCTTCCGATAACGACCGCCATCTCTCCCTCGTAGTCGACCTGACTGGTGACACGGGGGATCACAATGGGACTATTCGGTCCACACAATGAATTACGGAATTTGGCAAAGAGCGGCGGAACACTGAATGTGCTCATCTTCACTTCTGCTGCATGCTCGCTGTAATTCAGACCAAGGCAGATGATCTTGTCGGGATCGGGAATCGGCGGGCCGAGTTCAATTGTTTCAAGGGGGATGAGTTTTTCACTTTTTCGTTCGAAGGCAGTCCTCGCCTTTTCAAGCATTTGTTCAACGGCTGAAGCTCCGGCTTCGAGCAGCGCGCGAACAGACGTCGCGCACGTTGTCATATCAAGTGACGCGACATCTGCAACAAGCGAATCCTGCATTATTCCAGCCCGCCAGGGACCATTGTTTCGATAGCTCACAATATACATAAATGCTCCTCCCGTTAACCCAACTCAACCAACTCGTAATCCCTGCTTCCGAGACCGAGCCTGACGGCTTCATCAATCTGGAGGTTGTATGGTTTATGATGAAGCTTTGCGAGAATATCTTCGCCGTTCGGGATATTTTCATCTGCTGCGAGAGAGGCCGGGAGCGGTTTTGCGTCCCGCAGCATTTCAATCGAAGCCTGTTCTATGGCTACCAGATCGTCTGAAATCATGATGCCGAGGTCCTGGATCACCGGCACATCGGCGGCAGGCATGCAGTCGCACTCGGGCTGTATTTCGGTGAGGAAATTTATATACAGCACTTTCCCGTGATTGAAAGTGCTCAAAACCGCAGCCGCAGCCTCTGCCAACGATTTCATGAACAGTTCGTCGTCGCCGGGCATAGTTAACCTACCTTCCGGGCAGACCCTCGTGCACCTTCCACAGCGCCAGCAGCGCTCATTCTCATATGTCAACAAGCCTTCCTTAAACTGTATGCAATCTAAGGGACAGACTTCTTCGCATTGATAGCAGAATGTGCATTTATCAGCATCCCATTTAAGCCCGCCCTCTCCAATCGTATGCATAGCACCTCTGCCGCATTTCCATCCGCAATGTCTATGAGCAGAGCTCACGCCTCCCATCGCAAGGTTTTTGATTGCGCCTGCATAGCCTGCATTGATATGCCCTTTGATATGTGAGCATACGACCATAGCCGGGACGTCATATATAGCAGATGCTATAGCTATTTCGCCGAGGATTTCCCCGGCCTTCACCAATATGTTGTCATTCCCATAAATGCCGTCGGCAATAATTACCGGGGCACCCACAGAAAGATGATTTATGCCGTTATGATTGGCAACATCAAGATAATCGAGACCCTTTATCCTCACTGTATCCGTCACAAACGGAGTCGCGCCGGCGCTCCTGAGAGCATCGCTCACCTTCTTCAGAAATACAGGTCTGACTATCCTGTATGCGCCCTCAGAACCAAAATGCGTCTTGACCGCCACCCACTCTTTCGGGCTGAAATAACCGGATAGGTCTATTTCTCTCAAAAGCCTTTCAAGCTTGCCCGGCATGCTCTCGGCATACTTCCATTTCCTCACTCGTGCTGAAGCAAAATATACCTTTGCCATGGCGTGCACCTCCACTCTGATTTCTGTGTATATTGTATAGTATATTCCTCACAAACCGGCCGAAAGAGGTAAGGATGAAATATTTCGCCCTGCTGATTACTATGATTTTTTTCTGTTCGATATCTTTTGTAAGTGCATCGGACCAGCCGGCTGCCACCCCTGAATATTTATTATCCGTATCATTCGACATAGCCAAATCACGTTTGGACGGGGTCGCAACGCTGCCCGTCCGTGGGAAGCAGAATCTCTTCTTTGATGTTTCGGGCTTAACGGTGACTGATGTGACACTTGACGACACGCAAATTCCCTTCAGCAAAAGCGGCGACCATATAGAGGTCACGCCGGCCGGCAGCGGACTGCTCAAGATTTCATACAACGGGTTTTTTTATACACCCTCAGACAGCTCACACATAGTTGATAACACCATATCTGCGCATGGGATTTTTCTGACCGGCCTCTGGTATCCGCTGCCGCGCCGGACGACTATATACAGGCTCAAGGCAATTTTGCCGGAGGGTTACGATGCCGTGTCAGAAGCCGACCGCATAGACTCTGTTGCGCAACGCGGCAAAAAAGAATTCACTTTCACATTTGACCATCCCGCAGAGCGTCTGAATTTCATTGCAACCGACAGGTTCAGAATCTCCAGGGAAAGATTTGGAGAAATAGATCTCTATGCCTATTTTTTCGATGAGGATGCGGGTCTGGTCAGGGAATATCTGCAGCATGCAAAGGCATATCTGGATCTCTATCAGAAGATGCTGGGGCCATATCCTTACCTACGTTTTTCGATTGTCGAAAATATCCTGCCCACCGGATATTCGATGCCGACATTCACGCTGCTGGGTAAAGATGTAGTGAAGCTCCCTTTCATCGTCAAGACCTCGCTCGGCCACGAGATACTGCACCAGTGGTTCGGGAATTCCGTATATATCGATTACGAGCGTGGCAACTGGGCCGAAGGGCTTACTACCTATCTGGCTGATTATCTTTATGCGGAGAAAAAAGGAGAAGGCGCGGATTACCGCAAACAGATAATGATCGACTACCAGAGCTATGTCAACAAAGACAATGCTTTCCCCCTGACGGATTTCCGCGGCAGAACCGACTTCCCTTCGAAAGCCATTGGTTATGGCAAGGCCGCCATGATTTTTCATATGTTGAAGAATATGACAGGCGAACAACGGTTTCGACAAGCCCTGAGGGGATTCATAGCCGCAAATGCCTTCAGGAAGGCTTCATGGGAAGACCTGATATCGTCGTTTCAGTCTTTTTCAGCCGAAAATCTTAAGGGCTTCTTCGCTCAGTGGCTTGAAAGAAAAGACGTGCCAGACATAGAAGCAGGCACTGCTGTTGTGCGTCAAAAGGGCGACGGTTATGAGATATCATTCGAGCTGCGGCAAATGAACAATCCGTACTCATTGACCGTACCGATTGCTGTTTATTCAGGGGTCAAGAAGGAGCCTGTATCCGTAGGGATCGAGAAGGCAGTCAGTCCGATGGTGATTTACTCCCGTTACTTGCCGGACAGGATTGTGATTGACGAGGATTACGCCATCATGCGGAAGCTGTCTCGTGATGAATTCCCGCCGGTCATTGCACGCGTACTCGGAGATCGCCTGATTGTTGTTGTCCCACCCCCATCGGGGAAAGTGTACGACAGCATCATTCAATTCTTCGCGGACAGAGGGGCCACGATAGAGAAGTCCGCCGATATAGGTGAAGCGACGAAGACGAAGACTTCGTTTGTCGTCCTTGGAGCAGACAACAAAGCTCTTAGGCACTTAGGCATCTTCGATTGGACAGGAGCTGTAAAAAGCGGCTTCATGATCGATGTCATGCGAAATCCATTTAATCCCGACCGCGTGATTGTCGCAATAGACTCAAAGTCGCAGGAAGAGGCCGATGCCGCCTTCCCCAAGATTCTCCATTACGGAAAATTCAGCCGCCTGGCCTTTACAGACGGAAAGAATATACTTAAAGAAATAGAAACTTCGACGCGCGGGGTGGCGGTGAAATCAGAGACTGAAGCTGCTGCAGTGCATGTGCCAGACATGATGGGCTTATCTCAGGTTATCGGCAGCGTTGCTGACAAGCATATTATCTATGTCGGCGAAAACCACGACAGCTATGCAAACCATGCGGTGCAGCTTGAGACCATAAAACGTCTGCAAGCGTCGGGAAAGTCTATAGCCATAGGCATGGAGATGTTTCAGCGCCCTTTTCAACCGGTGATCGACCGGTATATTGCCGGCTCTATCGATCAGAAGACCTTCCTGAAGCAAACGGAATATTTCAGCAGATGGGGGTTCGATTACGATCTTTACAAACCCATACTCGACTTTGCCAGGGGATACAAGATTCCCGTCATAGCACTCAATATCGAGAAGGAGGTTGTCGATGCTGTTGCTAGAAAAGGCATTGACTCCCTTCCGGCTGAATTAAAAGCAAAGGTGCCCGGGAGTATGGATTTTTCGAATGACGAATACAGGGCCAGCCTAAAAAAAATATTCGCCGAGCACCCGACCATGCAGGAGCACGGCTTCGACTTCTTCTACCAGTCGCAGCTGCTCTGGGATGAAACAATGGCCGAGACGGCATCGGATTATCTGTCCAAAAATCCCGGCAGGCAAATGATAGTGCTTGCAGGAAACGGACACCTTGCATTTGGGTTCGGGATCCCACGACGGACGAACAGGCGAGACAACCTGAGCTATGCAGTTATTCTGAACGACGTGCAGCCCGAGAAAGGCATAGCTGATTATGTCGTGTTTCCGAAGCATATTGAGGGCAGCCAACCGGTGCGCCTGATGGTTCTGCTCGCTGAGGAAAAGGGACAGTTAAGAATCTCAGGCTTCCCTGAAAACAGCATTTCGAGGAAGGCTGGGCTTGCTGAAGGGGATGTCATAGTTGCAATTGATGGAATCCCTGTTCATGACATCTCTGATGTGAAGATCTGCCTGCTCGATAAGAAAAGAGGCGAGCAGGTCAGCGTGAAGGTTTCAAGGGGATATGGTAGCGCCGCAAAGGAGTTACAATTTGAAATTACTTTATAAGCAAAAGGAGAAAATATCATGAACGCCCTTCTGAGAAAACGATCAACAGCACTTGTCATCTTTATGGTTTTGGCAGCGCTTCTTGCTGCCGGTATCGTTGCATGCCAGAAAGAAGGCGGACAAACGGAAGTAATAGGTTTTCCGCAATCATTTGCAGACCTGGCAGCCAAGGTAAATCCGGCAGTCGTCAACATTGCAACAACGACAACCGTCCGGATACCCGGCAATCCTTTCAGGCAGTTCTTCGGCCCCGATGAGAGAGGTGGTGCCCTCGACAACTTCTTCAGGCGTCATTTCGGCGATGTCCCCGACAGGGAACTGAAACAGAGCAGTCTCGGTTCCGGTTTTATCATCGACAAAGACGGCTACATCATTACCAATAATCACGTCGTTGACGGTGCCGAAGACATCAAAGTCAGACTGTCCGACGGCAGGGAATTCAAGGCAAAGGTCGTTGGCCGCGATCCGAAAACAGATCTTGCCCTGATAAAGATACTGTCCATATTCAAGGACCTTCCGATGCTGCCTCTTGGTGATTCCGACAAGATAAGGGTGGGCGACTGGGTTCTGGCAGCCGGCAATCCGTTCGGCCTTGAAAACACGGTCACACAAGGCATTTTGAGCGCCAAGGGGAGGGAACTGGGCGATAGCCCTGTTGATACCTTTCTGCAGACCGACGCTCCGATTAATCCGGGCAATAGCGGTGGGCCATTGGTAAATCTCAAAGGCGAAGTTGTCGGCATCAATACGGCTATAATAGCTGCGGGGCAGGGCATCGGGTTTGCCATACCTAGCAATATAGCAAAGAAAGTCATCCCTGTGCTGAAAGAAAAAGGCAAGATCATACGCGGATGGATCGGCGTTTCTATTCAGACCGTGACTCCGGAGGTAGCAACTGCACTGGGTTTAAAAGAGGCTGCGGGGGCGCTGGTAGCCGACGTGGCCAAGGGCGGCCCTGCAGATAAAGCAGGCATCACTAGAGGAGATATCATCACATCGTTTGATGGAAGTCCGATAAAAAAAGCTGCCGACCTCTCGGCACTTGTCGCGCAGGCTCCGCCGGGCAAGGATGTTCAGGTCAAAATACTCAGGGCGGGCAAGGAATCCACCGTGTCGGTTAAACTGGGCGAATCGTAGGCGGGATTACCAGGATGGATGGATCGAAAATACTGCCCGGCGACCTGCCAGATAGGATTGAAGGCCTGGCGCAGCTTTCCTGCAACCTATGGTGGAGCTGGCACCCAGAAGCCAGGATGCTCTTCAAGATGCTCAACCGGGTCGCGTGGAAGGAGAGCGGCCACAATCCCGTCAAGATGTTGAAGGAACTCCCGAAGGAAACCTTCAGCGAAGCAGCCAACGATCCCCGTTACCTTGGTCTGTACGATACTGTCATATCGCAGTTTCGCAGCAGGATGGAGGCCGAAGGCTGCTGGTTCACACAGAAAGTCGCCAACTCGCAATGCCTGCCTATCGCATATTTTTCAGCTGAATATGGTCTACATCACTCGCTGCCTTTTTATGCTGGCGGCCTGGGCTTTTTAGCGGCAGACCATCTCAAGGAGTGCAGCGACCTTGGCGTGCCTGTGGTTGCAATAGGATTTATGTATCCCGAAGGCTATCTGCGCCAAAGGATCCGTGAAGACGGATGGCAAGAGGGTGTCGACGAGATGCTCGACAGGGATTCCGCGCCCATTGAACGCGTCTTTGATGAAACGGGGCAGCAGATCGTAGTTAAGGTCCCTTTCATCGATCCGCCGGTGTATGTGGCGGTCTGGAAGGTGCTCGCCGGCCGCGTCCCGATCTATCTGATGGATACCGACATTGAAATGAACGATCCATGGCACCGCTCCATATCGGCCCATCTCTATGCCGGAGATGTGGAGCAGAGGCTGCGCCAGGAAATCGTCCTCGGCATCGGCGGGAGCGAGGTGCTGAATGCGCTCGGCATAAGACATTCCATACTGCATCTGAACGAGGGCCATCCGGCCTTCGCCATTCTGGAAAGGGTGCGGGAGCGCGTTGCAGCCGGATCAAACATAGATGGGGCGCTGGAAGATGTACGGAATACGACCGTCTTTACGACCCATACGCCTGTGCCGGCAGGACATGACGTATTTCCATTTCACCTCATGGACAAGTATTTCAGCTCCTACTATCCGCTTCTCGGTCTTTCCAGGGACGACTTTCTTAAACCGGGCATACATCCCGAAACGCCGGCTGCCGGGTTCAACATGACCGCCTTCGCGCTACGCATGTCCGCCTATCGCAATGGAGTCAGCAGAAAGCACGGTGAGGTTGCAAGAGGTATGTGGAGTTCGCTCTGGCACTCGGCTGCAAAGGCGGACATCCCCATCACTTCAATCACAAACGGGGTCCATGTCCCAACATGGACAGAGCCTAAGATGGACCTTCTGCTGGACAAATACCTCGGACCCGAATGGCTGACAGACCACGATAATTCGTCCATATGGGAGGCGGTAAATCTGATACCCGACGAAGAGCTCTGGCAGACCCACTACTGGCTGAAGATCAAGCTCATCAACTTCATCCGTGACCGCGCGCGCCAGAGGTGGGCCGAAGACCATGTCAGCCCGACTAACATAGTTACGGGCGGCACGCTGCTCGATCCCATGGCACTGACAATCGGTTTTGCACGGCGCTTTGCGACTTACAAGAGGGCCGACCTGATCTTCCGCGACATTCAGAGAATCAAGATGATGCTCAACCATAGATGGAAGCCCGTGCAGATAATTTTCGCTGGAAAGGCTCATCCCGCTGATGACCCGGGGAAGAGGATCATCCAGAAGATATTCAATATCGCGCGGGATCCAGAAATGGCAGGCAGGGTCGCCTTTGTCGAGAACTACGACGAGCAGCTGGCGCAGTATCTCACTCACGGCGTAGATGTATGGCTGAACAATCCGTTGCCGCCGATGGAGGCCAGCGGCACCAGCGGCATGAAGGCATCGCTCAACGGGGTGCCGAACCTCAGCATATTGGACGGATGGTGGATTGAGGGTTATAATGGCGCCAACGGGTGGGCCTTCGGTGCCGATGTCCCTGCTGCTTCAGACAGAGACGACGCGGACTCGGAAGAGCTCTACCGGATTCTGGAGACGAAAGTGGTGCCGCTTTACTACAAGATAGGCGACGACGGGATCTCTCACGACTGGATAGCACTCATGAAAGAAGCGATCAAGAGCGTAGCCCCCCATTTCAGCGCCAGGAGAATGGTTAAGGAATATGTCAGTAAATTTTATCAGCCTGCATTAAAGGCTGCCGCGAGGTAATATATTATTTCCGCGTTTCGAAGTTCTTTATGAACTGCTCCACCTGCACCCCCAGATAGATACATTTTATATCGTTCATGCAGTCATCAGCATCCTTCTTCTCAAGGTGCGTCGTCAATTCCTTGTCTGCCTTCTTGAATTTCAATATCCAGGCATTCTTGGATTCGTCGAAATTCATACCTACGGCAATCCCGTGCTTCCGGATTTCAGGGTACATTTCCAGTATCTTTTGCTCAAGTGCAACTTGCGTATATCCCATGATTCCTCCTGTCCTGCCCAAGATCTTTTCTTCATTCTATCAACAGCCAGTGGATTGTCAAGGACAGCGCCTTCTGCTAGAATGAATCTATCGTGAGGACAGCTCCATAGCGACTATATACGGACATACAACTGGCCTGAAGAAAGGTCTGCTGCAGCTGGTCGAGAAGGTCTACCGGCGCAGAATCCCTGCAGACAAGGTCGTCACCCTGGAACTCGCCAGATATCTTGCAGGCCTCTCGTCTGATTTAGGCAAACAGCTGGGAATTATAGCGAACAGGAGTGGAGCTATAACCCACGTAATCGTTGGTGAAGCCAACGGAGTATTCATTCCCGCCCTCGACAACTT
>DATHDF010000050.1:0-6238 GCA_035319185.1 Dissulfurispiraceae bacterium | reverse complement strand
ATCGGTTTTGGCGGACGTGCAGATATTTATATCCAGCCCGTGCACCATTTCGACCTTGTCGTAATCTATCTCAGGGAATATATACTGCTCCTTAAGGCCAAAAGAAAAGTTACCCCTGCCATCGAAAGATTTCGCGGAAAGACCCCTGAAGTCGCGGATTCTGGGAAGTGCCACGCTGATGAGTCGGTCAAGAAATTCATACATCCTGTCGCCTCGCAGCGTAACCTTGCATCCCAACGGCACGTCCTGCTTTAGCTTGAAGCCTGCGATGGCCTTCTTGGACTTGGTGACAAGAGGCTTCTGTCCGGTTATGGTAGCCAGCTCCTTTTCAGCAGCGTCGAGGAGTTTGACGTTCTGCGTGGCCTCGCCCAAAGTCACATGCACAATTATCTTCTGCAGCTTCGGCACCTGCATGACGTTCTTATATCCGAATGCCTTTGTCATCGAAGACATGATGTCCTTATAATATCTGTCTCTGAGTCGCGCTGCCATACTCAGTCTATGACCTCCTTGCATTTCCTGCATGTCCTCTGCTTGCGGCCGTCGCTAAGGAGGGTTACCCCTATACGTGTAGGCTTACTGCATTTGGGACACACAAGCATCGTATTCGATATATGTAAAGGGCCTTCCTTCTCTATTATTCCGCCCTGCGTATATTGCTTGTTGGGCTTCTGATGCTTCTTTATCTTGTTTACTCCCTCAACAATGAGCCTCTGCTCTTCAGGAAGCACAACCAGCACGCGCCCCCTGGCACCCTTGTTCTTTCCGGTGATGACTACCGCTGTGTCTCCCTTTTTTATCCGTAAACCCACTTTATCCTCCCGCTAAATCACTTCCGGCGCAAGGGATATGATCTTCATAAATTCTTTCCATCTGAGTTCCCTTGCTACAGGTCCGAAGATTCTTGTTCCTATAGGCTCCATCTGAGCATTTATAAGCACCACCGCATTCTGATCAAATCTTATATATGATCCATCGGGTCTCCGAGTCTCTCTCTTGGTCCTGACGACAACGCCTTTCTGGACCGTGCCTTTCTTAACTGTCCCGTCCGGAATTGCCTCTTTTACGGCAACCACGATAATATCTCCAAGCCTGGCATATCTTCTCTTCGAGCCGCCAAGAACCCTTATGCACTGCACTCTCTTGGCCCCGGAATTGTCAGCGACTTCAAGGATGGTCTGAGTCTGTATCATGGCCTTTCTATCCCTCGCTTTCCATGATTTTGATCACAGCCCACCTTTTGTCCTTGCTCAAAGGTCTGCTCTCTATGATCTGAACCATGTCGCCCATCTTGCATTTGTTCTCTTCGTCATGCGCCTTGAACTTAGTTATCTTCTTGACTGTCTTCTTATAAAGCGGATGCTGGAACGTCCTAGTCACCGCCACTACTACGGTCTTGTCCATCTTGTCGCTTATGACCTTCCCAGAGTATACCTTTTTAGGCATTTCCCGCACCCCTCTTCGCAGCCCCGCCAACAGCCGCCTTCTCTTTTTCGGTGATGATCGTCAGGACCCTCGCAATGTCCTTGCGTACCGCCTTGACCCTCATGTTATTCTCAAGTTCACCCTTCGAAAGCTGGAACTTCAGGTTGAAGAGCTCTTTTCTGAAATCCTTTTCCTTCTGCCTCAGCTCATCAATAGATAGCGCTCTGATATCAGAGGTCTTCATGATGCCACCTCCTCGCGTTTCACAAACCTTGTGGAAAGAGGCAGCTTCTTCGAGGCCAGATTGAAGGCCTCCTTCGCAATCTGCTCGCTTATGCCCGAAACCTCATAGATTACCCGGCCGGGCTTCACGACTGCGACCCAGAACTCCGGATTGCCCTTGCCTTTTCCCATTCTGGTCTCAGCCGGCTTGCGTGTAATAGGCTTGTCGGGAAATATGCGTATCCAGAGTTTGCAGCCCTTTTTGGCATGCCTGGTAATGGCCACTCTGGCTGCCTCTATCTGGCGGCTGGTTATCCAGCCCGGCTCCATCGCCTTCAGCCCGTATTCCCCAAAGGATACATCGGAGCCTCTGTACGCCTTGCCCCGCATGTTGCCCTTCATCGTCTTTCTGAATTTTATTTTCTTTGGCGCTAACATTTCACTCTCCTACCGAAGATGTAACGGTCCGCTCGGGGAGTATATCTCCATGGTATATCCAGACCTTGATGCCGATTTTGCCATACGTTGTCCTAGCCTCTGCAAAACCATAGTCCACGTCGGCTCTGAATGTACTGAGCGGCACTCTGCCCTCTCTGTACCACTCGGTTCTGGCGATTTCGGCCCCTGCTAGCCTGCCTGCGCATTGCACCTTAATCCCAAGGGCACCGAACCTCATGCCGGAAGACACCGCCCGCTTGAGCGCGCGCCTGAAGGCAACTCTCTTCTCGAGCTGTAGTGCTATGTTTTCAGCCACCAGCTGTGAATCGAGCTCAGGCTTTCTAACCTCTTTTATGTCAATGGCAACCTGCTTTCCGGTAAATGCCTCTATTTCCTTTTTCAGCTTCTCGACCTCAGCGCCCTTTTTCCCGATGATTATGCCGGGGCGTGCGGTATGTATTATAACCTTCACCTTTTGTCCAGGCCTCTCGAGTTCAATCTTCGAGACGCCTGCGTGAAAGAGCTTATCCTTTATCAATTTCCGGACGTTCAGGTCCTCCAAAAGCTGGCCTGCATACCCTCTCTTCAGGAACCAGCGCGAATCCCATGTGCGAGTGACGCCAATCCTGTTACCTATCGGAATCGTCTTCTGACCCAAATCAACACCCCCGTCCGTATATTGTTGCAGTAACCTTACTCGAAATCGCGTGCATGCTATTCCTCCGAGACCACAATAGTCAAGTGGCTCGTCCTCTTTTTGATCGTGTTGCCCCTGCCCATGGCCCTGGGCTCCATCCGCTTCATGACAGGACCCTGATCCGCAAAGGCAGACTTGATCTGGAGCTTGTCGATGTCGAGGTGCGTGCTCTTCTGCTCGGCATTGGCCATAGCCGATTTCAGCACTTTTTCGATGAGCCTGGCGCCTCTGTAAGGCATGTATCTGAGATTGACCATTGCTACAGATGCGTTCTTGCCCCTGATCAGGTCCATCACCCTTCTCGCCTTCCTGGGCGTAATGCGTGCGTATTTAAGTATTGCCTTGGCTTCCATATAAATTACCCTTTCGACGCCGACTTCTCGGAGCCTGAGTGGCCTTTGAAGGTCCTTGTCGGCGAAAACTCGCCCAATTTATGTCCCACCATATTTTCGGTCACGTATACCGGGACAAATTTCTTCCCGTTATGAACGGCAAACGTGAACCCGATGAACTCGGGCACGATGGTCGATCGCCGCGACCATGTCTTTATCATCTTCTTGTCTCCGGTCTGAAGCATAGCTTCGACTTTCTTCATCAGTTTCGGCTCGAAATAAGGGCCTTTCTTTAAAGATCTTGGCACGTACTCCTCCTATTTGCTGCGCCTTTTGACGATAAACTTATCGGTTCTCTTATTCTGCCTGGTCTTGATTCCCTCGGGCACACCCCAAGGAGTACAAGCAGGACGTCCTCCGGAAGCCTTGCCTTCGCCGCCGCCAAGAGGATGGTCGATCGGGTTCATCGCAACGCCTCTGACATGAGGCCTCTTCCCAAGATATCTCTTCCTTCCGGCCTTGCCGTAAGAAATGTTTTCATGCTGCACGTTACTGACCTGGCCGATGGTCGCCATGCAGGTGGTCCTTACGAGCCTGACCTCGCCGGACGGCATTTTGACCTGAGCATAGTCGCCTTCGCGGGCCACAATCTGTGCCGCACCACCCGCGCTCCGGATAAGTTTGGCACCGGCTCCGGGGTTGATCTCGATGTTATGGATCATGGCTCCAAGCGGTATCTCCTTTATCGGAAGTGCGTTGCCGGGCTTGATCTCAGCCGACGGTCCGGACATTACAATATCACCGACGCTCAGCCCTTCAGGTGCAATAATGTAACGGTACTCGCCGTCTTTATAATTTACAAGGGCAATCCTAGCAGACCTATTGGGATCATATTCAATGGTCTTCACAGTCGCGGGTATGCCGAGCTTGTCGCGCTTGAAATCGATTACGCGGAGCATACGCTTGTTTCCGCCGCCCTTCTGCCACGAGGTTACACGGCCGAAGCTGTTTCTTCCGCCTGTTTTTTTCACAGGCTTCATCAGACCTTTGCGCGGCTCGTCGCTCGTAATCTCCTTATAATCAGACGCGGTCTGAAACCTGCGCCCCGGTGATGTAGGATTGAATTTTCTTATGCCCATTTAAACACCCTCTATGAAATCGAGTTTTTCGCCCTGTTTCAGCGTGACGACCGCTTTCTTCTTGTCCGACCTTCTGCCCAGATACTTACCGTATCTCTTCTTCTTGCCCCTGATACTGATAGTGGCAACCTTCTCGACCTTCACCTTGAAGATCTCCTCCATCGCCTGCTTGATCTCGTGCTTGTTGGCCCCGGGATCGACCTGTACCAATATCTTGTTCTCGCGCTCCTTTATGTCCATTCCCTTCTCGGTGAAAAGGGGCTTCTTGATTACATCGTAAATGATCTTCATCAGGCGCTGACCTCCTGCGATAAAAGTTTCTTGATCGCATCCGCGGTAAAGACGAGTTTTCCGCAAGCTGCCACCTGATAAGCGTTCAGATCGCCGACTCTGGCCACACCGACCGCAGGAATATTCCTGGCGGAGAGCAGGATGTTGTCGTCCTTCTCGGGAATTACAAAAAGCACGGACTGACCTGAAAGGCCGAGCGTATCGAGTATCTTCGCCATGTCCTTCGTCCTCGGCTTGTCGATGCGTATCTCATCAACAACCACGATCTCGCCGTCGGCCAGCTTCATGCTCAGTGCCTTTCCGAGGGCTGCCTTTTTTGCGGCCTTGGGCATCTTGATCTCGTAATCCCTCGGCATCGGGCCGAAGATAGTTCCGCCGCCCCTTATGAGCGGGGAGCGTGTACTGCCCTGTCTTGCACGACCCGTGCCCTTCTGCTTGTACGGCTTCTTTCCTCCGCCGCTGACCATGCCTTTGCTCTTAGTAGCATGAGTACCCTGACGCTGGTTGGCGAGATAGCCCACAACTGAAGAGTGCACTATAGCAGATGACGCCTCAGAGCTGAAAACCGCCCCCCCAAGGCTCATCTTACCCTTAACATTATTGTTTATGTCTCTGATCTCAATATCAAGCATGACCTTAGTCCTTCCAGATTTCGATTATGGTATTAGGAGATCCGGGGACCGCGCCCCTTAGCAGCAGGAGGTTCTGATCCGGCATTATATCGACCACGACAAGATTCTGAACGGTCACCCTTTCGCTGCCCATCTGTCCGGCCATTCTCATGCCTCTCCATACCCTTGACGGATAGGAACTCGCTCCGATCGAGCCCGGGGCCCTGTTGAACATCGAACCATGTCCGCTCGGACCGCCCTTGAAATTATGCCTCTTCATGACACCCTGAAACCCCTTGCCCTTGGAAACACCTGAAACAGACACGATGTCGCCTTTGCTGAAGGTATCGGCCTTGATCGTGTCTCCGACTTTCATGCCGGCGATGCGAAATTCCTTCAGGTTTTTGTATACAGGCGTACCAGCCTTCTTGAAGATTCCGGCCATGGGCTTCGTAACCTTCTTGGTCTTTCGGATTTCCATAAAGCCGATCTTGACCGCCTCATATCCGTCTTTCTCCGGCGTTTTAACCTGGACTACGGTGCATGGCCCGGCCTCTACAACTGTGACGGGCACCAGCCTGCCATCTTCCAGATAGACCTGGGTCATGCCGATTTTCCTGCCCAATATGCCTGTCATAACTTTATCTCCACATCAACCCCGGAGGCCAGTTCAAGCTTCATAAGGGCATCGACCGTGTCCGGAGTTGGATCGAAAATGTCGATAAGCCTCTTGTGAGTCCTTATCTCGAACTGCTCCCTCGATTTCTTGTCCACGTGCGGCGACCTCAGCACTGTAAATTTGCTGATCTTTGTCGGCAGCGGGACAGGACCGGCTATCCTCGCGCCAGTACGCGAAGCAGTATCAACTATCTCTTTCACAGACTGGTCGAGCAGCCTGTGATCGTACGCCTTCAGTTTTATTCTTATTTTTTGATTCACCTTTTACTCCAGGACCTCGGTGACAACTCCGGCGCCTACGGTCCTTCCGCCTTCCCTGATCGCGAATCTCAGCTCCTTCTCCATCGCTATCGGCGCTATCAGTTCCACCGTTATCGCTACATTATCACCGGGCATCACCATCTC
>DATHDF010000049.1:0-18868 GCA_035319185.1 Dissulfurispiraceae bacterium | reverse complement strand
GCCGCGGCCTTCCTGCCGCATGTAAAGGATCACTCCCTTGCCTTCTTTCTCAATCATTGTCATGGCCTTATGGAGCTGGTCACCGCAGTCGCAGCGCTTGGAGCCGAAGACATCGCCGGTCAGGCATTCCGAATGCACCCTGACAAGCACCTTGTCTTCCGGCGTGATCTCGCCCTTAACCAGCGCTATGTGAACGTTTTGATCCACCAGGTTCGAATAGGCAATGGCAGTGAAATCGCCACCATAGCGAGTCGGCATATTGACGGTAGCAACCCGCTTTACAAAGCTTTCGGTCCTCATGCGGTACTGGATGAGGTGCTTGATCGCGATGATCTTCAGTGAATGCACCTTTGCGAACTCAAGCAGCTGAGGCATCCGTGCCATAGTGCCGTCGTCATTCATCACTTCGCAGATGACACCCGATGGATTCAGCCCCGCAAGCCTGGAGAGATCCACAGAGCCCTCTGTCTGTCCCGCCCTTTGGAGCACGCCTCCCGGTTTGGCCCTCAGTGGAAAGACGTGTCCCGGACGCGCTATGTCTTCAGGCTTTGATTTCGGATTGATGGCAGTAAGAATGGTCACGGCCCTGTCATGTGCGGATATGCCGGTTGTGACCCCTTTCTTCGCCTCGATCGAGACCGTAAAGGCAGTGCCGAAGGACGAAGTATTGTCGTCTGTCATCATGGGGAGCTTAAGTTCTTCGACCCTCTGCGGCGCAAGTGAAAGGCAGATCAGGCCCCGGCCATATTTAGCCATAAAATTGATCGCTTCGGCTGTTATCTTTTCCGCTGCCATGCATAGGTCGCCTTCGTTCTCTCTGTCTTCATCATCGACCAGAATGACCATTTTGCCGGCGGCTATATCTTCAAGGGCCTCTTCTATAGTGTTCAACTTGTATTTATCCATGCACTCCCTCCATCAGCAAGAATATGTCGGCAATCGGCAGTCGATCATTAGTGGAATAGCAGAGCTTGTTGATACGGCTGAGTTTTTTTGCCTAAATACAGTGTAAGTATAGCAGAAACAAAAAAGTACTTTCCACTCGTGCAATGACCGAGGGCGTTCTTGTGCGGCCCAGAGAACCCAGGCGCCGCATCTAGAAATGACCAACCAAGATCGCTGCAGAACCTGTGCCGACAGTTCACCAGAGGCGTGAGTTTGACTAGGTCGGCGTCCGGGCGTGTATTATTGAGTATGGCATTCAACGTTGACCTGCATGTGCATTCGCTAGCAAGCGGAGATTCGGACGCAGGCCCGGAAGATTTGGTCCTTCAGGCAATTGAGACAGGCCTTCACGGGATTGCATTTACGGAGCATTATTCATATGAGGCATCCGAGCCTGCAGAACTGCTTGCCGAAAAGTATAAAGGCAAGATAGTGGTTCTGCGGGGCACGGAGGTGTCGGCCAAGGACGGACACTGTCTGGTCTTCGGAGTGGACACCGACCGTTTGCTTTCTTTATACATGCCGATGGCCGAAGTTGTTGCGATTGTGAACCGGCACGGAGGCGTTGTCATACCTTCGCACCCTTACCGGGGGGTCAACAGCATAGGCGATACACTTAAGACGATGAAGGGCATATGCGCCCTGGAGGGCTACAATGGCTGCAATGCCCATGCATTTAACGTAAGGGCTATTGAAACAGCTGCTGCGCTGCGACTGCCATTCACCGGGGGCTCAGATGCACACGATTACATGGATGTTGGTCTGTGCTACACGTCATTTGCAGAGCCGGTGACAAGAGAAAATTTGGTCGAACGCCTCAAATCGGGCAACTACCGCGGGATCGATACCAGAAAGATAAGCCGCTTTCCATTCTTTTAACAATGACTGCAGCCGAACAATCAGGCCAGTCCCGCTTCTTTGAGCTTCGCGAGGAATGGATCTCCGTCCGCTGACGCCGATTCATCCGCCGGCGCATCTTTCTGCAGAAACTTTGCTACATACTTGGCAAGTATGTCGGGTTCAAGATTCACAGTATCTCCGGTTTTCTTGAATCCGATGGTTGTCAATGATGCCGTATGTGGAATTATCACGAGGCTAAAGACATCCTTAAGCACATCGACCACGGTGAGGCTGATGCCGTCCACTGCGACCGATCCTTTTTTTACCAGAAAATGCAGAACAGAGGCCGATGCTTCGATCTCGATCCTCTCGGCATTGCCTTCTGTCCGTCGGGACCTGATCCTGCCGACGCCGTCGATATGGCCCGTTACGAAATGCCCGCCCATCTTCGAAGCGGGCCTGAGAGAAGGTTCAAGGTTCACCTTATCTCCCCTTTTCAGTTCGCCGAGATTCGTGCTTTTGAGCGTCTCGCCCGACACGTCGAAAGAAATCGTTGGTTTATCAATATCTGTCGCCGTCAGGCATACGCCATTGACCGCGATGCTGTCTCCGATCGCTACGTCCTTGAGGATTTCGCGGCCCTTTACCGAGAGCACGGCATTCTGCGTGCGCCTTTGGATTCCTGAAACTTCGCCGAGTTCTATGATCAGTCCGGTGAACATAATTTTCGTTACGGCAGGGACAATTTATAAAATGCCCTTGCTCTTAGTTAATGTATCAGTTTTCCCATGCGATCGAACCGCGGCATATGCTTCTCGCTGTCCCACGACCAATAGATAATCATGGCCTTTCCAAGTACCTGCTTTACATCAACATATCCCCAGAATCTGCTGTCATAGCTCTGGTCCCGGTTGTCTCCCATCATGAAGAGCTTGTCTTTTGGTACAAGATATGGGCCGAAATTGTCCCTCGGTTCCAGCTGACCCAGGCGAACAGTGGCATCAGTGTGCTGAACGTACGGCTCTTCAACCGGCTTGCCGTTGACGAAAAGTTTCTTGTCGATCATCTGCACCGTGTCGCCCTCTGTTGCCACGACTCGCTTTATGAAGTCCCTTGTCGGATCTTCGGGATACTTGAATACGACTATCTCACCCTTTTTCGGCAGTCTGAGGCCCGGCATATGGAAGATGTTCACGCTCGTAAAAGGGATATCCACCGGAGAGCCGTATATGATCTTGTTCACCAGCAGATGATCGCCGATCAAGAGCGTAGGTATCATGGAGCCGGACGGGATCTTGAACGCCTGAATCACGAAGGTCCTGATAATCAGCGCAAGTATAAGCGCAGTGCCGATCGCTTTTGCGTACTCAAGGACCTTATCGGTTGCTGTTGTCTTGAGTCTCGTTTCTTTTTCCATCTATTCCTTCACCTTCAATACCGAAAGGAATGCTTCCTGCGGGATCTCAACGCGTCCGATCTGCTTCATTCTCTTTTTTCCTTCCTTCTGTTTTTCCAGCAGCTTCCTCTTTCTCGTGATGTCGCCGCCGTAGCATTTGGCGAGGACATCCTTCCGGAGCGCCTTGATGCTCTCCCTGGCAATGACTTTACCGCCAATAGCTGCCTGGATTGCTATTTCGTACATTTGGCGGGGGATAACCTGCCTGAGCTTCTCGGCAATCTGCCTGCCCTTATAATAAGCATTGTCTTTATGGACAATCAAGGAAAGGGCGTCCACGGATTCGCCGTTGAGCAGGATGTCGAGCTTGACGAGGTCCGACTCCCGATAACCTGCAAACTCGTAATCCATTGAAGCATATCCCTTTGACAAGGACTTCAGGCTGTCATAAAAATCCCACAATATTTCGTTCAGCGGAAGCTCGTATACTATCATTATGCGGTCCTTGCCGACGTAGTTGAATTCCTTCTGTGAGCCGCGTTTTGACTGGCAAAGTTCAAGCATATGCCCTACAAATTCCTGGGGCACAAAGATCGAGACCTTTACATACGGCTCTTCGATGCTTTCGAAATGGTCCGGGAGGCTGCTCGGGTTGTCCACCGACATCTCGTTTCCATTTTTGTCCCTCACTTTGTAGATGACGGTCGGCGCAGTGCTTATTAATGAGAGCTCGAACTCCCTCTCGAGCCGCTCTTTGACTATCTCCATGTGCAGCAGACCCAGGAATCCGCACCTGAAGCCGAAGCCCAGCGCAGATGATGTTTCAGGCTCGTAATTGAAAGACGAATCATTCAGGCGCAATTTCTCAAGGGCGGTCTTCAACTCCTCATACTGGTTAGTCTCAACCGGATATAGGCCGCAAAACACCATCGGCTTGATCTCTTTATAGCCGGCCAGCGGCTCTGTAGCCGGCCTGGAGGCATCGGTGATCGTGTCGCCTATCTTGGTGTCGGATATATTTTTAATGGCGGCAATAATATATCCGACCTCGCCGGACCGCAATTCAGGTACTTCCAGCGGCTTGGGAGTCAGGACGCCTGTCTTTGTTATCTCATATTCTTTCTTTGTTGCCATGAACCTGATCCTCATCCCAGGTTTAATACGGCCGTCAAAGACCCTCACCAGAACAATGACGCCCTGATAGTTGTCAAACCAGGAATCGAAGATCAAAGCGCGGGTGGGGGCATCATCGTCGCCTTTGGGGGCGGGAATTTTAGTGACTATGGCCTCCAATATCTCTTTAATGCCGATACCCTCTTTGGCGCTGGCGAGTACGGCGTCGGAACAGTCTATGCCCACAACCTCTTCGATTTGCTGCTTGACCCGCTCCGGCTCAGCGCTCGGAAGGTCTATCTTGTTGATGACAGGTATGACTTCATGGTTGTGGTCAATAGCCAAATAAGTGTTTGCCAATGTCTGGGCCTCGACGCCCTGCGTAGCATCTACTACGAGCAGGCTGCCCTCGCAGGAAGCAAGGCTTCGCGAAACCTCGTAGGAGAAATCCACATGGCCGGGGGTGTCGATCAGGTTCAGGATATAGTCCCTTCCATCCTCTGCCGTGTAGTTGAGCTTCACTGCATGGGCTTTGATAGTTATGCCGCGTTCCCTTTCGAGGTCCATCGAATCGAGAACCTGCTCCATCATCTCGCGCTGACTCAGCGCCCCGGTGTATTCGAGTATTCTATCGGCCAGTGTGGACTTGCCGTGGTCGATATGGGCGATAATCGAGAAATTACGGATATTTTTTGTCATCGCCTTATGCCGCGCATACCTTTTGAAAAGCCAGAGCTGCAACGCCAACCGTCCCGGCATCATCGCCTAAAGAGGACTGCACTATCTTTACCTTTGAAAATAACACCGGGAATGCCCTTTTGGATGCCTCGGCAATGGCTGCTTCGATATAAATATTCCAGGCCCCAAGCAGGCCGCCTGTCAGAATAACTGCATCTGGGCTCATGATATTGACTAAGTTTGCAATGCCGACGCCCAGGGACTTGCCGGCTTCTCTGAGCACTGAGCGGCTGAGCGGGTCTCCCTCCAGGGCCGCTTTGTAAATGTCTTCCGCTGTCATCTTGTAGAAATTGCCGTTATAGCAATCCTTCAATATGCTGGCAGAGCCTTTTTCTATTGCACCCACTGCATTTCCGATAATCGCAGTCGCAGATGCATAAGCCTCAAGGCAGCCGAGGTTCCCGCAGCCGCATTGAGGCCCTGTCGTGCTGATGGTTGTATGTCCGATTTCAGCGGCCACGTTCAGCAATTTATCGTCTGCAACGATGCCTCCGCCTATGCCTGTGCCCAGGGTAAGCATGACAAAATTTTTGAAGTCGCGTCCCGCGCCCGCGATTTTTTCACCAAAAGCGGCAGCGTTTGCATCGTTTTCTATTATTGTGCTGATGCCGTAACGCCTGGCCGTTTCGCCATGCAGGTCCAGTCCGGTGAACGAAGGGATGTTTGGCGCCCTGAGTACAACCCCGCCGACCCGGTCAACGGCCCCTGCAACGGCCAATCCGATTCCGCAGAGCTTCCTGCCTGCAGGCTGTTCCGACATGGTCCTGTCTATCAGCCTGAAAAGAACGGAAAGGGGTTCCGCTCCGGTCGGTTCCTTTAACTTCGATATTATTCGATATTCCGAATCCACCAAAGAGACCCGTATGTTTGTGCCCCCGATGTCTCCGGCTATGCAGAAACTTTCAGTCATGCCTTATGATTCCTCCGCCACAGAAAAATGCAAAAATATATTATAACAAATTGCCTCCAAGGGCATATTTTTCAGCTCAGGTCCTGATGCAACGCATAAATATATTGTGGTATACTAACCTCCAGCCTGAAGCGGGGTTGCTGAAAAAAGATAATAAATAAGAAAACAGGAAGGACGTTATGAACAGAAAAGCAATTGTCTTGGCTTGTCTGAGCATTTTTCTGTTGATTGCCATAGTCGGAGTTGCATTTGCCGAAAACCTACCGATAGTTACGACCATCGAAGTCAGCGGCCTGCGGCGCATTGAGGAAGGTGCGGTTAAGTCGAAGCTTTCCCAGAAAGTAGGAGAGCCGTTGTCCCAGGAAAAGACGACTGCGGACATTAAATCGATATATAAAATGGGGTACTTCGATGATGTCAATGTCTCTCTGGAGCCTTTCGAGGGCGGAATCAAGGTTATATATGCGGTCAAGGAGAAACCTACAATAATCAAGGTCGATTTCCAGGGCAACAAGGAATACGACGACAAGAAGCTGAGAGAGCATGTCGCGATAACCCCCGGCGCTATTTCTGATATCACACTCATAAACGACAATGCTATCAAGCTTAAGAATTTCTATGAAGACGAAGGCTACTATCTTGCCAAGGTTGTGCCCGTAGTCAACAAGACGGACGAAGGCGAGGTTGTTGTTACGTATCAGATCGATGAAGGTGACAAGGTAAAAATCAAAGAGATCCGGATCGAAAACAACAGGGCCCTTTCTGCCGGCAAGATAAGAAAGGCCATGAAGACAAAGGAGCGGGGTATAATCTCTTTCATAACCGGCACAGGATATTACAAGAAGGAAGAGATGAGGACCAGCCTTGAACAGATCAGGGATCTTTATTACGATAACGGCTATCTCAAGATTGTCGTAAGCGACCCGGTAATCAAGCTGACCGAAAACAAGAAGGGCATGATTATCACAATTGCCGTCTCGGAAGGCGACCAGTTTACCATTTCCTCTGTAGGCATAACCGGCAACAAGATATTTACCGAAGAGGAGTTGAGGAAACTAATCAAGCTGTCTCCGAACAAGGTCTTCAGCAAAGCAGACATGAAGAAGGACGTAACGGGGCTTACGGACAAATATGCCGACAACGGCTATGCGCTGGTTTCCATCAACCCGGAGCTTATTCCTGATGATAGCAAGAAATCGGTCGCGGTCACCTATCAAATCGGTGAGGGAGACAAGTACAAGATAGGCAAGATCGATATATCCGGAAACACAAAGACAAGGGATAAGGTCATCAGAAGAGAGATCAGGGTCGATGAAGGAGACACCTTCAACAACTCAGCGCTGAAGAGAAGTTATGAACGGCTGAACAACCTCAATTTCTTTGAAACCGTCGATCTTGCGCCCAAGCCCAGGCCCGATGAAAAGACAGTCGATCTGGACGTCAAAGTCAAGGAAAAGTCAACAGGTTCGCTCAGCATAGGCGGCGGTTACAGTTCCGTGGACAAGGTAATCGGCATGGTCGAAATCTCTCAGGCAAATCTTTTTGGCAACGGGCAATTGATAAAGGCAAAAGGAGAGATAGGCACTAAGATGAACGATGCCGAGCTCACATTTCGTGATCCGTGGTTCCTCGATAAGCCCATATCGTTCGGAGCGACTATATATAAGCAGCAAAGAGAATACCCCGACTTCAAAAGAAAAGCGGTCGGCCTTGAGATAAGTGTCGGCAAGAGCTTCTGGGAATATTGGAGTGCCGGACTTGCTTATAATCTTGAGCAGGTCAGGGTTTCAGATATATCAAGCAACGCTTCACAAGTCATTCAAGAGCAATTAGGCAAGAAGATTACCAGCGCTATTACACCTTCGATCGCACGGGACACCAGAGACTACTATCTTGACCCGTTACGCGGTTCGAGAAATGTAGTGTCAACAACATTTGCCGGACTTGGCGGCGACAATGCCTTTATCAAAACCGTAATCGATTCGGGCTGGTACTTCCCGCTATTCGATGTGACTACGATACATCTGAGGGGTCGTGTAGGGTGGGCCAGCGGCATCTTCGGCAAATCCTTGCCACTCTATGAGAATTTCTATGTCGGCGGCATATACACTGTTCGCGGTCTCGGTTGGGGCATAGCGGGACCTAAGGACCCTGGGACAGGGGAGGCGATCGGCGGTACCAAACAGCTGGTGCTCAATGCCGAGTACATTTTCCCGATCATACAGGATCTTAAAATCAAGGGGGTTGTTTTCTTCGATGCGGGCCGTGCATACGGGAGCAACGAAACTTTCGGCAGCGACCTTCGTTATACTGCCGGCGGTGGAGTGAGATGGATATCTCCTTTCGGGCCGATCAGGATAGAATACGGGGTTAACATAGCAAAAAGAGACGGTGAGGCCGGAGGCAAGATCGAATTCGCGTTCGGTCAGGCGTTTTAACGGCGTTTGTATGTGTTGCGACCGATGCATACAATAAATGTGTGCGTCACCGGTAGACAATATTGAAAACAGTAATGGAGGCAATGATGAAGAAATTGGTTTTGATGAGTACCCTTGGGTGTTTCCTGATTTTATTTGCGGTATCTCCGGTGCTGGCGGCAGACGCAGCACTGAAAATAGGGCTTGTGGATCTTTATAAGGCCGTAAATGAATCTGAGCAGGGAAAGAAGGCAAAGTCCGAACTTGAAGCGATGATAAAGAGCAAGCAGGGTTCGCTTGAGGACAAAGGCAAGGCCATTGAGAAGCTGAAGGGTGAGCTCGAAAAAAAGGGAGGAGTTCTTTCAGCCGATGCCAAGAAGAGCAAAGAGGACGAGTTCGAACGGCTGACCAGGGAATATCAAAGAACAGTCGCAGACTCTCAGAATGAAGTGCGCAAGAAAGAGGGCGAACTGACGGGGCGCATAGTCAAGGATATCCGGGACATTATTACGGCGATCGCCCAAGAGGAGCAATATACGCTAATTCTTGAAAAGGCCGAAGGGCTTGTGCTTTTCTCCGACAAGGGGCTGGACATTACCGATAAGGTAATCCAAAGGGTTGACGGCAAACAGAAGAGCGGCAAAAAATAAAGGAGATATTTTAATGAGTCGCTGGTGCAGGACTTTTTCCGGTGCTGCCCAGCGGCTCAATTTCTTTTGCAGATGAAACTGAGAGAAATAGCATTACTGCTGGAAGGCCGCACTATCGGCGATGGCGATACTGAAATAACGGGAGTTGCCGGCCTTTCCGAGGCTGGGGCCGGAGATATCACATTTGTGGGCTCCGGCAGATTTATTAAAGAGGCCAAAGATAGCGCCGCCGCTGCCGTCATAGTAAAAGAGTTTGTTGAAGGTATTGAAAAACCCCAGATAGCCTGCACCAATCCTCAACTGGCCTTTGCTGTGCTTTTGGGCCATTTTTACGTCAAGCCGCACCAGCATCTCGGAGTGAGCGACATGGCTGCAGTGTCGCAATCGGCAATCGTTGGGGAAAATGTGACCATCTATCCCTTTGCTTATATCTCTGACCATGCAAGCATCGGCAAGGGCACAGTCATATATCCAGGCGTATTTATAGGCGAGGGCAGTTCAGTCGGTGAAGGATGCACGTTTTATCCAAATGTTACGGTCCGGGAAGGAGTAATTATAGGTGCAAGGGTTATCGTCCATGCCGGTTCAGTGATAGGCGCGGACGGCTTCGGATATGTGTTCGACGGGCGGGCTCACCGTAAAATACCCCAGGTTGGAGGAGTGATAATCGAAGATGACGTCGAAATAGGCGCCAACACAACTATAGACCGGGCAACGACCGGAATGACAGTTGTTGGTTGCGGTACCAAGATCGACAATCAGGTCCAGATCGGACATAACACGAAGGTCGGCAGGGGCGCAATACTGGTGGCTCAGGTAGGGATCGGCGGCAGCTCAACAGTTGGCGACGGGGTAGTGCTTGGCGGGCAGGCCGGCATTGCGGACCATACAACTATAGAGGCAGGCACTATGTTAGGGGCCAAGGGCGGTTTTATGGGGAACGTAAAGAAAGGCATCTATTCAGGCGGCCCCGCCATTCCGCACCGCGATTGGCTCAAATCAACAGCGATATTTGCCCAGTTACCGGAACTGAAAAAGAGAATCCATGATCTGGAAGAGCAGATAAAGGCTTTAAAATGCGTCAAGAAAGACAGAAGACAGTAGTCGGAAGCCCGAAGAACCCCGGTTCTTTTTTGACTCCTGATTTCTGAATTTTGAATCCGGAAATTTTTTATGAGCTGTCTTTGGAGGAAAAATGATTGAGATCAAGGAAATAATGTCGCTGCTGCCTCATCGTTATCCGTTTTTGCTGGTTGACAGGGTGCTTGAGCTTGAAACGGAGGTGAAGGCCATAGGCATCAAGAACGTATCGATAAATGAGCCATTCTTCACCGGCCACTTCCCGAATAATCCTGTCATGCCCGGCGTACTTATTGTTGAAGCCATGGCACAGGTGGCAGGCATCCTCGCGTTCAAGTCCGGCATGTCCGGCATGTCGGTATATTTTATGAGCATAGACAAGGTCAAATTTCGCAAGCCGGTGGTGCCGGGCGATCAGCTCCGTTTTGAGGTCAATGTAACTCACAAGCGGGGCAATGTCTGGAAATTCGGCGGCAACGCCTTTGTGGACGGAAAGCTTGTGTCTGAAGCAGAATTCACCGCTATGATGACGGACAAGGCACTATAGGAGCGGCAATGGTAAACGAAATTCATAAAACTGCTATTATCAGCAAGAAGGCCGAGATTGCAGACGGAGTTAGCATAGGTCCTTATTGTACTGTGGGCGATGGAGCCGTTATAGGCAAAGGGACGAAGCTGATTTCGCATGTAGTGGTTGAGGGCCGCACGGAAATAGGCGAGGGCTGCACTATTCATCCATTCGCCACAATCGGGCTGCCGCCGCAGGACCTCAAGTACAGGGGTGAGCCCACAGGCGCAAGAATCGGTAAAGGCTGTATCATCCGCGAGTATACATCTATCCACCGCGGTTCTGTCGGCGGTGACGGGTTTACAAATATCGGAGAAGGCAATTTTGTCATGGCGTACTGTCACATCGCCCATGACTGCCAGGTTGGTTCGTCTAATATACTTGCCAATGCCGCGACCCTGGCGGGCCATGTCATGATCGAGGATTTTACGTTTATAGGGGGAGTGGTTGTCGTGCATCAGTTTACGCGTATCGGCTCTTACGCCATGGTGGGGGGCTTTAGCGGCATCGGTCAGGACATACCGCCTTATACGATGGCGTCCGGCGCACGCGCTAAACTTTACGGCCTCAATACGGTCGGGCTCAAACGCCGGGGTTTTCCGGACGAAACTGTCAATGCCCTGAAAAAGGCTTACAAAATCCTGTTCCGTGAAAAAAGGACCCTGGCCGACGCGTTGAAGGCCATCAAGACAGACCTGCCGCAGCTGCCCGAGCTCAGGCATCTGGTGGAATTTATCGAGAAGAACAAAAGGGGCATATGCAGATAGGCATTATAGCCGGGACCGGAGAATTGCCTGTCATCGTTGCAAAGGACGCCAGGGAGCGGGGCTACAGGGTCATTACGGTTGCACTTGAAAACCTGGCGCCCAGGGAGATGGACGGCATATCAGACGAAATCCGATGGGTTAATCCGGGCCGGCTGGGTGAAATCATATCCACCCTGAAAAAGCACCGCGTAAAGGAAGCGATAATGGCTGGAAAGGTGCCGAAATCTTTGCTCTACAAGTCCAAGATAACCCCTGATCTCAGGGCCGTAAAGCTGCTGTTTTCAATCAAGGACAGGACGGATGATGCAATCTTGAGCGCTCTCACAAAAGAGCTTGAGTGCGAAGGCATACAGATTATCGACACTGTAAAGTTCAGCCCGCACCTGCTTACCCCCGAAGGCTGCCTTACTGCAAGGCAGCCTGACGAAGAGCAGTGGAAGGACGTAGAGTTCGGATGGGGGATAGCGAAGGAGATCGGGAAGCTTGATATAGGACAGACGGTGGTTGTCAAGGGCCGGGCCGTGATGGCAGTGGAAGCCATCGAAGGAACAGACGAAGCCATTCTTCGAGGCGGGCACTGGGCTGATGAGGGTGCCGTTGTTGTCAAGGTGAGCAAGCCGCAGCAGGACATGAGGCTGGACGTGCCTGCCGTCGGCATGGACACGGTGAAGTCGATGGAGAAGGTAAGGGCGCGAGTTCTGGCCCTCGAAGCGGGCAGAAGCATGATCATGGGGCGTGATGCCGTATTGCGAGAAGCTGAGCGGGCAGGGATTGTAGTTGTGGGCATTTCTGCAGAAACATTGCACTGCCGTCGCTCCAAAGGGCATTGAGTCAAATGAAATACTTTTCGCTTATCAGGGAGGCAATGGCTGTCGCCAACAGAAACTGGCAGCTGGTGCTGGTGCAGTTTATCTTCATGTTCGTCAGTTTCATCAGCCTGCTTATTATAGTCGGCATACCACTGGCAATTGCTTTTGTCATTTTCGGGATAGATCTTACCGAGATATTGCGGCAGAACGATCTGATCAGCGTGTTCCGGGTTGGGGTGGGCATGATGAAGGAGTCGTTCCCCATAGTCCTGTTCGTAATACTTGCTTTTGTTCTTTATGTGGCGGCAATAGTTGCAATGTGGATATTCGCATTCGCCGGTACGATAGGATCTTTGGCCAAAACGATCATAAACGGGCAGCGCTTCAGTTTCGGGTTCTTCTGGGCTGAATCGAGGAGACTGTTCTTTCCGCTGTTTATTTTTACCAACCTGTCCGGCGTCGCGTTTACTATCCTGGCTATGATAATGGGCATTCTGAGCGAAGCGGCAAAAAGGATTATATTGGTGGCCCAGACAGAGGAAGCCACATTTGCGGTTTTCCTGAGCATTTTCTTCTTTTTATTGTTGTTGTCGGTAGGTCTGTTTCTTTTCTTCGTTACGCTGGGACTAACCCTCTATGGCTGCGCATATCTTGTATTCAGCCGTCCAAGGCCTTTCAAGGCGGTCAGGCAGGTGGTGCACTATCTTTACAGGACCTCGTCGGCCCATATACTTTTAGGAATACTTGTTGTGCTTTATCTTGCAGCCGGCTCCATATCGGTTACGATAACATCTCTTCTTGCCATCATACCTTCGATCGGCCCGGTGCTGGCGATGCCTTTTCAGATCATATCACAGGCCGCGCACGGGTATGTCGGGCTGGTCATCATTGCAGCGATCTTTTTGCATTATTACAGGACCGGCCATCTGCCTTCCCTTCCAGAGTCCAGGCAGGCTCAAGATACTTCTCAGCAGCCAGCTGATGAGCCAGCTCCAGTTCCGCAGGAGAAGGCCGGGAATCAGCCAGGGTAATCCTAAAGGTTTCCTCGAAGGCCGAGATTACCAGTTCCTTGAAATGCCCGGTATCGATATCGGGAAGCAGTCTCCTTAAGCCGTCCGGCGCTGAAGGTCCGAGATCGTCGATGCACATTCGGAATACCGCCTTCAACATGCGATGGTCCGTCGCAAGGGGGATCGAGCCCTGCTGCAAAAAGCCGTCGCGCCAGCGTTTCTGGGCCGAACCTATGATTTTCAACCCTTCGCTGCTTATCTCTCCAAGCGACGACGATGCAAAGCAGAGCGGGCTCCGCACGAGGGTTTTCCCTTTTTCGGGTGCGTCTCTTACTGAAAAGTCTAGGCCGGCAGCGTAGAAGCAGCGACTGAATGCCTCGCCTATTCGACGGTACGCATCCATCAGACCGCCGGCAAACGGGCCGTCATTTTTTGCAGCAAGGCTGTAAGTCAGTTCGTCTCCATGCAGGATTGCGCGGCCGCCCGTGGGTCTTCGGACAATTGGGATACTCTTTTTTGCGCAATAATCGAAGTCTATGTCGCTGACCTTCTGAAAGGCACCGATACTTACTGCTGGTGTCTCCCAGGCATACAGACGCAGCACGGTCGGGGAATTGCCCTGCCTTACAGAGGCGGAGATAGCTTCATCCAGGGCCATGTTGAAAGCAGCTCCGCATGCTCCCGAGTCGATGAGTCGCCAAAATGTCAAATCGCTATTTGGTCTCTTCGAGAAGGATCTTATGCCTGAGCAGGGAGATCTCCCTTACCTTTCCGACGAAGGTCTTCTGCTCGCCGAAGAGATTCTTCAGAAATACCTTGTCACCTTCGGGTACCAGCATATCTACGCTGTCAAGATAGAGCTCCTCCCTGCCGTCCCTGTAAATATAGGCGCTGGCCTCACACATCGGACTCCTCCTTTAACCTCGACACTAATATTTCAATCAGATGCGGCAGCGGCTCCTTTGCAACCCCTATAACTTCCGCCTGCTCCTGATTCAGCGGCAGCAGGAACTTTCTTGCAGGTGAAGATGAGATAGCCTCAGCCATGCGTGGGGTTAGTTCACCGAGCATGCCGTTGCCCAGAACAATGCTTAGTGTACCCGCAATCATATCGACCCTGGTGGCATTCCATACAATGGCATTTTCGCCTGTTGCACCTTTGTTTGCGCGGGCTTTGAGCATTGAAGTGGTTGCGGTTGAATTGGTGCCGAGCGCGATAATCTCCACTGATTCGCCCAGGCGTTCACGAAGGGCCTTGATTATGAGGTTGCCGATGCCGCCGCCCTGACCGTCAATTACAGCTATCCGTTTCATACATGTAAGTATAGAAACAGGCCTGTCAGGGTGTCAATGCGCAGCGGTGCGCCATGCGACTGAATGTTAACCGCCCGCCCGTTTCGGCTGATATCCGATGCCTTCAAGAAATTCGACAACCGCATCACGACGATCGCCCTGCAGTTCGAGGACACCATCCTTGAGCGCACCGCCCGTCCCCAGCCGCGATTTCATCTGCTTCAGCATTTCCTCGGCATCCCTGGGACGCAGCTGCAGGCCTTCGATCAGAGTGACGGATTTTCCACCGCGCCCTTTCTTTTCGAGACGAATAACAACGCGCTGCCGGGAGCCGGCTGCGGGACGCACCGAATCTGGTTCTGCAGTCACAGGTGTGGGAGTTGGTTTAGGGATGGTTTGCTCTGTTGAAAAAACAGTCCTGTTTTTATCTCTCGTCATGCCTGTTATTTTCCATTGAATTTGAACTTAAGCCAAAGCACGACGAAGCCGAGTGTAAGTGAAACCGAATTAGCGATAATGACCGGCATCGATTTTATCGAAACCCCGTAAGCGATCCATAACGATATGCCGACCACAAAGATCAGAAACATCACCAGAGACACATCTCGCGCCGATTTGGTCTTCCACATTTTTATCACCTGAGGTATCAGTGACATCGTGGTCAAAGCCCCGGCAATATAGCCGAGAATTACGGTTGAATCCATATGAGGTAATTATAACCCATATCTGAAGATCTTCTCGCCGATTCGTTCAGGTATGTTTACGCGGTTGCAGCCTGTAATGTAAACTGTCAAATCGTGGATGCAAGCGCACCCCAATCGGAATATGACCGGAGGATAAAACGGCTGCAAGCCAGGCTTTGTGAGCAGTCACTTGACGGCGCCATATTCGTCTGGCCTATCGATATATTTTATTTTTCGGGTACCCGCCAAAACGGAGCGCTCTGGGTGCCAGCTGACGGCAGACCTATCCTCATGGTCAGAAAAAGCTATCTGCGCGCAAAGGCTGAAAGCCGGATTTGCGATACCAGACCCTTCCCTCCCGGCAAAGAGTTGCCTGATGTATTGGGCGGCTCAGCAAAGACTATCGGCATGACTTACGACGTGATGCCGGTTCAGTATTATCAATACTATTCAGAACTCCTCACGAGGCGCGAGTTAGTCGATATCTCGATTTTAAACAAGGAGCTGCGCTCAGTCAAATCGCCCTGGGAAGTTGCCCGCATGCGGGAAAGCGGCAAGCGGTTGTCGGAAGTTTTTTCTCTAGTACCTTCGTTCCTGAAACGCGGCATGCGCGAGCTGGACCTGGCGGCAGAAATGGAACTCCATCTCCGCAAGAGCGGCAGCGAAGGCACGATTCGCATGCGCTCTTTCGGGCAGGAGATAATCGGCCTTTCAGCCGCAGGCGCAAGGGCTGCGCATCCAGGAGGCTTCGACGGGCCTGTCACGGCAAAAGGGACATCAGGGGGGACACCTTTTGGTCCGTCGAAAAGCGTTATAGAAGAGAATGTCCCTATCATCGTAGACTATTCCGGCACCTACGGCGATTATGTGATGGACATGACGCGTATCTTTGTCTTTGGAGAGATCGATCTGCAGTTAAGAAAAGCATTTGACGCTGCCGTTGGAATCCAGGCTCAGATTGTTCAGGGTCTGCGGCCTGGGACCGTCTGCGAAGACCTTTATCTGAGCGCGCTTGTGACAGCCGAAGAAGCCGGGTTCGGCGATCAATTTATGGGCAATGCCGGCGAACAGGCAAAATTCGTCGGCCACGGCGTGGGGCTGGAGCTCAATGAGCTTCCTGTTTTGGCCAAGGGCTTCAAGGCTACTCTGGAGGAGGGGCAGGCCGTCGCGATTGAGCCCAAGTTTATCTTTCCGGATATGGGCGTTGTCGGCATCGAAAATACATGGCTTGTGACAGATTCAGTAGCAGAGAAACTTACCGGCCTCGCAGATGACATTGTCTATCTTTGAACCGGATTTCAGGCCCGAAGCATTCTTTATTGCGCGCTGAAATTTGCCCTTAAGCGCCCGACTGGGCGCAGACAGTTATCAGCAATTTATACGGTTTATATCGTACCCATGGGTCTGAAATGATATGAGCAGATCTCTGCGGTCTTCGGGCCTTAAAGGTAGAGCTGATTGGGATCAGGTTTTAGATGCTACCCGACTTTGTCTCGCAGTCGACAGTCTCGGAGGCGGATAGGAGGTCCTTAACGGTTTCTTCAGAAAATGCGTCCACAATGCTCTTGTCAAGCCGTTCCAATAGTCGCCTTATGGAGGGCATAGCGCACTTATCATCAACGAACAACTTGTCGCCGGGAAATTGCTGCCGCACAGCAACAATCACATCAAGCACGGTTATTGATTCCACATCCCTGGCGGGCAGATAAGTTAAATCATCTTTCAGCAAGAGCAATATCTTGCCCGCTTCAAGCGCATTCAGGACATCCGTCACGGGCGCGACCGGGAGCCGCAGATGGCGGACAAGCTTCCTGAGTGTCCAGCGCGGCTTGTCAAGACGGTAATTCAATGCAATCAAATATACAATGGCAAGGGCCAGCTGATATTTAAATCGCTCAGTGAATACTGTGCTGTCGAAGCGCATGCCCAGGGATGTCGGATACTGATGATAAAACGCCACCTTGACACCTGCGAGCATAATGAGCCAGTTGAAATACAGCCAGACCATGAAGACCAGCACAATGGCAAACCCCGAATAGACGGCTGAATACTGGGCGGTTGAGACCAGAAATTTTGCGAAGGCCCAGCTCAGGATCTGCCAGGTGATACCCGCAAACGCGCCGCCCGCCATTGCCGACTTCATGCGCACCTTTGTGTTGGGTAGAAGAAAATAAAACAGAGTGAACGCGGCTATGGTCAGGAAATACGGGAAAAGCTTGCCAAAATATATGATACCGGTACCGAAGGGCTCGAACTCTTTGAGTTTTTGCGTAACGCCGTGGCTCATGATCGTGGTTGTAATGCCAAGCGATGCAACTATCAGAATCGGGCCTACGAAAAGAACGCTAAGGTAGTCGCGGACCTTTTGCAGGAAATTTCGCGCACGGCTAATCTGCCAGAAATGATTGAACGCATTCTCGACCTGCTGAACCGTGTTAATGACAGTATAAAGCAGCAAAGCCAGACCGACTGTGCCGAGCACCTTCACATCTATCTTGTCTACATAACCTACAATTGTCGCAGTGATGTCCGCACTTTTATCCCCTATAGGCTCCAGAAACTTCAGCAGCATGGGTGCCAGCATATTATGAACGCCGAATGCCTTCAGCACCGAAAACGCTATTGCCAGCAAAGGCACGAATGTCAACAGAGTCGTATATACCAGGCTTGACGCACGCACTGAAAACTCGCCGCGTTGAAAATCGTCGGCCAGCTTGTACATGAGTCTGGTTGCCACGAGACCGGCACGCCGCGTCCTCTTGAGACCGACAGTCTCTATTTCCCAGAGGGTCCTGGAGAAGAAAGTTTCGATGAAAGATAAAATATTTTTCACATTCATTAGCTGTATTATACAGAAACTGTTGCTTTGACAATAGCCTTTTATCCCAAATGAGGCTGAATGGATAAATGTTATAATATGAACAGGAAGAGAGCTTCTCGGCACTCGGGGGCGAAAGGACTCGACGGGGGTTATGAGGCTCAGGTCGCATGTCGTGGCTCCATCACCACGTAAAAAGGTGGAAACAAACACAAACGCCAACAACGAACTGGCACTTGCTGCTTAACTAAAAGCGGCACGCTCACGCAAGACCGCCTGCGGCTTGTACTGGGCGTCATTCAGCAGGCTGCCTCTTCCGGGGCGCCCTGACCGGAAGAGGGAGATTTCAGGGATAGGATGACGGAGGGCCCGCTGACCGGCATGCCGCCATCCGAAACTTAAGTAGGTTGGATAAACATGTAGAAGCCTGGGAGTAGTGCTTTCGGACGCGGGTTCAATTCCCGCCGCCTCCACCAAAGAAACTGAGGCTCGGCCTCGGTGCGCCGATCCTGACTCCTTCGGGGAGCGCGAAGAGGTGTCCCCGACTCCGAGACCCCCTTCACGTTATCGGACCAGACGAGTCCAGGTTAACGGAATGCCCGCTACCGGACCCTCATCCGCAGGTTGCAGTTCCTATGCATAGCCAATAGCCATAAAGGAGAGTACTTATAATGAACGCCAGCGACATGTATTTAGATCATCTAACAACAATCGATCTGAACAGCGAAGCAACGAAGAAGGGATCGACAGCAACGCCGTTCTCCACTCTAATCTTCGCGATTGCAGCCAACGACATGGCCACCGTCGAAGCTCAGATTGCAGACAACATCA
>DATHDF010000048.1:0-4259 GCA_035319185.1 Dissulfurispiraceae bacterium | reverse complement strand
TCGCAGCCGGGGAGATAAGACATGCTGTGCGGTTCACTGCTTTTCATACCCGCAACGTCTTTATATGGCCTGCACGCCACCAGGCATCAAGCCTGACCGGGCAGCAATATCCTCCTATGGGGCAGAGATTCCGGCTGAAGTCCGGATACGATATATCCGGATTCTCAAGAGATGTCCAGGTAATACTTTCGGCACTCAAGAAGTACGGGATGATCCTTGCAGATAACGGCTCCAATTGGTACATATCCGGGGTACCGGACTCGAGATGGGACAATGACGTGCTCCACGAACTTGCGGGAGTCACGGGCTCGGCCTTTGAGGCCGTGGATGAGTCTTCTTTGATTATCAATATTGATTCAGGGCAGGCGAAGCAGAGAGTCCCGTCGCCCCCTACGAATCTCACTGTAAAGTGAAGAGAGGGCGAGGCTATTTCTACGGCTGCTGAGAGTCCTGATTCTGGTGAACTCTTTCTGAGAAGGGAAAAGGGCAGGGTTGTACCAGCCCACTAATCTCAGATCTTGCAGAAAAATTGGCCTTGTGAGGAAATCAAACTTTTGCCGATCAACTATCGGCGCTATACGCCTCAAGCACCTCCATAACCGATCGAAACCTCCTTGCCTTCGACGATAACAGGGACTTTTCTCACGCCTTTTGAATACACCAGCATTTCGTCAAGCTTGTCGTGATCAGCTTTCACATCGAAATACTGCGCCCTGTCTCCATAAACCGACCTGGCTTTGTCGGTAAAGGGTCAGCCGGCCTTGCCGTAAATGATGATTCCTTTTGCCATAGATCTTCTCTCCTTTGAAAAAATGTTACTACCGAAGAAAAATCCCCGGTAGGGTATCTCGGCCATTACACCCTGGGCTTGGCCAGTATTTCGAGCACTCGCAGCTCCAGAAAGCGTTTTGATGCTGCGGATTTCAGGACCATGACAGTATCGGCTCCGTATCCCGTACCGGCTACGGCAATGACTTCTTCCCCTTCGGGTATAAGCCCTGCATCAGCCGCCATCATGACGATTTCGCAACATACCTTTGCCCCCTCTCCGAACCGCCGCAGCGAATTAGCTATTATCATGGCGGGGTATACGCCGTTAAACCTGGAATTGAGAGATGTCTCAATCGAATGGGTGAGGATCGTGCCGGTGAATATCTTTGCGCCGGTCATCCGTATCTGCTCAAGAGTGTTATTCCCAGCCTCAAATGTATTTGGCCCGCGGAACCCTGCTGAATGAGTGACGACAACAACATTAAGGTCGCTGCCCTTGAGGGCCTCGGCAAACATAAGTCCGGTTTCCCCGGTCGTCGATGCGATGACGACATGCCTTTTAGCGCCTTCCTTCAACTCATCTTTCACCCGCTCAAGACAAGCGCCGCTGTTTTCCCTGCCTGTCTTTTCAAAATATACGATCCTCTTTTCCATTTGGCGTGCCTCCTGTAGAGCCATTGCTGATATACACAATAATATACCCGTTTCTCTTTGTCTTGTAAAAAGTAGATTGGCAGGACAGGCAGATATCCGTAGAATTAAATGTATGTCTTCATCAAAACGCCATAAGAAGGAGCAGCCGCTCCGGTGGGTGATCGAGCCTCTCATGGATGAGCCGAGTTACATAGAAAGATCCATGTTCGGCTGCCTTGCATGCTATCTTCATGGGCGGCTTACCCTGCTTCTGTCATCGGGCGCAGAGCCGTGGAACGGGCTGCTGATCCCGACGGACCATAAGTTCCATGAGTCCATTTTGGCGGAGTATCGCAATGTGATTCAGCATCCGGTTTTGAAAAAATGGCTGTACCTGCCGGAGGCAACGGAGGATTTTGAATCCGACGCTCAGGAGATTGTCGAGGCGATCAGCATAAATGATGAGAGGTTTGGGGTGGAGCCGAAGGAGAAGGCGCCGAAAAAGAAGCGGGCCGGATAGCATGCGTACGCCTGACGCAATTAGTGGTTGTTTGTGTTGCATCCGGCAAGGTATGGCTATAATAAGTTAAGGGGGTCGCGTGGGCAATATATGAAAAAGATTATTTTGTGTATTTGTTTTCTGTTTGTCAGCCTGCAGTTCGGATGTACGCCCGCCCAGGTGCAGGGCGGCGGGGTCGGTGCAGGCGTAGGGGGGATCGCGGGCGCTTTGCTTGACCACAAGAATCCCTGGCGAGGAGGCTTGATAGGCGCAGCCCTTGGAGGTGTGTTTGGGGCCACCCTGGGCGACATTTCAGACAGGGCGTCGTATGAGGCTGCGCAGGCAAACAGGGCAGCGCGCTATCGTACGGAAGATGGCCGTGTTGTTTATCAGGCTGATCCTGACGGGGTGGATGAGGGCACTCGCTGCCGCAAGATTCGGGAGAGGGTATGGGATGATGACAGGCTTATAAAGGATCGGGTCAGGGAAGTTTGCGAAAGCGAACGCTCTGATGGATACTACCGCGAATACCGCGAGGCGAGACCGCGTGAATACTATTATGAACCTGCGCCGTATTATCCGCCGCCTCCTCCTCCGTATTATTACTACCCTTATTACGGGCCGTCATTTTATTTCTTTTATGGTTCAGGCAGGCATCATCGCTGGTAAGACACCATTTTGCTGTCTGTTTAAGTCAGGAGAGCATTTTTTGATGAGGTACTGTAAGTATCACTATTTGCAGAGATAGGAGGTCCAAAATGATAATCAGGTTTGTGTTTCTCTTTCTCATATGCCTGGCTATTGCATGTACAGGTTGCATAGGATATTATGACAGAGATTACGATCACGGGGGTTATGGAGAATACAGGGACCGTGAGCACCGGCAGCACGACGACCGCCGCGAACATGATGACGACCGTGACCGCCGTGACCATGATGACCGCGATCATGATCGTGATGATCACAGGGAGTGGCAGGGAAGATAGAATCCTCCTGGAAATAACAGCGCCGAAAGGCTACTTTTTCATGGGACGGAGGGTCCTGATCCTGGCAAGCTCTTCCTGGTAGCCATAGATGTGTGCCCCTGCGCTGTATGCGTACATGGGGCCGTTCTTCATTCCGGTCTCGCCTGCGACGTACTGCTTCAGCAGCTCTATGCCGCCGAGATTCGAAGGGAAGCCGGCCCACAGGTCCCATGAGCGGAAATAGGCTGAAACTGTCAGTAGCAATGAATCGTTCATCGGTATCGCCTTGAAATCAAGCAACCTCAGGCATGGCGGATCCAGCTTTCCATCCTTGCCGAAGCAGGTGTCGTAATCCTCCGGCGTGCCGATCTCGATTACCGCCTGGTTCGTCAGGGGTGTTTCCCTCAGCATGGCAATGGCTCGCTCAAGCTGGCTCCCTCCCTTCGGCATCGGGTAATGGATTCGGCTTGCGTACTTGTAAGTCTCGTTTTCAGACAGTTCAGGGTCCATCAGATAGTTCGCAAAATAGCCTTCGATGTATTCCATCGAGGTAGGAGAAGGTATCCCCAGCGCAGGCGGGATCACCGGGACGATATCTTCACCGGGGTGTTCGATAAAAACGGCCATACCGGGATATTGCAGGCGGTACTGCTCCTTTTCGAATGATCCCCGCTGTATTTGCTGCGTGTACGAGTTGTCAAATATATTGTAAATCAGCTGAAACCATGCGTCAGAGATTGTCTTTGCTTTCAGATAGAACGGTTCCATGCTTCACTTAGCGCGTATGGCATGTCATGTACCGCCTGTCGACGGGTTTCAGCACTGTCCGCCTTTTCTGGCCGCAATTGCATTGACTATTACAACCAATCCTATTCCTATTAATATTGCCGCCGGGGCGGACAATATCCCTTGTGACGACAGAAGCAGAAGCACGGCAGCTCCTCCAAGGATCACCTTCGGCGCCCAAGGCGCCTTATTGTTTACACCTCAAACACTTCCCATTAAAATTCTCCTTTGATGCGTGATATTTAGTTATTTAATGATAGCCGATCCGGTTTAGTATTCTCAAATGTAACGGGCTTCCCAGGATACTTAATGAGCCGGCCGGCCTACGGTCCAGGGTTGTGCGCGACGAAAAATGTATCTATATACGAACCCAGCCCGACATCGAAATCGTATGAAACCCTGACAGTCGGCCTGTCTATGCGTATAATTTTGTGTAAATCTACAGGGGTTGCGATCACTGCGACATCGAACGGTGTGCGGGAAATTGTCTCCTCAAACTCGCGTCTTTGTTCGTCGGAATATCCCATTGCAGGCAAAACGGCGCCAATATGAGGGTACTTGGCGAAAGTGGCTGCAATCGAGCCAACCGCATAAGGCCTCGGGTC
>DATHDF010000047.1:0-26639 GCA_035319185.1 Dissulfurispiraceae bacterium | reverse complement strand
CGGCGGCACGGTAGTGACAATCGAAGGGCCGCGTTTTTCGACCAGGGCGGAATCTTACATGTTCAGACGGCTTGGTGCTCATGTGATCAATATGTCAACGGTGCCTGAAGTGATTCTTGCCCGTGAGCTCGGCATATGCTATCAATCCATCGCAATGTCGACAGACTATGACTGCTGGAAGGAAGGCGAGGACCCCGTTACATGGGACATGATATTGACCATCATGAAGAAAAACGCCGACAATGTAAAGGCGCTGCTGCTGAATACGATACCCAGGATCACAAACGTTGGGTGCAATTGCGCTAAATAGGAGGCCATGATGTCGATCAAATCCAAGATCAGAACCATCCCGGACCATCCGAAGAAAGGCATAATGTTCCGGGACATTACTACGCTGCTAAAAGACCCCGTCGGGTTCAAGCTCGTAATAGATACATTCACACAGTCTTTCAGGCCCAAAGCGGACTCCTTCGACATCATAGTGGGAATAGAGTCCAGAGGGTTTATTATTGGCGGTGCGCTCTCTTACACGCTCGGCAAAGGCTTTGTGCCGATCAGGAAGAAGGGCAAGCTCCCGGCAGAGACCATAAGCCACGAGTATGAGCTGGAATACGGGACCGACATTATCGAGATACATAAAGATGCCATATTGGAAGGGGATCGCGTTTTGCTGGTCGACGATCTTCTCGCAACGGGCGGCACTGCGCTTGCATCAGCTGCACTGATAGAAAAGCTCGGCGGCATAGTGACTGAAATGGCGTTCATAGTGGACCTGCCAGCTGTCGGCGGCTCAACTAGGCTGCGCGGCAAGGGATACAAGGTATTTCACCTTACAGAGTTCGAAGGAGATTAGGATAAAGGTGCAAACAGCCGACTATATCATTTGCGGCGATTACGTCCTGACAATGAACGAGGGCCTCGAAGCGATTACTGGCGGGGCCGTTGCAGTAAAGGGCCGCAGCATAGTCGATGTCGGAAAAGCGGACGAGCTTGCGCGCAAATATTCAACATCGAATATGGTTCGCAAAGGCGGCAACGTGCTGATACCGGGTCTTGTAAACACGCATTCACATGCTGCAATGGTCTATTTCCGCGGGCTGGCCGATGACCTGCCCCTAAGGGAATGGCTCGAAAGACATATCTGGCCGGCCGAGGCAAGATGGCTCACGCCGGAGTTCGTATACGATTCCTCGGAGCTTTCCTGCCTGGAGATGCTTAAGGCCGGGATCACAACCTACAATGACATGTATTTTTTCGGCGACAGCACGGCCAAGGCCACGAAAACCCTCGGCATGAAGGCCATGCTCGGCGCCGGCATTATCGACTTTCCAACTGTGGCTGCCTCGACACTCGATGAATATCTGTCTAACGCGGAGAGATTCATAAATAACTGGCATAACGACGACAATATTTATCCATGCCTGGCTCCGCATGGCGCCCATACGTGCGGGCCGGAAACACTGAGAAGGGCGAAGCAGCTTGCCGAGCGGCTCGACGTGAACCTTCATATGCATCTGTCTGAAACGCTCTGGGAGGTCGAAGATATTGTTTCAAGGCACGGCAAACGTCCGGCGGAGTATCTGGAAATGATCGGCTTTCTTGACGAAAGGTTGATAGCAGCCCACTGCGTCCATCTTGACGATTTTGAAATAGACCTGCTTGCCAAAAGGTCTGTCTCCGTCTCCCACTGCGTGGAGAGCAATCTCAAACTTGCTTCCGGAATAGCGCCGGTACCCAGGATGATCAGGGCCGGCGTAAATGTGTCATTGGGAACTGATGGGGCGGCCAGCAACAACGATCAGAATATACTCAGTGAAATGTCCACTGCGGCGAAACTGCACAAGGCTGCGGCGAATGATCCGACCGTGCTCGATTCCAAAACCGCGCTCTTGATGGCCACAAGATGGGGTGCTCAGGCCCTTGGATTGGCTGATAAAATAGGAAGCCTCGAAAAGGGTAAGGAGGCGGACATCGTCTCAATCGATTTAAGGAAACCTCACCTGAGTCCGATTTACGACATTTACTCTCACATCGTGTATTCGGCCATGGCATCAGATGTGGAATGCGTAATAGTGGGCGGCAGGCAACTCATAAACGACAGGCATCATCTATATGCCGACGAAGAGGCCATCCTGCGAAAAGCGGCTGAGTGGCAGGTAAAGATTGCTGCTCAGAACTCGCGGGGCTGATACCAGCTTAAGGGCTCGTCAATCATTCAATTACCCACAATGCATCCGGTCTGTTAAAATAAATCCATTCGGCGATTATTGTAATGGAGGTATTCATGGAACAAGGATTCGAAAGTGCCGCTTCCTGCTGGAAGGCAATACTCTCAGATGTCAAAAAGAATCGTCAGTTTCTTTCTGCCATAGAGCAGTTTGCCCGTGAAAATCAAGCTCCATGCAAGGTTGTCTTTGGCACCTCCGGCTGGCGCGGGGAGATTGGGTCGGACTTTACCTTTAATAATCTGCGCGTCGTCACAACCGCTATTGTTGAGATGTTCAGGCAGGAAGAACCTTCGGTAATGGAGGCCATCGGCGTGTCCGGGTATGAAGATATAAAGAATCGCGGCGCTATAGTCGGCCACGATAACCGCTTTCTTGGTCCGCAGTTTGCTATGGAGGTCATCGGCATCCTGCAGAAGGACGGCATCAGGACGTGGTACGCCGGAGAGTCTCCGACACCCCAGTTCTCTGCCGGAATCGAGATGCTGGGTGCCGCATGTTCGATCAATCTTACACCGTCGCATAACCCTGCAAATTATGCCGGATTCAAATTCAACCCCTCTGACGGCGGCCCTGCCGGCACCGAGATTACATCCGTAATCGAGGAGATTGCAAACTGCATGATGGGGGATAATTTGCTTTTTTCAAAAGTCTTGCCCGCCAAGGTTGATAACGTCGACCTGACCGATCTATATATAAAATATCTGATCTCCAGAAAAACGATTGACATAGCCAGAATTAAAAGCTTTGTCAGCAGCAGCGACTGCTGCATATGCGTAGACAATGTCAATGGATCTACCCGCAACTGCATTCAGAGAATCGTCGGCGAGAGTTCCAGGATTAAATATCTCAGGACCGAGGATGATTATCTGTTCGGCGGGGTTGCGCCGGAACCGAGCGAGACTAATATGGCCGCCATAGATGAGTATCTGGGGAGCAGCGAGGCCCGTTTCAAGCTCGGCGCCATAATGGATCCCGACGGCGACAGAATAAGGCATTCAGACGGGACAGTCCAGATTCCGATGAACTATTTCGGCGCCGTAGCACTGCACTTTCTGCATGTGCACAAAGGGATTCAGGGCGTTGTAGCGAAGTCTGTCGGAACCAGCAACTTCGTCAATGCAATCGCCGGGAAACTGGACATCCCCATAAGAGAGACAAGGGTTGGTTTCAAGAATTTCCGTCCCTTTCTGCTTCAATCTTCATCCGAAAGGGCTATTGTCGCCTTTGAAGAGTCCGACGGCATTTCGGGGTTCAACCACACCCTTGAAAAGGACGCCCTATTCGGCTTCCTGCTCTCTGTCGAAATGATGGCTGCAACCGGACTGAATCTAGGCGAATATCTGAAAGAATTGATGGATGTTTATGGATGCTACTATCCCGATCGTTCTGGCATTTCAGTCGACAGGTCTCTGGTCGGCAAACCCCTGCTCGACAAGCTTGCCGTGATTTCGCAACGCTATTCCGCAGGCAGTAAGATCGACGTCTGCGGCCAGTTGCGGACGATTAGAGAAGTAATTACGGTCGACGGCACCAAGCTTGTATTCGACGACGGTTCCTGGCTGATGATCAGGCCTTCAGGCACCGAACCAAAGGTGAGGTTCTATATAGAGGCAAGGACAGAAAGCGGTAAGACAGCGGTTTTCGAGACCGCCGAGAAAATGACCAGGGAAGCGCTGAAATAGCGGTGATCAAGAAGAAATTAGGACATATTGAGACCCCGTTGCAGAGGGTGCATATCGAGCTTACCAATGTATGCGATTTCAACTGCATATTCTGTCCGAAGTCCGAGATGAAGAGACCTTACGGATACATGGATATTGCTCTTGCCAAAAGGCTTATTTCAGAAATAGGCGAAAAAGACATTGCAGAAAAAGTCACCTTTCATGTCATGGGCGAACCGACGCTGCACCCGAATTTTTTTGAGATACTTGATCATGCTCTCAAGGTTAACGTGAAGGTCGGCCTTACCACAAACGGCAGCAGGCTGGGCGGCGACACGGGCAAGCGGCTTCTGGACTTCGATCTTCATCAGATGGACATATCACTCCAAACCCCTGATGAAAGGTCATTCAAACTAAGAAAGGCAAAGGGGCTTTCATTTGATACCTATCTGGAGGGGATAATCAATTTTTTCGGAGAGTATCACGCCAGACACAAGGATACCATTTTTAAGTTCCGCTTTCTGAACACCAGATTCCCTAAAAAATCGATGGAAGCCAGGATGGGTCCTGTCAGGGTCATGTCTTCGACAAAGGAGCTTCGGGATACATTCGGCTACTGGGCAGGCCGCCTTTATGATATGCTCGGATTCAGCGGCAGGGAAAGGGAGTCCGCACTTGCCAGAATCGATAAGCTCGTCTCGTACAAATGGAATGTCGTCGAGATATATCCTAAAGTCTTTTTTGAGACCTATGTGCTGGCAGATTGGGGCCATGCCTTCGACGACTCAAGCGTTCACGATGCTTGGGCGGGCTGCTGCTTTGGGATGCAGGACCATTTTGCGGTGCTTTATAACGGCGATGTCATACTTTGCTGCATAGATTATGACGGCAACACGAAGATCGGCAATATCAGCAGCTCTTCGCTCGAGGAAATCCTTTCATCCGATGCGGTTGGAGAGATTATAAAGGGCTTCAGGCAGATGAAACTAGTCCATCCGTACTGCAGGAGATGCCTCGGCAGCAAATCCCGTTTGACCTGGCTAGTCAAACCTATTATATCAGCAGCAGGGCTAAAGGTCCTGAAACCCTTTTTTTACAAACATACAAAACTCCATACCGCTAGGTAGCGGTTAACTGCTACACGCGCGTGAGACAGATTCTGTTACCATCCAACACTATCTGATGGTCGCTCTTAAGCTTATCCATCCCGCGAGTAACGGTTTCACGCGAAAGCCCTGTCATGTTGGCTATAATCTGATGTGTCAGGCGAAAATCGATGCTGACACCGTCCGAATTGGTTCTGCCGTGATCGCTTGCAATCCAGTCGAGCAGGGTTTTGACCTTCCCCAGTGAGCTTTTGACATTGGATATTTTCACCGGATAAAGTGTCTGGCGAAATTTTGCGCAAACTATCTTTAGCACATTTTCAAATACCTTAGGATTGAGCCGCAGCATATTGAGAAAATCCTCTTTGTGCATCAGGCCTACCGTGGTATCTCCCATGGCAATTACGGTTGCATATGCCGCAATGCCGTCAATCATTGAGATCTCTCCAAAGGAATCGCCCGTTTTATGGATTGCGATCACTACTTCCCGTCCGTCCTCCGTGATCTGAATTACCTTGACCATGCCGCTGATGATGATATACATATGGCTATTGGCTTCATCTTCATGCAAGATCGTCTCGTTTTTACGGAATGATTTGATCCTTACCTTCTTTGTCACCTCCGACAATTCCTCGTCGGCCACGCCCTGGAACAATAATGAATTCTTCAATATAATCGACATATGCACATCCTCCTGGCGGATAGCATTGCAATCACCGTACCAGCCCAGGGCACCACTGAATATTGCATTAGTCCAATCAGTTAGCAGATACCGGCCGAATTTCGTGCAGGCAATCCGGCAACGGCATCCTCAATATTTTCCCAGTCCGGCAAGGGCCCGGCAAATTTTTCTCGGTCGGAAGTTGCTGAATACAGAAATGGGCGGGTCAGATTTCTCTGCGGCCTTCGAGCGCCTTGGAGAGCGTCACTTCATCGGCAAATTCAATATCGCTGCCTATAGGTAATCCGTAAGCTATGCGCGAAATTCCGATGCCCAGGGGCTTAAGCACCTCCGTAAGATAACGTGCCGTTACCTCTCCTTTGGTGTTGGGATTAGTTGCTATTATCACTTCCTGGATGCCTCCGCGCATGACCCTTTCTACCAGCTCATTGATCTTCAGACGGTCCGGAGTGATTCCGTCAATTGGGGAAAGCGCCCCTAGCAGCACGTGATAGGTACCGTTGAAACCTCTGGAACGCTCTATAGCCAATATATTGCTGGGCTCTTCTACCACGCATACCTTGCTTTTGTCGCGCCCGGGCGAACTGCAGATTTCACAGGGGTCGGTATCGGTAATATTGAAGCATGCAGAGCAGAACAGCGCCTTGTCCTTGACATCGGTTATGGCGGTCGCCATAGCCCTAGCCTCCTCAGCAGGCATGTTTAGAATGAAAAAAGCGAGTCTCTGTGCAGTTTTCCTGCCTATGCCGGGCAGTTTCGTCAGCTGATTCACAAGATTGTCAATAATCCCTTGAGTCATATCTGAGGCCCAGGCCCCTTCTACCTCCCGAGCATATTGCCCAAACCGCCGAGCCCCGGAATATTGAGTCCCATAGTAAGTTTGGACATCTCTTCATTCACCATCTGTTGGGCGAGTCTCAATGCCTCATTAGTTGCCGCCAAGATAAGGTCCTGGAGCATCTCGACATCATCGGGATTCACCACATCTTTTTCTATCTTTATGGAAACGAGTTCACCGGCACCGCTTGCCACAACCGTGACCATACCGCCGCCAGCTGACGCTTCTACCGTTTTTTTCTTGGCCTCTTCCTGCATCTTCTGCATTTCTGTCTGAAGCTTCTGGGCCTGCCGCATCATATCACCAAGCATCTTTTTCGACATTTGCTCCTCCCTCTAACTATCTTTGGTTTGCGAGATTTCGGCGATTCTTCCATCGAACAATTCGAGGGCCTCTCGAACGATCGGGTTTTTCAGCGCAGCCTCTTTCAGATCGGATCTGCTGGCGGATTTCACTTCCCTTGTCTCGACATTGACTAGCAGCGATTTCCCCGATACTTCCTTGATAGCATCCTGAATCAGCTTCACATTTTCCCGAACCGATTCAGCCAGAACTCCAACGCCGCCGTTGAACAGGATATTGACGCCGCCTTTTGAAACCGTAGCCTCGCCTTCCCTCAGCTTGCACACTAAAGGAGCATGCGATGCCTCCAGTCGCGCAAGGACGGTTTCCCAAACATCTGCGTCGGCCACCTTGACCGGGCTGCTTTTTTCCTCAGAAGGGCTCGCCTGATCAGGAATCTTGTCCGGGCTTGGCGCAACACGTTTCGTTTCTTTTTTTGGTCCGCCCCTCAAAGCCCCTTCAACGCCCTTTCTAACCATAGTATGGCCGCTTGCATTATGTGATGCGTCAGCCGTTGCAGCTCGCGAGGCGCTCCCTCCGAGAGCCCTTATCGCTTCATCTATAGTCGAAAAGCGGCTCATCAGACTGAGCCGCAACAGCGCAATCTCTAGATTGATGCGCGGAAAGATCGCAGAACGTATCGACGGCTCTGCCCTGATCAGCTCCGTCAGCAGCAGCGCAAGGTGTTCCTCATTGGTTTTTGATGCAATAGACTTGATGGCACCGGCCTCCTCTTCGCTCAGGTCCATTATGCCTGCTGTGTCGCCTACAATTCTGGCGATCAGGAGATCGCGCATGAACTGCAGAAAATCCTTAACGAACGTCTTCAGGTCGGTACCGGACTCGGCCAGGCCGGCTAAGATATCAACGATGTCTTTTCGTTTGCCTTCGATCACTGCTTCTGCAAGACTGGCAAGCGTCTGCATATCAGAAAATCCCAGCAGGTCCTTGACGTCTTCAGCCGATATGTCCTCTGAAAATGAGGCTATCTGGTCCAGGATGGTAAGCGAGTCCCTCATGCTGCCGTCGGCCGCACGTGCGAGCATTTCGAGCGCAGAGTCGTCAATCTTTATCGCTTCGCTGTCCGCGATGTATCTAAGTCGTTCCTTTATCTTCTGGGTTGTGATACGTCTGAACGGCAAATGCTGGCAGCGGGAGAGCACAGTAGCCGGAATTTTTTTCGGTTCCGTTGTAGCCAGCACGAAAATAACATGTGCCGGCGGCTCCTCCAGCGTCTTCAGGAGGGCGTTAAAAGCTGCCGTCGAAAGCATGTGAGATTCGTCTATTATATAGACTTTGAACGCCCCTCCATAGGAAGCATAGCGAACCCTCTCGCGGAGATCGCGAATATTGTCTACGCCGGTATTCGACGCGCCGTCTATTTCTGTAACATCCATAGAGGAGCCCTCGGATATTGCCTGACACGATGTGCACGTACCGCAGGGATCAGCCGTTGGCCCCTGAGCGCAATTCAGCGCCTTTGCCAGTATTCGGGCTGTTGAGGTCTTGCCGACGCCTCTCGGTCCTGAGAATATATAGGCATGAGCAACCTTATCGTTTATAATTGCATTCTTAAGAATGCCGGCAATGGGCTCCTGACCCGTAAGCTCGTCGAATGTCTTGGGTCTCCATTTTCTTGCAAGCACCAGATAGGACATAGAAGATTCACCCTTGCAATGACTTAATATGCGGATTTTCCATACTCAGGGGCCGGCACCGATCAACAAGAATCGGTTATGGAACCGGCTTGCTGCGGCACCCAGACAAAATGCTTACCGCTGCTTCCTTCCGGACCTGACGGGGTTCACATCGGCCTGCTGCGCAGGGCCGGCCCCTGACTACGGAAAATCCATTCCATGGCGGAGAGGGAGGGAGTCGAACCCTCGGTGAGGTGTTAGCCCCACACACGATTTCCAGTCGTGCACCTTCGGCCTCTCGGTCACCTCTCCAAAAAATAATGCCTTATAGATTAATGTATACCAACAGCCAAAATCAACTCGACCTGGCAGCAGCAGATCCAAGCGGGCGAGGGTATTGCAAAAGCCTGATCTGTCGAATGCAAAGCCTAAACTGCTCTGTTCATCATCCCGAAAAGTTCGCGTCCCAGTATGAATATTTTCCTGTGTCGTTCATCCTTGTAATCATTATAGGTATTGATGTTCGGCAGGTATTCCCCTGCTTCCTTCGAATAAATGAGCGTAACTTCAGCGTGTATTCCGCCTCTCAGGTATATACGATGCGAATAATCTTTAGTCGTTGCGAGTACTATCTTCGCGAGTGTTAGATAGCCCGGGTCCAGATTTACACGTCGCCTGCCTTCGACAGACATCGAACGCTCGATGTCATTCGTAGCCATCTTGGTTTCAGCAAGCATGCCGGGCTCTAACAGTTTTTTAAAAAAAATAAACCTGCGATAAAGCAAGTTGCCCATCTCCTGCGTATAATGATCAGAATAATCCCATCTGAATGGCGCTGTCTCCATAGCCACCTCTCCGAATGATTGCATAAGAAGGTTGTAGGCCTTCTGATAGCATCCATTATCTGCATAGAGCGCGCCAACAAACAACAGTGTTTTTTCGGGAGTCCTGATCTTTCCCATTCGGCGGGCCTTTTATTTCCCGGCTGTCAGTTTGTCGATTGCGGTCTTAATATCCGGATCATTCCAATTAACCGGACCGACAAACTTGTTCTTGAGCTCCCCTGTTTTAGCAATCACAAAGGTCTCCGGTACGCCTGTTATTCCGTATTCCATCGAGGTTTTTCGGTCATCTATAAGGACATTGAAAGAGAAGTTGTTGTTTTTCAGATAATCCGCAGCATTCAGCGGCGAGTCATTGAAAAGGATCGTCAATACAACCAGGTTGCCGTTCTGTCTCTCGGAGTTGATGAATCTCTGCAATGCAGGGTTCTCCTCTTTGCATGAATCGCACCATGTCGCCCAGAAATTGACCAGGACGACCTTTCCCTTCATGTCGGAAAGACGCCACATCTTGCCGGCAATGTCAGTCAGCGTAAAATCCGGGGCAGGATAGCCGACAGCAGCCTTTCGGGGCGCAGGCGTTTCATCCTTGCCGCTGAACAGAAATGCGAACAAAAGAGCGCAGGAAATCAGAACTGCAAGCAGTATGGTCCCTTTATTTTTCATCTCGTGAAAAGGGGCGAATCCCGAAGGAAACGCCCCTCTGAATGGATCTATTTTACGTTAATGCACTCAGTTTATGGAAGCCAGCACCGAGTCCGACGCCTCAGCAAATTGTACGGCGCCATCCTTTAGCTCCACATTGACGACCGCCGTGTCTTTGAAGCGGCCTCTCAGCAACTCCTCTGACAGAGGGTCTTCGATCTCTTTGTAGATCGCCCTTCTCATAGGTCTCGCCCCATAAACAGGCTGATAATATTTGTTCAACAGCCATTCCTTGACTTCGGGGGAAACGTTCAGCGTCAGCGAGTATTCTATAAGTTTCCGGTTTGTCTCATCGACAAGCAGATCGATGATCGAAAGCAGATGCATCTTTTCCAATGTGTGGAACACGACTATTTCATCAACCCTGTTCAGAAATTCAGGGTTGAATGTCTTCTTAAGTTCCGACAGGACATTATCCTTCATCTTGCCATACATGTTCTCGCCTGTCGAGCGGTAAAATCCGAGCGGGGTAGCCTTCTCAATAATGCGCGCACCGAGGTTCGACGTCATGATGATGATCGTGTTTCTGAAGTCGACCTTCCTTCCGTAACTGTCGGTCAGGACGCCTTCGTCAAGGATTTGAAGCAGAATATTGAAGACCTCCTGGTGCGCCTTTTCGATCTCATCAAAGAGGATTACGGAATACGGCCTCTTCCTGATCTTCTCCGTCAGCTGGCCGCCTTCTTCATACCCTACATAACCTGGAGGCGCTCCGGTCAGGCGGGATACAGTAAACTTCTCCATGTATTCAGACATGTCGATCTTCACCAGAGCACTCTGGTCGTTGAACATGAATTCCGCTAAAGCCTTTGCCAGCTCCGTTTTGCCGACGCCTGTGGGTCCGAGGAAGAAGAACGAGCCTATGGGCCGGTTCTTGCTCTTGAGGCCTGCCCTTGAACGGCGAATAGCCTTTGATACAGCCTTTATGGCATCGTCCTGGCCGATGATTCTCAGGTGCAGGATATCTTCCATTTTCAGAAGTTTTTCGGTTTCCGTCTCCTCCATCTTGTATAGAGGGATGCCGGTCATCTTTGAAACCGTATAGGCAACATCCTCCTCGCCGACAACCGGGACTTCGGCTATCAACGAATCCTTCCATTTCTTGTACTGAATCTCGTAAGCCTTCTTCAGCTTATCTTCCTGAGTTCTCAATCTCTGCGCCTTGTCGATTTCATGCAGTCTGACATAGAGCGTTTTTTCTTTTGACAGCTGTACAAGCTCGTGTTCCATGTCCTTCAATTCTTGGGGCGTAGTCGATTTTTTCAGCTTGATGCGGGAACTCGTCTCGTCAATAACGTCGATAGCCTTGTCGGGAAGATACCTGTCCGTGATATACCTATCAGAAAATTTAACGGCAGCAGACATCGACTCATCCGAAATCTTCACCTTATGATGACTCTCGTATTTGTGACGGATGCCTTTCAATATTGCCAGCGTTGTCTCATTGCTGGTAGCCTGCACATAAATAGGCTGGAACCGCCTTTCCAGAGCCCCATCCTTTTCGATATGTTTGCGGTATTCATCCGGCGTAGTTGCGCCTATGCACTGAAGCTCTCCCCTGGCCAGGGCCGGTTTCAGCATATTAGAGGCGTCCACAGAACCTTCGGCAGCACCCGCGCCGATAATCGTATGAAATTCGTCAATGAACAGAATCACGTTCTCAGACTGGAGGATTTCCCTCATCACAGCCTTAAGCCGCTCTTCAAACTGGCCGCGATATTTTGTGCCCGCAATCAGGGCCCCAAGATCAAGCGATATAATTCGCTTGCCCAGAAGGATATCCGGCACTTCACCAATTACAATACGCTGCGCCAGGCCTTCAACAATAGCCGTCTTGCCGACTCCGGGTTCACCGATAATTGCAGGATTGTTCTTGAGCCTGCGGCCAAGGACCTGGATTACACGCTCGATTTCTTCTTCCCTGCCGATGACCGGATCAAGCTTATCTTCGGAGGCGAGCAGCGTAAGATCGCGCCCAAACTCGTCAAGGGCCGGGGTCGTGGTCTTCCGTTTCTCCTTCTGCTGCGTGCTTTGAAACTGCGGCTTGATCGACAGGTTTATGGTAAGCTGCCTTGCTCCGAGCAGATTGGCCCCCAGGTTCCTGAGTATCTTGCCGGCTATTCCCTCGTCTTCCCTCACCAAGCCAAGCAAAAGATGTTCGCTGCCTATATAAGCATGTCCTAGAAGTCTCGCCTCCTCAATAGCAAGCTCGAGCACCTTCTTTGCGCGCGGAGTAAAGGGAATGTCCCCAAATGTCATAAGGCTACTGCCTACGGGCAGACTTTTTTCTACTTCATAGCGAACTTCTTCTATGGATAAGCCCATCTTTTTAAGGATGGTAATGGGCACACCGTCCTCCTCGCGTAATATTGCCAAAAGGAGGTGTTCGGTGCCGAGGTAGTCATTGCTTCTCTTCTCGGCCTCTTCCTTCGCGTATATGATTATCTTTCGTCCCTTCTCTGTGAATTTTTCAAACATCAGTTTTTCTCCTTGAAGCGTTATTCCCCTAATAAAAGTCTACTCGGTTTAGATATTCATTGTCAATTAACCGCGCCTTTTCAAAGGATTCAAGCCCCCTGCTTGTATCAGACTTTGTGCATTAGTTATGCTTAAGTATGTTCGCAGATGTCATATTTCCGCTCAAACTCGCTGCCCTCACCTACAAGCTTCCAGATGATACCTGTGCACCCGCAGCTGACCTGAAGGGGAGGATCGTAAAAGCACCCCTTGCAAGGCAGGTCTGCTTCGGCATTATCGCGGACATAAGGGAGAATCCCGGCTTCGAGGGACAGGAGATCAGGGAGATAACGAGCATACATGAACCGTATGCAAGCCCGTCCTTTCTTAACTTTCTCATGTGGATGGCCGAGTATTACCTGGTGCCGGTCGGACTTGCCCTCAAGAGCTCCTTTTTTGATGAAGCTGTTGCAGAGTATACCGCTATAAAGCGCAGGACCGGCAGAAAGAAGGAACCCCATCTCTGCCCGGACCCGCCGGGCGTGCAGTCGACGCCTCCAGGTCCGATTACGGAAGTTGTAGCTGCAAAGATAAGAAAAGCCGACTATTCAGCATTGCTTTATCATGCTCCCGATATTGAACGTGAGTATTCCACTCTGCTGGAAATAATACGGAAGACCGCCGGGCAAAGTCGCGGATATCTCATCGTCGTCCCTGAAAAATGGCACATAGACAGGCTGGCTGAGTTCATGCACAACATAGTTGGGGAACGCCTTTGCATTTTGCATAGCCAGTTGACCAAAAAGGAGCGGGCCGAATCCATCAAAAATATACTTTCCGGGAAGGCAGATGTGCTGCTGGGCACTCGTTCGGCCGCACTGGCGCCTCTGCAACAGATCTCGTTCATCGCGGTGCTTGAGGAGCACAGCCCATCGTATAAGGGAGAGGAAGGCCTGCATTATAATGCCCGCGACCTTGCGGTTATGCGCGGATTCATCGAAAAAAAATGCGTCCTGCTTTCTTCAGTATGCCCTTCGCTGGAAACAGTTTTTAATGTCCGCAGAGGCAAATACTCAAGACTGAACAGGGTATCCCTGAAGACCGAGGAAGAACGGCCCCGCATCAGGATCGCAGCTTTTAAGTCCAACAAGCAGAGCGAGTTGTCGCTGTCTCCCGAAATCGTCAGTCATGCAAGAAATTTGCTGATGATGCATCAACAGGTACTGTTTCTGGTGGGAAGAAAGGGATACTCGCTCATTCGTTGCGCCGATTGCGGACACATCGCGTCGTGCAGGAAATGCTCGATACCCCTGCCTTTTTATAAGAGCACCGGAATGCTGAGATGCCATCACTGCGGCGGTGAGCGCCGCAATCCCGAGCATTGCGACGAGTGCGGCGGCAACTCGCTCCAATCCTTTTCAGCCGGTACCGAAAAGGTCCGGGAGGATGTCTCTCAGCTGCTCAAAAGCCCGTCGCTGCTATTGGAAAAGGCCGAAGTGCTTTCGAATTCTGATGATGTTTCGGCAAATCCGGATCTTTCGGACTTCGTCCCGATCGTCGTCGGCACCTCGCTGGTAAAAAGAAAGAAATGCCGGGAGGAGAAATATTCCTCTGCAGTGTTGATGAACGTCGATCTGATCATGGCGCAGCCGGATTTCAGGGCCTATGAAAAGACGTTCCAGGAGATCATCGAGGTCTCGCAAATGGTGAAGCCTGACGGTTCTTTATTCATACAAACCAGGGCGCCGGGAAGCAAAGTGCTCAGATGTCTTAAACATTATGACTTCGAAGAGTTCTATGATCTGGAGCTTTCTCAGAGAAAAGATCTGGACCATCCGCCATATGCAAGAATGATCCTTTTTACAGTCTTCGGCAAACAGGGCGGAACTATGTCTGCCGAGCTCTGGCGCGCAGTGCGGGAAATAAGAGATACCGCCGTCACTATACTTGGCCCTGTCGAGGTGCCTTCCAAATCAAAATCCTATGAACGGTGCTGCCAGGTGCTGCTTAAATCGCGCGACAGCAGAAAGCTCCATAAAATGGCAAAGACATTGCTCGGCAGACTGGAATCGGACAAAAAAATCAGGGTCGTCGCAGACGTCGATCCCTTCAAGATATTATGATTCATACAAACAGTCGTGTCTTTCTTTTGTTTAGGAGCTGCCGCGCGGAATTGATGTCCATTCTTATCTGATCAAACAAATCTTCGATGCGCGCAAATTTCTTTTCGTCCCTGATCCGGCCTATGAAATGCAGCCTCAATGGCTTTCCGAGCAAATTCTCGCAAAAGTCGAAGATATGCACTTCATAACTCATCTTTCCTTCTTTGAATGTAGGATTACTGCCCAGGTTGGCTACGCCGTCATAAATGTGGTCGCCGATGGATACTCTGACGGCGTATACACCTTCCTTGGGCAGCAGTTCATTGTCGGTATCGAGATTTGCGGTTGGAGTGTTCAGAAGGGCATTACCGCGGCCCGCACCCTTTATGACCACTCCGTCGATATAATAGGCCCTGCCGAGCATTTTCGCAGTGTCGCCGACTTTTCCGGCTGATACCGATTGCCGCACACGGCTGCTGCTGACTATGCCGCCCGCAACCTTGGCATAGCGCACCACTGTAACGCCAAAACCATATTTTCTGCCACGGCGTCTCAAAAGCGATGCGTCACCTTTTTTCCCCCTCCCGAATGTATAGTTATGTCCTACAACAACCCACTTGGCTTTCAGGCGCCGGACTATTATATCCCGTATAAACTCCTCGGCTTCTGTATGCGCGAAGGCGCGGTTGAATTCAACGCATATCAGCGTCTTGATGCCTGCATTTGCGATAAGCCGCGTCTTCTCGTCGAACGAGTTTATCAGCTTCAGCCCGCGTTCAGGTGAAAGGACTCTCACGGGATGAGGATCGAAGGTCATAGCTACAGGCGTCCCGCGAAACTCTGCTGCTTTGGCCACCACCGCCCTGAGGATCTTTTGATGCCCGATGTGCACCCCGTCAAAATTTCCTACCGTTACAACCGGCGCCCGAAATGACAGGCTGTCCGGCAACCCTCTAATTATTTCCATCTTGTCTCCCCAAAGATATCAGTGTTCGGTATATTGCGCTAACCTGCTCACGGGTTTGTTCATGATCCTGATCATTGTCGATAATGAAATCGGATCCTCTTTTCTTTATTTCAATAGGCAGCTGGGTTGCAAGTCTCTTTTCCGCATCCTCCGGTGAAACACCCTTGGCTTCGAGCCTCTTCAACGCCGTTTCTTTAGATGAATATACGGTGATAATTTTATCGAATTTTCCCTGGTGCCCCCTCTCGAATATGACCGCTGCCTCAACAATAAGTATGCAGTCACCTTCCTTAGCGCACAAGGCCGACTCTTCGCGAATCCGCCGGAAGACCATCGGATGAAGAATATCTTCGAGCGTTATTCTGGCATGGGCGTCGCTAAAAACCCACGCGGCAAGACCCTTCCTGTCAACCACCCCCTCAGGAACGATATCTTTTCCGAACGCCTCTTCTATCTCTTTAATTACGGCGGGTTCACCCAGAAGCTGCTGCACTATCTCGTCTGCATCAAGAGTCCGCGCTCCTAATTGCCGGAACATACCGGCCACGGTACTTTTTCCGGAACCGTAGCAGCCTGTGAGCCCAACGACTATCATGCCTTTTTCTCAGCCTTCTTCTTTAATTCTTTCAGCTTGCGCAGTGCGTCCTGCGGCTTCAGGGAACTCACGTCAAGGTTTATCAGCTCAACAGTAACCGGGTCGCCTGACGAGAAAAGGTCCATCTGCGCGAGCCGTGGAATAAGTGCATTTGTCTCTTTCTTTTCGAGCTTTTCTAGCACTATCTTGGATTTATCAATGACCTCTTCAGGCAACCCTGCCAACCGGGCGACCTGTATACCGTAGCTTTTATCCGCCGGCCCTTTTTCGATTTTTCTCAGAAAGATGACTTCGTCGCCCCATTCCTTGACAACAACGTTATAGTTCTTGATGCCGTCCATGTTGGCCACCAGGTCGGTCAGTTCATGATAATGCGTGGCAAACAGCGTGCGCGCTTTAACCTTTTCGACTATGTATTCTGCCACAGCCCATGCAATGCTGATACCGTCGAAAGTGCTCGTACCGCGTCCCACTTCGTCCAGCAGAATAAGGCTCTTACCGGACGCGTTGTTCAGGATATTGGCCGTCTCGATCATCTCTACCATGAATGTGCTCTGGCCCTTAGCGATAAAGTCTGAGGCGCCGATCCTGGTGAAGATTCTATCCGCTATGCCTATACGCGCCGATGCAGCCGGTACGAAAGAACCTATCTGCGCCATGAGTATTATCAATGCCACTTGCCTCATATAAGTAGACTTTCCAGCCATGTTCGGGCCGGTTATGATGAGGAGCCTATTTTCAGATGCGTCGAGCAACGCATTATTAGGAATGAATTTTTCATCCATGAGCGACAGCCCCTGGACACTTATTAGCCGCTCTATCACCGGATGCCTGCCGTCGACAATCTCAATAACGTCACTGTCGGCCATAGCAGGCTTTACATAGTCATATTTTTTAGCGACAGAGGCCAGCGCAGCGTAAAAATCTATGAGTGCTATCAACTCGGACGTCTCAAAAAGTTTTTCAGCGTAGCGCTGAATCTTGTCCAGAATCCCCTGGAAGAGCTGATATTCGAGCGCCTTCAGCCTGTCTTCGGCTCCCAGCACCTTCGTCTCATACTCTTTAAGATCATAAGTAATGAATCGTTCACAATTTGCGAGAGTCTGCTTACGCATATAATCGGGCGGCACAAGGTGAAGATTCGTCTTGGTGATTTCAATATAATAGCCGAAGATTTTGTTGAATCCGATCTTTAGTGATGAAATGCCGGTCTTCTGTCTTTCGTCGGCTTCCATGCGGGCGATATAGTCCTTGCCATAAGTAGAAATATCGCGCAGCTCATCAACCTCTTTATTGTAGCCCCGCCGGATGAAGCCACCCTCTTTTGCATTGGCAGGAGGGGCATCGATTATGCCCGATGCAATAATATCCTGAAGCTCCGTGAAACCGGACATCCCGGCACCGAGGCTGCCTAAAATGTCCGACTGGCTCTTGCCGAGCGACTTCTTCAATGCAGGCACCAGTTCAAGAGACCCTTTAAGCGCCACCAGGTCACGCGGCCCCGCAGTCCTCGATACAATGCGGGAAGACAGTCTTTCCATATCCTGGACCTTGCGAAGTGTATAACGCAGGTCCTCGAAAAGCTCATAATCATCCATGACGGCTTCGACCGACTGTTGTCTTAGCACAATGTCTGCGACTTTGATCAACGGGCAGGCGACAGCGTTTCTCATGAATCTGCCGCCCATTGGTGTCAGGGTTTCATCGAGGACCCAAAGCAATGAGCCTTCGACTGAACCATCCTTGATATTGTGGAGCAGCTCAAGATTGCGCTTAGTGGTTGCATCCAGGAACATATAGGTCGCCTTGCCCGGAACGGTTATCTTTTTAAAGGTCAGCGCGCCCTGGGTATCTCCCAGATAGCTCACAAGACCGCCTGCCGCCGAAACCCCTGCATGCATGCCGTCGCAGCCGTATCCTTCCAAAGATGCAACCCTGAATTGCTTGAGAAGATTACGGTAGGATTCCGCGTAGTCGAAATAGGCGTCATCATAATAAGTGACATAATGACCGAGAAAGGCTTCTTTATAGTAAATATTGTCTTTCAGGCTCGCTGGGCACAGAATCTCCTGCGGCTCAAAACGACTCGCCTCGTCCTCGACAGGCTTGTCCGTTTCGTAGACCGTGAATTCTCCGGTCGAGATATCGGCGACCGCAATACCGCTGATATCCTGATAGGGATAAATGCTCATGATATAGGCGTTTCCCTTGGGATCTTCCGGCTGATGGGTGCCGGGCGTGACCACTTTGATGACCTCGCGCTGCACGATCCCCTTGGCCTGCTTCGGGTCTTCAACCTGCTCACAAATGGCCACTTTGTGGCCGGCCTTTATCAGCTTTGAGATATATGATTCCGCTGAGAAGTAAGGAATCCCGCACATCGGCATCTGGTCTTCCTTGCTCTTGTCCCTGCTTGTCAGCGCAATTTGCAGTACGCGCGAGGCGATCTTGGCATCCTCTCCGAACATCTCGTAAAAGTCGCCAAGCCTGAAAAAGACAATAGCATCCGGATACTGTTCCTTGACGCCGAAATATTGTTTCATCAACGGGGTAAGTTCAGACATTACCACGACCTTTCAATCCGAGAATTTGAACATAGAATTATACTACAGACCGTAGAGAGACTTCAGGCGGGCATTCCGAAGACGACTTCGCGCTCTACCATGTCCACGTGCTCGATACGCACCGTCACGCATTTGCCGATGCTGAATCTCTTCTTGCGATTGAGCCCGTTCAGACTCATATGCCGCTCATCATATTCGTAAAAATCATCAGACATATAGGAAACGTGCAGGAAACCGTCCACATAGAAGTCCGCCAGCCGCACCCTCAACCCATAAGGTGTAACTGAAACGACCTTTCCTTCGAACGTGTCGCCTATCTTCTCCTTCATGAACCAGGCGCGCATTGCGCTAAGCACGGCACGCTCCGCATCATCTGCTGTCCGCTCGGTCCTGGAGGAATGAAATGCTATGTCGGGCAGGACAGATTCAAGCTCTTTAACTCTGTTATCGGGCAGCCGCTTTTTCGAGAGCAGCTCCCTTAATATACGGTGCGTAACCAGATCGGGATACCTGCGTATAGGCGAAGTAAAATGTGAGTAACTATCCGAGGCCAGACCGAAATGACCCACATTGATAGTAGAGTACTTAGCCTGTTTGAGGCTGCGCAGAAGCATATTATTTATTATATCTTCGACATCGCTGCCCTTGGCTTTCTGGATAATTGCCGAAAAGTCCTTCGGCTTCAGCCCTTTTTTATGGCTAAGGATACCCATCCTGGCGATTACGGCGACCATCTCTTCCAGTTTCATCGGGTCCGGCTCTTCATGGATTCTGTAGATGTTCGGACAGTCAAGCCCTTCCATATATTGCGCAACTGCTTCATTGGCTGCAATCATGAATTCCTCGATGATCATATGGGCGAAGTTGCGCTCGGCCCGGACAATATCCTCCGGATTACCCTGAATGTCCAGCAGGACTTCGGGTTCCGGCAAGTCGAAGTCCAGGCTGCCCCGCGTAAGCCTGCGATCTTTAAGGATGTTGCACAACTCCGCCATAATCTGAAAATCGGCAACAAGCTCCCGATACCTGTCTATGACTTCAGGTTTGCGATCAACGAGAATATGTTTAACCGATGTATACGTCATTCGTTCATTGCCGTGAATGGTACTCGGATAGAACTTCTGATCGACCCTTTCACCCGTATAGTCAAAAAGCATCTCGACTGTAAAAGCCAGGCGGTCGACCTTGGGTTTCAGACTGCACAGATCCTCGGACAGTTCTTTAGGCAGCATGGGGATTACACGATCCGTGAAATATACACTTGTGCCCCTCTTCCGGGCTTCCTTGTCAAGGAGTGTATCCCACCTGACATAATGGCCGACATCCGCTATATGGACCCACAGGCGGAAGCCTTCGTCAGTCTTTGCTATGGATATCGCATCATCAAAGTCTTTCGCATGTTCGCCGTCGATAGTAACTGTGTTTAGCATACGAAGGTCTTTTCTCTTCAGGCGGCCCTGCTCATCGGGCATCTCCTGGTACAGCTTCTGCGCCTCTTCTATAACAGCATGGGAAAACCTTCCCGGCAGGGCGAACTCCTCAACAATAGTCTCTATGTCCTCCAGCGCTGATTTGGGTTTCTGCAAAACCTTGACTATTTTCCCGGCAGGAGGCCGTTTGTCGGAGGGATAATTCGTAATTTCAGCTATTACGCTGTCGCCATCTTCAGCCTTACCAATTTCTGACGGAGCAATATAGAGATCAAAATGGATCTTTCTGTTCTTCGGCCTTACGAAATATGCGGCCCTTCCCCGCTCCAATATGCCGGCGATTCTGACGCGAGCCCGATCGAGAATCCTGATTATACGGCCCTCCCTTCGACGCATGTTCTCAACTCTTGCAATAACCCGATCATTGTCAAGAGCGCCGAATGCAGCTCTGGCCGGAATAAAAACATCATGTTCACCAGGCCTATCGGGTATTACAAAACCATAGCCTTCCCGATGAGACTCGAAATATCCGGTTACAAGGCTCATCTCCTCGGAGATGCCATATAACCCCCTGCGCGTTCTGATAATCTTCCCATCGCCTGCAAGCGAGCGCAATATTTTTTTAAAGGCTCTCTTACCCTGGGGGTCAAGACCCAACTTGAAAGCAAGCTCCTGAAAACTCATAGGGCTGGACGCTTTATCTTTCAAAAATCTCAGGACTGTTTCATTATTTATCAGCATGTTTATTGATGCTATTTAAAGTTATTTGACATGGTATTTGTTTCTAAAATCCTGCAGCATTTGCAGTGCTCCTTCGCTGTGCAGGGCCTCGCCTTTAGCTTCAGTATATTTCTTTTTTTCTTTGGCGTCCTTGACCTTGAAAACTTCATCAAGATGCCTGAGTTGGCCGTTAAGTTTCCTGGACACGTCAAGATAATTGCGATATTTCTTTTTATCAGCCTTGATAGAAAAATCACCCGGCATCTGCCATCTATCCCTGAAGTAGATCCATGAGGCAAAATCGGCTAGGTTATAGCCGGAAGCAGCAACTATCGGCTGGTCGCTCTTCATGTCTGTTATCCTGAGGCCGCTGCTGTCCGCTAATATGCGATATCCCCCTGTAAAGGGATTCACTGAGCCCTGATCGTCCATATATTCCCATCGTGAGGTTGACGTCTGCCTTTCTTTGTGGCAACTCTCGCACGACCGGCCCTTGCCGAACGGATGCGAAGCCTGCTGGATCTCTATCCACAAAAGATGCCTGTTATCCGCTGGAGCATTTACTGTCCCCACAATGTAATACGGGTCTCGTGTTTCACCCTTTGGCCAGCGAAACATGACCTTGCCGGACGGTTGAACTTCCTGTTTGATGTTTCCTACGCTATGAGGGAAGACCTTGACGGCCATCCACTTTCCCTTCTGGTCCTTCATGAGAATGGGAGGACCTTGAATGCCATAATAAAGCGAATATTTCTTGAAGGGGTTATCTTTCCCGGATACCTTGCCGGGTCCCCAAATGACGATCTGGTAACCTCTCAGTTCGTTGATGTGGCATGCTGCACAATCCAGATTCTTGTGAATGCTCTTTGCATGTGCATCTTCGATTTCCAGATGGCAGTCCTGACAGTTGGCGCGTCTCTGCATGTCACCCATACCCTTTTCACCTGTTGTATGACAGTCGGCGCAGTGAATATCTTTCTTATAATGAACGTCGGGCGTCATACCTTCGGGAAGCGAATACGACCCTCCAATGTATGTACCTCCCCTGCGGCTCTGCATGGCACCTGTGTGGCACATGCTTGTGCCTCTGCCGTTTCCGTCGCAGCTTGCCGAGGATGGTTTACTGGTCATATTGTGCAGCCCCTTCTTCCGGTCAGGATCATAATGGCAGTCAAGACAACCCGCATGGCATATATTGCAGTATTTCTGCTTTGCCACTGCCTGTTCTTTCGATAAGGGCACGTTAATCTCACGTTGAATATCCTCGGTATTCTTGAAGGAGAAGCCCGCGCTCTTTAATACCTCCGCCGGAGGTAGGTCCGCAAAGGACGGACCTCAATTCTGAGGGCCGTATGGCTCCAGCCATGTCCTCATAGTGCGCTGCCTGAAATTAGTAGCCATGATGGTGCTGCTGAACTGTTTGAGCTGATCAGGGTGGCAATTCGCTTTACCGCAAGTCTTCCGGGCTATTTCAGGATCAAAATTGAAACTCATGCGATCACGATCATGCCACAACACATTCCTGACAGGGTCGACCGGATAATATGAATCGCCCACTTTTTCCTGAGGCAAAAGCTGCCTGATGGCATCCCGTCCGCGAGGCAACAGGGCCTTCGGGAATACGCTTTTCCTGTCCAGCACGTCGCCGTCATCGCTGACCAGCATGGGCTTAAGCATGCCTTTATGCGCGTTCTCGGCATTGGTCTCCCGGCCATTACCGAGATGACAATCCCGGCACTGCACATAGGGGTGTTTGCTCTCAGTTTCGACCATCCTTTGAGTGAGATAGAACTGGGGATATCCAAGCCGTTTCATCTTGTCGCTGTCGGAATGGCATTTTACGCATTCCACACTGGAATCATTCCAGGCTTTATACCCGAGCAGACCGACGACGAGGACAAACTGCAGCAAGAAAAAAGCAACCGTCTTGAGATTTAGATAGTCGCTGAGGGAGCCTACTTTCATGCCGTATCAGGGCTTGCTTGATGGGGCAGACTGTTCGGACATTTTCTCCGGCTGAGGGTTTCCATCTTCTTCGCCGTCAGCAGTCTCTGTTGAGGGCTTTGCCACCGGCTTCTTTGACGATTTATGAGCAGAAGACTCGCCAGCCGGCCTTTCTGCCTTCGGCTTCACAGGAAGAGTCAGCCTGAGAACCGCTCCTTCCTTTCCGGCAGGTAAAACCTGTCCGTCGAAGTTCAGCGACACGCCGCCTGCATTCCCTACAATCAAACTTATGCTCTCGTCGGCGACAAAGTTAAGGCTTTCACCGGCCTTCATAAGGGCCTCTTTCTTTTCGGAACCGTCTGCGATTACTTGCACCCATGCAGGCTCCTTAGCCGAAATAACAAGCTCATGCCTCTTCTTTTCCGGTGGTGTCTCGGTAGTTCGAACGTCACCGCTGTTCACAGTCTGTTGAGGCACAGTCTGATCGGGCGGCGGCACAGGCGTCTCCTGTGCAGGCTGCGCCTGTTGGTTGAACATCGTGGCCACCGTCGGTTCCTTTTCAGCATTTCGCGTTGAGATAAACTGATATGAAACAGCCCCAAGCACTACGATCAGCAGAATGGCTTTCCAAAGCAGGCCGGACTTGCTGGTGGTCTTGTCACCGACATCCCTGGAACGAGCAGGCTCGACTTTGGCTTCCTGGCAAACAACGTCAGCAGGCTTTTCCTTGCGCCCAATTTTATCGATAACTGGCGGGGTTGCAGCTGTTTCATGTACACGGGGCTCATTTGGTTCTTTGCGAGCGATTTTCTTATCTATATATTCTTTGTACGATGCAAGTCCCTCGTCTGCAGGCACCCCCAAATACTTGGCATATTCCCTTATATAACCGCGTGCATAGACTTCTATCGGAAGCTTGTCGTAGTCTTCCTCTTCAATTGCAGCGAGAGAGGTTTCCTTAATGCGGGTAGCAGCAGCTACTTCACTAATATCCCGGCCGAGTTCTTCTCTTTTTTTTCTGAAAAGCTTTGACATTCATATAACTTAACATACAAGAATGCTGAAAGCAAAGAGATAGGGATGATTTTAAACGCTTTTTCAGAAATAATTTTCTTTTTCATTGTAAACCTTCATGTGATAAAATAGTTGACAATGAAGCGGATAGCAATTACAGGCATCGGGGCTGTCACACCGCTGGATAATTCATTTACCGGCTCCTGGAATTCGATAAAATCTGGTATTTCCGGCATTCGTCATTCGACAAAGGTTCTATTTCGGAACGAAAAGACTTACCCTGCAGGGGAGATTAATAATCTGCAGACAGGACGATATCTGACTGCGAAAGAACTCAATTACGCCGATCCCTTTTCGATTTATGCGGTCGCAGCTGCTTTGGAGGCCTTTGAATCTTCAGGTCTGGCGAAAGGGTGCAGGAATGATCTTGAAAGGGCTGGAATTATTGTGGGGTCGAGCCGAGGCGGGATTACAACCTTAGAGAGGGAATGCCGCAAAGGGTCTGCGACAAGGCTTTCTCCGCATCTTATGCCCGGCACCACTGTCAACGCTGCGGCATTTCATATCGCAGCGAGTCTCGGACTCGGTGGGCATTGCCTCGGCATCTCAAACGCATGTTCTTCAGGCACAAATGCAATTGGAGAAGCCTTTAGAATGATACGGTCCGGCCTGGCATCAATAGTGATTGCCGGCGGGTCCGAAGCTCCGCTCTGCAGGTTGTGTTTCAAAGGATACGCTTCAGCCGGTGCTTTGTCCGACTCGCCGCCTGATTGCGCAAGCCGTCCGTTCGACAGAGACAGGGACGGATTTGTTCTTGCGGAGGGGGCTTGCATGCTCGTCCTTGAAGAGATGCAATTAGCGCTCGCTCGCCAAGCCGAAATATATGGTGAAATCATCGGCTATGCGAACATCTGTGATGCACTTCATCTGACGAAACCGTCTGCGGCGGGCGAAATCAGAGCGATTGAGGGCGTTTTAGCTGATGCAGGGATATCGGCGGGAGATGTGGACTACATCAATGCACATGGAACGTCTACGCCGCTTGGAGACAAGGCAGAGGCGTGCGCCATCTCAGGTGTATTCGGGAATTATAGAGTGCCCGTCAGTTCGATCAAGTCCATGACAGGTCACATGCTTGCCGCTTCAGGGGCATTTGAGGTCGCTTGCAGTGCGATGAGCTTAAGAGAAGGCTGCATACCACCGACAATAAACACTTGCCACGTAGACCCTGAATGCGGCATCAACTTAGTCACAGCCCCGACGCCTGCGACGATAGAAACCGCCATAATCAACTCTTTTGGTTTCGGCGGAGTGAACTCAGCAGTTGCAATTAAGAAGGCTTAAAAATGATATGCAACGCTTGCCTTTGCGATATGATCATTATAATTAAGCAAGTCTATGTCGGACCTTCTCGTAACATACTGATAGCCTATGTCAACCAGTATAGCCGCGGTCGGCTGCCATTGCACACCTAAGCTTAATTCATTAATCCGGTCGGTCCTCTTGGGCGCTTCGATTCCAGGCATGTTTTTAAAGTTCTTCCAATAATATTTATCGAAAACACGCGCCTTGGTCTTCTCTGTTATTTCATATGTCAGACCCGCGCCTATCGAGTCTGTTACGCTGTATGTCCTGAGCTGATCGATTTCTTCGTACAATAACCTTTCCGCGTTTACCAGAAGCCCAAGCTTGGCAGTAATGCCGTAGGCAATCTCGGCCCTTCCAATAACCCCGTCGAAGTCCCTTTGTGCAGCTTCCCTGTGTCTGCGCTCCAGATAGCCGATATAGGCTGATACCGTGGTCTTAGGAGTAAATGTCTTGCTCAGGCCGAATCGAATGGAGTCCGAGGTGCTGTTATTGTTTATTGATTCACCACCAAACACCATATCATCCCTATATCTGGTGTACTCTCTCTGTATTGTCGAATACAGGTTCATAGTAGTAGATACCTTATATGTAAGCGTACCTGCATACTGATCAACTGAATATTCATTGGCATTGAAAACAGGAAGAGAGTACGAAACTTTCTCTTTTCTGTACGAACCCGCGATTTCAAAACCGGCAGGCATCTCATAACTTACGATTATGCCGCCTGTTATATCGGTGATCTTGTTCAGGCCTGTACTCTGATAGTCCTGCCTAGATACAGGTCTTTTCGTATACGATCCCAACAGATTGATCTTCAGGCGATCCACTACTGCAAGGGCAATGTTTCCAGTGGCCTGATCAGCGCTTGAGTTCTGACTGCTGTAATGCTCATAGCGCATAAACTCCTTCTTGAGCATAAGATTCAGTTCCTGCCGGCTTATCATGTAATGGAAATCCGTTCCAACTGATAACACCGCGATATAGTCTCCCATCCGCGAGTCTCCGCCCGTAATAGCGCGCAGCTCGTCCTTGTCTCTAACTCTAAAAATATTGCTGTCGTACATACCGGTAAGCGAAGCAAATGGTTTAACAGTGTCGCCTATGAAATCCGCATGAGCATATTCTACAACCAGTAGTGAAAATATTACGGCCATCCAGATTTGAACCGAATTCCCTTTTTTTCTCATTATTAGCACCCCGTCCCCTTGATAACAGCAAGAAATGTTCTTACAAGAATTCTGAAATCCAACTCGAAAGACCAGTTGTCGATATATTCGAGATCGAGCTTCATCCAGTTATAAAAATCCTTGTCGTTTCGCGCTTTAACCTCATGGATGCATGTTATACCGGGCCTCATGCTCAGGCGCCGCCGTTGCCAGCGCTCATAACGTTCGACCTCCGAAGGAAGAGGCGGCCTCGGACCTACCAGAGACATGT
>DATHDF010000046.1:0-13913 GCA_035319185.1 Dissulfurispiraceae bacterium | reverse complement strand
CAGAAAGTTGAGGGTAATATTGAGATATCCCGCATACATCGTAATAAAGGCCATGGCAATGCCCGGGACCGCAGTGGTCCATGCGTACTTTGCCTTGTCCATCCTGATAATCATGGTCGTACCGATGATTAAGGCGCTCGCTGCAAGCAGCTGGTTGCACATGCCGAAAAGCGGCCATATGGTGGATATATCGCCGGTGTATACCAGATATCCCCATGAGCCGGTAAAGATAGAGCTGGTGATTATTATGCCTGGTATCCATCTTTTTTCGAGGAACTTAGGGATGAGTTTGCCCAGCATCTCCTGAAGCAGGAACCGGCCGACCCTGGTGCCCGTGTCGACGGCAGTGAGAATGAAAACTGCCTCGAACATGATCGCAAAATGGTACCAGTACGACATCAGGCCCTTCATGAGGGGGATGGATGAAAAGATGTAAGCCATGCCGACAGCAAGTGAGACGGCGCCGCCGGGCCTTCCCTGGACCTGCTCACCCACTTCGCGGGCCAGCTCCGGGAGGTTTACAGGCGTCATGCCGAGCTTGGCGAACGCGGCAGCAGGCGCATTGATGGCAAAGTAATCCGCAGGCACCAGAACACATGCAGCGACAAGGGCCATGATGGCCACTACGCCTTCAGTAAGCATAGCTCCGAAGCCTACGAACAATATCTCCCTCTCATTACCTATCATCTTCGGCGTAGTGCCAGAAGCGATTATCGCATGAAAACCGGACAAAGCCCCGCACGCGATCGTGATGAATACGAACGGAAAGACCGGACCGGGGATTATCGGCCCTCCCCCGCTCAGAAATTGCGTGACGGGCGGCATGAGCATCTGCGGCCGGACGACGAATATACCTGCAACAAGCATGCAAATGGTGCCTATTTTCAAATAGGTGGAGAGATAGTCTCTCGGACACAGCAGCATCCAAACCGGCAGAACTGACGCGACAAAACCATACACCGGGATGATAACCGATATCTGTTTCTTCGTAAGGGTAAAGATCGATGCCAGCTCCGGATTGCCCGCTACATACGGCCCTGCCCATACTGCTACCGCCAGAAGGATGACCCCGATAATGCTGCCACCCTTCACATCGCCGGGTCTGATCTTATACATCCAGAGACCCATCAGAAGGGCGATAGGCATGGTGGCAAAGACCGTGAATGTGCCCCATGCACTGGCAAACATTGCATTGACAACTGCGATGGAAAGACCTGCAAGCGTCAAAAGGAGGATAAACAGAAAAGCCACTGATGCAGCGCCGCCGGCAATTTTACCCACCTCGCTTTCGGCGATCTTAGACAGGCTGCGCCCTTTGTGCCTGACCGACGCGAACAATATGATGGTGTCATGCACTGCGCCGGCAAGTACACATCCTATTATGATCCAGAGGGCCCCCGGCAAAAAACCGAATTGCGCGGCCAGCACCGGCCCCAGCAGCGGACCTGCGGCTGCAATTGCGGCGAAGTGATGCCCATATAGAACAAATTTATTCGTCTTTACGTAATCGATACCGTCTGCGCACGTTTCGGCAGGCGTCGGACGGTCGGCCCGCAGCCCCAGCACCTTGTTTGCTATAAAAAGACCATACAGGCGATAAGAGATGGCGAAGATGCATAATGCCGCAAACACGAGCGTAACTGCGTTCATTTCTTCCCCCTTGCCCGGAATTATTATGTTCGTCCGCCGGCATTACCGGAAGCCGAATTCCTGATATCAAAGCTCCGGCGCCTTCGCAGGCACAAGGCAAACAACCACTAATTTGTCAGGGCCCGCATTCCGTAACTGATGCTCTTCGTTCGACGGGATAAAAACGACATTGCCTTTTTTGATATTATTCCACTGCCCCTTGCCGAAGACCTCGCCCTCTCCCGAATGAATGAACATCTCGTGTTCCCAGTCATGGGCATGTTTCGGCGTGTTGCCGCCGGCCGATATTTCGAATACCCGCATGCAGAAATTATCGGCCCCGTCAGCCTTGCCGATCACGACACGCGCGGCAACCCCTGTTGCCTTTTCATTGTTATAATGAGTGGCCTCGACACCGGCGTACTCCATGATTTTCATGGCAACCTCCGATCTATTATTATGGCAAATTGTACCATGTACGGCATTTTCAGCTGAATGTTCGTGCAGGCATTCGGAAGGCACCGCGCCCTAATGGGCCACCACGGCCGGCCCGAGCATCCAGTGCAGCACCCACGTACCGTTCTTCTCCCTGCGCAGGCAAACGATCGCGGCATTGCCGAAGTTGACTACATGGTCATCGATAAAACCGCACAGAAGGAGCGAAAAGAGTTTCTCCATATAAGGCAGGTGGCCGACAAGCATTATGTTCTTATTCCGGTCCCGCAGGCGACGTTCCCACTCGGAGGGATCGTCAAGGGGACCGAGGTGATCGGTTTCAAAGATGCCGTCCGAAGGCCTGAGGTAATCCGCAAATACCGCAGCGGTCTGCCTGGCGCGCAGTTTCGGGCTGTGAAAGATAAGTTCTACCGGGCTATTAATCCCGGCAAGATGGGCGGCAACCTTCTGTACCTCGCGAAGTCCCCGCTCAGAAAGGGCCTGGGACGGGTCGAACAGTTCGCTGTTTGCCTCCCCATGGCGGACAAGGTAAAGCAGCATCAGCAACCTCCGGTATAAGATGCTGTTACTTTAAGCCCTGGCAGGCGTCGTGTCAAGGGTCTTAAGGTCCTCGACCCTGACAATCAAGCCGCTCCTGGAGAGATAGACCACCTCTTTTATCTGTGCGTTTCTGATCATCCTGGCGCAGAGGAGACAAGGCTTGCCCTCTGCGACCGACCCATCTTCCTCTGATCCTGCGATATAGATGCTCGCCTCCTTCATGCGCTCAGGCGAACCGTTTATGATCGCGTTCTGTTCGGCATGAACGGCCTCGCAAAGCTCATAGCGCTCGCCCGACGGGATGTTCAGCTCCCTGCGTTTGCACCTGTCTACATCAACGCAGTTTATCGAGCCCCTCGGGGCGCCGTTGTAGCCGGTGCTGACGATCACCTTGTCCTTAACGATGACTGCTCCGTAACGCCTGCGCAGGCAGGTCGAGCGGGACGATACCACTTTAGCGATCTCGATGAAATATTCGTCCCACGCCGGGCGCTTGAAGACCCGCTGTCCGTTGCCGCTCATCCGCGCTTCACACCTAACATTTGGTAAACCCGCAGTTGTGGCACTTGGCGCAGCCTTCCTCGTGCTGTATAGTGCTGCCGCATTCCGGGCAGGCTCCCATGGTTATGATATCCTTGTATCTGGCCTTGCCGTTGCCGCTTCCGTTTTCCGTATCGACCGGCGCTCCCGACGGCGTATAGCTTTCAAGCGCCTTTGCAATGGCATCGGAGCACGAGAGAATTCTTCCCTCCTCTCCCCAGGAAGGCTGATGACAGGATATTCCTCTGAGCTGCTTGATGATTTCGTCGGTTTCTATATTAGATCTAAGGGCCAGTGATATGAGCCTGCCGATAGCTTCCGCCTGGCTGGAAGCGCACCCGCCCGCCTTGCCCATGTTTGTGAAGATCTCAAAGGGCCGCCCGTTTTCATCCTCGTTTATCGTCACATAGAGCTTGCCGCATCCCGTCTTCATAAGCCTGGTGCCGCCACGGATCATCGAAGGCCTCTTCTTCGGCAAGACCCTGCCGGCCTCAGGCTGCCGCGCCTGCGGCTTTTCCTCGGCCTTCCTCGTGCTGAGCACCTGCTCCTCCCTCGACCCGTCGCGATACACCGTAACGCCCTTGCAGCCGGTTTCGTAAGCCAGCACAAAGACATTCTCGACATCCCTGGTAGTGGCGCCGTTAGGGAAGTTGACCGTCTTTGAGACAGCGTTGTCCGTATATTTCTGGAATGCCGCCTGCATCCGTATGTGATCGACGGGAGTGATGTCATGGGCAGTGATAAAGACGTCCCGCATCGACTCCGGGAACTCCTCGCAATGGGCTATAGTGCCTGATCCGGCAACCTTCTCCATAAGCTCGCGGGTCCAGACCCCGGCCTTGATTGCCTCCTTTTCAAAGAAGGGATTGGTTTCGATCAGCTTCGTGCCTTCCATAACCGTCCTCACATATGAGAGGGCGAAGAGGGGTTCAATTCCCGACGAGCATCCGGCGATTATCGAAAGCGTGCCCGTAGGGGCAATGGTAGTAACGGTTGCGTTCCTCACCATCATTTCGCCGTTGAAGATGCTTCCGGTATAGTTCGGGAAGACCCCCCGCTCCTCAGCAAGGGCGCTGGATGCAAGCCTGCCCTCGGTCTGTATAAAACCCATAACCTCCTCTGCCAGCTGTATCGCCTTTTCTGAATTGTACGGTATGCCGAGGCGGAGCAGCATGTCCGCCCAACCCATGACGCCAAGCCCTATCTTGCGGTTGCCCTTTGTATGCTTCTCGATCTCCTCAAGCGGATATTTGTTGACATCGATGACGTTGTCCAGGAAATGGACGGCCTTCCATGTCGTGTCCTTGAGTTTAGGCCAGTCCACGTTAGCGCCACTTTCGGTTGTGCTTATCATATTTGCAAGATTGATCGAGCCGAGGTTGCAGGACTCGAAAGGCAGCAACGGCTGCTCTCCGCAAGGGTTTGTAGATTCTATCTGACCAAATGCAGGCGTAGGATTGGAGGCATTCATCCTGTCGAGGAATACTATGCCGGGCTCCCCGTTTTTCCAGGCCTGGCTAACAATCCTGTCAAAAACCTCCCTGGCCTTCAGAGTGCCTGCCACCCTTTTTGCCCTGGGGTTCAGCAGGTCATAATCGCTGTCGCTCTCAACAGCCTTCATGAACTCCTCGGTAAGGCCGACGGATATGTTGAAATTGTTGAGCTTGTGGTTATTGTCCTTGCAGGTGATGAATTCGAGGATATCGGGATGATCGACCCTGAGCAGCCCCATATTCGCGCCGCGCCTGGTACCGCCCTGTTTGACTGCCTCGGTTGCAGTATCGAAAACCGTCATGAAAGATACCGGGCCTGACGATATGCCCTTCGTGGAGCCCACAACATCTCCCTTAGGCCTGAGCCTCGAAAAAGAAAAGCCAGTCCCGCCACCTGATTTATGTATTATGGCCGCGTTCTTGACGCCGTCAAAGATCGACTCCATCGAATCGTCCACTGGAAGCACGAAGCATGCCGAAAGCTGCCCGAGCCTGCGCCCTGCATTCATAAGGGTCGGGCTGTTGGGAAGGAAGTTGAGTAAAGTGATCAGCTCGTAAAAATCGGTCTTGAGCTGCTTGATTTCAGTCTCGGATTTGCCGTAGGCCGCGTCTGCCGAAGCGACATGACCCGCCACCCGGTTGAAGAGCTCCTCTGCGGTCTCGGTGACCCTGCCCTCCTCGTCCTTTTTGAGATATCTTTTCTCGAGGACCTTCAATGCATTGGAAGACAGATTAAGAGTGCCCGTTTTGATCATAACTATTAATTCCTCCATATAACATATAAAATTAGACTGCTTTGAGGATCTAAATCCGCGCCCTTTAAATGTTATTTTTCAAATAGTTCTTACTAACCATTTGGGCCTTATTTAGTGTTGTTTCAAGAATATGGCCACAATATATTGTATTGCCTCAAAAATAATATCAAAGATCAGATATTCTGTCAAGGTGTTTTTTTCTAGCGATTTTTCCCTTTGAAACCGTGGGGCATAGAATCCGTTTTTACCGGTACCGGATGCCTCTCTGCTACTATATTTATCCTTTAGTTCAATGAGTTGACATTATCCCATTGCCGCCGTCTTCGAATCGCTGTTCGCAAAGGTCTGGTATAATACCCGCTATGCAGATCGAGATCAAACATAAGGACGGTTTTTCACGGACCGGCAGCTTTGCGACGTCACGCGGCACGGTCAGCACGCCTGCCTTTATGCCGGTGGGAACGCAGGGCACGGTAAAGGCCATGTCGCCCGACGAGCTGCACGAAATCGGGACCGAAATCATCCTGTGCAATACCTACCATTTACATCTCAGGCCCGGGCATGAAACAATCAGTCAGGTGGGAGGGCTTCATAAATTTATCAATTGGGGTGGTCCTATCCTTACGGACAGCGGAGGTTTTCAGGTCTTCAGCCTCGCTGCCCTTAGAAAAATCAGGGAAGACGGCGTCGAGTTCAGATCGCACATCGACGGGTCGCTTCAGTTCCTCGGGCCGGAGAGGGCTATGGAAATCCAATGCGCTATCGGCTCGGACATCGCGATGACATTCGACGAATGCACGCCCTATCCTGCCGAGTATGATTATGCCGTCAAATCCCTGGAGCTTACGACCAGATGGGCCAGACAATGCCGGGATTATCTGGACCAGGGGCGCCCAGGAAACGGCGGCGAAGTTCCAAACCTGTTCGGCATCGTTCAGGGAGGAATGTACAAGGACCTGCGTAAGAGGAGCCTTGAGGAGCTTGTGGATATCGGCTTCGACGGCTACGCCGCAGGCGGCCTGAGCGTAGGAGAATCGAAGGAAGAGATGTACGACATAATCCGCACCGTCGGGGAAATGATGCCGGCCGGTCAGCCGCGCTACCTGATGGGCGTCGGCGACCTGCGGGATGTGCTCGTTGCAGTCGAAAACGGCTTCGATATGTTCGACTGTGTGATGCCCACAAGGAACGCCCGCAACGGCACACTTTTCACAAGCAGAGGCCGAGTTAGCATAAAGCGCACGGAATACAAATCAGACCCGTCGCCTCTGGATCCTGACTGCAGCTGCTACACGTGCAGGAATTATTCGAAGGCCTTCCTGAGGCACATGTTCCTGTCCAAAGAGATACTTTCGATGAGACTCAATACCATGCATAACCTGCATTTCTACCTGTCGTTCTTTGAAAAGATGCGCAAAGCGATTGCCGAAAGGCGTTTCGGGCCATTCAAAAAAAAATGGGAAGGCATATTTGAACAGGATATCTGAAGTTCGCAAAGTCCTGACTATCACGCTGGCACTGAATATACTCGTGTCAGGCGCAAAGATTGCCTACGGCTTCATGACGCATTCGGTGGCCATCTCGTCGGACGGCTTCCATTCGCTGTTTGACGGCATATCGAATGTGGTGGGGTTGATCGGGGTATATCTGGCCTCTCATCCCGCAGACGAGCGTCACCCTTACGGCCACAGGAAATACGAAACGGTCTTCACCATATTTATCGGAGTGCTGATGCTGTTCACCTGCTTCGAAATATTCAAGGGGGTCTATGATTCGTTTGCAGGCAGGCAGTTGCCGATAGTCGGCCCCGAAAGCTTTATCCTGATGGTCGCTACGACGTCGGTCAATATTTTCGTCACGCTGTACGAAAAAAAGAAGGGCAAAGAGCTTGCCAGCGAATATCTGATCGCCGATGCCGGTCATACGCGCAGCGATATTTATGTGTCTTTAGGCGTCATCGTAAGCCTTGTTCTTACCGAGATTGGGTTGGCTTATGCAGATGCCATCGCGGGCGCCGTTGTGGGTATCTTTGTGGCCAAGGCAGGGTTTGATATCATAAAGGAAGCAGCGGAGACATTAATAGACAAGTCTCAGGTCGACCCATCCAAAATCCTGCAGGTAGCCGAATGCGTCGACGGTGTAGTCGAGTGTCACCATATAAGGACCCGGGGCACAAGCGATTCGATATTCGTTGACCTTCACTGCCTCGTGCATCCGGAGCTGTCAGTAGACAACGCTCACGGAATCGCTCATAAGGTGGAGGCTGAGATCAGACAGAAATTTCCCGCAGTAGTCGACGTGGTGGTGCACTTGGAGCCGGCAAAGGGAGCGAAGGATGAGCATGCCGGTAGATAGCATCTTTAGCTACGTCAACAAATTCATGTATTTCATAGTCCGTCCGGACGATACGGAACCAGGCGCGTTCTTATATTGCTCTGGGGTCTCGATGCCTCAGTTCCTGCCGATTACGCGGGGCCGACACGGTCTCGCATCCAATCCGGCCATGCGCGGGCTTCAGCTAGCAGACCTGAACCTGCGCAAGGAGTTGATCGATCTCGGCGCTCGCACTTCGGAGGTAAAGGGGAATCCATGCGGCCCCTTTGCGCCCGGCCAGGGAGATTGGTACAGACAACTCTTGCGTGTGACGGGCGCAGACATTGAGGCGATTAAGAAACTGGCGGCAAAGTGTCCTCTCAGGCTTGTCGGCAGCATCTTTCAGGCATGCATGATTACGGACATCGTCCTGCCCGCCGTGTCGCCGTCTGCAGAGGAATTTGAAAGCCTTCTGACAGAAGTATGCAAAACATACAGCAAACAGGCCGGCTGGCCTACAACCGCATCTGCTAAGGGTTTCAGAAAATAGTTCATCCTCCGTTCTTCCTGATCCGACCGGACAGGGCAGTTTAACAAGTGCTATAATAAGACCGGTTAAAAGAGCTTTCAGGAGGTCCAGTTATGAGCACCAAGTTTTCTGAAGATATCGTTGCAATCGGCGATCTTAAAATAAATCCGGGGAAGATCATCAAGCGGGCATCCATTAACAGACGTCCTTTATTACTGACAAGCAGAGGCAGGGGCATAGCGGTAGTACAGTCGGTCGATGATTACGAACATAATGAAGAAGAGCGCGCTTTTCTGCAGGCTATTGTGAAAGGCCTGGTCGATATCGAGGAAGGAAGGGAAGTTTCACTTAAGGAAGCGAAAAAACGCCTGGGTCTGAAATAGGGCAACCCTGAAAATGCCTCGCAAATTTCAGGTCACCATTTCGGAATCAGCTGTCGCGGATCTGGCCGACATTCTTCGTTACTATGAAACAAAACATCCCCGCCTACGTTTGTATAATATTTTCAACGGTGTGATATACTAGAACCTCGATTCGCCGGTGTGGTGGAATCGGCAGACGCGCCGGACTCAAAATCCGGTGGGGGCAACCCCGTGAGAGTTCGACCCTCTCCACCGGCACCACTTTCTTTCTAGTCCCCATGATTGCCTCTCGGCGCTGTGACAAATGTCACCAACTTTGGTCCCGCCCTGTGGCATAATGAATATATGAAAACGGTTATTCTGATGTTGTTGGCCATATTGCTCCTGGCGCCCAATTTCTCCGCCGCCGAAGACACCATCGCGTATCTCGACGACTCCTCGCATTTTATCAGTCAGCTCCTCGGCTATATCAATCATTACAGGCAGAGCATTCATTTAAGGCCTTTGTCCTTCGACAACAGGCTTGCAACGCTTGCGCAGGGCCACTGCAGCGCCATGCAGCACAGCGGCACCCTCAGCCATGACCGCTTCGATGAAAGGTACAACAAGTCCGGACATAGCAGCTGCGTTGAAAACGTCGGCTGGAATTACAGGACCGCCAGAGAACTTTTCGATGCGTGGAGACACTCATCCGGTCATGACAGAAATATGCGTGCCGAAGACATCAGGCGGGCAGGCATCTCCCGCGTCGGGGCCTACGTCACCTTCTTCGCCTGCAATTAGTCACTCCTTCAATATCGAATTCAGCGCACGGTATGCTGTGCGGTTCAGCTTGTTCTTCACTTCGGCATCCTCTCTCAATATCCGCAGCGTTGTCTCCTGGGGTTTGCTCTTTCTCTTTGGCGTGCCGGTCATCAGTTCTTCGTAAGAATCGGCTACGGTAACTATCTGGCTGAGGATGTTGATGTCCTTGCCCGTGAGGTTGTTAATGTAGCCGCTGCCGTCGAGTCGCTCATGATGCTGTCGTATAATTTCACAGATTGTTTTCGGGACGCCCGGAAGTCTTTCTATACAATTGACGCCTTCGATCACATGGTTGCAATAGTGCTTGAATTCGTCTATGGACAGGTCGCCGATCTTGTTGACGACTTCGTATGAGATCAGCATCTTGCCGACATCATGAAGCAGCGCCCCCGCGCCAAGCCTGAACAGGGCCTTTTCATCCATACCGAGCCTTACACCCAGCGAGATCGAGAATATGCAGACATTCACCGAATGCACGCTTACATATGAATCGACATTGCGTATCTCAAACAGGTCCTTGAGCCCCAGCACCGGATGCTGCGAGAAGCGCCTGACCATTTGAACAATTTCGGACGTCTGCTGCATCAACTCCCCGAATATCTCTTCACTGCCGAGGTTGTGGAGAAATCTCGAAAAGAGGCATCGAAGCAGTTCCTGCTTTATGTGGATCTGGCGCAATTCGGTGGCCGTATCCTTCTCCGCCTGAAACAAAGTTTGCAAATACTGTTCATATCTGTGAGCGTCTTCTCCCTTGATTACTATATCTGCGCCCAGGTTCAGGATGCCGTCTATCGTCTCGACAGTAAGTGGATTTCCAATGATCGGGATGCCGCCGTAAACGGGATATCTCATCCCGCCGATTTCCATACCAAGGGGGACCAGCGGAGATAGCAGTATCTTGTCGATATACGCGTGTTTCCGCTTGTACTCGGAATAGTCGGCAAACATGACGCTGTCATCCTTGACAATACGTCCGAGCCTTTCGGCATGCCTGAGATAGTCGTTAAAATTGAGATTGTTGGCCGATTTTATATAGAACCTGGTCAAGCCCTGGCGGTATATCATTTCCCTTGCAAACACGTTATAGAGAAAACCCCTGTCGAAAAGAGATTTCTTCAGTTCGCCGTCGTCTGCAAAGACCTCGAACGGCACAGCATGTCCTTCTGCAAGCTTGTCCAGAGTTATGGGTATGTATTCTTCTTTTTCCTCTACAACGTAAGTCTTCACACGCCCCCTCCGTAACAATCGACCTGCATCGACCGTGGTCATTTGCAATCCGAACGCGGCCTGACAACAAGTACTATAAAATTATATCACGGTTTTCAATGATTTTCGGAATATTGCCGGTTCGGAACTTCGGTGGAATCAAAGGGATTATGTGAGCTACTCTTCAATAGAAATTGCATCGACAGGGCAATTCTCTTCGGCGGCTTCGCAGCAGCCGACAAACTCGCAGGCGTCGGGGTCTATAGCCTCAGACTTGCCGACAGCTTCATCGACATAAAAAACCGCCGGGCATATCTCCATGCATCGACCGCAGCCGATACAAAGCTCTTCATCAACCGTCACATTCATTGCAGTTCCTCAATTATCATTGCCGCAAGCAATGGAAACATTATTTCATGGTGGCCTGTAAGGGCATAGCACTTGCCTTTCGCCATCGTTGGTCTCCTGAGCACATTCTCGCGAGGCCGGTAATGCTGTATGAAATCCATATTCGCCGTGGTGAACTCTTCCACCTTGTTGCCGAGGTTTCGCGCCACTGTCAGCGCCTTCAAAAAAACCTCCGGCAGAATAACCGCAGAGCCGAGGTTTATGAATACGCCACCATCCAGATCGGCCACAACTGACGATAGTAGTCTGAAATCACGCAGGCTGCCTTCGCCGATAGCGGAGCCATCGGCTTCGGGGTGCATATGGATAATGTCGGAACCAACAGCGACATGCACCGTAGCCGGTATCTCCCGTTTGAAGGCCTCCCTGAAGATGCTGCCTGCCCTGTTTGGAAAATCAGAAGCATCGATGAACCGCCCCATTGAACCGCCTATTCCGAACCCTTGCGCCACGCCATCCTTTATCGCCCGATTGACCAGTTGTCCGGTCTCTTTACCCATGCCGAATGTCCCGGTGCATAATTCTCGGGCAACATCCTCCGAAGTCTGTCCCATGAACGCAATTTCAAAATCGTGTATGATCGAGGCGCCATTGGATGCAAGGGCGGTAATCACGCCTTTTTGCATCAGGTCGATGATGATTGATGAAAGACCGACTTTAATTGGATGCGCCCCCATGCCCAGGATTACCGGCCTCTGGGCTTTGCGCGCAGACACAATCGCCCGGACGACTGCCTTAAGATCATCGGCCGCCAGAAAACCCGGGAGGGACTTCACAAAATCAGCCAGGCTCCCTCCCCTGACGTGCGGCGCCGCCGCCGCAGCAACCGTCACCTTGCTCAATCTGTCCCTGACGGAATACGTCTTTATTTTAGTCACATCGAGCGGCCTGTATTTCACGCGCTACCTCCGGATCCAGTTAAAAAGTCCTTAAATTTTAGCACAAATATTGCTTTTATGGCATCATTTATGCTATTTTTATCTTCTAGCACAATCCGTTTTAGATTACAGGAGGAACACACCATTGGCAGGAAAAGCGGCACCAAAAAAGAACCCTTCGGCCCTTAAAAGGGTCAGGCAGTCTGAGAAACTGAGTCTGCGGAATCAGTCGAAGAAGGCGGAGATAAAGACGCTCGAAAAGAAACTTGAATCCATAGTCCCCTCAACCATGAAGGAAGAGGTCGCCAGGCAGGTGAAGACTGCGGTCAAGACCATAGCCGGCGCGGCTTCAAAGGGGATCATCCACAAGAACACAGCGGCAAGAAAGATATCCAAGATCGCTAAACTGGCTAATGCAATAGGCAGCAAAGCTTAGCCGCTACAGCTTAAGCAGATCGACCAGTAGATTTTCCATAACATGGCTGTGAGACGTCTTCACAGCCATATCCGCTTCATGGAGCCGGGCAAATATCCTCTCCTGCTTGTGCCTGTCCCCCCCCGGCATCCCGGCCTTTGCGTAACTGCTGGAATACTGCCAGTTCAGCGCACCCAGCAGCATTTGGGGCTCCATCGTTTTGCTGATATTCTCGTAGATTTTGAACACGCTGCGCGCATCTTTACGTACGAGCGCATTTGCCAGGTCAAAGGCGCCATACTCGGCACCCGCATATACTACGCCCCTCACCTCTTCCACATCTATGGTTCGCGACGTCTCGCTCGATGAAAACTTTTCTATCTCAGAGTGAAGCATGCCAAGGTCCGTACCTGCTACTCCGATAATATATTCAATTGCCGCCGACGTGAACGAAATGCCTTTTTTAGCAGCCCGTTCCCTGATCCAGACCGGAATCTCCCGTTCGCTCACGTTCAGTGCTATAGTCTTCACGGCCTTCGCGATGGCCGGGTCGAATATGTCGGGAGAGGCGCCTTCAAACAGCAGGATCAGCAGCGACGATGGAGCCGGCGCCTTCATGTACGCGCCAAACTTCTGCGCCTCCTTCTTGGAAAGCTTCTGTATATTTCTGAGCACAACCGTCTTTCTGTTCGCCAGAAACGGAAGTGTATTCAGAATATCAACGATCTTTTCGGCAGGGAGTTTCTCATCAGAGGACGCCATGTCGATCGTCTCAAAATTGAATGAGGCGGGATCCAGGAAAAGATCATTCAGAACAGTGAGTGCTTCGTAAAGAAGAAAGCTCTCCGACGAGTGCAGCAGATAGACTGGTGAAGGGAACCCCCTCTCACTTTCCTGTTGGAACTGTTTGAGGCTCAATTGTCTGCTCGCCTTTCTTCGTGCCGGTTGCAGCAGTCGCGCCCGGTTTCAAATAGATTATACGCCGCACAAGCTCCTGGCTGAGGTCCCGCAGGGCGCTTTCGGTTGCAGCCTCCTTTTGCGCCAGCACGCTCACAAGTGAGCCAGACGACCTGAAATACGTTATGAACGGTGAAGCCACACCAAGCAGCGGCTGAGTCTGCTGGGTCCTGACGTCTACGACTCTAAAATCTCCCACGACTGTGATCTGATACTCGATTGCCGTGAGAGACTTTTCCGATACCGGCACCAGATCGAATTTCACAATAGTAACTTCTATCCTGTAAGCGGCTGCCTGTCTTACATCGAAACCGTATTCCATCAGAGATTCCGCAAGAAGCCGGCTCATCCGGTCCTGAAGCTTCGGCTCTACAGTTGCGTTCTGTATAGCGCCTATCGATACGGTGTCAAAAGGAAGCTCCGACCTCCCCTGTAACGTGTATCCGCAGCCGGACACCAGCAGCGACATCAAGAGAGATATTATTAATGCAACCTTCATATGCGCCCCCTCAATGTGGTCATTTGACTACTATGTTGACCAGCTTGCCCTTTACCACTACCACCTTCACAAGCTCCCTGCCCTGCAAAAGCTCGGTGATCTTGGGGTCCGCGAGCGCAAGCTCCCTGG
>DATHDF010000045.1:0-36977 GCA_035319185.1 Dissulfurispiraceae bacterium | reverse complement strand
TTAATTTTTTTCCCGCTGTCCTGTGATTGCTACAGTTTAGGGTTGCGCCTGCTCCCTTCGTAAAGCTCGTATTCAAGCAATCTGCATTCGATATTGCTGTTGAAAAAAGGCATTCTCCGCTTCGGGCGAAGGCCAATCTTTTTCGCGAGATCGAAGTTGCCGGTAAAGATGTACCCCGAGTATCCGCCGCATTTCTGCTTGAAGAAATCGCCTATTTCTTTATAAGTGTTTTCGAGACGGGACATCCTGCCGAGTCTTTCCCCGTATTCGGGGTTCATCACAACGATACCTCCACCTGCCGGAATTTCGGTTTCCCTGAAGTCACATGTGTTGAACTTTATGAGATGCTCTAAACCCGCCGTGGATGCATTGTTCCTTGCTGCGCGTATGGCAGACGGATTGTTGTCGGTTGCGATAATCATGCCGGGCAGAGACTTCTTTGCAACCGACTTTGCGTCTGCACGCAGATCATCCCATTTTCCCCTGTTAAACCCCTTGATATGCATGAAGCCGAAATTGCCTCGCAGTATGGCAGGGGCCCGGTTCAGGGCTATCAGCGCTGCTTCTATCGCCAGAGTACCGCTTCCGCACATCGGATTTATAAAGTTTTCGTTCCCGTTCCAGCCGGTGGCCATGACAACTGCAGCGGCCAAAGTTTCCTGCATCGGGGCTTTCAGCGGGACCTTTCTATACCCGCGCCTGGGTAGCGGGTCTCCTGACGTATCAAGGTAAATACTGCATTTGCCGGCCTTCCAATACTGAAAGACAACGGCGCCGGTCATGCCCGATCCGGAATCGGGACGGCGGCCACGTTTTGCCTTGATCCGATCAACTATTGCATCCTTGCATTTGACGTTGGCAAACAGCGGATTGGTTATCGAAGGATCGTCCACGGACGAATGGACGGAGAGGTATTCATCTTCGTCGATGAGTTCTTCCCACTCGATTCCGTAAGCATTCGCATACAGATCGTCGGCGTCCGCAGCCGTGAAGCTTTTTAGATGAAGCAGGACCCTGTGGGCAGTGCGGAGATGCAGATTAAGCCGCATTGTATCGTCAAGACTGCCTGCGGTTTCAATGCCTGCAATCGTTTTGTCGATTACAGGGAACCCCAGCGCGACCAGTTCCTGCGCCAGATACTGCGGCAGCTCCTTGGGGCAGGTTATGAGTATTCGCGAATTCTCCATTTGACTATGATAACTTATCCGGGGAAATATGCAGGAACAAAAAAAGGGCGACCGGCGAAAGGCCGCCCTGAAATTTCTGTCATATCCACTTTATAACCGGGTCTTTTTTGGGAGGACGGTCCGGATGGCTCGCGGCATAACCGAGGAGTATCGGGCCGAAGATCGTTTCGTCATCTTTCAGTTCCAGCATTTTCCTCACTTCCGCGTCGTCGGTCACCATCGAGCCGAAGCCCACCCAGCAGCTGCCGATGCCGAGGGAATGCGCAGCCAGCATCATGTTTTCGCAGGCGAGGGGGCATGAATGCGCCGCATAGCGGCCGGACCCGATCACGAAAACGATTGCCGGCGCAGAATAATAGATGGGGTCCGGCAGTTCGGCATGGCGTTTTTTTATCATCTCGTAACGTTCCGGGTCGCTGTCCTTTATCATGTCAAAGACCTTGCCGGCATTGGGACGAGCCGCGTTGAGGAGCTTCTTTTTAGCTATGTCGTCCTCAATCACAACGAAGCGCCACGGTTGGCTGTTTATAGCTGACGGCGCTTCGTTAGCAGCCTCGATGATCACATTCAGATGTGTCCTGGGAATCGCCCTGGAATCATACGATCGTATCGATCTCCTCTTCTTGATTGCCTGGATTACCTCATTCATTTCTGCCTCCTCGGAAAGCGCTTGGGGTTATTGATAACAATATAACTCTGTTGACAAGGCGTGTAAAGCAGGCGAGTTGAAGCGGCGGGCACACTTAAGGTCGATTGGAATCGAGTGCTCGATTGACTCATCATTGTTGAACTCTAGTCCACACCGACGTCCGCCCGAAGAAAGAAAAGACCACATATCCTTTGAGTTCGAGGCGATCGATTGACGTGAGGGTCATCCTGCCGCTGTAGGTCTTGCCTGTCTTTGGATCGTACAGCCTTCCGCCTGCCCAGCGCTGGTTCCCTTTGTAATCGAACCCTGACATAATCTGAAGGCCGATGATCCGGCGGCCCCTCAGTTCGGGGTTTGGGTTTTTGTCGTCGGCCCGCTGCATGCCGGTCCTTGCAGCATCCTCATCCGGCGAATATACGGGCTTGCTGATCCAGACGATCTTGCCGCAATATTTATTATCACAACGGAATATTTCAATTCGTGCATCTTTCTCCTCATTATTCCAGATGCCGACTATGGCATCCTGTCCGGAATCAAGGGCTGCAGCGGAGATAAACTGTATGCATAAAGCCGCCGCGATGATGCAGATTTTCATAAAGGCTTTTTGTTCAGTCATCAAACATTCCCCTGACAGTCCGGAGATTCATCGGGTCATCTTCTTCGGTTTTCTTCGGTGTTTCCAAAATTAGCGGGATATTCCTGAACGCGCGGCTATTTACAAGCCTTTCCAGACCTTTTAGGCCGATCTCTCCCTCTCCGATATGCCAATGCCTGTCGACCCTCGACCCGAGGCCTTTCTTTGCGTCGTTCAGATGTATGAGCTTAACCCGGTCGATCCCAACATGCTTCTCTATGTCCCGAACAAGAAGCGACAGGCCGTCGCTCTTCCTCACGTCATAGCCGGCAGCGAAGGCGTGGCAGGTGTCGAGCGTGATACCCGCGATGAGCGGTGATCCCAGTTTGTCGATTATTTCGGCCAGGTCTTCCATGCGCGAAGTTATGTCGCCTTTTTCACCGGCAGTGTTTTCGAGAAGCAATCTCGTTTTCCACTTGCCTTCGGCGGCAAGCCTGCGAAGCGATTCGATCGCGCGCCTGCGCCCTGTCTCCCCGCTGCCATCGGACAGGCTGCCGGTGTGGACAACTACGTACTCGGCGCCGAGCGTGTCGGCCAGATCAAGCTCGCGTTTCATCAGCTTCACAGATTTTTCCAGAATTCCGGAGTCTGCCGCAGCCAGATTGATGAGATAAGAAGTATGAACGAAAACAGGCCGGATATCCAGCTTCTCTTTCAATTTTCTGAAAGCAGACGCGGTTGACGGCTCTATGTCCGATACGGCCCACTGCCGCGGGTTGTGGGAGAAAATCTGCATAGTATTGCTGCCGAGATCGTGCGCTCGCTCCAGCGAAAGCAGGACACCTCCAGCAATGGATGTGTGCACTCCGAGGCGTCTCGATTTGCCGGGCTGTTCAGAAGGTTTCTTAGACATTGTTCCAGGCTGCCTTTCTTGACTTGATAAAGCCTTTAGTGTTAATTTTTTCTTCTATGGCAACGGATTACAAAGACACCCTTAATTTACCACAAACCGATTTTCCGATGAAGGCCAACCTCGGGCAGAAAGAGCCGGAGATGCTGCAGTACTGGAAAGAGCACAGAATATATGAGCGTCTCCAGGAAAAGAACAGGGGCGGCAAACGCTATATCCTGCATGATGGTCCGCCTTATGCCAACGGAAATATCCATATCGGCCACGCGCTGAACAAGATACTGAAAGACATCATAGTCAAATACCGGTCGATGAGGGGATACTATTCGCCGTACGTGCCGGGATGGGACTGCCACGGCCTTCCGATAGAGCTTCAGGTGGACAAGAACCTGGGGCAGAAGAAGGACAGCGTGAGCGTATCTGAGAAGAGACAGCTCTGCCGCGAATACGCAGAAAGGTTTGTGAACATCCAGAGGGATGAATTTATCAGGCTTGGTGTATTCGGTGACTGGATGCAGCCGTATCTTACAATGTCATTCGGTTACGAATCGACAATTGTCAAGGAATTCTTCAGGTTTGTTCGCAATGGCATGGTCTACAAGGGGAAAAAGCCTGTGCACTGGTGCCCCTCCTGTGTTACCGCCCTTGCCGAAGCTGAGGTTGAGTACAATGACAAGGAGTCACCGTCTGTATTCGTAAAATTTGATGTGGTCGGTGACGATGTCGGAAAATTTTTCAGTGGACTTGCGGGTAGAAAGGCATCCGTAGTAATCTGGACGACCACGCCGTGGACGCTCCCTGCCAACCTGGCGTTGGCTGTGCATCCGGACCTGTCATACGTCGCGGCAGAGAAGGACGGAGAATTCCTGATAGTTGCGCGCGATAATCTTGATGGTCTGAGGGAAAAGCTTGAGATCAGCGCGGACATCGCAGCCGAAATATCCGGGACCGATCTTGAGGGATTAAGGGCCAGGCATCCGTTTATCGATCGCGAATCCAGGATCATTCTCGGCGATTTCGTCACCGTTGGAGAGGGAAGCGGAATCGTGCATATCGCTCCGGGTCACGGCGAGGACGACTATGAGGCCGGCTTGAAATACGGTCTCGATATTTATGCGCCCGTTGACGATCATGGAAAATTTACGCGTTTGGTGCCTCAATTCGAAGGACAGTTTGTGTTCAAGGCCAACGAGGGAATCATAGAACTCCTGCGGGAGAAGGGCGCACTGCTGAGGGTCGACAAGATCAGACATTCGTATCCGCATTGTTGGAGATGCAAGAAACCTGTCATCTTCAGGGCTACTGCGCAGTGGTTCATATCCATGGGAAACGGCGGCCTCAGGGACAAGGCGCTGAAGGAGATCGAGCGGGTTGCATGGGTGCCGTCGTGGGGCAGGGAGAGGATACATGGCATGGTTGCCGGCAGACCCGACTGGTGCATCTCTCGGCAGAGGGCATGGGGTGTGCCGATCATGCTGATTTCCTGCAACGACTGCGGAGAGTTTATCAGGGACGATGCTGTATTTGAAAACATAATCTCTCTTACCGGGCAAAGGGGCGCTGACATCTGGTTTGAATTGGAGGTCGACGACTTTGTCGGCAAGGGCAGGACCTGCGCCAAATGCGGCGGCTCATCTTTCAAAAAAGAGATGGACATCCTGGACGTTTGGTTCGATTCAGGGGTCAGCCATGCAGCTGTACTGGAACGAGACGAAAGGCTGTCATGGCCCGCAGCGCTGTACCTTGAAGGAAGCGACCAGCACAGGGGCTGGTTCCAGAGCTCTCTTCTTGCTTCCGTCGGAACGAGGGATAGGGCACCTTATGAGACTGTGCTTACTCACGGCTTCACGGTGGACGGCCAGGGCAAGAAGATGTCCAAATCGCTCGGCAATGTTATTGCGCCGCAGGAAGTTATCAAGGCAAACGGGGCCGAGATTGTCAGGCTTTGGGTATCTGCCGAGGATTATCGCGACGACATCAAGCTGTCTAAGGAGATAATCAGCAGGCTTACAGAAGCGTACCGCAAGATCAGGAATACCGGCCGCTTTTTGCTCGGCAACATCAGCGATTTCGACGGCAGGGACTACAGCGCCGATATGCTTGAAATAGACAGGTGGGCCATCTCCAGGCTGAACGGCCTTATAAAGAAAGTGACATCGGCTTACGAGAGGTTTGACTTCCATGAAGTCTTCCATTCGGTTTACAACTTCTGTGTAGTCGATTTGAGTTCGTTCTATCTCGATATCCTGAAAGACAGGCTGTACACCTTCCGCGTAGATTCGCCGGAGAGGCGCGCCGCGCAGTGGGTGTTGTACAGGATAGTCTCCAATATGACGCGTCTTATCGCGCCCGTTCTTTCTTTCACTGCGGAAGAGATCTGGAGATATGTCCCGAAGACCACGGGCGAGATGCTTGGTGACTCAATGGCTGACAGCATCTTTTTGGCCGGATTCCCAGAAGCTGACGACGGGCTGATAGACACAGGGCTTGAGCAGAAATGGGGAAGACTGATCTCGATTAGGAACGAGGCCAACAAGGCGCTTGAGATAAAGAGAAAAGACAAGTTTCTGGGCAACGCGCTTGAAGCGGAGCTTTCTCTGTATCTGCCGGAGGCGGATTACGCCCTGCTCGACGAGCAGCGGGCCTTTCTGCCTGCGCTGTTCATAGTGTCAAAAGTGGTCATCCAAAAGGCAGAGGGGCCTGTGCCCGATGCCTATGAAGGCGCAGAGATCGAAGGCCTTTCGATCTGCGTCGGCAGGGCGCCCGGCGAAAAATGTGAACGCTGCTGGAACCGCAGCACCTTTGTTGGCTCTTTCAGCGACCATCCGGGTGTTTGCGAAAGGTGTCACGCGGCGCTTAAATGAGAAAGTCGCCGGTACCTTTTTTTGCAGCAGCCCTTATTCTGCTTGCGCTCGATCAGCTTACCAAATATTATGTCGAAACGCATATCGGCCCTTATGATGCTATAACAGTTACCTCCTTTTTCAGAATTGTATATGCAGAAAATATCGGCTCCGCTTTCGGATTATTCAAATCGCTCGGCAGCACTTTTTTTATCCTAGTTTCATCTGCGGCCGTGATAGCCCTGTCAGTAATGATCGTTAAGGACACAGCCAACAGGTTATCTTACTCGCTCCTGCTGGGCGGCGCTGCGGGCAATCTGCTCGACCGGTTAATGCGCGGATACGTTGTGGATTTTCTGGACTTCCATTTGGGAACATATCATTGGCCTGCATTCAATGTCGCCGATTCAGCGCTTACCGCCGGCATTTTGTTTCTCTTCTATTACGCTGTTATTAAACGGACCGATTGACAGATTTCTCATTTCCTGGTAACTTTCACTTATGGAAGATCCGTCCAGGATGCTCGACAGAATAGCCGAGGGATATTCGCTTCCAACCTTGTCGCCGGTGGCAATGCGTCTTGTCAGACTGGCTTCCGATGAGAACATTTCAGTAGAAGATCTTTCCAGCGTTATAGGGAAGGATGTTTCCCTGCCGATACGCCTTCTCAGGCTAGCAAACAGCGCATTCTTCCGCACGGGCGGACCCATAACAACTATAGAGCAGGCGATCCATATGGTCGGGTTCAACCGGCTGCGCGTCATGGCCCTTTCCCTGTCGCTGAAAGACACTTTCCCGATGCAGCGCGTGGGGCCTCTGGATTACGAGATGTTCTGGAAATCGTCCCTTTACCGTGCACTGCTTGCAAAATCGCTTGCGCAAAGGCTCAGGACATGCAAGCCGGATGAGGCTTTTGTAGCGGGACTGGTTCTTGAAATAGGTGTCCTGGTTTTCTACGACATATTTGTGAAAGGCCGGCCCGGGATCGAACTCATACGATTGCTGCCGCTTGATCAGCTTTTACAATGGGAGCGGGTACATTACGGGATAGACCATCGCCAGGTTGGAGAAGCGGCCCTGAGGTTTTGGAACTTTCCGCGCGAAATAGTGGATTGCCAAAGGTTTTATTATGTTGGGCCAAAAACCCCGAACATCTCCGATATTGCATTGGTCTGTGATATGGCGAGGGAATTCGCGGAGCTGATATGCGAAAAAACGAAAGAATGGGAATATTCCTCCAGCATGGCCGAACGCATTTACCATCTCGATAACGATGTCGTGGCTGATATACTGGTGTCATGTTTCGACGAGGTGCAGGAGATAGCCGAGAGCCTCAAAGTAGAGACGAACAGGCAGAGTGATATACTCGATCTTGTCGAAAAGGCCAACAGGGCTTTGAGTGTGCTGTCAGACAAAATGATTCAGATCAGCGAGGCGGATTCGCGATTTGCACTGCCGACCTTTGCCGGTCTGGACCCGCATAGCGACGCCGCGAAGAGGGCTATGCAGGCCGTGGCGCATGAAATCAGGAACCCGCTTGTGACCATAGGAGGCTTCGCAAAGAAGCTCGAGCGGACGCTCAATCCGGCTTCCAGCGAGTGGCAGTATGTCCGCATAATAGTGGAGGAATCTACAAAGCTCGAACAAGCACTCGATGACCTGGCTCGCAAAGAGCTGGATTAAAACGGCCCATAGTAGAGAAATCAAGTTACACTGTGCCCCCCCTTTTTGCTTTTCCCCTCTTCTAGTTTTCTGGTAATGCTTTGATGCCAGCGCAAAAGCATTTTTTATCTCGTCAAAGAATTGATAGCTCGCTAAAGATATTCGCATTCAATAATACGTAATTTCCACAATAGACACAATTCAAAGGTATTGTTACATTCAAATTTAATGAGATAAAACACGGAACATTATGAACGGACAGTCTACGAAAAAGAAAAACCGACTAAGTACAAACAAAATCGCCGAAGGAGTAAAAATGAAACCAAAAGTCATATTCAAAAACAAAGATTCAGATCAGACTTTAACCGACCAAGAGATCGAAAAAAGACTAGCTGAAGGTGCCAAAATCCACAACACCGCACTGCAGATTCGTGAGGCAAAAAAACGGCCTGGCTATGGCACCAAGGAGGTAAAATCGCCGTCTAAAGCTGAAAAAAGTGCCGGGGCTGCCGACACCCTTGCCCCTTCGCAAGCAATTCAAGTTAGCGCCCCCGGTTTAGACCGAAGCGATGAAACGGCGATTGCCATTAATCCCAAAAACCCAAAAAACATTGTTGCAGGTGCAGTCACGTTCAACGGCAAGCAATTTACCAATAGTGCATATGTCTCCATGGACGAAGGCAATACATGGAAAACAATAACAGCCCTCACAGATACCGATGAAGGAGCCGGAATCGCTTTCGATGATTCAGGCAACTGCTATTACGTAACTATGCAAGGAGGCTTCAATCCGTGCTGCGTTATAAGCAAGGACGGAGGATTAACCTGGAGCGCACCGGCTCCTTTCGGGTTTGGAGACAAAACGGCCGTTGCAGCGCGAGGCCAAATCGCATTATGCGGATTTGACCGTATCAACAAGGAAGCATGCGCTTATACATTAGACGGTGGCGCAAATTGGACCGTACACGATTTCACAGACAGTGGTCTCGGAACCGGACCCCTTGTCAGCTATGATCAACAATACTTTTACATAATATATGGCGCTCTAGATAGCAATCTCAAAATTTACATAAGCTCTGATCAGGGAAATAGCTGGAGCGGACCGAACATCATCGTTCCGGGAAACTCAGCTTTTAGCGCAATAGACGGTCCGCTCTCCTATCAGGGAGATTCACTGACCTGTCCCGGCACTAATGTCGCTATTGATGGTTCGGGCACACTCCATGTTCTCTATATTGACAGCGCCAAGAGGCTGCCGATGTATACATCCAGTAGCGACCACGGAACAACCTGGAGCGCCCCCGTAAATGTAAATCCCGAACGAGCGAACGATGCACATATGTTCCCTTGTCTCTCCTGCAACAAAGATGGTGATATTCTGGGGGGAAGCATGGTTTATGACCAAAAGCTGGGCAAATATTTAATCCTTCGACATACAATAGCTCACAATGAGAACGTGTGGAAGACCTTTGAAACCGATAATGGATCTTGGTCGGCTGCCGGGCCATCACCCGGTTTCCGGATTGGATTTGGCGACTACTTTGATTGCGACAGCATCCCTCAATGTGGAATTAACGCTATGGCTTGGTCGGAGACACCGAACGGGCAAGAACCATGGCAATCATGGGCGCGCATTTTAGATCCTATAGTCGAGTGTGCAACAGTGCCTGAATGCGAAGAATGTTGCGTTAGCCCTTGTGACCCTCCATGGCTTGTTAAGGAAGATTGTTTGATGTGGTACGAGGATAGGTTCATACGATTTCCGCTTGGAAGATCAGATAAGAAAGAAGAATTTACTCATGCATCAGCTCTTCGCGAATACATAGAATTTCGAATTACATATCAACATAAATTATGCCTGATAGGAAAGCAGCAGGGACCATTGCTTTATACGGTCACACTTCTTCCCGGAGAGAAGGTCAAACTATTTCACAGTGATCGTTATCGAAAAATCACAAGTGAACAGCAGCGCTTTTCTGTTCAGACCACCTTTACTCAGTTTCTTTCGACTGTTCACGAAGCGAGAGTGACGAACACGCTTGATGCCTTGAGTGAAACTCTCTCGAATTCTAAATCAGGAAGTTCCAGTTCAAGCGGTGGAGGTTTCTTCGGTGGACTATTTGGCTTTGGAGGAAGCAGCTCCGATTCAAGCCAAAGCAGTGTAACCGATCACAACTTAGTTCAAGTGGGGCAAGTATCGAGTAGCTTCTTCAAGTCTGTCTCTCAGGCTTCCTTACTAACTCGCGCAGAAAGGTCGCTTGTTATCAGTACCTACGAGGACAAAGAATCACTCGATGTAACTGCAAGAGAAATCCGCAATGATAATAATTGCAGAGCGGTAACATATTTTGTGAGACAAGTAATGGACGCATATATAATGAGCACGGTCGTTTACGATATTTCGTACCGTATTATTGCACCTGGTGTTCCGCCGCTTTGGCATTCGATCAATGATCTGGGATGGCTTCCCGGTTCGATTGCTGCAGAAATTAAAAAGATGCTTACGTTGCTGCCCAAGGTCGACGACATTACTGACAAACCGAGGCCTTTCACATTGCCAACCGATGGAGCAGTTTACGATGCAGAGCTTGCTCATTGTTGTTCGTGCGAGCCGGAACGGGAGGCCCTGCTGCTGATTGCTATAGAGAAGGCGAAGATTGAATCGCGTAAACTTGGTATCGAAGCAGAACTGCTTGAATTGGAAGTAGAGCGCAGAAAGGCGCTGATTGCGAAAGGCGACCTAAATCCATTTGAACCGTCTCAGGCAACAACCACGCCTCCATCTGTGTAGAAACAGCGGAAATAATTTAAGAATTTGCAGCGGCCTTCGTTTCCCGAAGGCCGCTCTTTTTCCGCAAAGTTAACGCGAGCTTGCCGTTGGTGAGAAGAATAAGATTCGATTTTGGCACGAATAATGAAGAAGCTGTCGGCGTCCGGTCATTCCCGATCTCTGGGTTTCGGCCGCCATTGCTTTTCGCCCACCCAGCCGTTGGAAGCGGAGGCAATGACGTCAAACTTAGGGATGTATGGCTTGATATCCAGCAAAGGGGTCCCGTCAAGAATATCGATCCCGCGCACAAACAGGATATTGCCTTCCCGTCGCTGAAGCTGCACGATAGACAGGCCTATCCCATTCGGTCGGCAGGGAAGTCGCGAGGCGTAGATGCCATGCGGATTGTCATCCAGAAAGGTAGGTCTCACCAATTCCACGGCTCCGGCGCGATCGAATTGATATATCAGATAGATGTGAGAAAACATTTCAATGTCCTCAAGACCTGCTGCATATTCCTGAAAAACTTCAACCCTCCCCCCGGCATCAGAGGCAAATATCGGCTGAATCGGGCATCCGTCTTTTGTCTTGTGAGGAGAGTAAATGGTCCCTATCGGAGTCATCGTCATTCCGTTAATCCTTTGAAACGTGCCTGAAACTGAGATTGCGCGTTTCGCTATGTTCCTTCGAATTCCTAAGTCGTAATTTCAAATTAGGCTTCTAAGGGTCAGAGGTTGCAATAATATATTTCACAGAGTCACGCCTCGATATCTCTACCTAAAAATCTTACCGCGATAACGCTTCAAGCATGCTACGCCATTTTACTTCGAGGTTTTGGGCAGTATGAAATAGAAGTTGTTTCCGTTGTGTGTTGCCTCGTATCCGACCACTCCCTCGTGGATCTCTATGACATTCTTGATGAACGAAAGCCCATGGCCCGACCCCGGCTTCAGTTCCGTGTTCGAGCCGCGGTATTCGTCTTCGTAAAGCCTGTCCCGTTCTTCGGCAGGTATGTGCGGGCCGGTTGTATATACGTTGTATTTTATGCCGTCCATGCCTTTTCCGAAATAATCAGGAATAAGCTGTCTACCGTACGACATGTGCTTCTCCAGTTCTCCGTTGTCGGCAAAAACCTCCTGCGTATATTTCAGGGCATTCGAAAAAAGGTTGGCGTAGACCTGCGACATCAGGCCGACGTCAACCACGCTGATGACATCTTCATCCGGTATGCCGCTGATGCGGTCATCGATCATTATGCCCATTTCATGAAAACGATCGAGATATCTTTCCAGCTGCGGCCTCACGATCTCCTTGTTGATATTGCACGGCTTAGACCGAAGCGTCAGCCTCCCCAGGTCGAAATGGCTTCGCCTGAGAAGCGTCTCCAGGAAGAGACTCATATTTCTGTAATGTTTCTCTATGTTGTCGTATTCACCCTGAAAACTCCTGTTATTGTCGCTCATCTCAGCCAGAATCTTGGTCAGCATCTGGACATTGCACGAGCCTTCTTTTATGCAATCTCTGAGCATCTGTTCAATGGCGGCGCTCTTGTTGATCTTGTTGTTCAGGTTCCGCAGGTAAAGCCTGTAGATTATGTTCGGGACGATGATATTGTGCTCTATGTCGGCGACGAGCGACCTGATGAAACGGAGATGCTCGATGTTCTTCTGAGCTATGAAACGGTTGTGCAGGTTGAATCCGATGCGGTTGGAGTATTTCTCAAAAAAGAATTCCTCGCTGACCGAATGCCCCTTGAACGGGAATATCTCTATCACTCCCATTGCCGTACCGCTGGCCTTGAAAGGCAGCTGGTCTATATGAGGCCGCTTGCCGTGAATGCTCAGCACAAGGACATAGTCGCCTGTGATGTAAGGGTTCTCCCTCATCTCTATGTAAGGCGGGGCCGGGGTTTGCAGCGGCGTGCCGTCTTCAAGCGTGGTGGCGACCAGCGACAGGCTGCCGGTCTTCGGGCTGATAATGTAAAGCCTGGCATCGAGTGAATAAAAGCTTTTTGGGATCGCAACCGCCAGTAGGCAAAAATCGTCGAGCGAGTCGAATTCCTGCGCAAGATCGAAGAACGTCTTTAAGGCAGAATTTTCCCTTTCGGAGAAATTATAGTGCTCATAATCCTCTTTCTTTTTATCGATTCGCTCCAATATGCGGGCCAAAGTAGACATCGTCGTTCCCTGCGAGGATTTTATTAAAATTATATCAGATTTCAGAAGGCAAGGTTGTCGTCGATTCAAATTTGTAATCCTTTCCTGTAAAATGTATGAAAACCGGCAAGGAGAGAAGTGATGATAGAACTCGAAAATATTACCATGGCCGAGTATAAGCGCAATCTCAGGCGGACACGGACCATAGTCTTCCCTTTCGGCACAATCGAGGAGCATGGCCGGCACCTGCCTCTCAACACCGATGCACTGACCATCAAAGAGGTCCTTAAAAGGGTTTCCGCAAGGTATGATTTCTTCATGGCGCCGCTTATCTATTACGGCGTGTGCACGACTACCGGAGACCATCCCGGCACGATAGGTATTACACCCGAGACGCTAAGGCGACTTACCACTGACCTTGTTCGGGACGCATTTCGCAAAGGGTTGAGAAATTTTTTGCTGGTCTCGGGGCATGGCGGCAGCCTGCATATGGCGGCAATTAAGGAAGCCGCCGAGATGCTTGCGCGCGGATTAAAGGGGGCGACTCTCGCGGTGCTCTCTCCCTATGACGTTCTATGGAAAGAGTTCGCAGTCCTCGCCGAGACGCCCAATGATTCCCATGCGGGCGAGATAGAGACATCCATAATGCTTCACCTTGCCCCTGAGTTCGTAAAGGGCCGTTCCAGGGAAGAGTTTCCGAAAATCCCGAAACCTTTCGTATGCGATGACTACTCAAAGTATTGGCAGGGCGGCGTTTGGGGCAATCCCGGCAAGGCTACAGCTGAAAAGGGCCAGGAGGCTGTGCGCCTTATGGTTGAGGCGGTGGAGGACGTGCTGGGGAGGTTCGGCAGATGAGAAAGTCGGTTCTGGAGAGGTTCGTATCAAAGATTGACTACGATTCCTATGAGGACTTCGTAGATAACTTTCGCATTATAGTGCCTGACAACTTCAATTTCGCATACGATGTCGTTGATGCAACGGCGGCAATCGACCCTGAAAAGGTAGCGCTTGTCTGGTGCGATGACAAGGGCGGCGAGAGAATATTCACCTTTGGAGAAATGAAGCAGTACAGCGACAAGGCCGCAAATTTCTTTCTGGCGCAGGGTGTCCGCAAGGGGGATGCCGTAATGCTGATTTTGAAGAGGCGCTATGAGTTCTGGTTCTGCATACTCGCACTTCACAAAATCGGCGCGATTGCCATTCCGGCGACGCATTTACTGACCGCGAAAGACATTGTTTATCGTAACAACGCCGCCGATATCAAGATGATTGTGAGTGTTGCAGACGAGGTGGTTGTCAAACATGTTGAGGACGCGGTGCCTCTGTCGCCGACACTGAAAAGAAAGGTCCTTGTCGGCGGGAAGCGCAATGGATGGCTTGATTTCGACTATGAGGTAGGGCGTGCAAGGACCGAATTTGCCAGGCCGTCCGGCGATGCTGCGACATCCAACGACGACATCCTGCTTCTGTACTTTACGTCCGGAACAACCGGGCTCCCCAAGATGGTGCAGCACGATTTCACATATCCTCTGGGACATATACTTACGGCAAGATATTGGCAGAATGTCAATGAGGACGGCCTGCACCTTACAGTGGCAGATACCGGCTGGGCAAAGGCTGCCTGGGGCAAGATCTATGGACAGTGGATAGCGGGCTGCGCTGTATTCGTATACGACTACGACAAGTTCCAGCCGGGAAGGCTTCTGGATGTGGTGACAAAGTATGGTATCACTTCCTTTTGTGCGCCGCCGACTGTGTATCGGTTTCTCATAAAGGAAGATCTGACGAAGTACAGGTTTGAGAAGCTTAAATACGGTGCTGTTGCCGGTGAACCGCTGAACCCCGAGGTTTATGCCCAGTTCCTTAACGCCACAGGCATAAGACTTATGGAAGGGTACGGACAGACGGAATCGACAGTGGCGATTGCCACGTACCCCTGGCTTGAGCCCAAGCCGGGTTCGATGGGCAAACCTTCGCCCGGGTACTATATCGAACTGCTTAATGACAAAGGGAATCCGTGCGCGGTCGGTGAAGAGGGGCAGATTGTTGTCCGCACCGATAAGCAGAAGCCGGTGGGCATGTTCGGCGGCTATTACCGCGACCCTGAACGGACGGCCGGCGTATGGCACGACGGCGTATATTACACAGGCGACGTGGCGTGGCGCGACAAGGACGGATACTACTGGTTTGTCGGGCGCGTGGATGACCTTATCAAAAGCTCAGGGTACAGAATAGGGCCTTTCGAAGTTGAAAGCGCCCTTATCGAGCATCCTGCCGTGCTTGAATGCGCGATCACGCCGGTTGCAGATGCACTGCGGGGTCAGGTTGTAAAGGCGTCGGTCGTTCTGGCAAGAGGATATGTTGCAGGCGAACGCCTCGCACGGGAGCTTCAGGATCATGTGAAAAAAGTCACTGCGCCCTACAAGTATCCGCGCATAGTCGAATTCGTCGATGAACTGCCGAAGACTATAAGCGGCAAGATCCGTCGCGTTGAGATCAGGGAGAAGGACATAAAGTAGGATTTCTTAGGTTATTGAGCCCTGACGTTTACCTTTGTATCGTAAAAGGTGCTGCCTGAACCTCTGTCTGTGAGCCGCTGAGACGTTAGCGCATTGACGGTGCGCGAGCCGGGCGCTTTACTGAGCCACCAGACACCTTCTGCGACAACGACGCCTTTGGGAACACGCGAAGTTACCGAAAGATGGAATGCAACCTCGCCCCTGGAATTGAAGGCAACCACTTTCCGGCCATCTGCAAATCTATTGTCGGCAGCATCGGATGGGTTCATCTTCAGCGTCATCCTCTCGTTAGCCAGCAAATCATCGCGCTCGTTGAACGAAGAATTCAGCATCAGCGGCATCGGCGCGGTCATCAGCCAGTATGACGCATCGTCGCCATGAGGCCCTTCATAACGCGGCAGCGGATCCGGGTCTGACGGGTTCAGTATTTCGATCCTGCCGGACGGGGTCTTAAAAGTCATCTTGTAGTCATGAGCAAGAGGCAGCTCAACAGGCCGGCCGCTTTTGAGTTTTTCGATGTCCGTCTGTGCGAGCCACTCTGATGGAGTTGAAAGGATATCATCTATAAGCTCATCGGCAGTCTGTCTGAAATATGGATCTTCAAATCCCATTGCAGCCGCCAGGATTCGGAAAGTGTCCCAGTTCGATTTTGCTTCTCCTATAGGGCTGATGGCCGGAAAAGCGCGCTGTACGCAATAGTGGCCGTAGGCGAGGTATATGTCGCTGTGTTCCAGCGAAGAGGTGGCCGGCAGTATGATATCCGCATAGATGGCCGTGTCGGTCAGGAAGCGTTCGTGCACAACGGTGAAGAGATCATTGCGCGCCAGCCCCTGCAATACTTTATTCTGGTCGGGCACAACTGCAGCCGGGTTGCAGTGATAGACGTAGAGGCTTTTTACAGGCGGGCTGTCGGGCTCAGTCAATGCGTGCCCCAGTCTGTTGATATTGATCTTTCTCGTCTCTGCCGACAGGAAGTCCTCCCGCGTTATTCGGGATGTGTCAATCGCAGGTCCTGTGGAAGTGCCCGCCAGCATGCCACCGCCTGGTTTGGACCATGCTCCGGAAATTGCCGGCAGGCAGGTGATTGCCCGGACTGTCATCGCCCCGTTGGCGTAGCGCGATAGCCCGCTGCCCAGGCGGATGAATGGGGCTGTTGCCGCACCGTACAGCCTCGCCATTTCTTCGATGATCGTTGCAGACAGTCCGGTTATGCTGCTGACGGTTTTGGGAGTGTATTGCGGCAGGACGGCATCGCGGAGTTCCGCAAAACCTTTAACGTGTTTGGCAATGAAAGCGTTGTCCGCCAGTCCGTCTCTTATCAGGACATGCATCATTCCAAGCGCCAGTGCCCCGTCGCTGCCCGGGCGTGTAAGGAAAACGCGGTCAGCAGTTCTGGCGGTATGGGTTTCGTAAGTATCTATAAGCCAGACATCGGCGCCGTGCCTTTTGGCTTCATGCACTCCACGCAGCGAATGGATGCTCGTAGCAGCTGCATTTATTCCCCAGAGCACCACAAGATCACTTTGGATCATTTCGTCCGGATGAGGTCCCTGCGTATTGCCCATGATTGCTTTCCATCCAGCGCCTTTGGCCGGAGAGCAGATGGTCCGTTCCAGTTGCGACGCGCCCATACGGTAAAAGAAAGCATGACCGCAGTTGCGTTGAACAAGCCCCATGGTGCCGGCGTAAGAGCATGGCAGGATGGCTTCGGGGCCGAATGCGGAGATTATGGTTTTCCAGCGGTCGCTTATCAGCCCGACAACTTCGTCCCAGGATGCCTTCCTGAATTCGCCTTTCCCTTTAGGGCCGGTTCGCACCAGAGGGGTTTTTATGCGCAGGGGCGAGCAGACCGTTCTTTCATAATGAGTCATCTTGGGGCATAGCATGCCGCGGGTAAATGGATGGTCGGGGTCCCCAGCGACTTTATCCACCACTCCATTGTTGACATACACCAGCAGGCTGCATGTGTCGGGGCAGTCGTATGGGCAGACGGAACGTTTGATTTCAGACGGCATGTGCTCTCCAGGCCCGAATCTGATGCATCATCGGGCCCGGAGTAACTTACCATGCGACGGCTGCAAAAAGCCATACGCCGCAATGTTCGGAAGATAAAGTCAGCTTACGCTGTCGTTTTTGGGGGTGGATTCTTTCTTCAAGCCCTCTGATGTGTACACGTTGCGAGGGTTCCAGAGCATGCAGCCGTCCGAGCCGAATTCGTCGGCAGCCTTTATCTGCTCTCTGATTTCGGTACCGGTGAAGTGCCTTCTGTCGAATGCGTAGTCTCTGAACGCCTGCAGCCATGGCCTGAAACGCACGGACGGCAGGTTGGCCCGTTCGTGCGCGCGCTTGAGAGAAAGATAGACAATTCTGTTTGAGTTTGCGACCGGGTTCCTGTAACCAGGTATACCCCATTGGAAACCTGAAGGATAGAGCATTAGCGATATATAGTCGACGGCCGGCGCCAGCCTGTCTATTTTTTGACCTATCTGCGTGTCGTCCAGGTTCCAAGCTACATATCCGAATATGTCCGCAGACACGAATACATTGTACGGCGTAAGCCTCTTACGGGCATCGGTCAGAAAACCCGAAATGGCCCCGATCCTGTTCTCTTCGTTATTGGTAATGCCGAAGACTAGGCCCTTGTGGTCGGGAAACCTTACATAATCGAACTGTATCTCATCAAAGCCGTTTTGCGCCGCCTCTATTGCCACATTGATAGCGTATTCCTGCGCCTCTTTTTTCGACGGGTCCATCCAGATTAGGTTCTCCCTGTCGCGCCATATCTTTCCGTCAGCAGTTCTTACAGCCAGATCCGGCCGGGCCTGGCCGAGCAGGTCGTCTTTGAATACCACTATTCTCGCGATGGTATAAATACCTCTGTCTTTCAGCGACTGTACGAGCCCTTTTATGTCTTTCACCGTTATCACCTTTTGCGCCCCGATTTCGGAGGCCAGAGGGATCGAGCTTTTGTATGGGATAAATCCCCTGTCACCCTTCATGTCGATAACGAGAGAATTGAGCTCGGTCTCGTCGATGAGCTTAAGGGCTGATTCTCTTAGCTTCTTGTCTCCGATACCGTAAACGGTCATGTAAAGGGCTTTGGGCAGAAAGGGCTTAAGGCTCAATTCAGCCGGTGCATTGGATCGCAGACTTGCAAGCTCGATGTCTGCCCTTGTATATCCGTAGGCACGGGCCGCCACCTTCTTGACAGTGGGTTTGATCTGAAACTGGCCGTTTTCATCAGCAAGCAATGTCTCTTGTCCATCCAGCGTAACAATGGCCCCCGCCAACGCCTTGCCTGTCGAGGCATCGACTACCCTTCCTGTTGTCAGGACGCGCGCGTCGGCAACCCTGGCATCTCCTGAATCCCTGTGGACGCAGGCTACAAACAATATGGCTGCAGCCAGGAAGATGGCCACGGCAACTCCATATCTTCCGATTCTTCTTTCCTTGGTCTCTAGTTTGTTAGTATCCATTCGAATGCCCTACCTCTGTTTTTGTCGTTCAATAAATAGCGCGGAAGTTTCATTGCGATATCGGAACTGCTCGCTCCGTGAGCTTCAAGTGTAAAGGTTGCAATATAGCCTGCCTGCGAAGCCCTCGCCAGGAGATAATCATCGAAGATCCCGAACGGCCAGGCAAGCATATCGATCCTGGTGCCGAGCTCGCGTTCAAGCCTTGTTTTCGATTTGTTCAGCTGCATGTCGACAGTCTTTTCGTACTCGGATGGGCTTGATTTCCTGCGCTCGTGTTTAAAGTTAGGATGCCAGTAGGTATGCCCCTGCATGTCGAACAGTCCGGTTTTCTGCAGTTCGCGCAGCTGGTCCCAGGTCATCGCATACGAGGCGTTGGAGATCGCGGAGGGATAGATGAAAAGGGTCACAGGTATGCGATACTTCTTGACGATCGGCAGCATGTCGGTGTAAACAGTCTTGTGTCCGTCGTCTACCGTGATTACGACTGATTTGGCCGCCGGCGCCGGTCCTTTGTGCAGGTAATAATTGACCAGCTGTCTCAGCGGGATCACTGTATATCCGTTGGACATCAAGTATTCGATATGAGCCCGGAAGACTGAGGTTGTGGTGGTCATGCTGTCCGCTGCTACCGGGCCGAAGCGATGGTACAGCAGAATGGGAACCTTTACCCCGGGTGCTTCAGTCCCGGCAGCGTAAGGAATGTCTATAGCTGTCAGCCAGAGCAGGCAGAATGCCAAAAGAAACCGGTATGTTCTTGAAAAGCGGACTGGCATCAGAGGTTTTCTCCTTAGTCCTGTGCGGAGCGGCGTGTCCGGCGTCGCCTGCAGCAGGTAATAATCTCATTATGCAACTTTCGTGAGAAAGAATTTGTGATATTGATCACAAGGAAGGGGCAGGGTGGTAAATATATCAAAATGCGCGTCTGATGCTTGCTTTGTTGCATTTTTCAATACATTACCGGTGAGCGCTTGTGATATCATGTATGGATGAGCAGTCGAGATAAGATATCGGTCGTGCTGTTGTCGCAGGGGCAGGCCGACAGGCTAATGAAAGACTTGAAGAAGGTCGGGGAAGAGATCTTCAAGGGATTCATCGTATCATTCGACGAGGAGCGGAAGAACGTGCCGACAGGCAGCGAGACTGGTGTTGCTGTGGAAGATCAATTATGGGCCTTGCCCGCCGAGAACCGAACCTACTACCTTGTCCGGTTTGGGAAAAAGCCATACATGCTTGTCGGCATGAGCCATCATGACACGATATCATCGATAGCCAAGATAACGTCGTCAATGTCCGGCAAGGGGGCTGAATGCCTGCGGGTCCTGATCGAAAGGGAACTTGTTCACAAATGCTATGCAGGGGTTGTGCAAATACAACTCGGCAGGGAGTGCGATCCGCGCATTTATTCTCTGCTGTTGGACCTGAAAAACGATCTGCCCGATGGTGTAGAAAAGATCTATGTATTTAATGACGCCGCTTCAATAATTTGCGAAAAGAAATCCCAGCTCCTCGAAAACAAAAAAACGGCCTGAACGGATTTATTGTTACCAACTGGCCTGATAACGCCTGATACAATCTGATAATGCCGGGCTTTGCTGACATTCATCGCTTTTTTTGACAGTATTTGACGCTTTGTGGTATATTATCGCTCTAAATAAGTCGTTGAAATGTTTCTTTTTTGGGGAGTCGTCCAATGGCAGGACGACAGACTCTGGATCTGTTTATAGGGGTTCGAATCCTCTCTCCCCAGCCATTTTGGTCCCATCGTCTAGTGGCCTAGGACGTGGCCCTCTCAAGGCTAAAACACGGGTTCGACTCCCGTTGGGACCGCCAAACATCAGCCTGTAAATCAATTGCTTACTATGTTAAATATTGGGTAAAATGCTGAAAAAGATGCTATTTAGTAGTTTTGAGGTGAAAAATGCCTGGAAGCTATGCGCACATTACGCTTTCTATTGAAGCGTCCAGTAAAATTGAGCTGAAGAAAATTAAAAATTTTCCGCAAGAAGCTATTGACGCAGCTAACCTGAAATCAACTTACCTTGAATTAGGCTCCATCAGTCCTGATTACCCATATTTGGACATAACGTCTGGTGACTCCAAGAGTTGGGCGGATGCAATGCACTACAAGCACACGTGCAAAGATATTTATGTTGCTGCAGAATTGATTAAGAAGCTTGGCCCAGGCCCCATGCGTCTGAAGTGTCTTGCCTGGCTGATGGGATACACCTCACATGTAGTTGCCGATATGTGTGTTCACCCTGTTGTTGAGCTTCTCGTGGGACCTTACGATGATAATAAGCCCGCACACAGGGAATGCGAAATGCACCAGGATACATATATATATCAAAGACTCGGTCTTGGGATGACTGCTGCTAATAATCACATACAGACAACCGTAATGCAGTGTTCGGACAAGGGCGACAAAAAGCGATTGGACTCTGACATTAGGTGCCTATGGCTAGATGTGCTGAAGAAAGTCTATAAAACTGATTTTCAGACGAATTGCCCTGACTTAGATTTATGGCACAATCGCTGTAACACTCTCCTTGAATCGCTTTTGCCGATAACCAGCAATCTTATGTGCATCGCGAGGCATGTGGCAAATGGGCTGGGGCTTGCCTATCCATCACCAGAAGCAGTTGAAGATATTTATATAAAAGGACTGAAAGTTCCAAAATCGATAAAGGGGCAATCAAAGCTGGATTATGATGCAATATTTGATTACGCAAAGCAGAAGGTACAATCAGTCTGGCTTGTAGTCTGCAGACACGCACTTGGAATACAAGACGGCATCGACTTTGGCGATCAGGAATGGAATTTAGATACAGGAATCAATGTAATAGCTCAAAACCAAACGCCGATATTTTGGGGGTAATTGAATGTTGATACTGCGAATGGTTCTTGTTTCTGCTGTCATATTGTGCACAATGGGATGTGCCCTATGTCCGCCAAAGGATAATCATTATGAAACGATAAAATCACTAGATGATTCACTACTTATGCTTTCCAGAGCTGTGGATGTTGTAATTGATTCTCTTCCAGTTGACGCTGAGGACGACGCTATTTTTAGAGCCGTCAGGGAACGCTCTGGAGATAACTCCTTATTTGAGCCATTCGCCCAATATAAACTGAAGGCAAAAATTGACCAGGGTTATGCTCTCATACTTTTATGTACACAAGATGGCAAATACAGTCTCATTGAGGATGCTTCTTGTACGCAGCGTATTGACACGTGGCGTCCACTTGGGTCGCCTTGTAAATATTTTTTGGACATCAAGAAAATATGCATCTGACGGTCAGAGAAAAAACGGCGCTGATTACGGCATTGAGATAGTATTCTTGCCGTTTCTTAGAAAGTTATTACGCGGTAGCTCTCTTTGACAATCGCATGCATGTCCTTCAGACCCGCCAGCGGACAGACATCGGCGGATTCAAGGCTTCTGATCTTCAAACAGGTTCCGCACGCGCCGATAGTGCTGCCGGAGGCAAGAAAATCCTTCATCTGCTGGGTTATACCGAACTTGTCGGTGTCCAATGATTCTGCCTCGACGCCTTTGCCGGCCAGAAAGACCTTCACATGATCCCCGTCTTTCAAGGCGAAATTTCCGTATCTGAAGGCGTTCCAGACTGTTTCAGGATCGTTCGAGTAAATAATTATTCCGATTTTCATCAATGTCTCCTTATTTATAACTGGTTATTATCTCCCGCGGATAGATGCCCTTCTTTGTTATGGGACAAAACGCCGCAGCTTGAGCATGCTGACTGATTTATTGAAAAAGTCTGTTCTGGATGTCGACAGTCTTTACAGATTTTTTTCTGGTTGTTCTGGATGGGCCCCTATATTTACTTCCGAACTCTTTCCGGACACTGCGGGCCTTGCCGCAACTCATCTCGCCCTCAGGGCATTGGGAATACAGGCATGCCGGTCCGGCTTTCTGAAACAGAACAGGTGCGACCCTGCTAATCTGAACAAGCATTTCTTTTGCCATTGCGCGGATTTCCCATTGCGCCCTTCGGCAGCATCGCTGGCGGAAGAAGTTGTGCAGCTCCCGCGCGTTCATCGTTACCATTATTTTTGTCTCAGCAGCATTCGGCAGCACAAATCTTGCGTCCTGGTTTGCCTCTTCTGAACTGAATCTCATTTTCCTGAGGTGGCGCGCAAATTGGTTATATGCTTCCTGAGCAGATTCCATGACCTTTTCAAATTGCGCCTTAAGCTTGTGGTCTTTGCTTATGGAAGGAGGTACGATGTAATCAAAACCGCTCTCCTCTCCGACGTAACGCTGAGACTGCTGGCTATATGAAGCTATGCGGTGTCGCACGAGCTGATGGGAGCAGGCCCTGGAGATGCCCTCAATAGCGAAGGTAAACGATGCATGCTCAATCGGGCTGATGTGGCCTATTCTGATCAGCTTTTCAAGAAAAGATCGCTGATCTTTCGTCTCGATTTTATCACGAAGCGCCGTCACATCAGCAGCGCTGTAGCACAACTTTGCCGCCAACGCAATGGCTTCCTCAGGGGCAGGTGTATGTCGTATCAATATGACTTTAAGTTTTGCTTCTGGCACTTATAGCATACCCTTGGTCGACGGCACCGTCCGTTTTTTTGTATCCACCTGCACTGCTTTCTTCAGCGCCTGACCGAAGGCCTTGAAGATCGCCTCGATGATATGATGCAGGTCGCGCCCGTATTCTAGGTTCACATGCAGCGTAATCATCGCATGATTGGTCAATGCCCTGAAAAAATCCTCGAAGAGAGAGATTTCAAGGTCCTTTAATGCGCCCCGGGGTGGTTTGACATTGTAGACCAGATAAGGCCTACCGCTTATATCTATAACTACGGTTGCAAGGCTTTCGTCCATAGGGATAGTGGCGCGTCCGTAGCGCCCGATGCCCTTTTTGTCGCCGAGGGCCTTTTTCAGCGCCTCGCCCAGAGATATGCCGAGGTCCTCCATGAGGTGGTGATAGTCAATCTCGATATCGCCTCTGGCCTTTATCTTGAGGTCCATCATGCCGTGAAAGGCAAACAGATTCAGCATGTGGTCGAGGAACGGAATCGAAGTGTTGATGCTGCAAGAACCCTTGCCGTCCAGGTTTATTTGAAGCGAGATATCTGTCTCTTTTGTCTTTCTCTCTATCTTTGCCGTCCTCAATTTTCCTCCTCTTAGGCATCAGCTAAAGGTTATTTCCCGATCACTGTCTTAAGCGCCTTGATGAAAAGTGTATTCTCTTCAGGCGTGCCGACTGTCACCCTCAGGCTGCTCCTGATCACTTTATCCATGTTTTTTACGAGAATGCCGCGTTGGAGAAGCCCGCTGAATGTCTTTCTGGAATCTGCAACTTTAAAGAGTATGAAATTGGCTTCGGAAGGATATGGCTCAACCCCTTCAAGTCCGGAGAGCGCGTCGAACAATCTTTTTCTTTCTGACGCAATTTGCCTCGTTCTTGCTTCGACGATTTTTCTATTTCTGATACACTCAAGTGCGGCAGCCTGTGACAGAGAATTCAGATTGTACGGGAGACGAACCTTGTTTACTTCCAAAATCAGCGATTCGTTACCGATCATATAGCCGACCCTCAAAGCTGCAAAGCCTATCTTGCTCATGGTCCTTAAGATAATCAAATTTTTGTAATCCCTGATAAGCGGAAGGAACCCGCGGCTGCTGGAGAAGGGCTGGTAGGCCTCATCCACCACCACAATGCCCCTCGATGCCTTCACGATCTTCAGTATCCTGTCGGCTGAGTAGCAGTTTCCCGTGGGGTTGTTCGGAGAGCTGAGAAATGTAAGTTTGGGCTTCTCTTTCTTAACGACAGCGAGCATTCTGCCGGTGTCGAGATCGAAATCCTTATCGAGAGGCACGGCAACCGGTTTTTCCCCGAGCGCCTGTGCTATGATCCCGTACATTACGAAGGTCGGCGTCGGAAAAAGAACAGGGCCACCAAAGGTTGTAATCAGATAATAGATCAGCTCGTCGGACCCGTTGCCCAGCAGGAGATTCCGTTCATTGACCTTCAGCATCCCTGCAAGGGCCTTTTTGAGAGCCTTCGCTTCGGGGTCGGGGTACCTGTTGAGCGCTGACAGGGCATCGCTTTTGCCGAAAGCGGCATCAGACGGCAGCGGCGAGTACGGACTCTCGTTGGCGTCCAGCTTAATCTTGCACGGAACCTCTTTTGCTTCATATGCGCGGAGCGCACGCACATTGGGCCGCACGAGCCTTGAAAGGTCGTCCTTCTTCATCACTGATTATAATATATTGCGCTCAAACCATTGTCAACACTGCAATTGTGGGGTTATAATGGTCAAATGAAGATCGGCGATATGAGGGTTATAGGCGGCAGGCTGTTTGCGGAATTGGGCGCAACTCGCCTGCGGCCCTTCTCATCCGAGGCAATAGGAAAAGGCGCCGGCGGCGACAAGACGTACGGGATCGACAAGGCTGCTGAGGATATCGTAATCGCCGGCATCGAAGCTCTTAAAGAGCCGCTAAGGATCGTCTCCGAAGAATTGGGCGTCAGGGACCTGTTGGGCGGCGGTCCTCAGGTACTCATCGATCCGATAGACGGCAGCAGGAATGCCGTAAACGGGATCCCTTTCTATTGCACGTCGATTGCGGTTTGCGAAGGCGGAACATTCGGCGATATAGCTCTTGGTTACGTGATCAATCTCCTGACGGGCGACGAATTCTGGGCTGAAAAAGGGAAGGGTGCATTCTTCAACGGCGAGAGGATATCAAGCCAGGCCGACAACATTTTTTATTTAGCGGCATATGAAACCCAGGTGCCCGGCGGGGACCTGCCGAAGATTGTGAGGCTTATGTCGGAGGCAAGGAAGACGCGCTGTTGGGGGTCTACGGCTCTCGACCTTGCGCTGCTAGCCTACGGTGCCGTCAGCGTGTTTATCGCGCCGTCGGCATCGCGGAGCTTTGATTTCGCAGCGGGATACTTGCTGGTAAAGGAGTCCGGAGGAGTAATCACGGATACATCCGGCAACAGCCTGGATGACAAGGCTGCAGGACTGCATACCCGCACCCCCTTGCTAGCGTCCGGCAATCGAAACCTGCACGAAGCAGCGCTGAAACTGCTGAATGGCTGAGGAGATACCTTACCTGTTCTTGACTTTGCCCTTAAGAACAACGATGCAGCATCCTTTCTCAATTTCGGTGAATCCTTTCATTTCGCACCGATTAGCCTAAACCTCTGTACATATGGTAATTTAACTGCAACACAATTGATAAGGAGTTTGTAATGTCCGACGTTAAGTATAAGGAATACAGTCCCGAAGAAGACAGGATTTATAATGATTCTATAGCCAAAATCAGGGAAGGGATGAGGAACGGGCTTGCCTTTGACAAGGCCTGCCTTGCTATTGAGGTCGCCGATGCGGACTTGAAAGGGTTCATTCTCGATGATGCACTGAAGATCATGATCGCCGAGCTGCATTACGGAAAAGGGATGCAGCTGGATGAAGTGGCTAAAGTATTGAATGTGCCGATGGTGTTGATCAGCAAGGCAAGCCTTGAGATGCTCGAAGACGCAGGCATTGCTGCCGCCGAAAAGAACCGCAAAGAGAACCCACAGCCCAGCGGCCCTGCAGGGAACGCCTGATATGGAATCTCAGGCAAAAAAAGTCAGACTTTACACTCTGAGCACCTGCGCTGTCTGCGGCAAGGTGAAGAAATTCCTTGATGAAAAAGGGATCCCGTACGAGCTGATCGTGGTCGATACCCTCGACAGCGGCGAACAGTGGCTTGCATCAAAAGAGGTGAAAAAGTACAATCCTGCCGCCTCTTATCCGACCGTGGTGATCGAGGAAGTAGTAGTCGGATACGATGAGGACCGGCTTAAGAAATCACTTGGGTTGTAGTGACGCCGGATCGCTTGTACGAGGTCCTGTATAAGTATGCCGGGTCGAAAGGGCAGCTGCTTAACCGGGACAGAGAGTTTGTCCTTGACATTATCAAGGGTCTTCTGAGAAATGAGGAGCGGTACGGTTATCGGTCCTGTCCGTGCCGCCTGGCATCGGGGATAAAAGACCGGGATGCCGATATTATCTGCCCATGCGTATATAAGGACCCCGATATTGCGGAATATGGCAGCTGCTTCTGCGAGCTGTACGTGTCAAAAGAATGGAATGAAGGTATTATAAAACACCGGCCGGTGCCCGAGCGCAGGCCGCCCGATAAACAGGTTTGACAGGGAGGTTGTTGTAAATGAATGATGAGCTGCTTACCTTGCAGGACATAAAGAACGAGCCTTTTGTGATCGAGCATATACTTTGGGAGATGGAACCCAAAGATATTATGGAGGCGAAGTTTAAGAAGACCGAGCATGGCGTCGATGTGCGTGACGAGATAAAAGGGTATATATTTTATATCGAGTCAATGGGCAAAGAGCCTCAACTGTTTATGATGCGCCATACGGCCATTGAGTTCGCCGAGACCATGGCGCGGATCGACGATGCGCCAAAGGAACTGTTGGCCAAGGCCGTTGAGATCAATAAGGACAGGCACTATTTCGGCATGTACCCGATTGACGACGACATAAAGGCCTGGCTTAGGAATGAGCTAGGAGTGAAGTAGCCTTCCGGAAGCAGGAAGGGGCGCCTTAGGCGCCCCCGTCGGTATTAGTATTCGTTGCTGTCAGGCCCCATGTCTCCGACGGGTCTGACGAATGTGAACTTGGCAGGGTTTACAACGAGATTCTGGGCGGTATCTCTGGTATTGTGTCCGAGCAAAGAAAAAGGAAGTCCGACTACGAAGACCGCAGTTCCTGTAACCAGTGCCACAACACCTAAAGGCCGTCCCACCAGGGTATCCAGAATCATAGCCTCATCCTTGTCGGTATCATATGCGAACGACAAGGTCGACATAAAACTGAACAATAATGTGATAATGATGACCAACGCTTTTTTCATGAAGATATTTCCTCCTGCCCGATTTGAATTACTGTAGTAATTATATGACAAACCTTCGGCGCGTGCAACAAAAAGATTGCGCGAGACAGGTTATTTTGTCATGAACCGCTTGCAGAGCGGGATTGCTGTCGGTCGAGCGACGAGAGGCGGGCCGCAACCGTAGGAAAGAGGTCCATATTGGTATGGGGTAAAAAAAGGGCCGACACGTATTCATCCATGAACATTCTTGATACGGACAGTTCCACATAAGTCATCTTCGAAGCTATTGTCTCAGCTTCCCGCCGCAGTTCGTCGGACATCAGGCAAAGGTATGAGCCGGTTATGGAAGTGTTACCCATAAAAGCATACTTTTCCTCCGGTATGTCGGGTATCATGCCCAGCAGAACTGCCTTTCGGATATTCAGGTAATTGCCGAACCCCCCGGCGACGTATACTTTTTCGATTGCATCCATAGTCAGACCGACCTCGGTGATGAGCGTAGAGATACCCGAATAAACGGCGGCCTTGGCCCGAAGGAGGTTTTCGATATCGACCTCAGTCAGTACGATGTCCCTGTTAAGGCGCACATCCCTGTATATGACATATTCGAGTCCGTCTTCACCCTGCCTGATGCGGTCGGATTTGCCTTCGACAAATTTGCCCTTCTGATCTATGATACCGGCAAGCAGCATTTCCGACACGGCGTCTATCATGCCGGACCCGCAGATTCCCACAGGGCCGCCTCCGCCGATGACTTGCACGGACGGCTCCAGTGTTGATTGGTCGATCACGACAGATTCGATGGCGCCAGGCGTGGCCCTCATGCCGCACCTTATGCCGCTTCCCTCGAAACATGGGCCGGCCGAGCAGGCCGCAGTCATGATCCATTCATTATTGCCGATCGCTATCTCACCGTTTGTGCCGATGTCCATGAAAAGGGCCAGCTCCGCATTGCGCGTCATTTTGGATGCAAGCACACCCGCGACTATATCGCCTCCGACGTAACTGGCTATGCAAGGTACCGTGTATATCCTTCCCTGCTGATTTATCGAGAGATTGGCTGTAGTGGCCCTCCACAACGGAAAGCTGTTCAATTCGGGTATATACGGCTCCTCCCGGATGGAGCCGGGGTCAAGGCCCCAGAAAATGTGGGACATTGTAGTATTGGCGGCTATCGACACCGCCTGAACCATATTGCGGTCGATAGAATGTCGCTCGATCATTGAATTGACAATCGTATTGATGTCTGAAACAACGGCTTCCCTGAGTTCCTCCAACCCGGCGCCTTCAGTGGCATGCACAATTCTTGTAATTACATCATCCCCGAATTTGATCTGGGAATTGTATGTAGAACCTATGTCGATTACATCGCCGCTGGTGAGGTTTGCGAGATATACGACTACTGTTGTTGTCCCTATGTCCACAGCCAACCCATAGTTTGCACTGCCGGGGTCGCGCGCGTAGACTGCAACGGCTTCCCGACCGTCGACGGGGTCTTCGACATATGCAAGGGCCACCTTCCAGTCGGCTTCTCTCATTATTTTGCCCATGGCTGCTATGAAGCCGTGGCGGAAGCCCATCGAATCAAGACCGTATTCAGCCAGCGCCCTTCTCAATCTGTCCAGGTCGCTAATATTGTCGGTAATATTCGGCGGCGGAAGGTCGATCGATATGGTTTTTACTAACGGATTCAATGCAACGCCGAATGATCTCAGATGGTCGACGAGGTTCTTTGTCTTTGATACCGCAATCTTGTCGCCCATGACCAGGCGCGATTCCTTGGGGATAGAAACCAGCAGATCGTCGATGGGATATGTCTGACACGCAAGCACAATCCCGGCTTTCTTTTCGTCGACTGTCAGCTTGCCGTACGTGTCCGTCTCAAAGTTGCCTTCGAGTATGGCTACTTTGCATTTGCCGCAGGTCCCCTTGCCGCCGCATGAGGCCACCAGATATATGCCGGCATCCTTGAGTGCGGTAAAGATGCTGTCATCTTTTCGCAGCTTGATGATTTCGCCGGATATTAAACGTATTTCCATATGTCGATTTTATGGGCTAGCGCCGGGGTCCGTGCGGCTTATCAGCGGGACCGCCAAGCGGCGCGCTTTATTCTAACATACATTATAACGCCTCAAAGCTGCGGATGCATGTCTGCATGGGTTCTATGCTAAAATTAAACACATTATCCAAAAGGAGCAGTCATGCCACGGGAACAGTTGCTGCATCTCTACCGCACGCCGGCGCTTTCCGATTATAAAAAGAATGTTCTTCTTGGACGGGTTCGGTCGGTCGTCGGCCCACAAATCGCAGACATTGAGACGGAGTTTTGCTTCAACATAGAGACTGTCTCGCCCCTCGATGACGCCGAAAGGGAAAGGCTGAGGTGGCTGCTGGCTGAGACGTTCGAACCAGACAGGTTTTCAGATAAGAGTTTTCTTGAGATGCCGCAAGAGGCCGGAACCGGCTCGAAGCTCATAGAAGTGGGTCCCAGGATGAACTTTTCAACGGCCTGGTCTACAAATGCCGTATCCATATGTTACGCGTGCGGGCTTCATAAAATATCCCGTATTGAGCGCTCCAGGCGTTATCTGCTCGTCGGCGCATCGACTGTGTCTTTCGACGGTTCACTTCTCAAGTCCTTTCTCGACCTGGTCCATGACCGGATGACAGAGTGCGTTTATCGGGAGCCGCTTAATAGTTTCGATACGGGCATTGTCCCTAAACCCCCTCAGGTGGTCCCCCTTATGGAGAAGGGAAAGGCCGCGCTTGCCGAGATAAACCGCGCCATGGGGCTGGGCCTCGACGAGTGGGACATAGATTACTATTACAACCTGTTTGTCAACGATATCGGGAGAAACCCTACCGATGTGGAATGCTTCGACCTGAGCCAGTCGAACAGCGAGCACTCGCGCCACTGGTTCTTCGGCGGGAGGCTTGTAATCGACGGGGTCGAGGCCGACAGGACCTTGATGCAGATCGTCAAGGAGCCCTACAAGCGGAACCCTAACAACAGCATCATTGCCTTCAAGGATAATTCGAGCGCGATCAGGGGATTTGCCGTCAAAATGCTTGCACCGTTGATGCCGGGGTTGCCGTCGGCCATGATCGAGAAAGATGGGACCGACCATATTATCTTCACGGCGGAAACCCACAATTTCCCTTCGGGGGTAGCGCCGTTCCCTGGGGCCGAGACCGGCACCGGAGGCCGTATCCGCGATGTGCATGCCACGGGCAGGGGAAGCCATGTGGTCGCGGGCACGGCAGCATATTGTGTCGGCAACCTGAATATCCCGGGTTATGACCTTCCATGGGAAGATAAGGGCTATCAATATCCTTCTAACCTGGCCTCGCCCCTGCAGATCGAAATAGACGCCAGCAACGGCGCGTCGGATTACGGCAACAAATTCGGAGAGCCCCTTATACAGGGATTTACGCGCTCATTTGGGCTCACCCTGCCTGACGGCGAGCGGCGTGAATGGATCAAGCCAATAATGTTTACAGGCGGTGTGGGGCGGATAGACAGCCTTCATGTGGAAAAGCAGGCGCCCGCACCCGGAATGGTCGTGGTAAAGATCGGCGGACCGGCATACAGGATAGGCATGGGCGGTGGGGCGGCGTCGAGCATGATCCAGGGGGAGAATGTTGAGGAACTCGACTTCAACGCGGTCCAGCGGGGCGATGCGGAAATGGAGCAGAAGCTTAACCGCGTTATAAGGGCCTGCGTCGAGCTGGGGTCGGATAATCCCATAACGAGCATTCACGATCAGGGGGCCGGCGGCAACTGCAATGTTGTCAAGGAGATCATATATCCGGCGGGCGCCCGGATCGACCTCAGGGCAATACAACTGGGAGATGCTACTCTTTCCGTCCTTGAGATTTGGGGCGCCGAGTACCAGGAGCAGGACGCCCTTCTGATCTATAGGGAAGGGGAGCCGTTATTCCGGAACTTCTGCGAGCGCGAGAAGGTCCCCTTTGCTGTTATCGGCGAAATAGTCGGGGATGGGCGTATTGTTCTGTTTGATTCGAGGGCCGAAGGCGGAATAGAAAATCCGGTATGCCTGGACCTCGCAAAGGTACTGGGAGAAATGCCAAGGAAGACCTTTCAGCTTGATCGCCGGACGCTCTTGCATGAGCCCCTTCAACTGCCGCCTGGCCTGACGGTGCGGGAGGCGCTGGAAAGGGTGCTCAGGCTGGTTTCTGTGGGCTCCAAGAGATTTCTGACGAACAAGGTGGACCGTTCAGTAACTGGACTGATCGCCCGGCAGCAGTGCGCCGGGCCTTTGCAGCTTACCGTTGCTGATGTGGCGGTGGTCGCCCAAGGCCATCTGGAGCTTGCCGGGGCGGCCATTGCCATCGGAGAGCAGCCGGTCAAGGGACTCATAGATCCGGCTGCCATGGCCCGCCTCAGCGTGGGAGAGGCCCTGACCAACATTGTGTGGGCCGGTATTACGGCCATCGAAGATATACGCTGTTCCGGCAACTGGATGTGGGCGCCCAAGCTGCCTGGAGAGGGGGTGATGTTATATGACGCGGCTGCGGCCATGGGCGAGATGATGATAGAGCTCGGGATCGCAGTGGACGGCGGCAAAGACAGCCTTTCGATGGCAGCGCGAGTGACTGGACGGTCAGGTGAGCAGGAGGTAGTCAAGTCGCCGGGAACACTCGTGATATCGGCGTACGCAGGCTGCCCTGATATAACCAGTGTTGTGACTCCCGACATAAAGAAGCCGGGTGCCAGCAAGATATTCTATATCGACCTTGGCGCGGGGTTTTACCGGACGGGTGGATCGGCGCTTGCGCAGTGCTTTGCCCAGGTCGGCAATGTCTCTCCTGACGTAGAAGATCCGGCCCTCCTTAAGAGGGCTTTCGGCGCGATCCAGGAGCTTATTAGCAGGGGGCTGCTTCTGGCCGGCCATGACCGCAGCGACGGCGGGCTTGTCACCACGCTCCTGGAGATGGCCTTTGCGGGCAACTGCGGCCTTGACGTAACTCTGCCTCAGCGACATGGCGTGGATGCGATGTCTATACTTTTTGCTGAGGAGCTTGGCCTGGTAGCAGAATATTCCGCTGAAAATGAGCAGGAGATATTCAGGACATTTAAGGAGTTTAATGTTCCGATTGCGGTTATCGGTGTTACTACAACTGAAAAGAGAATAGTTATCAAAAACGGAGCGGAGACCGTTCTCGATGAAGATATGCGGGTCCTCAGGGCCATATGGGAAGAAACCAGCCACAGGCTCGATCTGCTTCAGGCTAACCCGGACTGTGTGCTTCAGGAGAGGGATGCTATTTACGACCGCCCCGGTCCTGCATATAAGGTATCTTTCGATGCTGCTCACACCTCTGAGATAATTATGACAAGAGATGCAAAACCGCTTGTCGCAATCGTCCGCGAGGAGGGCAGTAACAGCGATCGCGAAATGGCCGCGGCATTTTACAGCGCCGGGTTTGTGCCGTATGATGTGACCATGACCGACCTTATGGCCGGCGCCATTACGCTCGACAGGTTCAAGGGTATCGCGATGGTCGGGGGATTCAGCTATGCCGACGTCATGGACTCAGCGAAGGGATGGGCCGGCACGATCCGCTTCAACAGGGCCTTATCTGAACAATTCGAAGCTTTTTATCATCGTCAGGATTCCTTTAGTATCGGCATATGCAACGGCTGCCAGCTCATGGCCCTTCTGGGATGGGTGCCGTGGAGGGGCATTGCCGATGAATTGCAGCCGCGATTTGTTCATAACCTGTCGGGACGCTTTGAATCGAGGTTCTCCACTGTCAGGATCGATATGAGCCCGGCGATAATGCTCAAGGGGATGGAAGGCTCGGTGCTCGGCGTGTGGGTATCTCATGGAGAAGGGCGCGCGTATTTCCCCGACAGCGGCATAATGAAAGATGTCCTGTCAAAAGGGTTGGCGCCGGTGCGCTTTGTCGACGACCTCGGGATCGCCACGGAGACTTATCCTTTTAATCCTAACGGTTCTCCGCAGGGCATAGCGGCGCTCTGTTCGCCTGACGGACGCCACCTTGCGATAATGCCGCACCCTGAGCGAACCTGCCGTAAATGGAACTGGGCGTGGATGCCGGAAGAGATGAAAAAGGCGCTGCCCGTTTCGCCGTGGCTAAAGCCGTTTCAGAACGCCAGGGAATGGTGCGACGGCCAGGAATGATATATTGTTTCAAACTGAGGAGGAACATCAAATGCCTTATCTATTCGCGCACGGCCTGCTTCGGCAGGGCGGCCGCAACAGCAATCTAATATCCGGAGCCATTTCCCTGGGGGCCGCAGAGACTGAACTGGACTATGCACTTTACCTTATCAAGGGCAAGCCGGTGGTCACGAAGCTGCCAGAGACAAAGATTAAGGGAGAAGTCTATGTCCTGTCGGACGAGCAGCTGGCCCTTGTTGACCGTGCTGAGGGCCATCCGCGTATAAATAAACGTGATCTGGTGCCTGTAAAGCTTGCGGACGGCAACACGGTGGAGGCCTGGATGTATTTCCACATATTGCCGCTGCGGGAATCCGTACTTATAAAATCGGGCGAGTACACCGTCTGAAACGGGTCATGCATCTGCCGGCACTTTCCGCAAGGCAGATGCGTGTGCTTTGTTTACTGATGACTTGCCTTACTTTCCGAATACTTTCTTCAGAAGATCGGTTACCCGGGCAGCCGGATCGGTCCTGATCTTCTGTTCTTCTTGCCCCACCATAACAAATAACCCGTCAAGAGATTTGTTTGTGACGTAATTGTCGAGGTCTATATCCTCTTTTTTCATGAAAGGTATGTTGCTATATCCGGCAGTCATTTTTTTGTAAGACTGCGCAACGCCCACTTTGTCCATGCTTCCGGTAACTACAGGCTTGAATTCCTCAAATAGCTTGGTCCTGGTTTTCTCCTTGAAAAAATCGGTAGCAGCAGTGTTTCCTCCCCTTAGAATCTTTTGTGCATCATCGAATGTCATGTGCTTAATGGCATCGGCGAAAATGGGGGCCGCCTTTGGCGCAGCCTTCTCTGCCGCTCGGTTCATGCTCAGTACGAAGTCGTCAACCTCTTTTTTATAGCCGACCGTGCTGAGGAGGTCGCCCGCCTTCCGTATCTTTTCAGGCAGCAATATCTTTATAGCCTGGTTGCTGAAATAGCCGTCCGTTTTTGAAACTTCCTTAACTGCATTCCTGGCGCCGATATCAAGCGCTTCTTTGAGGCCTGATGCGGTGGTCTTGTCGTCCGGCCCTTTCTGCAAAGATTTTGCAGGGGACTTCTCGACGGCCTTCAGTGCATCGTCCAGCAATCCTGCAGAGGCCTGAAATGAAAACAGCAAAATGAAAGCGATAAAAGAGGCAACAGTCTTTGTCATCTTGAAATCCTCCGTGTTCAATAATTGTATCGTCGCAGCTTCAACTCTATTTTATCCGAGGGAGGGTCTGTGCACAATACCGGGATGATGCCGACACCAATTTCGGGATATTGACAAAATATGTAATAAGTGTTACATTTGAAACATAAGATACAATCAATCAAATTCCAATAAGGAGAACTGCCATGCCACCTATCGAAAAACATGTTGCAACAAGCCGGCAGCGCACCGGCAAAGATTACAGGGAACTACACACCTGGATAGACGATGCTGATTCAAAGATAAAAGCCGAGCGCCATGACATCACCAGGATTTTTGTCTTCGGCAGACGTATTGAAAAAAAGTACGGCGCCGAGGGGCTGAATGAATATTTGCAGCATATTCACGACGATGTGGCTGCAAAGTTCGAACACCTTCAGCACGATGTCGGGAAGATGACAGGAGATATCCTCGCCTACTTCGGCGTCAAAAAGGGGAGTGCGTTGAACTACACGGTTCAGCAGGCCGATATCGACATCATGAGGAATGCGGGTGTTTCAGCTGCAGACATTTCCCACTGTATAAAGGTTTCGCAAAAGGCAGTGGAAATCGCACAGCGCACAGGGGTGCGTCTTGACCTGGAGCTTGTCGGAAGGGGGGCTTTCTTCCATGATCTTGGCAAGGCTAAATCCCATGACATGGACCATGGCAAAATCGGGGCAGAGCTCGGAACTGCCCTGGGGCTTCCGAAGTCTCTCACTGATGTCATGGAAAAGCATATCCGGGGAGGCATGACAGAGGATGAGGCAAAGGAACTGGGCCTGCCGGTAAAGGATTATGCGCTTAACTCGCTTGAGGAGAAGATCATCATTTATGCGGACCGCCTTGTTGATATCATCACCGACGGCGTAGTGCAAATTGCTTCCGAAGCTGAAGCTGAAGCGCGCTTCGAGGAGTTTATCCGCGATGTGCCGAAATATTACAAAAATCAGCCGACGTATGAGAGATATCTCGGCTATCACCGCGAAATCCAGTCGCATATCGCTGCGAATGTGTAAGGTTGATCAAGGGTTGGTTAGGTATGCTCTCATAAATCCAATATGGCCGGAAAAAGTACTATATTGATGACACCTTTTAGGATTCTCTGCGCAACGGGATTTCTGGCGATCTTCAGCTCGACCATATCGAAGAGCCCGGTGCTGCCTCTGTTCGCTGCGCATCTGGGCGCCGGGCCTTCCGGGATCGGGCTGATCGCGGCTGTGTCGGCATTTACCGGTGTGATTGCGAGTATTCCAGCCGGCATCATGGCCGACAGGGTCGGAAAAAGGAGAATGCTTGTTTTCTCGGCAGTCGTATTCTCATCCGCACCGGTGCTCTACCTGTTCGTTTCTGACATCGCGCAGCTTGCGGTTGTCAGGCTATATCACGGTTTTGCAACGGCCATATTCCTGCCTGTGGCTATGGCGCTGGTTTCGGACCTCTTTGCGGCAGAGCGAGGCGAGAAGATGGGTTGGTTTTCGACTTCCACGCTGCTGGGCAGGTTCGTCGCGCCGATGGCAGGGGGCAGCATAATCGGCGCCCTCTCATTCAATCCTGACTTGCCATTTAAAGTTGTATATGCGGTGTGCGCGGCAGCCGGTTTCGTAACGCTTTTTTTCGCCGTCAGGATTCCCGCCGGGACAGGCGGGTCGCAGCAGAAAAGGACATGGAAGGAAACGGCTGACATATTCAGGGTAGTCATCTCCAGCCGCACTATAGTGATTACCAGCGGGGTCGAGGCTGCAATACTGTTCGCCTACGGTACATTCGAAACTTTTCTCCCTCTCTATTCTATAGAGGCAGGCCTGAGCGCGTACGAAGTCGGAATGTTCCTCTCATCGCAGGTCATAACTCTTGCGCTTACAAAACCTGTAATGGGAAAGTTTTCTGACCGTCACGGCAGGAGGCCGCAGATATTATTCGGAGCGCTTGCAGGGGCGGTATGCATCGGCGGCTTTTCTGTT
>DATHDF010000044.1:0-34115 GCA_035319185.1 Dissulfurispiraceae bacterium | reverse complement strand
CAAGCGGAATATGTACTATCTGTTCATTGCTCGGTTTCGATCCTACGATTCCAAGCAGTAGATCATGAGCCAGTACCTTGTCGACAATTTCTCGTGAATCGCCGATAATTATCTGGAAAGATATGGAAGGGTACCTGCTTCTGAAGGCGGCCATGACGGGCGGCAGCAGATATGTGCCGGGAATCGTGCTGGCGCCGAGTACGAGTTCTCCGGAAGGCTCTTTTTTGAAGCGCCCAATGATATCCTTAACCTTGTCAGCCTTTTCGATGATTTCCAGCGCGTGGCCGTAGAGCGCTTCCGCTTCCTTTGTGTGCAGTATGGACCTCCCCAGACGGTCGAAGAGCCTGCAGCCGAATTCTTCCTCCAGAGCCTTTATGTGATCGCTGACTGTCGGCTGTGTCAGATAAAGCTCTTCGGAGGCGCGCGAAAAACTTTTGTTTTTGTAGACCGATGCGAATATTCGAAGCTGGTGAATGTCCACGGAGACAATTATAGCATATCCTGATAAAAAATATTGCTATTTCCTATACTCTCTTGAACAGCCGCTTTAAATGCCCATTTTGACCCTTTTTCGCATGGCGTGATAAAGTTATGGCTATGAAAATATGCGAGATATTTGCCGGCATTCAGGGCGAGTCGACATACGCGGGATTGCCCTGTGTTTTTGTCCGCACGGCAGGGTGCAATCTCAGATGCACGTATTGCGACACAACATATGCATATGAAGAAGACAGGGAGATGACCGAAGATGAGATCATATCGGAAGTATGCAAATTCGGTGTGAATCTCGTAGAGATCACGGGCGGCGAGCCTTTGCTGCAGGACAATGTGATATCGCTAATATCAAAGCTGCTCGACATCGGGCTGAAGGTGCTGGTAGAGACTAACGGAAGCGTCGATATCGGCAACGTCGATCAAAGGGCTACTATTATTATGGATGTTAAAACGCCGGGAAGCCGGATGTCGCACGCCCTTCGCATCGAAAATTTCGAAAAATTAAAAACATCTGATGAGCTTAAATTCGTGCTAACGGACAAGGCTGATTATGATTGGGCAAAAGATATTGTGTTCAAGTTCGGATTGTCTAATCGATGCATAATTCTGTTTTCGCCTGCCTTCGGTTTGGTCAGGCCTTCCGACCTTGCCGGATGGATACTGAGCGACAGGCTTTCTGTCAGACTGAATCTGCAGCTCCATAAATATATCTATCCACCCGATCAGCGGGGAGTTTAGTCCTGCCTCTGCGCACTTTGAGACTATTTGACATCGCCGGCAAAAGCAGATACGATATTAAAATAGAAACGGTTTCTATTTATAAATACCATGAATGAAGATGATTTTTCCGGACTGCTGAAAAAACTCGGCTTAAAGACGACGTCGAAGCGGATGGCTGTGCTTTCTGTCCTTGCAGGCATGGATTCATATGCAAGCCCTGAGGAGATCTGGCAAAGCCTTAAGTCAAGAATCGGGACAATCGGGTTACCGACGGTCTACCGCATACTGGAAGAGCTGGCCGCGAAGGGAGTGGTCGCCAGAATAATACATCCGAGCAGGCAGCTTTATTATTACTATTGCGGTAACGCCGGGCATCATCATCACTTTATATGCGTATCGTGCAGAAGGGTGCAGGACATTAATTTCTGCGCTTCAAAGGAGATAGAAGTCGAGGTGTCGAGAAGGCTGAACGGGAGGGTCCTTTCGCATGTTCTTCAGATAGACGGTCTTTGCAGGGCGTGCTCCCGCAAGAAAAAGGGCGCAAATGCGTAGCAGACTTATAATCTATATTACCATTGCTTTTTTGTGCGCGAGCGTGGCATCGTGCCAGAAATCAGAAATGGCACCCCGGCAAGGTGAACAGCACAAGGTCAGGGTGGTTGCAAGCCTTTTTCCACTTTATGACTTTGTCCGTAATGTGGGCGGGGAAAGGGTTGCGGTGACCCTGATGCTGCCGCCCGGCGTTGAGCCCCATAGTTTCGAACCCAGGCCTGCTGATATCATGGGTCTCAACAATGCGGACGTTTTTGTCTATACCAATCAGTATATGGAACCGTGGGTATCCGGCATTATCAAGGGCATGGACAGCCGGCATACGCTTATCCTGGATTCCAGCAAGGGGATAAAATTAATTGAGGAAAAAAACGGCGGACATGAACGCGGTCATCAAGGAGATGTTCACGGCCATGCGGGAATGGACCCTCATGTCTGGCTGGACTTGGGCAATGCCGTGGTGATGGTTGACAATATTTGTAATGGGCTTTCGGCGAAAGACCCGGCCAACGAGAGTTATTATCGCAATAGCGCGGAACAATATAAGGTTGTGCTCAGGGGGCTTGATGATAAATTCAGAAAGGGGCTCGGCAACTGCGATAAAAAGACATTTGTCAACGGCGGACATTTTGCATTCGGATATCTTGCCGCCAGGTACGGGCTGCAATATATTTCAGCCTTCGGTTTTTCACCCGATGCTGAACCGACCCCTGGGCAACTGGTCAAAATAAGCAAAATTCTGAAGCAGCAGGGCTTGCATTATATTTTCTATGAAGAGCTTCTGGCGCCTAATGTGGCTGAAACTATTTCGCGCGAAACCGGTGCAAAGCTTATTCTTCTGCATGGTGCTCATAATGTGGGCAGCGAGGAGTTCAGGAAGGGGGTCTCGTTCGTCACACTCATGGAAAACAACCTCAAGAACCTTGAAACGGGATTGCAATGCCGGAACAAATAATAAGCTCTGACAGCCTTTCTTACCGGTACAATTCCGTCGAGGTGCTCAGCAATATTTCATTCGATGTTGAGGAGGGCGACTATATTGGACTGGTCGGTCCGAACGGGTCCGGCAAGTCGACCCTTATCAGATTGATCCTCGGCCTTCTGTCCCCTGCAAGCGGCGGCATCAGGCTTTTCGGGCATCCCACGTTGGAAATGAAGTGCCGGGAACGTATCGGATATCTTCCGCAGAAAATGAACTTCTTTAATCCTTTTTTTCCGTCTACGGTCAGGGAGGTAGTTTCGCTGGGCCTGATGTCAGGGAAGAAGTTTCCGAAGCGGCTTGAGACAGGCGATAATAAAGCCATTGATGATGCTCTCGATATGCTTGGTATTGCGCATCTAAGAGGCAAGGCAATCGGCGATCTCTCAGGCGGCCAGCAGCAAAGGGTTTTTATTGCAAGAGCAATCGTCAATATGCCGGACCTGCTGCTTCTCGACGAGCCCACGACAGCCCTGGACCCGGAAACGCGAGATAATTTTTTCAAACTCATGAAACGCCTCAACCGTGAAAAGGGGGTTACCATTGTGTTAGTAACACATGACACGGGCAGCATCGGCAAATACGCATCCAAACTGCTATATATCGACAAGGAAATTATATTCTTCGGCGGATTTGACGAGTTCTGTATGTCCGGCGATATGACTGCTTTTTTTGGGCCTTCGTCTCAGCATCTGATATGTCACAGACATGACCATAGTTTGCTTGCATTGAAGGCAAAGCCTAAGGATGAATAGTAATCTCTATCGGGAAGAATGATGTCTATAGCCGAATATCTGCAATATGGATTCATACAAAGAGCGATCGCAGCGGGCGCCTTCATATCGCTGCTCTGCTCCACGCTGGGAGTGCTGCTTGTGCTTAGAAGACTGTCGCTTATTGGTGACGGCCTGGCGCATGTCACCTTCGGTAGCGTCGCACTGGGACTGCTGTTCGGAACATATCCAGTATATGTTTCGCTGCCTGTTGTCATGGCAAGCTCGGTTGGGATTTTAAAGCTGATGGAGAGGGCGCGCATTTTCGGAGATGCCGCAATCGGAATATTGTCTGCGCTCGGGATAGCTGGTGGTGTCATGATTGCAAGCATTGCAGGCGGTTTCAATATAGACCTCTTCAGCTATCTGTTCGGCAACATCCTTTCGATAAGCGTCGAGGAGGTTTACACGTCGGTCATTTTGTCGTTAATCGTTCTGGTTGTAATTGTTTTCAACTACCACGACATTTTTTCGATCACCTTCGACGAAGAATTCGCCAAAGCCGGCGGAATCAACACGCAAAAGCTGAACACGATGATCGTGCTGTTTACTTCGATAACGGTCGTTCTAACCATGAAAGTGGTAGGCATTATGCTGACCTCTGCCCTGCTTATATTTCCGGCCGTCACTGCATTCCAGATTGCAGGCAGCTTCAAATATTCGCTTATGGCCGCAGGCGCGGTTTCTCTCGCTTCCGTCATGCTCGGCATAATGCTTTCGCTGTTTTTTAATCTGCCGACCGGAGCGACGATCGTTCTGGCAAACGCATTTTTTTTGACTACGGCATTTATTTTTAAAAGGGTCCGGAGTCGCGGGCGGACCTGAATCAGATCGGGAAAACTATCATGGTAAAAGTGGAAAATCTTTCGAAAGCCTACGGCAGGGTCATTGCAGTGAAGGGTGTGTCCTTTGAAATCATGGATGGAGAGGTATTCGGACTTCTTGGACCGAACGGGGCGGGAAAGACGACCATCATAAAAATGCTGACAACACTCTCCAGGCCGAGCAGGGGAAGCTGCAGCATAGGTGGAGTTGATGTGATGGCGGCCCCCTTGCAGGTCAAAAGGCTGATCGGCGTTGTCCCCCAGGAGAACAATCTCGACAGGGAGCTGACGGCGTTCGAAAACCTCTATATCTATTCCATTTTTCACAACGTAGAGGGCCGCAGGGCCAAGATCGGTGAGGCCCTCAGAATAGTAGGACTTTGGGACAGACGCGATTCACTGGCGCATCATTTTTCGGGAGGAATGCAGCGCAGGCTTTTGCTGGCGCGTGCGTTACTTCCTGAACCGAAGGTGCTTTTTCTGGATGAACCGTCCATCGGTCTCGATCCGCAGATCAGGAGGCAGATGTGGGACGTCATCAGAAAGACAAAGATTGAAGGCAGGACGGTCGTCCTTACGACCCATTATATAGAAGAGGCCGAGGCCCTTTGCGACCGGGTCGGCATTCTGTCAAAGGGTAGCCTGGTCGCTCTCGATACGCCGGCACGTTTGAAAGCGAGCGTTGGAGAATATGTCGCTGAGTTTATTGATCCGCAGGGAAAGCTGGTGCAGCACATCTGCAGGACGCGAGAGGCGGCGCATGAGACGGCCAGGGGCTTGTCTGACGGGGTCACTGTAAGAAAGACAAACCTGGAGGACGTCTTCATCAAACTGACCGGAGAGCGCATAGAATGATTCAGACACCAGGGTGGTACCCGATATTCCTGAGGGAGATGCTGCTGTTCAAGAGAAAGCTGCTGAGGCTTGGCTATCTTTTTTCGGCGATGGTCGTGCCGATTATCTACCTTATCGTATTTGGCTTCGGTCTTGGCAGGAGCGTTCGAATCGGCACCGGAGACTACCTGTCTTTTCTCATCCCGGGTCTTGTGGCCATGAGTTCGATGAACAACTCTTACAACTGGGTATCGAGCGCCCTGAATTTGAACAGGATCTATTTCAAGACCTTCCAGGTCTTTGTCCAGGCTCCGATAAGGTCATCGTCCATCATGATAGGCGAGGTCATGGCCGGCATGGTGAAAGGGCTCTTCGCCTCAATTCTCATAGTCGCAGTGGGCATAATAGCATCGTCGGTGAAATTCATAACTTTTCCGTTTATTGTTGCGCTGTTTATTAACTGTCTTCTTTTTTCGAGCCTTGGCGTAATCACCGGCATGATTTCAAAGTCGCATGAGGACACTGCAACTTATACGAACTTTTTCATCATGCCGATGGCGTTTTTCAGCGGGACTTTCTTTCCTGTTGACCGTATGCCTGCGGCAGCCAAATATCTGATGTACATGGTGCCGTTGACCCATACCAATATCCTCATAAGGAAGGCGGTTTTCGATTCAGCGGCGGTTATTTCTCTGGGCGTTCTCGTGCTGTATGCGGCGGTCTTCTTCGCTTACGGGACATACCTGATAAGGAATTACAGCGAATAGCCGGCAGGCAAAGTCGCGCGCTGCAGCGCTTATCACAGGGTTGGTTCAGATGAAAGATATTTCCGAAACTCGGCTTCGAAATGACTGCTGAGGGCGCCACTGCCAAGGGTCTGCCTGATCTCATCGATATTCCAGAACGCAATCTCTTCAATTTCCAGTTGGTTAAAGGAAAACGGTCCATTGTGTCCGGCTTTGTAGGTGAACACCAGCTCGCTTTCCTGCTTATCTGAGTAAGAGTGCGAATACAACGGTACGATATCAGCTGCCTCGATTCCAAGTTCTTCCTTCATCTCCCTGGCTGCTGCCGCTATCAGGTCTTCTCGGGGTGAGACATGGCCTCCCACAGATGTGTCCCACTTGCCCGGCTCTACATCTTTGCTCATAGATCGCTTCTGAAGCAGGAGCTGGCCTCTGTCATTGAAAACAAGAACATGCACAACTTTATGCAATAGGGAGGGGTTGCCGTGAACCTCAGAACGGCGCCGGACAGAGATGACAGATCCTTCAGGGGTCACTATCTCCAGCAGCTCATCATCCATGCCTATACAATATCAAACGCCGGAATCCGGCGTAAAGGAAGTATGATAGAATATTAGCCGATGAAAGATACTCTTTCAAAGGCTGTTGCGACCGTTTTTTATGTGGGCTTGATCCCCTTTGCGCCGGGGACATTCGGCACTCTTGCAGCGGTGATCTTTATATGGTTGCTCAGACCGTCGCAGGCGTGTCAGTCCGTTATATTGGTTGTCTCTCTGCTCGCAGGCATCAAGGTTTCCGGTATCGCTGAAAAGGCCTTCGGGCAAAAGGACTGCAGGCATATAGTGTTCGATGAATTCGTCGGATATCTCTGCTCAATCATATTTTTACCTCTCACCCCGGCATATATGGTAGCAGCCTTTATTCTGTTCCGTGTTCTCGATATCCTCAAGCCGCCGCCGATACGCATGATGGAAAATATTGGCGGTGGGGCCGGCATAATGCTGGACGATGTCGTCGCGGGAGTAATAGCAAATATTGTGCTGCAGGTTGTTCGTCTGGCCGATCTTCTTTAGACTGAATAATCATGAGGTCCTTTATAGCTATAGACATTCCGGAACTACTCAGGGCGGCATTGCGGGACGTTATAAGCCGAATGGCCTCCGACTCAGGCGGGATCAGGTGGGTGCAGCCTGCAAATGTCCATCTGACATTGAAGTTTCTCGGAGAGGTGCCCGACGACATTGTTCGCAAGATTGGTCGCAGACTGGCGTTAATCGGAAAGATACACAGGCCTTTTACTGTAGATGTGCGAGGCGCCGGGGCATTTCCGAGTCTGCGCGACCCCAATGTGCTCTGGGTCGGGCTCGGCAGCTCCGGACAGCTTGCAGCATTGTATGAAGACATAGAGGGGTCACTCGCCGAAATCGGATTCCAGCGTGAACGCAGGCGTTTTTCTCCGCATCTTACAGTCGGAAGGGTTAAAGGAATGCGCGGCATCGATCCTGTCATGAAGGTGCTGGCTACATATAAGGAGACCTTTTTTGGTACTATAGAGGTGCGTGAAATCCTGCTGATGAAGAGCACACTGAAACCTTCAGGAGCAGAGTATTCAAAGATAGTCGCATGCAAGCTTGGCGAAGATAATCCATAAGGAGGAATATATATGAACAAGGACAAACTCAAAGCCCTGGAAATGGCTATTTCCCAGATCGAGCGGAGCTTCGGAAAGGGCTCCATCATGCGCCTGGGCTCGGGTGAGGTGGCCGAAGGCATTCAGGCGGTGCCGACTGGTTCCCTTACGCTTGATATAGCAACGGGAATAGGCGGATTCCCGAGAGGCAGGGTAGTCGAAATATACGGTCCCGAATCTTCGGGCAAGACTACGCTTGCTCTGAATGCCATTGCCCAAGCGCAGAAGGCTGGTGGTGTGGCCGCCTTCATCGATGCTGAACACGCGCTGGACGTCAATTATGCTGCGAAGTTGGGCGTCAATATCGAGGACCTTCTGGTGTCACAGCCCGATACCGGAGAACAGGCCCTGGAGGTGGCAGAAACCCTGGTCAGAAGCGGGGCCATAGACATCGTCGTCGTCGATTCGGTTGCCGCTCTTGTGCCCAAAGCAGAAATAGAAGGCGAGATGGGAGATGCGCATATGGGTTTGCAGGCGAGGCTTATGAGCCAGGCCCTCAGAAAGCTGACGGCTGCGATATCGAAATCGCTTACGACGGTCATCTTCATCAATCAGATAAGGATGAAGATCGGCGTCATGTTCGGCAACCCTGAAACAACCACCGGAGGAACGGCCCTCAAGTTCTATTCTTCGATGAGGCTTGACATAAGGAAGATCGACAATCTCAAGGACGGCCAGGAAACTATCGGCGGAAGGGTTAGGGTTAAGATCGTGAAAAACAAGGTGGCGCCTCCGTTCAGGCAGGCCGAGTTCGACATATATTTTAACGAAGGGATATCAAGGGTCGGCGAGATAATCGATCTCGGCGTCGAGAAGAATATCGTCGAAAAGTCGGGCGCATGGTACAGCTATGCAGGCAACAGGATCGGGCAGGGCAGGGAGAATGTCAGGGAATTTCTGAAAAACAATCCTGACACGGCGCGTGAGATAGAGCAGAAAATCATTGAGCTTTGCGGCATTAAGACCGGGGCCGCATCCGAGTCGAAACCAAAATAGAGCTGAATTGAAAGTCGACTTCGCTGACTCGGGGCTGACAGTTGAAGAGAGTTGACGATTATCAGAAAGCCTTGCAGTATGCGTTTCTCCTGCTCCGGTACCGCGACAGGAGCGAAAACGAGATCATCCAGAGGCTAAAGAAAAAGGGTTTCTCTGAAGACACCGGCAGAGAGGTCGGCATTTATCTGAAGGACAGGGGATTCATAGACGACACCAGATTTGCGGAGTCGCTAAAGAAGACGGCTGTTGAGCAAAAGCATCTGGGCAGGAGCGGCGTCCTGCATTATATGCTGATGAGGGGCATCCCTCGTGAAATAATCGAGCGGGTCGCTGGAGATGATGACGATTATCAGGAGGCGGCTCGGGCTTTTGTCGACAAAAAGATGGGTAAACTGCGCGGACTTGAACCTCGTGAGATAAAAAGAAGGCTCTGGGCGGCGCTTGCGAGAAAAGGATTTTCTGCGGCTGTTATAGCACGAGCCCTGAAGTCGCATTTCGACTCAGAGGAAATGTATCAGGAATAATCACATCGGACAGGAGGATGACAATATGATGAAAATGTTGCTGGTTGCATCGTGTCTTGCAGTGTTGGCGCTTATAGGTTGCTCTTCTTCTCAGATTAAATACACTCAGGACGAGATCAAGGATTATCCGGTAGAAATACAGGAACACATAATAAAGGGCGAGGTAGTCCCTGGAATGACTCCGACCCAGGTGCGTTATGCGTGGGGCGCTCCCGACGAGGTCAGGCTCTCCACTTCCGTAGATGGAAGGCCTCAGGAGCTGTGGACATATTCCTCCACTATGGGGATGTTCAAGACCAGACTTACGTTTATTGACGGCAAACTGACTTCCATCGTGAGCTCCGAGCCGGGAAGGGTGAAGTAGAAAAGAGGACATATGAAAGGTTCCGAGATCAGAAACATGTTCCTTGATTTCTTTAAATCAAAGGGGCACGAGGCAATCAGGAGTTCCTCTCTTATACCCAGGAACGATCCGACGCTGCTCTTTACGAATGCCGGCATGGTTCAGTTCAAGACGGTCTTTCTGGGGGAGGAAAAACGGCCATACACGAGGGCTACCACATCCCAGAAATGCATGAGGGCGGGCGGCAAGCACAGCGACCTCGAAAACGTAGGCCATACGGCGCGCCATCACACCTTTTTCGAGATGCTGGGCAATTTCTCGTTCGGCGATTATTTCAAAAGAGACGCTATTATTTACGCTTGGGAGTTGCTGACCGAAAGATTCAAATTGCCGAAGGACAAATTGTGGGTCACGGTATATCAGGATGACGACGAGGCGGCGGGCCTGTGGCCTGAGCTTACGGGCATTTCTCCGGACCGGATTGTCAGACTCGGCGCAAAGGATAACTTCTGGCAGATGGGAGACACTGGGCCGTGCGGGCCATGCTCCGAGATAATTATCGACCAGGGAGAAGAAGTCGGTTGCGGCGGCCCTGACTGCAAAGTAGGATGCGATTGCGACCGGTTCCTTGAGCTCTGGAACCTGGTGTTCATGCAGTTCAACCGTGACGAATCAGGTGCGCTGACCCCTCTCCCGAAACCCAGTATTGATACGGGTATGGGGCTTGAACGTATCGCTGCGGTCCTTCAGGGCAAGCACAATAATTTCGATACCGACCTGTTTGTCCCCATTATATCCGCGATCAGCGCAATGTCCGGAACAGCCTATGGCAAGAGCGCAGAATCGGACATATCGATCAGGGTCATTGCCGACCACCTGAGAGCTGTATCATTTCTGCTGGCCGACGGGCTGATGCCTTCAAACGACGGCAGGGGATACGTCCTCAGGCGCATCATACGAAGAGCGGCGAGACATGCCAAGCTTCTCGGATTTGCAGAACCGGTTCTCTTCAAACTGATGGGCTCAGTTGCCGACGCCATGGGCGATGTATATACGGAACTGGTGCAGGAAAGGGAAAGATCATCAAAGGTGCTGCTGTTTGAGGAAGAGAGATTTACAAGGACCCTCGATCAGGGTATGCGCCTGCTGGACGATATTATTGCAAAGCTGAAACAGTCCGGAGGCAAAATGATCACCGGCGAAGAGCTTTTCAAATTGTACGACACTTTCGGATTTCCCCTGGATCTGGCTCGTGACATGGCGATGGACAACCACCTTCACATAGACGAAGACGGCTTCAGCCGCGAGATGCAGCTGCAGCGGGAAAGGGCGAGGGCGTCATGGGTTGGAGAAGAGGACGCGGTAGCTTCGATATACAGGGAGTTGGTTTCCGAAATAGGTGAGACGGTCTTTGCGGGATATGATTCGTTGGAGACCGAATCGGTGGTGAAGGCGATACTCAGGGATGGAAAGGTCGTCACAGAGGCAACCGCCGGAGATGAGGTCGAGCTCTTTCTGGACAGGACCCCATTTTACGGTGAGTCCGGAGGGCAGGTCGGAGACAAAGGGATCATCTTTAACGGGACTGCAGAGTTCGAGGTCAAGGATACAAAGAAGGAAGCCGGGCTGAATGCACATATAGCTGTTATCCACAGCGGCAGCCTCAAGGTGTGGGATAAGGTGAAATGTGTCGTAGACAAGGGCGCCAGAATGGCCGTAGCCAGAAACCATACGGCTACGCATATCCTGCACGCTGCTTTACGTTCTGTGCTCGGAGAGCATGTAAAACAGGCTGGATCTTACGTTTCTGCGGAACGCCTGCGTTTCGATTTCTCCCATTTCTATCAGGTCGATAAGTCTGAACTCGACGCTATCGAAGATATAGTCAACGCCGAGATTTTAGAAAACAAGCCGGTCCATACCGAAACATCCGATATTCAGGCTGCGCTGAAATCAGGCGTTACAGCGCTTTTCGGCGAGAAGTACGGCGAAACAGTCAGGGTCGTCAAGGTGCCGGGCTTTAGCGCCGAGCTGTGCGGCGGAACGCACTGCAGGACTACCGGAGACGTAGGGCTATTCACAGTTGTATCGGAGGGCAGCGTGGCTTCCGGCATTAGAAGGATCGAGGCATTCACCGGGAAGGCGGCCTACGACTATCTCAGACTGAGGCGCGATGAGCTTAAGCAGATCGGCGACATTCTAAAGAGCGACAAGCCTGTTGAAAGAATCGAGAAGATCGTGTCCGATATGAAGGACAGGGAAAAGGAAGTCGAAGCCCTCAAAGGCAAGCTGTCGTCCCACAGCTCTTCTTCGCTTCTGGATCTTGTGCGTGAGGTCGGCGGAGTTAAGGTCCTTTCGTGCAGGGTCGACAACCTGGAGCAGAAAGACCTTCGAGTGCTGGCCGACAATGTCAGAGACCGTCTTGGGTCCGGTATCATCGTGATAGCATCTGCCAAAGATGGACAGGCCTCAATTGTTGCGATGGTGACGAAAGACCTGACAAAGCAATTCAGCGCCGGCGAGATTCTGAAAAACATGGCAACGGTTGCCGGAGGCAGGGGCGGAGGCAAGCCGGACATGGCCCAGGGCGGGACTAAAGAGTTGGACAAGCTGGACAGTGCATTAGAATATGTTTATGCTTTAGTTAAAAATAAGTAGGGGCTCGCTGTAAAGCCCTTACAGGATAACGGAGGCATGCATGACTGTTTTCGATCTGTTGAGAAACGCCGTTCTGGCCGGGTTCGGCGTACAGGAAAAGATGAAGGATTTTGTAGACGATCTCGTCAAGCGCGGGGAACTGAGTGAATCACAGGGAGCCAAACTGGTAAAAGAATGGTCGGAGAAGGCCGACAAGAGCACATCTGAGTTGAATGAGATAGTGGCGGGGATCATCCCCAGGACGCTCGAAAAGATGAGCATTCCGACGAAGACCGATATAGATGCTCTCAGCGAGCAAATTCAGAAATTGTCTGCGAGGATCAGCGCCCTCGAAAACGCGCAGGGTCCCGATAAGGCGCAGTAGCGCTGTTGCGGTGGACATCCCCGGGCTTGCCAGAAAATACCGCTCTGCGCGAAGGCTCCAGCAGATTGTAAACGTATTCCTGAAATACGGGTTCGGACAGGTCATAGACCAGGCGCATCTCGGCAGATACATTCCATTCAGGAACAGGCTGAAGTCATTCGGGGCCTGGGCGCCTCTTGAGGGGTTGACTGCTGCACAAAGTCTGAGGAAGGCCTTTGCCGAACTTGGGCCGTCGTTTATCAAACTTGCGCAACTCCTGTCATCAAGACCTGACCTTATTACCGAACGGTATGCAGACGAGCTGAAAAAATTGCAGGATGAAGTTCCGCCGTTTGCAGTGCGAGATGTTAGAGAGATCATTGAGCAGGACCTTCGCAGACCATTGGACGCCGTGTTTGCCAACTTTGAAGAAACACCGGTTGCCGCTGCGTCGATAGCGCAGGTGCACAAGGCGGTCCTGCTTGACGGACGCAGGGTTGTCGTCAAGGTTCAACGGCCTAATATTCGCGAGCATATCGAGTCCGATATACATATCATGTCGTTTGTATCGGAGCTGCTTGAAAATAATGTCCCCGAAAGCAGATTTTTCAATCCGTCCGGGATTGTTGAGGAATTTTCCCGCACAGTCAGAAAAGAACTGAACTTCGTTGAAGAAGCTAGAAACTGCGTGCGCTTTCACAGACAACTCGGCGGGGTCGAGGGAATCCATATTCCGAAAATATACGGTGATCTGAGCACGGAGCGGGTACTTGTGCTTGATATGATCGACGGCGTCAGGATTGACCATATTGCTGAGATCGACAGGCTCGGCATCAACAAGAAGATGCTTGCCCGCCGCGCGCTCGATATCTATTTCAGACAGATTCTTGAATTCGGCTTTTTCCATGCTGACCCGCATCCAGGCAACATCCTTATAGAAAGCGACGGCACGCTCGCATTTATCGATTTCGGGATTGTGGGCAGGGTGTCTGATGAATTGAAGGAGATTATCTCCGGGACCTTTATGTCCTTGGTGAAAAGGGACTTTGACAATCTGGTTGACTATTATATCGAGCTGGGGATGGTGCCGGACGATGCCGATGTCGAATCCTTCAGACGCGAATTCAAGGCAGACCTGAGCGACCTGCTGGAGCCGCTCTACGGACTCCAGCTTCAGGACATCCGTTTCACTGAATTCATAGATACCGTCACGCGACTTGCGATTAAATACAATCTCAGGATTCCTCCCGAGCTGCTTCTGATCGACAAAACCCTGATGCTTCTTGAAAATCTATGCAGGCAGCTGGACCCTGAGATAGATATAATAGCGGCTTCGGAACCGTTCGCTTCAAAGCTGGCCGTCAAACATATGGACCCCTCAAGGATATTCAGCATCGGCAAGAGGAACATAAGGGAGTTCTCCGAGCTGGTGAGGATCTTCCCGGGACAGATCAAGCGGCTTGTGCGAAAGGCCTCCAGGGACGATCTGCAGATCAAGATGTATCACGTAAATCTGCCTGAGTTTATGAAGGACATGGACAGGGCGAGCAACAGGATAGCCTTTGCAATGATTGTGAGCGCGATAATACTGAGTTCTGCGATAATGCATGCTGCGGGCGTAGTTCCGACGGTTTTCGGGCTCTCTTTCCTGGGCATCATAACTTTTGCAGTGGCCTTTTTCCTGGGCCTCTGGCTGCTCGTTTCCATAATACGATCGGGCAGACTCTGACATAGGAGGGACAAATGGACACAGTGATGCTGAGCAGGATCCAGTTCGCGGTAACAGCTGGATTTCATTTTATCTTCGTGCCGTTGACGCTGGGGCTGTCATTGCTGGTTGCATTCATGGAAACAAGATATGTTCGCACCGGCAACAATATGTATCTCGATATGTCGAAATTCTGGGGCAAGCTGTTTCTGATCAACTTTGCCCTCGGAGTAGTTACCGGAATAACGCTTGAGTTTCAGTTTGGGATGAACTGGGCCGAGTACTCCAGGTATGTCGGCGATATTTTTGGAGCGCCGCTGGCAATTGAGGCTACGCTCGCCTTCTTCCTCGAATCAACATTCATCGGCTTGTGGATCTTCGGGCGGGACAGGGTTTCGAAGCAGCTTCATGCAGCCTCTATCTGGATAGTCGCTATTGCAGCCAGTCTCTCAGCCCTATGGATACTCCTGGCCAATGGCTGGATGCAAAAGCCGGTAGGCTATGTCCTCAGGAACGGGCGGGCAGAGATGGTCGATTTCTGGGCGCTTGTTACCAACAGTTACGGATGGTCGAAGTTTTTCCATACGGTGATCGCAGGTTATGTCGTAGCAGCTTTTTTCGTAATGGGGATATCGGCATATCATCTTCTCAGGAAGAGCAACGTGCCTTTTTTCAAGGCGTCGTTCCGGACGGCTGCGTCATTCGGTCTTGTTTCATCTCTGCTGGTCTTTATTACCGGCGACTTTCACGCGGTCGAGGTTGCGACGACACAGCCGACCAAGTTTGCGGCGATGGAAGCGGTGTGGGAAACGCAGAAAGCTGCGCCTTATCATCTGCTTGTGGTGCCCGACGCTTCTCAGCAAAGAAATTCCGTGGAAGCCTTAAGCATTCCGAAGGGGCTAAGCATGCTCGCCTATCATGATGGAAATGCGGAGGTTAAAGGCTTGAAGGATTTTCCGGAAGGATTAAGGCCTCCTGTAACTGCAACGTTTGCCAGCTTCAGGTCTATGGCCGCGCTCGGAATACTGTTCATGCTTCTGAGCTTCATGGCCTGGCTGCTGGCAAAGAAAGACTCTCTGGAATCATATCCGCTTTTTTTGAAAATTATGCTTTATGCAATTCCCCTTCCGTATATCGCCAATCAGATCGGCTGGATAGTTGCTGAGGTGGGACGCCAACCCTGGATTGTCTACGGCCTGTTGAAGACATCCGACGCCGCGTCAAAAGCAGTTTCAGTCGAGCAGGTAATGGGCTCGCTTGCAGGCTTTACGCTGCTGTACGGATTTCTGGCGGTGGTGGATATTTACCTCTTGGTCAAGAACGCCAAAAAGGGTCCTGGAATCGGGCCTTCGAATATCGCGAACCCGGCCGCAGCTGCCGGCAGCAAGGAGGCTTAAAATGGAATTCCAGATCATATGGTTCGTCCTTTGGGCTGTTCTGTGGGCTGTCTATTTTATGCTGGACGGTTTTGACCTTGGCGTTGGCATGCTTCACAGGTTCATCGGCAGGAATGACGCTGAGCGAGGCGCTATTATGGGCAGCATCGGCCCGGTGTGGGACGGCAATGAAGTCTGGCTCCTGACTGCCGGTGGAGCGACGTTTGCGGCATTCCCCACGACATATGCCCTTATGTTCAGCTACCTGTACACGGCCCTTTTGCTTATACTTTTTTCGCTGATCGTCAGGGGAGTGTCGATAGAGTTGCGGGGGAAAGAGGAAGGCGCAATTTGGCGCCGCAACTGGGAGTATGCTTTTGCTGTAAGCAGTTTTTTGCCTGCGCTGCTTTTCGGCGTGGCCTTCGGCAACATATTCAGGGGCCTGCCTATGGATGCTGATGGTTATCATGGCAGTCTTCTGTCGCTGCTGAATCCTTACGGACTGCTTACGGGCGTTTTTTTCGTGCTTCTTTTCGTGATGCACGGGGCCCTCTGGATAGGTTTCAAAACAAGCGGAGATATCGGCGAGAGGGCGTCAAGACTGGCTCATAAGATATGGTATCCGCTGCTGCTGGCGGCAGTTGCATTTCTGGTAATGACCGGGTATGAGACCGGCCTATATTCTAATTTCATGAATACCCCGCCGCTTTTCATAGTACCTGTAATTGCGGTGGCAGCCCTTCTGGGGATAAAGATTTTTTTAGCCAGGCAGGCATTGCTTCAATCTTTTGCGTCTTCATGTGTCTTGATTCTCCTGGTGACTTTTACCGGGGTCATAGGCCTTTTCCCGAACCTGATCCCTTCGAGTATCGATCCCAGGTACAGTCTGACTATATTTAACTCTTCATCGAGCCCATACACTCTGAAGATTATGACGGTAGTGGCTTTGATATTTGTGCCGATTGTAATTGCGTATCAGTCGTGGAACTATCTTGTCTTCAAAAAGAAGATCGATCCGGCCGATATAAAGCGAGGTGGGGTGTACTAAGGATGGTATTGATGCGGCAGAAGGGTGGATCACCAGTCTCTGCCGCAGGTTATTTCTTCTTCGCGGCTTCCCTTATGATGGCCTGACCGATTACGTTTCTCTGGATCTGGTTTGTGCCTTCATAAATCTGAAGTATTTTTGCGTCCCGCATCATCTTTTCAACCGGATATTCTTTCATGTAACCCGATCCGCCCATGACCTGCAATGCATTTGTTGTAACGCGCATTCCCAGATCAGTTGCAAAGGTCTTGGCGCAGGCTGACTCTCTTGAAACGTCCTTGGCCCCGCTATCGATGAAACGGGCAACCGAGTAGATCAGTGCCCTGGCAGCCTCGATTTCGATAGCCATGTCAGCCAGCATGTGCTGAACTGCCTGAAAGCTTATTACCGGATGGCCGAACTGAACGCGCTGGCGGGCGAATTTGACTGCTTCATCAAATGCGCCCTGAGCAACGCCCAACCCCTGCGCACCAACGCCTGTGCGCGAGGCATCGAGAGTTTTCATCGCGACGATGAAGCCCATGCCCTCTTTGCCGAGGATGTTCTCTTTGGGTATGCGGCAATTGTCGAATATCAGTTCGGTAGTGATGGAGCAACGTATGCCCATCTTGTTCTCTTTCTTGCCGAAGCTGAAGCCCGGCGTGCCTTTTTCCACTATGAATGCGGACGCGCCGCGCGGTCCTTTGGATTTATCGGTAATCGCGATTACTGAATAGATGTCTGCAACGCTGCCATTGGTTATCCACTGTTTAGTCCCGTTCAGAACGTAATAATCTCCCTCCAGCTTGGCAGTGGTCTGGATCCCGCTTGCATCGCTGCCGGCGTTGGCTTCGGTAAGGCCGAAAGCTACCAGTCTCTTGCCTGCGGCGATATCAGAAAGATATTTCTTTTTCTGTTCATCGGTGCCGAAAAGCAGTATCGGGAATGTTCCCAGCGCGTTGGCGGCATAGGAGGTCGATACGCCGACGCATGCCTTTGAGAGCTCTTCAACCGCAATGCAAAGTTCAAGGCAACCTTTTCCGAGTCCTCCGTATTCTTCCGGAATGAAGAGGCCCAGCATGTCAGACTGAGCAAGCACTTTTATTATCTCCCAGGGGAACTCTCCAGTCTCGTCAAGTTCAGCTCTGACCGGAACAATCTTCTCCTCTGCGATCTGCGCCGCGAGGTCCCGTATCATTTGCTGTTCTTCAGTCAAGAAATAATCCATCGAAAATTCCCTCCGTAACCAAATAAATAGCGATCTGCCTATCCGCTGATGTCGATATCCTCTGCGAGGAGATGTGAAGACTTAATATTACCATAAAAGCGTGATTCATCACCAATCATGACTATACTGCCGAAAAGTTTGAGAATGTTGCCTGAAATCACCGCTTCCTTGATCGGGCGCGCCAATGTCCCGCCTTCGATCTTGAGGCCTGTTACACCGACCGAATATTCTCCGGAAATCGGATTCGCAGTATGCATGCCCATCGTCTCGGTGACATATATACCATTATCCACCATACCGATCAGACCCGAAATATCCTTGCTGAACTCTTTAGAAGTCGGCGCAAGAAAAATGTTGCCCGGACCGACGCCTGGAAGTCCGGTAAAGCCGCCCCTGACTGCATTGCCGGTAGATGCAACATTGTCCTTCCGCGCATTATATGTATTATAAATGAAGCCCCTCAGAACACCTTTTTCAATAAGCGTTTTCTCTGTTGTGGCTACTCCCTCCGCATCCACCGGACGGCTGCCCAACTTGCCTGCCAGAATGCCGCTGTCAACAAGATTCAGCCTTGGGCTTATCACGCTTTCGCCTATTTTTCCTGCAAGCATGGATTTTCTCTTCCGGACTGCATCCGATGACAGGGCCGAGGCAAGTATTCCTATGAATTCCGCGGCCACAGCCGAATCCAGGAGTACGAAGCCCCTTAGGGGCGCCATCTTTTCGGCGCCGAGCATCTCTAACGCCCTGGATGCGGCTGTCCGCCCTATGAGTTCGACTGTCATGTCACCCAGAAATCTGCTTCCCTGATAGTCCCATCCCATCTGGCTTTCGCCGCTTTGCTCTGCGACCGCCATGATGTGGGCTGAACAGGCGGAGGACGTGAATTCGAAATCTATTCCCTTTGAGTTCATTATCCTGGTCTGCCCAACGCTGAAACTGCCTGAAGCATTCCTGGTCTTTGTGATGCGTCGGTCGCTGTCGAGAGCCGCGCTCTCCATTGCAACGATCATATCCACGGCAGCGGTTTCCTCAAGCGACGATATCGAGGCATCATAGACTGAAACATCCGAAAAACCGGAGGGTGACGGCAATTCATTGGCATCGTCAGGCTCGGTAAATTTAGAAGCCTCTATAGCGCGGGCCGCCACGGCAGTCAGTTCGCCAGGGTCGGTCGAGTACGAGAAGCCCAGTCGTTTATCCTTGAATATCCTCAGCGAGTAACCTATGGTGTCGGACTTCTCCAGCGTATCGATGAGCCGGTCCTTTACTTCAACGCTGAGGTTGCGAGACAGGGTGGCATAGACTTCGGCTTCATCGGCGCCTCCGTCAAGGGCGATTTGCAGGAGCCGTTCGGCAAAACCGGTGTCGACCGGAGTTTTCCTCATTCTTCGGTGTAAGTCGCTGCCGCAGTCTCTGACTCCCAGACCGTTACCGATTTCAGTTCGACATTATAAGCGGCGACTTTTTCCTTCATGGATTCGAAGATCCATCGGGATATATTTTCAGAAGAGGGATTCACATTAGCAAACTGAGGTAGGTCGTTGAGGCATACATGATCAAGTGGACCTATAATTTCATTTGCCAGTTTCTTCAGGTCGGTGAAATCCATTGCCAGGCCTATTTTGTTGAGGCTGTGCGCGCGCACTACCACCTGGACCCTCCAGCTGTGGCCGTGCAGGTTTTCGCATTTGCCGTTATATTCGCGCAGCTGATGCGCAGAGGCGAATTTTGTCTCGATACTTAATGTATACATGCTGCATTCTCGGGCCGGCTCAGGCCTTCTTCTTGAATATCGCTATATACGGAAGATTTCTAAACCGGTTCTCATAGTCAAGCCCATAACCGACGACGAAGACGTTCGGTATGTCGAACCCCACATAATCAAGTTTGACATCTACTATGCGCCGTTCCTTCTTGTTCAGGAATGCACATATTTTAAGGCTTTGCGGGCTCTGCGAAAGAATCCTTTCCCGCAGGTAATTAAGCGATATACCTGTATCTATTATGTCGTCGATCAGGAGGACATCCTTGCCCCTGATATCTTCCCTGATATCGTAGTGGACTTTCACTTCTCCTGTAGAGGTTGTTTTAATATAGCTTGAAGCGACAATGAAATCGACAGTAACAGGCTGCTTGATGGATCGTACCAGGTCCGAGAAGAACATGAAGGAGCCCTTCAGAATGCCGATTGCAAGGACGTCTTTGCCCGTATAATCACGGGATATCCTGTCGGCGAGTTCGGCAACTTTGTTCTGGATCTGCTCTGCCGATAAAAACGGTTTTCCTATTATCAAGGGCGGACCTCCATAACTGAAATGGCTTATATATAATACCGATGTTTGAGGCTAATCTCAACCAATCGGAGCTGACGTGCGGGGGCGCAGATTTCACAACTCCAAAACTTGCAGCAGTTTTGGTAGTATAGGGATGATGCTGATAATCGGAGGTGCTTCCATGGAAATGAAAAGGCCCTTTTTTTATATGACAATTATTTTGACGATCCTATTTTTCTGCATTGTGTCATGCGCCCCAACAGAAGTGGTTCAGCCGCAGCGTGAGCCGGCAAGAATTGCGCTTGCGCTTGGCGGAGGCGCTGCACGAGGCTTCGCGCACATCGGCGTGCTGAAGGTGCTTGAGTCAAATCACATACCGATACACATGATTATCGGGACCAGCGCAGGCAGCTTCGTGGGAGGCCTCTATGCTTACGGCTTCAACGCATTTCAGATTCAGAAATTATCGCTCGAAATCCAGAGGGGCGATATTGCCGACTTCACTCTTCCTGACAACGGGTTTATCAAGGGAGATCTTCTCGAAGATTATGTGAACCGGATGGTGCGTAACACATCGATGGATAAAATGAGGACACCTTTCTACGCGGTCGCCACCGAATTGCCCGGCGGCAAGGAGACTGTTTTTGCCAGCGGAAACACCGGCAAGGCCATTCGCGCAAGCTGTTCCATCCCGGGTGTATTCCAGCCCGTGACCATAGGCGATAAGATGTATGTGGACGGAGGAGTTGTAAGCCCCGTGCCGGTTGACGCGGCCAGGAGGCTCGGTGCCAACGTTGTGATAGCCGTGGATATCTCATCCGACCTTGATACTGCGAAACCTTCAGGGACGATCGAGACGATATTGCAATCCATCAATATTATGAATTCCAAGATTTCCATAGGCCAGCTCTCCAAGGCAGATGTCGTTATCAGGCCTCTGGTCGGATACATTGGATCGGCTGATTTCGACAGGAGGAACGAAGCAATAATGGAAGGCGAGAAAGCGACACTGCAGGTCCTGCCCAGGATACAGGAGATCGTTGAGCAATTAAGGCAACAGGGGAGGTTGCGGTGATGAAAGGATTGCGCAGGGCTGGTTGTTTTTTAATCGTTACAATTGCATTCGCATTATTCGGATGTTCGGGACAGCAAGCCAAGGAATTATATGATACAGCCAGGCTGGAAGAGCTGCAGAACAACCCTGTGCATGCCGTCCAGCTTTATGAGCAGCTCATCGTCAGATATCCGTCGAGCGAATATGCGGTCAAAGCGAAGGAAAGAATCGACGAACTGAAGAAAAATAAATAGGCCTCGGCGACTGACGGCCTTTTGATATGGACAATCGGGCGCCCGAAAAAGACTCCAACCTCCCTTTTCCGCATTTCGCCATACTGAAGGCCTCTGCGGGCTCCGGCAAGACATATGCGCTTTCCCAGCGGTACGTGCAATTCCTCCTTTCGCGGCATATCTCTCGTAATGGGCTGAGGAATATCCTGGCCATGACGTTCTCTAACAATGCAGCAAAGGAGATGCGCAGCCGCATTCTGGGTTGGCTCAAGCGAATCGCCCTGGGTGAGGCCGAAGCCCTGAATGAGTTTTCCGGTTTGCTGGATTTGCCGCCTGAGGAAATCCGTTGCCGAGCCTTGGCGGTCACGGAAGAAATCCTGGAGCATTATGGCGATTTTCAGGTAAAGACCATAGACAGCTTTGCTGCTTCCCTGTTCCAGGCTGCGGCTGCGGAGTTCGGATTCGTGCCGGAGTTCGAGATTGTTCTGGACAGCAGCGAACTTACCGAATACGCCTTTCAAAAGTACCTCAGACGAGTAAGCGATGGAACATCCGAGGATCTTCTCATCGACAGGATCGTAAGGACAATAGTCGAGCAAAGACGCGGGGAGGCCGCTTATGTCTGGGACCCTGCAGGCAAGCTGCTCGAAGAGATCCGTAGGCTGTCCGATCTCTGTTCATCGCGTGGCAAGACGGTCGCGGCAGGTCGCCAGAGCATCGCACTCGAAACAAGTGTAATGGAGTTGCGCTCCGCGATTGCTGAAATACAGTCCGTAATCGAGCTGTCTGGGTTGCAGGTCAGCAGGTCTTCCTCTTATTTCAGGTCCAACATGCCTGAGATTGCACGTCAGGGTCGTATAGCCGATCTGGTGGGAAAGCAGCTGAAGAGCCCTCCGGTAAATAAGCCGCGCAAGGCCGAGCACGATATCCAGGCAGCTTACGAGAAAGCGCTTACTTTATGGGAGCGAGTGCGCGAGATAGTATGTCTTGCTACTTTCTACTTTGCATATGCTTTTTATGAGCCTTACGCATCGGTCTTTCTCGCCTTCAGCGATGTGCTTGAGGAGACGAAGAGAAAGCAGGGACGTGTGTTCATTGGCGACATAAATAGTATGCTCGCGGCCCACCTGAACAGAATGAATGTGCCGGATATCTATTTCCGGATAGGAGAAAGCATACACCATTTTTTTATAGACGAATTTCAGGACACGTCCCCTGTTCAGTGGAAGGCGCTTCTGCCTCTGCTCGAAAACACAGTTGCAGAAAGGGGAAGCGTATTTCTGGTCGGCGACACAAAGCAGGCAATCTACGGGTTTCGGGACGCAGATTACAGGATTATGGCCGATGCCTGCCGCACGAATCCGTTCCCGTCGGCAACATGTCTGGTAAGGGACCTTACGGTAAACTACCGCAGCGCAGCGGCGATCGTGGAATTCAGCGATAAGATATTCAAAAAGATTGTTGCCGGCAATGAAATGTATCGCGAAGCCGCTGCCGCCAGCGGCCTTTTGGATTATGAGCAGAGACCTGTATCGTTGGACAAGCGGCCTGGCTACGTTTCGGTATCGATAGTTGAAGGATCAGAAGAGGGTAGCCAGGAGCGTCTGAAGCTGCTGGAAACTATCGAGGACCTGCGAAGGCGCAATTTCCGGTATGGAGACATTGCTGTTTTAACGCAGCGCAATGAAGACGCTATCAGGATAACAGGATGGCTGAATGAAAGGGGCATCGATTTCCTTTCTTTCAGCAGTCTGGACATTCGGCGACGGAGCGTTACTCAGGAAATACTGGCGCTTTTGCGTTTTCTTGATTCACCGATAGATTCACTTTCATTTGCAGCATTTATCCTCGGCGAAATCTTTTGCCGCGCAATTGCGCAGGCTGATTTGAAGATTGAGACTGAAAGCCTGCATGACTTCCTTGTTTCCGAACGGGGCGGTCGCGCAATGTATCGGGCTTTCGAGGCAAAATGGCCGGTCGTGTGGGAGAGGTTCTTCAGCAGGCTCGTTAAGTCAGTGGGCTATCTGCCGCTGTATGATCTGATTTCACAGATGTATCATGTCTTTGACCTGTTTGCGATTTACGGCGAAGAGGAGGCAACCCTGATGCGCCTGCTGGAGGCGGTAAAGGATTTCGAAGGCACGGGTTACAACAGCCTGGCGGCATTCCTGAAGTTTGCGGATACTGAAGAGGGCGTTGCATCGGAGTGGCAAATGACGGTCCCCGCCGGCCAGGATGCTGTAAGGGTTATGACTATCCATAAGGCGAAAGGGCTGGATTTTCCGGCAACCATAGTAGTTCTTCATGAGAACCGGCATGCAGGAGTCGGGGCGGTAATTGACGAAAGCGAAGAGGAAATGCAACTCCTGAGAATAGACAGGGAAATGGCCGAATGCAACGAATCCCTCGGCGAGAAATATGCCGGGTCGCAGTTGAAGGAAAAGGTAAGCAGTCTGAACATGCTGTATGTGGGTCTCACCCGCGCTCGCGATGAGCTTTATGTAATAGCCGTCTGTGATAATGCCGGTGCACCGCGTTATCCGGTGACTCTCTTTTACGGGATCGATAATGAAATGGGTCAGAGGAACCCCGATCGGCCTGCGTGTGCTGTAACTGGAGACGCGCTTGTTCTCGAACATAGAAGCGGCAGTGCTCCTGAGATTGAGTCGTCTGAAAGGATGCTGCGGCTTCGGGAGCGTCGCCGTGGGGAAATATTCCATCTAATATTGGCTGAGATAATCTTTCTTGATGGAGAGACCCGGCAGGTCGAAGAAACAATTGAGCGATTGAGAAAAAGCGGCAGAATCGCTATTTCGGAATATGTTGATGTCGTGGCTTTGAAGAATTTTCTCAACATTTCAGAGATCAGGCCGCTTTTTACATCACGGCCCGGCCGCCAGGTGTTCACCGAACACGAGATTGCAGACAGAAACGGAAGATTGTATCGAATCGACCGGTTGATTATCGACGATGACATGATTTCTCTTGTCGATTTCAAAGCGGGATTGGATGACGTGAATGAATTGCACCTGAACCAGGTGCATACCTATGCGCGGCTTTTGGAAGAGTGTTATCGCGGCAGCAGGATAGAGGCGATGCTCGCCTATATTGACCGCAGGGAGCTGAGGAGGGTTGTATGAAGGCCCGCATTCTGACTCCACGTCTCAGTCTTGTTGCTGAGGTTGCAGACGGTCTGGTTGCAGACGGCAGCGATTTTTCGTCTAATCTTGTGATCTTCCCGGGCAGGCGACCGGCGCACTTTCTGCGCAGGGAATTGGGGCAGCGGACGATGTCGGCGTTTATACCGCCGCAGATTCTGTCCATGGACGATTTCATAGACATGGTTTATAGCTGCGCTGAAAGTGATGATAAGATTATGGCAGACCTGGACGCAGTGGCATTGCTCTACGATATACATCTGGATATGGAAAAGCGCATCGGACGATCGAGCTTTACTTCACTTGACCTTTTCTTTCCAGTCGGGATGCAGCTTTTTCATGATCTGGAAGAGATGACTATTGAAGAGATTTCTCCTGACAAAGTCAAGGCTCTAGGACTTGAAACCGGGATAGTGATTCCTTCTGCATCCTGTGATGCAATGGCCGGTATCGCGGCCTATGCAGAACGGTTTTACGGCATGATCGGGCAGATCGGCAGATCTACCAGAGCAACACGTTATCGCGCGGTTGCGCGCAGCCTGCAAGGGGACTATTGCCGCAAATACAGCAGGATCATTCTTGCAGGTTTTTTTGCATTCACGGCAATGGAGCGCAAGATCGTGGCGGCACTGCAGGATCACCCATCATTTATATGTCTGTTCCAGGACGGGCCTTATATCGATGACATGTTGAAGGCTTATGGGATCGAGGCGGAGCGGACCGGCGCAGAGTGCTGCAAACCGGTGATTTCTCTGCTTGCCTGTCCGGATATTCATGGAGAGGTCTGTGCTCTGGGAGACAGGATCGAGGCATTGCGCAAGAACACGGCACCTGACGAACGAACGGCCATAGTGCTGCCTTCTGCAGAGACCCTGTTCCCGCTGCTGAGACATACCTTTGCCGGATGGGAGGAAAGAAGCTTCAACGTGACCGTGGGATATCCGCTTGTGCGTACGCCCATATTCGGTTTTTTCAAATCTCTGGCAGAACTGACAGGCTCCATTGACGGCGGGCGTCTGTATGTCCCGGCCTATACGGCTTTTGTTCTGCACCCTTATGCCAAAAATATCCGCTTTCAGGGAAGCGCGGAGATGACCAGAATCCTTTTCCATACAATTGAGGAAGAGTTGAGCAAGGATGCCGCGCCATCCTTTGTAACGCTTGAATCGCTTGATGGCAATGCCGGAATGCTAGCGAGGGCCGCCGACAGATTGCGCGGGGAGGGGCATGATGTAGATGCCCGGGCACTGGGGCTGCACCTGAAGGAAATGCATGCCAGGACAATACGTCCGTTTTTTTCGATAACCTCTGTGGGCGGTTTCGCCGAAATATGCATCGGGCTGATCGAGTACATTCATGATAATTCCACGGCGCAACTGCATCCGCTCTTTTATCCTTACGTTGAGGCGTTCATTGCTGCGCTTATGGACATTTGCAATTCATCGCTGCAAGGGCAGAGTTTCAGCGATATCTCCGGTTACTTCCTGTTTCTTGAACGCTATCTGAACAGGTGCTCCGTGCCGTTTGAGGGCACGCCTCTTCGCGGGCTTCAGGTCCTGGGCGCCCTTGAGACGAGGGGGCTGAAATTCGAGAAGATCTTTCTGCTTGACGCGAATGAAGATGTGATGCCGGCAAGCGGGCAGAACAATTCTTTCCTTCCCAACCGGGCGAGGGAGCTTCTTGGCATGCCGACGCAGAAAGACCGCGATCTGATGTCTCATTATCACTTCAGTATTATGATCGGGGCCGCCGACGAGGTCAATATTTTTTTCATCGAGAATGATCGTAAAGATAAATCGCGATTTGTTGAAAGACTTATCTGGGAAGAAGAGCAGATAAGCGGCCGGAGGCTCGGTGACGAGGCATATCAGAATATTCAATACAGGGTGCATCTTGCCGGTAAGCAGGCCGGGCCGGTAAGAAAAACGGAAGCTGTTATGCAGCGGCTCGCTTCATATGAATTCAGCGCATCTGCCCTGGACCGCTATATCTCATGCCCGTTGCATTTTTATTATCGGGATATTGTAGGGCTGATGCCAAGGGATGTGAACACCGGCGACGTGGAGAAAAGGGACATAGGAACAATAGTGCATGAGGCATTGAGGCGAATGCTCAGAGAAATCGGCGAACGCGAGCTTACTGCGAAAATACTGGATCGGGTGGATGTATACGGAATTGTAGAAGATATTTTCTACAGACGCTTCGGGGAGCGTCCATTTGGTGCGCCGTATCTTTTGATGAAGCAGGTGCAGCGGAGGCTTGAGTCATTTATCAGGGCGTATCTTGTCCCGTTGGCAGTTGGACATAAAGTCTCTGTTCTTACCTCCGAATCAAGTCTGAGGACTTCTTATAAGGGCCATGCAATCGCCGGCCGGCCTGATGCCGTTTTCAGCATAGACGGGCGTCGCACGATAATTGATTTCAAGACATCTGCTGTCAAGTCCTCATATTCAATCCTTTTCGACAAGCTTTTACTGGATGACCGCGAATCCTGGCAGCGTGCCATAGGGTCACTGCAGCTGCCTCTGTACCGAATTCTCTATTCCGCATCTTCGGGAGCGCCGGTTGCCGAAATAGACGCGATGTATCTCATGCTTGGCCTTACCCGCATCGATAATGCGATAGAACTGCGGCTGTTCTCTCACAGGGATGACACGGCAGCCGGAGGCGCTATGCTAAGCGAAGTGATCGGGCGGCTGCTGGACGAGATAAATGACCCTTCGGTGCCGTTTTCCGTAACCGCCACTGTTGCAAGAACCTGTGTATTCTGCGACTACGGGGCCTTCTGCGGGAGGCGCAGGGCGTGATTGCTGCCCTGTCATCGTGCGTGGTAAACTTGAATAGACCTAGACTGAGGAGGCTTTTATGGGAATTTTGCAGCCGACGTTGATGACACTGATCTTTCTTATAGTAATGACCGTTTACATTGTTTCCAATGCGATCAGGATACTCAAGGAGTACGAAAGAGGGGTGGTATTCAGGCTCGGAAGGATAATCCCGGTGAAGGGGCCCGGGCTGGTGCTCATCTGGCCGGTCATTGACAAGCTTGTAAAGGTGAGCCTCCGCACAGTAACAATGGATGTCCCGCCGCAAGACATCATAACCAGGGACAACATAACCGTCAAGGTCAATGCGGTAATATATTTCAGGCCTCTTGACCCCATAAAGGCCGTGACCGAGGTGGAGGACTTCTATTACGCTACGTCACAGATCGCTCAGACAACTCTGAGGAGCATTCTGGGTCAGAGCCAGCTGGATGACCTTCTGACTAACAGGGAGCAGCTGAACGCTGAACTTCAGAAGGTGATAGACACGCAGACTGAACCGTGGGGGGTGAAGGTTTCAGCCGTTGAGGTGAAGAATGTGGATCTTCCTCAGGAGATGCTCAGGGCCATTGCAAGGCAGGCGGAGGCTGAAAGAGAGAGAAGGGCCAAGGTTATTCACGCGGAGGGCGAACTGCAGGCAGCTCAGAAGCTGGCTGATGCGGCTAAGATCATATCGTCGGAATCATCCACGCTGCAGCTCAGGTTTCTGCAGACCCTGACGGAAATATCGACCGAAAAGAACTCGACCATCATCTTTCCTGTTCCGATAGATCTTATCAAGCCTTTCTTGAGAGAAGGGAATAAAGCTGACTGAATCTGAGGAATCAAAAACGGGACAATCAGGCGCTACAGATAGATCCAGGGCTAAGGCTCATGTCTGGCTGCGACTGATAGTCCTCTTTATTATCGTCGGTGGCCTAAGCTGGATAATTTATGCCAGCGGCCTGTGGGAATTTTTCACTAACCGCCAGAAGGTCGTGAACTTCCTCAATTCACTGGGTCCATTCGCTGTTGTCGGATTCATAGCCCTTCAGGTCCTTCAGGTAATTATCGCGCCGATACCGGGCGAAGTGACCGGGCTTATCGGCGGTTATATGTATGGGGCGGTCATGGGAGTCATATGGTCCACCATTGGGTTGACGATCGGATCATATGCCGCTTTTGCGCTTGCCAGGGTCTTCGGACGGCCTTTTGTAGAAAGGTTTGTGGACAAGTCAATCATGCGGAGATTCGATTATCTTCTGCATCACAAGGGTGCATTTCTCGTCTTTCTGCTGTTTCTTATACCCGGCACGCCAAAGGACTATCTATGTTATATTCTCGGGCTTGGCCATCTTACCACAACCGAATTTCTGGTCATAGGCGGCGTAGGCAGGCTTTTCGGCACTATCCTTCTGACCGTGGGAGGAGACTTTATAAGGCATCATCGCTACGGGGATTTTTCACTTCTTGCGGCGATTACCATACTGGTAATTCTGACTGCCATGCTCTTTAAGTCACGACTGGAAAGGCTTTTCAGGCTGTGGCATATCATTTCATACAGGAAAAATAAGTCGGGTCAAGGCAGAAAATCCAGGGACCGACAGAAAATGTAAGACCGCTGGTAATGCCTGCTTACAGCTTCAAGAGCGCTGAACCCCATGTAAGCCCCGCGCCGAATGCCTCCAGCAGGACATAGTCTCCGTTCCTGAGTCTGCCGCAGCTTATCGCCTCATCCAGGGCTATCGGGATTGAAGCCGCAGAAGTATTTCCATATCTGTCGATGTTTATCATGATCTTGTCCATCGGTAGGTTCAGCCTCTTGGCAGTGGCCTGGATAATCCGGAGGTTAGCCTGGTGAGGAATCAATAGCGCAAGCTGCGACGCCTTGATCTTGTTCTTTTGTAGCGTCTCGACAGCAATGCCTTCCAGGGTTTTAACCGCGACCTTGAATGTTTCGTTGCCTTTCATTTTTGTATAATGAAGGCGCTTTTCAACCGTCTCTTTGGAGCAGGGCCTTCTTGAGCCGCCAGCAGGCACCTGTATGTAATCCCACAGACTTCCGTCAGACTTGATATCGACGGACATAATGCCGCTTCCATCTGTGGAAGGCCCAATGACTGCTGCGCCGGCCCCATCGCCGAATAGTACGCAGGTTGTACGGTCCTCCCAGTCGGTAAGCCTGGAGAGTGTCTCAACACCTACAAGCAATATCTTTTTGTAAGCGCCGGATTTAATGAAGCTCTGAGCAATAGAAAGACCGTAGATGAATCCGGAGCAGGCCGCAGCCAGATCGAATGCAGCAGCGTCCGTAGCGCCCAGACGGTCCTGAAGGATACAGGCGGTGGATGGAAAGGGCATATCTCCCGAAACCGTCGCCACCATGATTATATCAAGGTCCTTAGCTTTCAGTCCGGCTCTCTTGAGAGCGATCTTTGAGGCCTCATATGCCAAATCGGACGTGGCCTGCTGATTGTCGGCGATCCGGCGCTCCCTTATGCCGGTCCGCTCAACGATCCATTCGTCGGACGTATCCACTCGTTTCGCAAGGTCCCGATTGGTGACGATGTTGTCCGGCACATAAGACCCTGTGGAAAGTATCTTAGCCTTTATCATGTGCGTTGTTTCTTTCGGCAGCGGCTGCCAGTGAGTTCGAGATGTTCTCGTGTACCCGGTGTTTGGCCATTTCTGCGGCAACCTTTATTGCGTTCTTGAGGGCGCGGGCTGATGAGCGCCCGTGGCTTATTATGCATGTGCCGTTGATTCCAAGCAGAGGCGCGCCGCCGTATTCATCGTAGTCCGTCCTTTTCTTGAAATTTCTGATGGCGGGTTTGATCATCAGATAACCGATTTTGCCGGTAGTCACATTCGCGATCTCGCGCTTGAGCATTTTAATGATAGTGTCGGCAAGACCCTCGCTGGTCTTCAGGACTATATTGCCTATGAAGCCGTCACACACTATCACGTCGGCACGGCCCGCAAAGACGTCTTTTCCTTCGATGTTTCCCTTGAAGTTAAGGCCCTTGGCGGCTTTCAGCAGCTTGAAGGATTCCTTTGTAAGCTCATTGCCTTTTGTGTCTTCTTCGCCGATACTGAGGAGCGCAACCCTCGGGGCCGGCTCATTGAATATGGCTTTGTAATAGGAATGGCCCATGAATGCGAATTCCAGCAGGTTTTCAGGTTTGCAGTCGACATTTGCCCCGGCATCGAGCAGGACAAAATAGCCGGTAAGCGATGGCATGATTGTGGCGATTGCAGGCCGGTCAACGCCGGGCACCTTTCCAAGCAGGAAAAGGGCCATGGCCATGGCTACGCCGGAATGACCGGCGCTGACGGCAGCATCTGCCTGGCCTTTTCTGACCAGTTCGACAGCCTTGCGAACTGAAGAATCCTTTTTCTTTCTGAGGACCGCCACGGGCGACTCGTCCATGCCGGCCACTTCAGAAGCATGATGGATTGAAATCCTGCCCGAAGGATATTTCTTGCCGCTTAGAACGTCGGTTATGCGATCCCTGTCCCCTACAAGGACGACCTCGACATCATATTCGCTGACCGCTTCTATGGCACCTGCAACCGTAACTTCAGGCGCATAGTCCCCGCCCATAGCGTCGAGGGCAATCTTCATGGTTATTTGGAGACTACATCCAGTATCTTTTTACCGTTGTACGTCCCGCAAAGTATGCAGGCACGGTGAGGCACTTTCTTTTCCTTGCACTCGGGGCATTCAACCAGGCTGGGCTGAGCGCCTTTCCAGTTGGCCCTTCTTTTGTCTCTTCTTGACCTTGAGTGTCTGTGCGTCGGATTTGCCATTGTATTACTCCTTTCCTTGTTTTAATCTCTTCAGTACATCAAACCTGGGGTCGACCTCGTCTTTTTCACAGCGGCACCCTTCGACATTGAGTTCCGATCCGCATTTCGGGCAGAATCCCCTGCAATCCGGCGAGCAGAGGGGCTTCATCGGGAGGCTGAGCAATAGCTGTTCCCTCAGAAGGTCATCGGTATCTATCACATCGTCCCTGTAAAAAACCGTATCAAGCTCATCACCTTTCAATTCGTGCTGCTCGGATTTGGCAATGTCTTTAGCGGGATGATATACAACATTAACCTGAGAAGACAGACGCATCGGAAAATGCGTCAGGCAGCGTGCGCACTGCAGATCTGCATCGCCGCTCAAGGCCCCTTTTGCAATGACATTTTCTCCAACCTTGTCCAGCCGCAGAACAGCGGTGACAGGCGATGTCAGAGAGACGGCGTCGGTCTTAACGTCATCCTTCAGGTTGAGTTCAAGCCCCTCTTCGGGTATTTCAGATACAATAATTTTCATAAGCCTATAAATGGAAGTTATTATTATAATTTCTAAATCAGGGACTTGTCAACGCGAACAGCAGAGATAAAAGCTTGCGTCGCAACGGCCGGAAAGATCATTTCAAGCGTATTACAGAATAGTCCGCCAGTGCCGACGTCAATTCCTTGATCGAAATGCCTCTCTTTTCCGATATTGCCCTCAAGTCTTCGTATTCCGGGGTTACAGTTGTAACCTTTCCTTTTCTAATAGATACCTTAAATCTGACAATACCATATTTCGTACGAACCGCCTTTATCTCTCTGCTCAGGATCTTCCGGTCTGCCCGATAGTAGCGGATGCCGATCGTAGTCGTGTCTGCAAACAGTATATCCGACATCTTATCAAGATCTGACTCTCTCGTTATGCAGGTTACCTTTACCGCCGGACGCCCTTTCTTCATGATGATATTTTCCAGGAAGACGTCAAGGGCCCCTGCTGACAGCAGTTTGCTCATGACGGCCTCATAATGCTGAGGGTTCATGTCGTCGATATTCGTTTCAATCACAACAACGCTGTCATTTAAATCCAGGTCTTGTCCGGCAGTGTCAGCTTCCCCTGTAATCAATCTGAGCACGTTCGGCATCTCCTGGAAATCCTTGTTGCCCGCCCCATATCCGATTCTGGAGATTATCATTCGCGGCATTGATTCAGATGTTTCAGATAATGCTTTCAGAAGTACTGACCCCGTCGGGGTAGCGAGTTCAAAAGGGATGTTCGACGCATATGCCGGACGCCCTTTCAGGATTTCCAACGTCGCTGGAGCAGGCACGGGAAGCAGTCCATGGGCCGTCCTGACGGTGCCGCTTCCGAGATTGACCGCTGAGGAATAGACCCTTTCGACACCGAGCAGCTTCAGGCCGATTAATGTGCCGAATATGTCGACGATACAATCTACAGCACCCAGTTCGTGCAGGTGCACCTTGTCGAAAGGCCTGTCATGGACTTTTCCCTCAGCTTCAAAAAGCAGTCTGAAGATGTCGAGACCTTTACGCTTTACGGAGTCTTCCAACGCTGATGCACCGATCAGGCGTTTCACATCCTGCCATCTTCGGGCCTGGTTGTGTTCCTTTTTTCGGAGTATCACATCGACCTTTGCAGCTGAAACGCCGCATCTCGTGGTTCGACTGGATAAAAGTTTATAACCGGTAACGGGAATATTTTTCAGCGCCCGTTTTATTTCGGCAAGATCGGCCCCGGCATCCACCAATGCGCCCAAAAACATGTCCCCGCTGATACCCGAAGCGCAATCTAGATACGCTATCTTCATGCGGATATTTTACATGCAATCTGCAAAAGTTTGATAGCTTCCGGTAGTAAAGTGCCGTTAGCCGTTGACTTTTTAGAGGGCGCGAATATACTTTTAAATGGTTATGCAGATAGTCTCGGAAAAGAAGGTCGGCAATGGCATGCTGCGACTCGTGCTCGGCGATATTACGGAGCGCGATGTAGACGCAATAGTGAACGCAGCCAACAAGCACCTGCAGCATGGAGGTGGGGTTGCCGGCGCTATCGTCAAAAAGGGCGGCTCAATTATACAGGAGGAGAGCGACCGAATTGGATATGTTCCGACTGGAAACGCGGTCATGACGAGCGGCGGCAAGCTCAAGGCCAGATATGTGATACACGCGGTCGGTCCCCGCATGGGAGAAGGCGACGAGGAGATGAAGCTTAAGCGCGCCGCTCAGCAAACCATGAAATTGGCTTCTGAGCGCGCCTTGCAGAGCATATCCATGCCTGCCATCAGTTCGGGTATTTTCGGCTTTCCCAAAGACAGGTGTGCCGCGATCCTGGTGGGCGAGGCCGCCAGATTTCTTCAAAAGGATCAATCATCTTCGCTCAGCACTATTGAATTCTGCATATTCGATGAAGAGACACTTGCATTTTTCAGACAGGAATTTGATAAAATAGCTGTTCATTGACGCCGGGATAGCACAGTGGTAGTGCAGCTGATTCGTAATCAGCAGGTCGTCGGTTCAAATCCGATTCCCGGCTTAGATAAAAGACTAGGGATATCAAAGACTTAACTGATTTGATATCCCTTCTTTTTTGCCTTAAACTGGTGAAAAACCGGTCAGATTGCAAGTTGATTGCAAGTTGGTGTCAAATTTTCCGTGGAATTCTGACCTGAAATGACCCCGAAATTCGACATAATTTGACGCTTTGCATCAAGGTCGGTCTTGATGTACCGGAGAGTGGTTGAAAGCTGGGAGTGGTCTAGGATCGCTGCGATCTGGTGCGCCTTGAAGCCGAGATCACCTAAACGGGTACCCGTCGTATGCCTTAAGTCGTGTACTTTCCTTTTTGTTATACCTGCTGCGGTGCACGCACGTTGAAATGCATGGTAGACATTCATGCCGTTGTACTGGCTGCCCGTCTTGGTGCGGAAGATAAGCTCTTCAGCGCCTTCAGAATGGCGCTTAAGCAGGATT
>DATHDF010000043.1:0-59636 GCA_035319185.1 Dissulfurispiraceae bacterium | reverse complement strand
CGCTATCGCCCTCGATCATCTCATAAAGCTGCTCGAAAGTTATCGAGGCCGACAGGCTTATCGGATTGTTTCTTGCATACTTGCCGCCGAGATAACTCGTGATTATCATTATCGCCTTCTCGTGAATCCGTCCGCTCATCTTCGTCTCGCGCTCTATATTGACTATGCCCGCCTTGCCCACATATGTCCTGGCGGAAATACGCGAAGGCTTGCCGAAGCTGTAGTCACCGAGGTCCAGCACTGCAAGCCCATTGACCTGGCCGACCTTTTCACCCGAGGTATTGACAATGATGGTGTCCTCAACCATCATTTCCTGCATGGTATCCTCGATGCGGCTCACCCGGTACACCCTTTCCTCCAGCGCCTTTACGACATGTTTGCCGCTGACGATTTGTGCATTCTCCTTCCTGGCCCAGTAGTGCGCCTCCCTTAGCAGGTCTGCCACTTCGCTGAATCTGGTGGAAAGCTTGGACTTATGTGCGGCAAGCCTCGAACCGTATTCGACTATCTTGGCCACGCCCTGCTTGTCGAAGGGCAGAAGGTTGTCTTCCTTCTGGCATAGCGCGATAAATGACGCATATTTCATCATGGCCTCGTCCGTGCGGTCCATCCGGCTGTCAAAATCAGCCTTGACTTTGAACAGTTCGCGATACTCATTGTCCAGATTGTACAGCGTGTAATAAATATACGGGATGCCGGTCAGGATGACCTTGACATCCAGTGGTATCGCTTCAGGCTTGATACCGGTCGTGCTCATTAGGCGATACTGTTCCCAGATATCTTCAATCCTGATCTCGCGGTTCTTTATAGCCCGCTTCAGGCTGTCGTAAGAAAACAGGTTTTTGAGCAGGTCAAGTGCGTTGATGATAATATAGCCGCCATTGGCCCTGTGAAGAGAACCTGCCCTTATCATAGTAAAATCGGTCAGCGCCAGGCCATACTGGACCTTGTATTCGAGTTTTCCAAAAAGGTTCAGATATGTGGGATTGCTCTCGAAGACCACGGGGGCGCCCTTCTTTTCCCCATTATTTACTATGACATTGACCGTATATCGGGCGAATGTATTTTCCTGCTTGGGCGCCTTCATAAATGGAAGCGGAGGCGGCGTCTGCTCCTCAGGCGTCTTGAAATCCTCCAGGTGTGACAGGATGTCCTCTTTAACCGCCTCAAGGAAACCTTGTATCTTCATATGGTCGAGGTATTTCTCGCGGATTTCGTCCATGAAGTGACCGACCGCACCGAGGGCTATCTGGCGCTCAAGCTTGTTAAGCATCTCGCGTAGCAGCTTTTCGGCCTCTCGTACCGAACGGCCGATGTCATTAAGCTTCTCCTGCAGCTGCTTTCCGATCTCTTCCGCCCGCGACTTCGTATTGTCGTCAAGCGCTGCAAACTCCTCCTCTGTGAGCGGTTCTCCGGTCTTCTTGATCGGGACGATGAAAAGCCCCTGGGCCCCCCGCCTGATCGCAAAGCCCTTGGAATTGGCCTCTTCTTCGAGGCTCGAAAAAAGGTTTTTCTGCTTCTGCTGAAACTCCTCTACAATTTTATTGCGCTGTTTTTCGTATTCCTTGGACTCGAAGACCTTAGGGATCTCGACGGTAAGGTTCTTGATAAGATCATTCATGTCCTTCTGAAACAGGACGCCCCTTCCCGGTTCGATGGATACAGCTGAAGGCGCATCTGGGTCCTTAAAGTTATAGACATAGCACCAGTCGTTTGGCACCGCCTCTTTTGAGGCTTTATCGGTAAGAATTGTGCGGATAGCCCGCGACTTGCCCGTGCCTGCGTCACCCAGGGCAAAAATATTGTACCCCTTGTTTTCGAGCGAAAGTCCGAAATCTATCGATTGGAGCGCCCTTTCCTGTCCAATCAGGCCTCCGAGATCAACAATTTCCTGTGTAGTCTCGAACGGGAAAAAATCAGCCTTGCAGCACTGGTACAGGTCCTGAATCGATAACTTGACGGCCATAATATCCTCCTAAAATAAGAGCTAAAGTGTTAATGGGTTTAAGAGTTTGGAAAGTCATAAAAATATAGTACTATCTTTTCCCTAAACTTCTTAGCCCTTAAACGCTATAACTCTTTAACTGCCGTTTATTTAGCCCTCGGGTGATGTTCCAGATATGCCTTTCGTATCCGGTCGGCAGAGACCTTTGTATAAATCTGCGTCGTTGAAATGTCGGAATGTCCAAGCATCTTCTGCACCGACCTCAGATCAGCGCCGCCGTCCAGCAGATGAGTCGCAAACGAGTGTCTGATGCTGTGCGGGGTAAGCTTAAGACCGGCTAGGCTGCCAAGCCTTTTGAGCGCCTGCCAGAACCTCTGTCTCGTCATCGGCGCGCCTCTGGCAGTAAGAAAAAGGAAAGGTGATTGCCGTCCCTTGAGCAGTGCAGGCCGCAGTTCATGCATGTAATTCCTGATCTTATCGGCGGCCCGCCGGTTCATCGGCACGATTCGCTCTTTCGAGCCCTTGCCGAAGACCCTGATAAAACCGGCCTCGAAGTTTATATCGTTTATTTTGATGGATATGATCTCACTCACCCTCAGCCCCGACGAATACATTAGCTCCAGCATAGCTGCATCGCGCACGTGTTTTTCACCCTTCACCTCGGTCCCGAGCAGCGTCTTGATGTCGTCCAGGCTCAGGGCCTTGGGCAGCCTGTCCCATTGTTTGGGATTCCGCAACGTTTCAGTCGGGTCTTCATCAAGGATTTTTTCAGTAATCAGATATCTGGAAAAGCTCTTTACTGACGAGATAAAGCGGCAGATGCTCGACGTCGAATAGCCTTCATCCCTGAGCCTTCCGAGATAATCAACGATATCTACTCGCGAAAATGAAGGCAGTTCCTGATTTCTTTCACCCAGGAATTTGGTAAAACCCTTGAGATCCAACACATACGATTCTACTGTATTTCTGGAAAGCCCGCGCTCGACCGAGAGGTATGATATGAAGGAATTAAGCGCATTCACAGACCTTTTTTTCTCCCCTGCACTCTTCAATACCGGACAGCAACCTCATCTTGTCATACAATACGCCGGCAATCTCGAGGAGATGCTTTGTATCCTCCATGTTATATATAAGGAGACGCTCCATCGCCTCGGAACTGCCTCTCCTGGCCTGCTCCCAGAGTTTGACTGCGTCATAGCCATTCATTCCCCGTACGCTCTCCTGCCTGTCGATGCCCAGCATCTGCTCCAGTTTCTTGAGGCCGCCGTTCAGCTCCAGCCTTCTGGCCGCAAAACAGAGGTCGAAATGCGGCACGTCGAACCTGACGCCGGGCATTGTCCTCAGTAGGAATGGGACATCGAAGGCAGCACCGTAAAAGGTGATCAGGTATTTATATCCGGTCAGCGCCCGGTTGAGGTTCTCGGCCGTAAGGTTATCGCCCCTGACAAAGCAGCGGCAGTCATAGCCGTCGTAAAGCCCGACCACGGTGGCATACCCTCCGGCGCCCGGTTGAAGCCCGTTGGTCTCTATATCGAGGCATACAGCGCCATCGCCGAATACTTCAAAAAGGCGCCAGTGCTCCCTCCTCTTCAGTATCCGGGCAAAATACTCTGCATTGCCTACGCCCAGTTCTATCGAGGCGCGGGTCAGCAGGTCGTCGTAGGACACCTTTCTTTCCGGGCTAATGCCTTCTATCTCTTTAAGGGTCAGAAAGTCATCCCAGGTGAGAATGCCTCTCCTCCAGAGGCTGCGTTCAAGTTTTTCCCCTATGCCGTTCAGCAGGGAAAAGGTATGGCGTATCACGAATGCTCCTTATTTTTTTGATTCTATTATACCCTTTATGCAAAAGCATAACAAATGTAAGGGAGAATCGCATCAGAGGTCGTCCGGCGGTGCGTCACGCCGTCGAATGCAACTATCTCTTGCAAACTCTTGCAAAGAGACGAAAGGAAGCGCATAATGACCGTATTACAATCAGAGGAGGAATGCAACGTGAGAAGGTTACCGATTATCTATGCCATCAGAATTGTGTTGATTGTCTTTATCATAACGCTATCGACCCAATATGCCTTTGCCGCTCAAGGACTTACAAAGGTAGCAAACAACATATATTCCTATGTGGACACCAGGCAGATGTCGCCTCAGAACAGCTTCGGCGCTAATGCAGGCATTGTTATCGGAAGGGACGGCATACTCGTAGTCGATACCCTGGTATCGGCAAAAGAGGCCAAGAGATTCATAGCAGATATCAAGGCTGTTTCGGACAAGCCGATACGGTATGTGGTTAACACCCACTACCACCTTGACCACACGTTTGGCAATGCCGAGTTCGTGAAGCTGGGCGCGGTCATTATATCGCACTCAACCGACAGACAGAGCCTTGAAAGGAAAGGTGAAATAATCCTTAAGAATGCAGGGGGATACGGGCTGTCCGAGCAGGACATGGAAGGCACAGAAATCGCGCTCCCGTCCATCACCTTCAGCGACTCGATGGAAATAGACCTTGGTGACCGGAAAGTGCGGCTGATCCACACCAGCGCCTCACATACGGAGGGAAGCATCCTTGTGTATCTGCCTGACAGCAAGGTGCTCTTTGCTGGAGATATCCTTTTCACCGGATACCACCCGTACATGGCAGATGGTGATCTCAATGGCTGGGCTGCGACACTCGACGAGATCGTGAAAATGGATGTGGCAGCGATAATCCCGGGGCACGGCCCGATATCCGGCAAAAAAGACGTCGCCGAAATGAAGGAATATCTATCTATCTTTGACGGAAAGGCCTCTGAACTTTGTGCAAAATCAAACGATGTCGCCTATATTGCGTCTGAACTCAAAAAAGCCGTACCGGTCAGGGCCGAAGGCGAAAGATTGATAACGGCGAACATCCAGCGCAGATATCTGAAAGCCGCACAGCAGACAAAATGATTATATGCCACTCTGGAGAGCATTTGCTGATTTTTCTTGACATGGTCACTGCAGAGGCGTAATATTGGTAATATGTGTTGCCAAAAACTGATCATCAAGAGAGACCTTTGGAAGTCATGGCACGGCGCCGTGGCTGAAGGGGTATTCTATTAGCCGTTAGCAGAATATAACAGAAAATCCCGAAGGCCGCGGAATAAAATACCGCGGCTTTTTTATTTTACAGCATCGGCTGGAAACATTGAATAACACTGAAGGAGGCGAGTTATGATAATCGAGACAAGGGATGCTGTCGACAAAGACCTCTATGCGCTTTTATCGATTCAGAAAGAGGCTTTCGCCCGCTACACGGACCACCTTAGGCCGGAACAGATCCCACCGCTGAATGAAAGCCTCGACGATATAAGGAAGGACATGAAATACAAATCGGTCGTTGCGGTTTGCGTTGATGGAATCCCCGCGGGTTCGATAAGGTATCATATCAAGGGAGGAGTATGTATCATAGAGAGATTGTCGGTCAGGCCCGACCTGCAGGGGCGTGGGATCGGATGCGGCCTTATCGCCGAGGTCGAAAACAGGTCTTCGGGAGTGGCACATAAGATATATCTTGAGACAGGGCTGCTTGCCTCAAATCTGATTGCATTTTATACGAAGATCGGTTTTTCGGGAGAGGCCATTCTGCGCAATCATTACGGCAGGTTCGACTGGATAGCATTCTCCAAATTTATTTGACTGGCATACTGGGATCGTTTGCGATATGAGAAATCTCAACCTAAAGGTCCTTCTGCTCCTCTCGCTGGGGCATTGCATGACCGACATATATCAGGGAGCGCTTCCAGCCGCACTGCCGTTTTTGAAAGACAAGCTGGGCCTGACCTATACAACTGTAGGGTTTATTCTGGTTGCATCAAACCTGGCGTCATCGGTGGTGCAGCCGGTCTTCGGCTACTACAGCGACAGGAAGGAAAAACCTCTGCTGCTGCCTCTCGGGTGCCTGTGTGCAGGCGTGGGGTTTTCGCTGCTCTCTCTTCCTTCCGGTTTTGCGCTGACCCTTGTGCTCGTGCTTTTAAGCGGATTGGGGATTGCCGCATACCATCCTGAAGGATTCAAAACCGCGTCATATTTCACCGGCGAGAAAGTCGCCACAGGCATGTCCATATTCTCAGTGGGCGGCAATCTGGGATTCGCCTTCGGTCCTATAGCATCTCTTTTCATACTAAAGCATTATGGGATCTCGTTTCTTCCGGCCATGATAATACCGGCGTTGGTATTTATCGTCCTGATTGCCTTTTTCTGGAAATCGATTTCCATCCCGCAACGAGTGGCAACTGCGCGAAAAGCCGGGGGCGCAAAATCCCGGAAATCCGCATATATTTCTCTATCCCTCATAATAGCGGCGGTTATTATGAGATCGTGGACGCAGTTCGGACTGATAACGTATATTCCGTTCTACTATATCGATTATCTGAAAGGTGACGCCGTCTATGCCGGCAAGCTCATCTCCACCTTTCTGCTGAGCGGCGTGTTCGGCACGCTTATAGGGGCACGTCTGGCTGACCGCTGGGGCCATAAGCAATTTCTGATTGCATCGTTTGCAATGTCCTCCGCAGTGCTTCCACTGATCTTTGTCGCAAAGGGACCTGCCCTTTTCGCAGCCTTTGGAGCATTAGGCTTTGTGCTTATATCCACGTTTGCGGTGACGATGGCAATGTCGCAAAAGCTGCTGCCGCACAACATCGGAATGGCATCGGGCCTTACAGTGGGTTTTGCAATCGGGACCGGAGGAATCGGGGTGACCCTTCTTGGAACGATCGCCGACGCTTATGGAGTACCTGTAGCTTTGAAATTAATTAGTCTGCTGCCGATACTTGGCTTTCTGATTAGCCTCTTTATCAAATATCCATCCGCATATCAGGAAAAGTGAGCCAGCTTCACAGCCACTTCTTGCGTTTAAAAAGCAGCAGCATGCAGGCGGCTATGGTCAGCATTACAACAAGGACCGTTGGATAGCCCCATCGCCATTCAAGTTCGGGCATATACTTGAAATTCATTCCGTAGAGTCCGACGATAAAGCTCAGGGGGAAGAAGATCGTGGATATGACAGTAAGCACTTTCATGACGGCATTAAGCCTGTTGCTGACGCTCGAAAGATATATGTCAAGCATACCCGACAGCATATCGCGGAATGTCTCGATAGTATCAATCACCTGAATGGTGTGGTCGTAGACATCCCTGAGATATATGCCGGTCGATTCGGTAACAAGCGTCGACTCGCCTCTTTCGAGGCTTCCAATCACCTCCCGCAGCGGCCATACCGATTTACGGAGGAATATCATGTCTCTTTTTAGGGCATGGATAAACCGAAGCGTCTCCGGTGCAGGATCGGCCACAAGCCTGTCTTCTATGGCCTCAATTTCTTCCCCGAGCTTTTCGAGCACTCCGAAGTAATTGTCGACAATGGAATCCATGAGGCCATAAACAAGGTAATCCGCGCCCATCTTTCTTATGCGGCCCTTTGCCGTCCTGAGCCGCTGCCTGATGGGATCGAAGACGTCTCCGGCCTTGCCTTCCTGAAACGAGAGTACGAAATTTTTTCCGAGAATCAGACTGACCTGCTCGATATCCGGGCCGCCATTCCTTCCGTCATAGGTGATCATCTTCAGGACTATAAATATATAGTCGCCAAAGTCCTCCATCTTGGGGCGCTGGTCCGTAGCCATTATGTCTTCAAGAACGAGAGGATGCAAACCGTAGCATTGACCGAGTTTTTCGAAAACTTCCGGCTGGTGCAGGCCCTCGATGTTTATCCAAGTCACCGAATCGGAGTCCTTAAACGGATAGCAGGCCTCGGCGGAAGCCGACTCTATTTCGCGGAACTGGTCTTCACTGTAATCAAGGACCGAGATCCTGACATCGTTCAGGTGCTCATCGCCGATGTGAATCAGCGTGCCGGGCGGCTGGCCTATTTTTTTGGATCTGTCTTTGATAAGCTTTCTCATAGGTCAGATCATTATAGCAAATCTGTTCGTAACAATCGTGTAACAATCCTCCCTTATAATAGTTCAATGAAAAAAGATTTCCTCTGGGGCGTGGCGACCTCGGCCTTTCAGCTCGAAGGCTCTCCACATGCGGATTGGTCGTCATGGGATTCGATCCTGAGCCAAAACCCGGACGTCACCAACCATTACTCACTTTACAAGGAAGACCTCTCACTTCTCAAGGAACTCGGTGTAAATGCCTACCGGTTTTCTATCGAATGGAGCCGCATTCAGCCAAGGGAGAATTCGTGGGACTCATCCGTCATCGAACATTATCAAGAGATCATAGACATCCTCAGGAGCTATTCGATCGAACCGATGGTGACGATCCATCACTTCACCCACCCGCTCTGGTTCATCAAGAAATATCCATGGCACGAAGAGGAATCTATCCGGAGATTCCTCGATTTCGTTGAAAGGGTAGTCTCTTCACTGAAAGGTGTCTCATACTGGATCACCTTCAACGAGCCCTATGTGCTTCTGCTCGGAGGATATCTGGAAGGCTGCATGCCCCCTGGGATAAAGGACCACGCCTTGGCGCTCAGGGCTCTCAAAAATATTCTTGTCTGCCATGCAGAGGCTTACGACATCATTCACAAGAACGTGCAGGATGCGATGGTGAGCGTGGCCCACAACATGGCCGCTCTCGCCCCCTGGTCCAGATGGAACCCCCTTGACCGCGCCCTCGCGAAGCTTGCCAAGCGTTTCTACAACCATTCTCTGACAGACGCATTCCTGACCGGTCAGATGAAGATAAAATTCCCGTTCAGGAAAGAGACGGTCATAGATGTTCCCATCCGCGAGAAACTCGATTTCTTCGGGGTCAATTATTATACGAGGGTCCATGTGCGTTTCAACCCTTTCAAGAAGATGGCCGTGGAGCTGCGCCATCTCGACATTGACGGATACGGCCTTACCGACCTCGGATGGGAGATACATCCCTACGGGCTCGAAAAAGTGCTGAGGTACGCTTCCCGCCTTAAGGTTCCGCTCATCATCACCGAAAACGGCATGGCGACACGGGATGCCCAGAAGAAGATCGACTTCATGAGAAGGCATGTGGATGCCGTAGAAAGGAGCATAAAGAACGGCATAGATGTGAGGGGATATTTTTATTGGTCACTCATCGACAACTACGAATGGCTCCAGGGCCTCGACGTACGCTTCGGCCTTTACAGGGTCGACTTCAAGACTCTCAAACGCAAGCCAACAGCCGCTGCCGCATATTATTCATACCTGATCAGAAGCAGATCGGAGTTCTAACTTCAATTCAAGTCGAGGAAGGTAATGACTCTGTAAAACAGCTGTCACATCCGTGTAATAATCGGGTAATACGACACTTGTTAAGCTAGGTGCGAATCATCGGCGGAAATCGTTCTTGAGAAGAGATCCCGGCCGGGAAAATCAGGCGAACGAGACTGCGGATGGGTATTAATCATTCACTCAATTACACACATGAGGAGGAGAAATGATTCTGAAGAAACCTGGCTTAAAGAGTATCACTTCGTTTGCGGGAACGGTTGTGCTGACAGCCGCCCTCAGCATGCTGCCTGCGGCCGCGTCCCAGGCGTGCGACAATGATCGTCATGACAAGGTCCTGAGCAAATGGATGGTGGGAGATTTCCACAACCACACCACCTACACCGACGGAAGCTGGCCCATGAACGATCTGATCGACGATCACACCATAGCTCCGCACGCGGTTGAAGACACAAGAACGCTTTACAAGAAAGGGACCGGACCGAGCGGCTTCAGAAACGGCCTCGACTTTTTCACCAATTCCGAGCATGGCGGCATCCGCGATAGAGACGGATTCGGAAACTTCTGGAACAATACCTCGGCATATTCGACCCTTCCGTCCATCGGAGATCCCACCGGCGGCAAGATGTGGCGGTGGCAATCATTGATCAGGACCTCTGACATCCCCGGATACGCCGGGCCCGCCTACATGGGGGCATACGACTGGATAGAGACGATCCGCGCGAACTATCCCGAAAAGATAGTGATGACTGGCATGGAATGGAACGCACCGGGCCATGAACATTGCAGCACTGCGGTCATGGCTGCCGATGCGTTGCCGATCTCCGAATTCGAGTACCGCTTCGACAATTCCGACACGGACGGCACAACCACCAACATTACGGCGATAACCATGGGCTGGCCGGGCAAGATTCAGACGAGCAGCTATGTCTCCCCGGCCTACCCCGATTATTCCGCGGTACTCGCGCTGAACTCCAAGCACAACAAGACCATGGATGCCGTAAAGTGGATGCGGGCCAACTATCCCCTCACTTCCTATGCGATTCCCGCACATGTTGAACGGGCGGGCTGCGGAGTGGGTGGATGGTCGATAGCGGCATTCCGCGACATGAACGACAATGCACCTTCGGTCGCCTTCGGCTTCGAGGGAATCCCGGGGCACGACAAGTCTCCCGAGAGAGGCGAGTTTAAGGCGACTGCCTGCGGCGGCGGAACTTACGGCGGTGCAGGTACATACGTAGCCACCGTCGGAGGCCTCTGGGACAACCTCCTGGCCGACGGCCGCAAGTTCTTCAACTTCGACAACTCCGATTTCCATGATGACGACACCAACGGCGGAGTGGACTTCTGGCCCGGCGAGTATGAAAAGACCTATGTCAAGGTCAAGGCTGCCCACCCCCGCCGCGGATTCACCCAGGAAGATGTGATAAACGGGCTCCGTTCCGGCAACTCCTTCTCGGTCCATGGAGACCTAATAAACGCACTCGACTTCAGGGTCTTCCATGGCGCGTCCGTCGGCAATCACAGCGATGACAACTTTGCCGCCATGGGCGAAGCCCTCGATGTCAGGAAGGGAGAGAAGATCACCGTTCAGATCCGCTTCAAGAGTCCTGAATCCAATAACTGCAACCCAGGAGACAACACCGCTACGGCAAGCTATGTTTGCGCTGCCCCTAAGGTGCATCATATCCAGCTCATCCAGGGCCGCATCAATCCGACAAGGGCGACCAAATTTCTTTCAGATGGCGTGACCCCGAACCCTGACTACAACGCCATAGACCCCACGGTAGCATCTGTCGTCAAGACCTTCGACGCTTCGTCATGGTATGTAGACAAAGAAGGTTACACTACCATGACGTTTACTGTGAAGCATACTTCAGCCGATACGTTCTTCCGCATCCGCGGCTCCAACCTCGGATACGGCGTGGTCAAGATGGACCCCACAAACACCAAAATCGTCTACGGGACCGATGCAGAAGGGAATCCCCTCATCAACACCCCCGGGACCAACAATGCCGACATGGCCTGGGACGACCTCTGGTTTTACAGCAACCCGATCTACGTGAATGTGAAATAATCATCACGCTTCTGCTTTCAGACAGATAAGGAGGGGACCGTTTCCGGTCCCCTCCTTATCAGCTGCACCCGAGTCAATATCGGTCGATCTTGAACGGCGGTATATCCGCTCCTTCCCCTCGATCTTTATCAACCTCTTCGATCCATGATTGGATCTTCTCTTTTATGGCCTCGCGTATCCTTCTGACTTCCTTAATTTTTTCTTCATGTGTCCCCTGTAATTGAGCGGGATCGGGGAAGCTCCAGTTAAGGTACTGACGTGCTCCAGGAAATACCGGGCATCTCTGCGCATTGGCGGCATCGCAGACTGTAATCACGTAATGGAAACGTCTGCCGCTTTTCAGAACGTCGAAGGCACGACGGGTGGTATTTCCCGAGATATCAATACCAACCTCCTTCATAGCCTCGACCGCGAGCGGATTCAACGTACCGGCTTCTAGACCCGCACTCTCCGCAACAAATTGGTCCCCTGCGATTGCGTTCAATAATGCCTGAGCCATCTGGCTGCGGGCGCTATTATGAATGCATACAAACAGAACAAGTTTCTTTGCCATCCTATCGTCGCTCCTTTTTTGGTGCTGCTTTTTCTATTCAGTCGGCCTAAGCACCTTTAAGTCACCCCTTCAAAGGTCTCTTGGCAATCCCGGCAGAATCTGGCGAACGGCACTATCTTCAGTCTCCGTTCACCTATCTCGGCACCGCATTCCTCGCAAACCCCGAAGCTGCCTTCGCACAATTTATCCAATGCCATATCGATCTGTCTTATTACAGCGCGCTGTGAGTCGAGATTCCTGAAATGGATATAGTCAGAATGGCAGGAAAAGGCGCAGTCGCCTTCTTCGAGCCCAGCGCCGAGCGTCTGCCTGTTTTCTGCCGAGATCCTTTTTTTCATCTCGATTGAAGAGCGCAAAATTATTTCTTCCTTTTTTTGGCGGAGTCTCTCCGAGAATTCCCTGCGGTTCATTTCTGTAAACATGGTCCCTCCTGCATTTTGAGACATCGGTTTTATAACTATAAGTGATAACCATTAAATTACGTTGACAGCAGCATTAAGATACGGTTACAGTTTACACTTGTCGACTCATGTTCGCACCTGTCACTGATTTAACCCGAAAGTAACCTTCCCTTAATAATCGTGTAACAGAAAAGGCATTAATATTAGGCATCAATGCTTCTATGCGATTTTCATATCCACACCAAGTACTCGGACGGTTCGATAGAGCTGAAGAAGGTCGTGGATCTTTACGGACAGGCAGGTTTTGACGCGATCGCCATCACAGACCATGTAGCCAACAAGGACAGCTCCATCGGCAAACTCGCCCATCGCTTCAAATACACGGTGACAAGGGAAAGCTTCCCTGATTACGTGGCCGAGATACGCCATGAAGGAGAAAGGGCGCTGGGTAAATACGGGATGCTCGTCATACCCGGTATCGAAATAAGTAAGAACTATATATCTTCCGACAGGTCCGCACACCTCCTTCTGCTCGATCTTACGGATTTCGTTTCGGCCTGCTGGGATTACGAGAAAATATTTCTCGAAGCCAAAAGGCAGGACGCCATTATAGTTGCGTGCCACCCCCACACCATGTCCGACATGAGCAAAGACACTTACTATCTCTGGAACAACAGGGACAAGTATGCGAAATATATAGATGCCTGGGAGATTGCCAACAGGGATGATGTCTTCAATGTGGTGAGCCTCAAGAAATATCCTTATATCGCCAACAGCGATTTCCACAAGGCCCGGCATCTCTATTCATGGAAGACCCTTCTGAATTGCAATAAAGATATCGCCAACATAAAGCAATGCATAAAGCACAACAAGGGGGTCGCGATAACCCTCTTCAGAAATTGATCAAAAGGAGAATAGAATGGAGATCCTCTTCCCCATATTCGCATCATTAAGCATCATCGGCCTCTTGGCTTATACCCTTCAGATATGGTCGGTGCGCTCCCATCGCTGCAGCCATACCCCCCCCTTTGCGGGGGAAGTGAAATCTTCCCCCCATTTTTTTCCTCCGGTGTCGATCCTGAAGCCGCTCAAGGGCCTGGACGACAACCTATTCGATAATCTCGAAAGCTTCTGCCGACTTGATTATCCTGAATATGAGCTAATCTTTTCGCTGCAGAATGAAAACGATCCTGCCTGCAAGGTGGCCAGGCAGATAAAGGACAAATACCCTGAAAAAGACATCACTGTACATATCGAAAGATGCGTTTCGGGATTCAATCCAAAAGTTAATAATCTGATTCCTGCTTACAGGATTTCCAAATACAGCTATATCCTCATCAGCGACAGCAACGTAATGGTCCGACCTGATTATCTCAAATGCATCGTACGGGAAATGAAGGACCCTTCAGTCGGCCTGGTCAGCAATCTCATACGCGGCATGGGCGGATATTCGACAGGGGCCGCATTCGAGAATCTTCATCTGAACTCCTTCGTCATGGGGAGCGTCAGTTTTTTGGACAGGTTCCTCAAGATGCCCTGCGTGGTAGGAAAGTCGATGCTGATGAGAAAGCACGACCTCGAAGCCATAGGCGGATTCGCCTCGGTCAAAGATGTCCTTGCCGAGGATTATATGATCGGCAAAAAGATGCATGAAAGCGGAAAGAAGGTGGTCCTCTCGGGGCATCTGATAGATAACGTCAACGAATATTGGGGCATCAGAAAATTCCTGAACAGGCATACCCGTTGGGGCAAGCTCAGATGGCAGATCGGAGGCCCGAAGTATATATCGGAACTCTTTTGCAATCCGGTCTTCATGGCTGTCGTGCCGGTGCTTTCCTTCGGACCGTCCAAGCTGACTGTATCCTTCGCCTTTGCCGTCAGTTTCTTTAAGGCGATCGGCGACCTCCTCCTGGGGCGAAAAATCTCCGCCGACCTGAAGACATCCTCATACATATTGGGACCTTTAAAGGACATCATGATCGGCTTCATATGGTTCGTCCCCCTCTTCAGCAACAGCGTGGGCTGGAGGGGCAACAGGTACCTGATCGGCAGGGACTCCATGCTTTCACCGTGCCCGGAAAGCGGCATATGGTCATGGAAATACAAAATCTTCGACACCATAAAGGAGCGTCTAGCATGATTGACCTGGACACACGTAATATGTACCGCATCCTCAGGACTGAACATCAGAAACTCTGCCCTTATCACGACATTGCCTCAAACATCTGCACGGCCTCCATTTCTTCCATCACGGTCGATGAAGTAAGGCATGCAGGCTATTGCTCAGACGACAACTTCGACGACTGCCCTATCTTCCTTTCGAAATCACTTCGCGGCAGATAGGCCTGGCGCCGTTGTAACAGTCTTGTAACATTCTTGTAATATCAGCGTAACAAATGACCGGCTATAATTCACTATAAAGGGAAGGAGGATATTATGTGTTCTGAAACCGATAATGCCAAAAAGATAGCCTGTCCCCACCTGAAATGCTGCAACAATATCTCGATGTGCTCAGTGGCAATGGAAAAGATCAGGAACATTACAGATGCCGATATCAGGTTCTGCACCGGCCGCCACTATGAAGCATGTCATCTCTATTTTAAATCCATAAGGGAAGCGGCCATCACATCCCCTACCATTCATTTATAAAAACTGTAATAGAACCGTAACCGAGCGTTCATATTCCGGTAATATTTATTTGTTTTAATACTGATATGGACGCCGTTATACAGGAAGCCGCAATAAAAGAGCTGCGTTGCCCCGACTGCAACTCTCAGGCTCACTATAAGTATGGAAGAACAAAGAGCCTTAAGCAACGACATATTTGCCTTATCTGTGGCCGACAATTCACTCCAAGCGCCAGCAGGCGCGAACTCAAGAACAAACCCATGTGCTGGAAATGTGGCAGTACTATGCATCTCTATAAAAGAAACGGGGGCACGCTCAGGTTCAGGTGCTCACGTTATCCGCAATGTAGGACTTATACCAAGAAGATGGTTGAATATGAAGTGTCCCCATCTCATTGATTTGCTGAAGGTAATTTGCAAGGCAAACGATAATTTCTACGCACCGACATCCTTTCAGCTGAATGAATATTGCAGGGGTGCATTACATCCCAGATGCCCCTTCTTTCTGTCACGAATCGAGACTGATAATAAATTTAACGCCAGCAGCAAGACATTGCAGATTTGAAGGAGCTATCACGTAACATTATTTTAACAACGGCTTAATATTGATGTAACATTTCCAATTTATAATTAATTACCTATACCGGACAGATAATAGGCCGGTAGCATTAACAATTGGAGGTGATACTGGAAAATAATGATCGGTTCGTCAGTGTGGAAATAAGATACTTTTGTATATATTCTAATTAGACCAAGGAGGCAAATCATGAAAAGAGTTGTTGGCATAGTTTTTATGCTGTTATTGCTTTTGATCTCAGTTTCCGTTCAGGCTGCTGAAACGCTCAATGGCGCAGGGGCATCCTTCCCTTATCCTGTCTATTCAGCTTGGGCGTTTGAGTACAACAAGGCAACTGGTGTTCAGCTCAACTATCAATCGATCGGTTCCGGCGGAGGAATCAGGCAAATATCGGAAAGAACAGTTGAGTTCGGCGCCTCCGATGCCCCTCTTAAGCCCGAGGAGCTAAAGAAGAACAATCTTCTGCAGTTCCCCGCCGTCATGGGAGGCGTGGTCCCTGTAGTAAACCTGCCCGGCATCAAGGCAGGCCAGATGCATCTCGATTCGGATGCGGTTTGCAAGATTTATCTTGGAGAGATCAAGTTCTGGGACGATGCGAAAATCAAGTCCATGAACCCGAAACTTGCCCTGTCCCATAAAGAAATAACCGTAGTCCACAGGTCCGATGGTTCCGGGACAACCGCGATCTTCACTACATATCTGAATGAGGCTTGCCCGGCCTGGAAAGAGAAGGTGGGCGCAGGCACCTCCGTCAAATTCCCAGTTGGGATTGGCGGCAAAGGCAACGAGGGCGTCTCAAACTATGTCAAGAGATCCAATGCTTCAATCGGCTACGTCGAATTTGCGTATGCGGAGCAGAACAAACTGGCATATGCCATGCTGAAAAACCCTGCCGGCAATTTCGTAGAGCCGAGCTTTAAGACGTTTGAGGATGCGGCAGCCACCGGCGACTTCGACCCTAAAAAGGATTTTTATCTCTGGCTTGTCAATGCAAAGGGAAAGAATGCATGGCCGATCGCAGGAGCCACCTTTATTCTTTTGGCGAAGGATAAAAAAGAGGCCAGCATGAAGACCGCCAAATTCTATGATTGGGCTTTCAAACATGGCGATGCAAAGGCCAGGGAACTTGTATACATTCCCTTGCCTGGCTCTCTCAAGGACAAGATAAGGGCTTACTGGAAGGCCAACGGGTTATACTAAAAACAGGCGGGGGTTGATTCGTCAGCCCCTTCGTATGAAATGGCTAATGGGTCAGATTATGAGCCATCTGACCCATTGGCATTTTAATCACTGGACAAAAGGGACATAATTGGCACAATCAGCGAAAAGAGATCCCATAGATATGGTCTTCTCAGCATTGACGGCAATTTCATCCTTCGTTATCATTTTTCTTGTCGCAGGCATTCTTATTGTTCTCGTTTCCGAATCATCTCTGTCGATCCAAAAATTCGGCATACTGAAATTTCTCACAACGACAGACTGGGACCCTGTGCGTGAAAACTTCGGAGCGGCGTCCAGTCTATATGGAACGGCTGTAACTACCGTTCTGTCAATGTTAATTGCCATACCGATTGCTATCGGCATTGCGGTTTTTGTAACGGAAATCGCACCCAATTTTCTCAAAGGTCCCATAGGTGTCGCCATAGAGCTGCTGGCAGCCATACCAAGCATCATTTACGGCATGTGGGGGCTGTTCACCCTGGCCCCGATCATGACAAACTATATCGAGCCGGCGCTGCAGCAGACCCTGGGACAACTGCCGGTCTTCTCCATGCTCCTGGAAGGCACTCCAATGGGCATAGACCTGCTTACTGCAAGCGTGATACTGAGCATAATGATAATTCCGTTCACGGCAAGTATATCGCGGGACGCATTCAACCTGACGCCGGCAGTGGTCAAGGAGTCGGCATATGCAATCGGCGCGACAAAGTGGGAGGTCGTCAAGAATGTGGTGATACCCTATTCGAAACTAGGCGTCTTCGGAGGCGTCGTGCTTTCAATGGGAAGGGCCATTGGAGAGACAATGGCGGTGGCCTTCGTACTCGGCAACAACCACCAGATAACATCTTCGCTGCTCGACGCTGCGGCAACCATTACGGTATCTCTGGCCAACGAATTCTCTGAGGCTGACTCGGACATATATCTTTCTTCCCTCTTCTATCTTGCCCTGGTTCTTTTCGTGCTGAGCTTTCTGACGCTCTTCATTGCCAAGATATTCCTGCTGAGGGCTGAAGGGAAGTATTCGCGATGACTCACGAGACAAAGCGTAAGATCGAAGGGTCTGTTGCCCTTCTGCTAAGCACACTCGCCGCATTCGGCGGGCTCTTCTGGCTTATCTTCATACTTGCCGACGTGCTGATTCATGGGATTGGCGCCTTGCATATAAGCCTATTCGTAAACGATCCCGCACCTGCCGGCATCTCCGGCGGCGGATTGCGGAACGCATTTGTCGGGCATCTCATGATCACGTCCTTCGCAACGCTTGTAGGTGTGCCGATAGGACTGCTCGGCGGGACCTTTCTTGCGGAATATGCGCGCGGTAAAAATATATCGAAGGTGATCAGCATACTGGCCGACATCATGGTAAGTGTGCCTTCCATCATAGTAGGGACTTTTATCTACGCGATCATGGTCAGGCCGATCGGTCACTTCAGCGGATGGGCCGGAGGTGCTGCGCTAGCCATAATAATGATACCGGTTGTGCTCAGGACGACCGAGGATATGCTCACGCTGGTCCCCTGGACCTTGAGGGAAGCGGCATTTGCCCTTGGCGCGCCGTACTATAAGGTGATCATTCAGGTTGTATACCGCGGCGCGGCGACCGGCATCTTCACCGGCATATTGCTATCCATAGCCAGGGTTGCCGGCGAGACAGCACCTCTGCTCTTCACTGCCTTCAACAACTCCTTTTTCTCCTATAATATGAACGGCCCCATGCCGTCCCTTACCGTAAGCGTTTTCCAATATGCCATGGGTCCATACGATGACTGGCATGCACAGGCATGGGCTGCATCGCTGATAATAACGATCTTTATCCTTTTTATAACCATTGCGGGACGACTGCTCTTAAAGTGGAGGTACAGGCGTTGACAAATACCGTAGAGCTCGAAACAAAGGGGCTCAATTTTTACTATTCGGGGGATATTCACGCACTCAAGAATATCAACCTGACTGTGCACGGCAGGAGAGTTACCGCGCTTATAGGGCCGTCCGGCTGCGGCAAGACGACCCTTCTCAGATGTTTTAACAGGATGCATGACCTTTACCCCAGGCACCGCTATGAAGGCGAGATACTGTTCCAGGGAAACAACCTGCTCGCAAATGGCATTGACCTTATAAGCCTTCGGAGCCGCATAGGCATGGTCTTTCAGAAGCCGACTCCCTTCCCCATGTCGATATTCGACAACATCGCATACGGTCTCAAACTCAGGGGCATCAGGAAGAAAGCCGAGCTGACCGAGCGCGTCGAGAAGGCGCTGAAGCATGCCGCCCTGTGGGATGAGGTAAAGAATAAACTCAACGCAAGCGCTTATGATCTTTCGGGCGGCCAGCAACAGAGGCTGGTCATCGCCCGTGCCCTTGCAGTCGAGCCCGAGGTGCTTTTGTTCGACGAGCCGACGTCGGCACTCGATCCGATATCAACCTCGAAGATAGAAGACCTTGTGACGACTTTGAAAAAGGAGATAACTATAATAATTGTTACCCACAACATGCAGCAGGCCGCCAGGATCTCCGACTGGACGGGCTTCCTGATGCTGGGGGAGATGATCGAATTCGGGACCACGGAGAAGATTTTCACCGCCCCCTCTGAAAAGCTGACAGAAGATTATGTTACCGGGAGGTTCGGATAATGGCAATATTTGACGATGAATTGGCGCACCTTAATGGAATTGTCCTGCAGATGGGATCTCTTGTTGAGAAGGCCATAAAGGATTCCGTCCAGGCCCTTGTCGAAAGGGATAATGACCTTGCGGGAAGCGTAATCGAGGGCGACCATCGAATCAACAGTCTCGATGTCGAGATTGACGAAGCATCGATCAGGCTGATAGCCCTTAGACAACCGAAGGCGGGCGACCTGAGGCTTATTACCACCGCAATGAAGATCACGACGGACCTCGAACGGATGGGGGACCTGGCCGTAAATATTGCTCAAAGGGCAATCGAGTTGAACAAGGAACCTATCCTGAAAGAGTATGTCGACATCCCCAGAATGCGGGAAATAGCACAGGGGATGACCCGCGATGCGCTGGACGCATTTGTGAAGCGCGATATGAAGCTTGCGAAGGACGTAATCATGAGAGATGACGAGATCGACGATCTGAAGCACAAGGTACTGAGCGAGCTGCTCTTCATGATGACGGAGAATTCAAGCATCATATGCCGGGCGATGCGTATAACCTTTGTGGCACAGTATCTTGAAAGGATCGCCGACCATGCCACAAATATAGCTGAGATGGTGCTCTATCTGATAGAAGGGAAGATCATAAGACACACGACGATTTTACCGTAACCCCTCCTTAAGGGGCTGACGACCAGCCCTTAAGGCATATTCACTACTATCTCGTAGCTTCCGACACTGACCTTGTCCATTATGCCCTTCTGCCATAGCAGTTCCGTAACTTTAGCCTTTGCATTTTTCGGCACCATAAGGATCAGTTTGGCGCCGGGTTGCGCCAGGTCCTTCCATCCATCGGCCTTTCCCGATGTGATGCTGCCGTCGGTTTCGACTTCCACATTGGCAAGCACCAGACCGTGGTTTGCCAGGACCAGGTCGGGGCTGCCTCCAGTATTGACAGCGATTTCCTTATACTCCTTGGCCAATTTCTGTCGCAGATGATCAACTATGAGATCATGTACCAATTTTTCGTTTTGCATGGAGCGTCCCCTCAGAGAATTTCATCCCTTATCAACTTCTTCTTCACGAAATCCACGCTAATGATTTTTTTCCCGCTGTCGGGATCGCTATTGCCGTCCGGTTCGCCCTTAGCACTTTTCAGCCTTGGGCCGCCTTCAACGCTCCCAACAGATCCCTTTGCAGCCGGCCTCTCCTGCCCTGATGTCACGAACTGCATATTCATTTCAGGAGAGTAGACAGCTGCCACGCAGTCAGCTGGTATAAAACATTTCTGCGGGGCAGCCCCAAAAACGAGCGTAGCAGTAATGCCGAATTCGTCCCAGTTAAACTTCATCTTCGGATTGAACACAAGCACGATGCCGGTTTCCTTCTCATCGCCGATAAATCCCCTGTTGCCGATCACAACGTCGGGAGAATATTTGACGAGCACCATGACCCTGCCTGCCATATCCAGAAGCTCATAGAAGACATATCTCTTCAGATTGTCGATGCGTTCTTTATCGTCCATCTCATCTTAAGTTTAACTTCAATTTCTGCCTCGCGCCACAAACAGCAATGCCCCGGCCCCTACCATCAGGCAGCTCAATATCTGCCCCATTGTAATAAAACCGAGAATATAGCCGATCTGCGGGTCAGGCTCCCGAAAAAACTCGGCAATAATCCGAAATATACCGTAAAGTACAAAAAACAGGGCGGTAAGCTGCCCCGACTTCAATCTTCCCTTAATCGTCCACAGAACCGTAAACAGCGCCACGCCTTCCAGGAAGAATTCATACAACTGGGACGGGTGCCGTGGCATGCTCTCTCCGGGGAAGATCATCGCCCAGGGGACATCCGTCACCCTGCCGTAAAGTTCCCCATTTATGAAATTGCCCAGCCTGCCCAGCCCCAATCCAATGGGCGCCGTAACGGTGATAAGGTCCGCGACCATCCAGAAATCAGCTCGATGCCTCCTGCAGAAGAGCAGCCCTGCCGCCAGCACGCCAATAAAGCCTCCATGAAAGGACATCCCACCCTGCCAGATTGAAAAAACCTCCAGGGGATGCTCCAGATAATACTCAGCGTTATAAAAAATGACATAACCGAGCCGCGCGCCAAGCAGCAGACCGGCTATCAGATAGGAATAGAGCGTCTCGACAAAATCCGCTTTGAGTTTCAGGCCTTTCCTTCTGATCTGATATTTCACAAGAAGCAATGACGCTGCAAAACCCATCAGATACATTAATCCGTACCACCGTACCGCAAGCGGACCAATCCTGACTATTTCGGGGCTTATGTTCGGGTATGGAATCATTTTCAATCCTTGTACGCAACGTGGATAAAGACGCATCCCAGGCTGAGAGACCTCTTTTCGCACCTGCTGAAGCCTGATTCTACTATCAGTTCGGCAAAACCATCGGGGGTGTAAAACTTTTCGATGGAGTCCGCAAGATAATCGTACGCTTCCTTCCTCGAAAATATCCCGGCGACAAAAGGCAGTATTCTGCCCAAGTAAAAACCATACGGCGCTCTTATGATGCCACGGGGCATAGAAAATTCGAGAAAGACCATTTTTGTCCCTCGTCTGAGCACGCGGTGGATCTCTTTCAACGCCTTCTGCGTTTCATGCATATTCCTGATGCCGAAGGCGCAGGTGGCGCCGCTGAATGTTTCGGTCTTGAACGGCAGCGAGTAACCAGAGCCGGAGCAGATCTGATAATGCATGCCGGTAATCTTCTGTTTGGCCTTCAGCAGCATGTTGAAACTTATATCCACACCGACTACGTCGACGCCACGTTCTGCAATGGCTCCTGCGCTGTCGCCGGTTCCGGTTGCAAGATCGAGAATACGGTCTCCCCTGGACGGATTCAGCTCTTTCACCATAACGGCTCTCCAGTAAAAGTCCTGTCCGAGTGAAAGAAGGTGATTCAGAAAGTCATATCTGTCAGCTATGTTGTCGAACTTCAAGTTTAGGAACGCCTCTTAGCAAAGTAGTATAGCCCCTCACGTAAGTTTAGATTATCTTTCCATTGGCAGCTCTGTGTCAAGTCCGAGCGGCATAAGTAGCCTTAAAATACGGCGAGTTTGCAGCGGACAAAATCAATGCAGCTTCAGTATCGCAAACAGGCCGGTTCTTATCATCTTGACGGCGATAGCGGCGAGAAGCAGCGACGCCACTTTTGCAAAAGCCCTGGCGCCGTTGAGGCCGATCAGCCTGATGATAAATTCCGCCTTATAAAGCAGCAGCCAGGCTATAAGCAGATTAGCGAGCAGCGACGTCAATACCGGAATATAACCGTAATTGCCCACAAGCACTAGTGCCGTCGTCAGAGTTGCAGGCCCCGCCAGCAGCGGCGTTCCAATTGGCACTACACCCATGGTGGGGGTTATCAGATGACGCCCTCTGACGTCCGGGAACACTATGTCGACTATTGAGAAGATCAGCAGGAGTATGCCGCCCGCTATCATGAAATCCTCTACGTCTATCCCGATTGCGCTGAACACTATACTGCCCAACAGTACAAACCCGGCAGCAACCAGAAAGGCGGTAATGACGGATTGAGCGGCTATCTTCTTCCTGTCGTCGGCTATGTCCTCTGTGAAAGAAATAAACAAAGGCACAACGCTCGGCGCGTTAACCGCAACCATGATCGAGATAAAAACCGTGGCATACACCTTAAAATCCATAGAATCTATTGTAGAAGCATATAACAGGATAATCAATGACCCAGCCATGTCAGACAAAATCCGACCTGTTAATCAGACTTCAACCGACTTAATTTTCTTTCTTAATGCGATACACTTGAATCAAATGGTGTTTATAAGGGGAGGAGCCACCATGGAACGCGCAGACAAAATGGAAATATTGTTTATCTGCAGTGCTGTAGCATATTTCCTCGTATTGATTGCAGCCCGTTAGAAGCCGGGGTAGTCAGTTGTCGCCCGAACTGAAAGTGGGCGCATTATTTCCACATCCTGACTGACAGCCTCGTCTGCTTGACAATAAGAATACAAATCGGTAAAAGTAATCAATGATAAAGGAATATTTCTTCGCGGGTCTTCGCTTCTGGGCCGGATTTTATTTTAGCCGGTCTGCCTGTTGGCGGGGTTGACGAAGGAATAGCATAAATCAACCGAAAGCCGAGGGCAGACAGGGGCCACCGGCTTTTTTGTTGTGATTCGTTATCACAAAGGCCGGGAACCCCCGGCCTTTGTGTTTTCGGAAACAAAGGAGGGTTCATGATTATAGTAATGAGAGCAGGGGCGTCAAAACGCCAGAAGGAAGAGGTTATCGGCAGGATCAAGGAACTTGGTTACAGACCTCATGTCATTCATGGAACTACGCGGGACGTGATCGGGGCAGTCGGGGATGAAAGAGGCAAACAGCTGGTGATAGAAACCATCGAGTCGATGCAGGGTGTTGAAAGCGTAGTGCCCATATTGAAGGCCTACAAACTGGCGTCGCGCGAGCTGAAGAAGGAATCCAGCACCATAAAGATTACCGACAGACTCTCCATAGGCGGAAGCCGTATTGTAGTTATGGCAGGTCCGTGCGCCGTCGAAAGCGAAAAACAGATCATCGAGACGGCGGTTGCAGTCAAGCAAGCCGGGGCGCACGTGCTGAGGGGCGGGGCATTCAAGCCGCGGACATCCCCGTACTCATTCCAGGGGATGAAGGAAAAAGGGTTGAAACTCCTCGCCAAGGCCGGTAAAGCAACCGGCCTTCCGGTCATAACAGAAGTCGTCAACCCGGAAACAGCCGAGCTCGTTGCTGAATATGCCGACATCCTCCAGATCGGCACCAGGAACGCTCAAAATTTCGAATTACTGAAAAAAGTCGGAAAGATCAGAAAGCCGGTGATGCTCAAGCGCGGCATGTCGATGACCGTAAAGGAGCTGCTCATGAGCGCCGAATACATAATGAGCGAAGGCAATCAGTCGGTGATCCTCTGCGAACGCGGAATCAGGACTTTCGAGACCGCAACGAGAAACACTCTCGACCTTTCGGCCATCCCTGTTCTGAAGGGTGAGACACACCTTCCAGTTGTGGCCGATCCGTCTCACGGAACCGGTCACCAAAAATATGTTGCCGCCATGTCCTTTGCCGCAGCCGCAGCAGGGGCCGACGGACTGATGATAGAGGTACATCCTGATCCGGAACATGCGACGTCGGACGGTCCCCAGTCCCTGACGCCGAAAGACTTTTCCGATCTCATGTCCAGGCTTAAACTCTTTGCAGAAGCCGCGGGGAAGACATTATAGCAACTTGCTATTGAAAGAGGGGGGCGTACGCTAACACCCAGGCGTTTATTCCTCTTCGACAATCGCTTCAAACCTGATGCCTCTATCGCCTTCGAAGGGGTTGTTATGGTCGAAGTCGCCTTCCCATATTGCCTCCGGTATGCCTAGCGGAAAGGCTGCGCACGAAGGTCTGCTCTTTTCGAAACTGCCTCGGAAATGGGCGCAGCCGATGCATTGGTCCTGCATAAAGCGCTCCTTTTTCTCTGATTGTCATAGGCTTAGTGCCAAAATGCCGACGCCAACAGCGTTGCCATACTCATTATACCACTCTGCTGCGTCATTCACGAACCGGGGATGCGGAGACGAAATCGCAGCGTTAAAACAGGCCTCAGTCATGGTAAAATATAGATATTTTGCATTATGGGCTGGGATTTTGCGTATGTTCGCTGTGAGAGGGTGGGTTGGACTGGTACTATAAAGCTGATGGCGGCAAGACCGGACCGGTGAACGAGAGGGAAATGCGGGAACTAGCCGAGCAGGGCAAAATTACCCGCGAAACCATGGTATGGAATGAGTTGAATGCTAGGTGGATGCCTCTTGGCGAAGCAGCCTCAACAATCGGTGTCACCCTGCCTGATGAAGCCGAGCATCAAGCTGATGATAACGTAGCTGGGCCTGACTGGATGGCGTATTCGATATTCGAGTCTGACAGTGCCGAACAGCAGGAAACCGTATCGCCTGTTGCCGCGCCTGGGGCAGAGTCTTATTGTGCGCGGTGTTTCAAGAAATTCCCAAACGATGAGCTGGTCAGGTATGGCGCCGAAAAGTTCTGTCCTGCCTGCGAATCCCTGTATGCCCACGAACTCAAGCATGGCGATAAGGCGTCACAACTGCCTATTGCAGGCTTCTGCATTCGCATGATAGCTAAACTTATCGATTTAACCATCCTTGGAGTTATAGGCATGCTATTGTATGCTACTGCAATCTTTCTGCTTCTTTGGACGGACGCCATATTCGAGATGTCTGCCAGAGCCTTTGCATTGTTTATCGTCTGCTTTCTTTGGATTGTGTCATTTATCTGCTATTCATCGGTCTTCACCGGCAAATACGGAGGCACACCCGGCAAACTCGCTCTGGGCCTGAGAGTTGTCGATACCGCCGGCGGCAAGATAAGCTATACCAAGGCACTGATCAGATGTATGGCTGAAACGGCAAGTGCGTTACCTCTCGCAGCAGGGTATATCGTAGCAGCGTTCGACGTTGAAAAGCGGGCACTGCATGACCGGCTCTGCGGCACCAGGGTAATCAGGAAAACGCCATAAACATGACAGCGCCCAGCCTCTGCCGATATCATTTTCGATCGTGACAACCTATCCCGTGGCACTGTTTTGCAGGGGAATATTAAGAAGAGCGGAGAATAAACATGGACTGGTATTATAAAGACGGCGACAGGAAAATAGGTCCGATCAGCGATGAGCAGATGAAGCAACTGGCTTCTGCCGGAACTATCAAGCCGGACACGAAGGTCTGGAATGAGATTATAGCAAAGTGGATTGAATACGGTGAGATAGTTGGAAGCGTTCCTATAACCCATCAAGAGGCTGCCGAAAACGCGTCTCGCAAGGCAGAAGCTGAAGAGCCCGGATGGGACCCTTATTCAGACCTCGACTCCGGAGACTCCACGCATCAAACTGCAGCCGATGACGAAACTGCGCCTGGCCGCGATAAAGAAGCCACAGCCGTTTGCTCCATTTGCGGCAAAGAAACCGCCTGGAGCAAGGTCCATCCCTCACCGCGCGGCCTGACATGCGAAGAATGCCTGAAATTTATCGCGTCGGGCAAGGAACCGCCCCGTATTACGCGAACGGATGCGGGCAGCCCTGGAAGCTATAAGTTCGAATTCACCGGATCAGGGGGAGAGTATTTCCGCATCTGGATCGTGAATCTGCTGCTTTCTATAGCCACACTGGGTATATATTCCGCATGGGCCAAGGTCAGAAAGAACCAATATTTTTACAGGCACACGCGGGTTGCCGGATCAAGCTTCGATTACCATGGCAACCCGATCGCCATATTAAAAGGCCGTATAATTGCAGTGCTCATACTCGCTATCCTGAATTTTTCAAAAAAGCTGGACCCTGCCATTTACGGGCTGCTCGTAATCCTGGTAATCGCGGCCCTTCCCTGGATGGTCAGCCGCGCATACACATTCCGTTTATATAACACAAGCTGGCGCGGCATCCGTTTCCATTTCAGGGGAACGCTGGCCGACGCTTATATTGTCTTCATCATGTACGGCAGCATGGCGCTTTTTACCCTTGGCATTTGCATACCGCTCTTCTATCAGCGGATGCGTTCCTTTCTGGTCAACAGTGCGTCTTTCGGGACCACCCGCGCATCTTTATCGGTCACGGCGGGCGACGTATACAGCATTTTCTTTCGCACAATAGGTCTGGCCATAGGCATCGGCTTTGTAATGTCTTTTGCACTAGGCATCTTCGGCGCGTTGTCACCGTTTTACAGCAGATCTATCAGCCGTTCGGCAATAATCGTTTTTGCCATAGCAGCAATCGTTCTTTACTTCCTGTACCGCCTGATTGTTATGACTTTTTTCAGAACACGCATGGCAAACCTCATATGGAACCATACCAGTCTTGGTCCGGTAACATTTGAATCCGCCCAGCGTGCGCGCGATCTGGCCAGCATCGTCGCGACTAATGCCTTTATAACCTTGATTACTTTTGGATTTTATTGGCCCTGGGCGCAGGTGCAGCTGGCACAATACAGGGCCGATACCATGACCCTCACTACGCCAGGCAGCCTGGATAACTTTGTCACCGACACGGAGGCGGCTATTGCAGCCACCGGCGACGAGCTGACCGAGGCGCTCGATGTCGATTTCTCTTTCTGACGAAAATAAGCGCAGCCGGACCGGCCTTTATTATGACGGGCAGAGCAGCCGCGCCCACCCAGTATTCATCACGATTTCAGGCGGCGAAGTCCGGCTCTCCGGCAGCGGCATCGACCGTCGCATTTCTATAAACGAAGTAGCCGCCTCCGAACGCTTTGAAGGGGCCAACCGGATAGTGCGCTTCAGCGACGGCACATCATGCGAGCTTCCCGACAGCCGGCAGCTTTCGGATGCCCTCGGAAAACGGGGGGATTCACTGACACAGCGATTGCAGCGGTCGTGGCGCTGGGTCGCGGTTTCGCTCCTGCTGCTGGCTGTTGTTGTCACTGCGGGATATTGGTGGGGGCTGCCGTGGGCCGCAGAAAAGATAGCTTTCCGCATGCCTGCAAACGCGCTCAGAATGATAAGCCAGCAGGCCCTGTCAATCGTCGACAGTAATGTCCTTCAGCCCTCATCGCTGTCATCAGAAAGGCAGCAGCAACTACGTGAACGTTTCGGCAGGCTCTCTCTACCGCCGGTCGGGATACCCATCAAGGTTGAGTTCAGGGACAGTCGGATGTACGGGGCAAACGCCTTCGCCCTCCCCGACGGCACAATCGTTTTTTTTGACAAGCTCGTCCAGCTTGCCGACAACGATGACCAGATAGCTGCGGTTTATGCGCACGAAGCCGGTCATGTAGCCCTCCGGCATGGCATGAGGCAGATCATACAGAGTTCCGTTGTGGCACTCGTACTAGCTGCATATTTCGGAGATGTAAGCAGTCTGGGAGCGGCGCTTTCAGGCTGGCTGCTAGAGGCTAAGTACTCGCGCTCGTTCGAACGTGACGCGGATTTTTTTGCAGCCGACGCCTTGAAGCGCAACAATCTTTCACCTAAGCTTCTTTCGACAATGCTTCAAAAACTGGAAGAGACACACAAAACGAAAGACGGAGGCGGCAAACAACCTGATTATCTGTCGTCTCATCCTGCAACTGAAGAGCGCATCAGATATCTGGGCTCGATCAAATAAAAAGGCTGGTTATGCCAGGCCTCACTACCTTTCAAGCTGATTCGGCAGTTATTTCCGCTGGCTGTCCGTCTTGAATTTTCTAGTTACTTCCTGCAAGTCCGCTGACAGCCGCGCCAGGTCGTTCGATGCAGTCTCTATCTCGACGGCGCTCGCACTGGTCTCTTTCGATACGGCAGCGACCACTTCGATGTCTGAGCTGATGGATTCTGAAACCGTGGACATCTCTTCCGTAGCTGATGCAATCTGCTGAACCATCGACTGCAGGCCCTGCACGCTGTCAAGGATCTTGTGCAGTGCGCTACCGGCTTCTGACGAAAGTGCAACACCCTTTTCAACCCTTGACTGGCTCTCAGCCATGGCAGAAACAGCCCGACCCGTCTCGCTCTGTATCGCGCCGATCATTTCTCCGACCTCTGCCGTAGCCTTCGAGGTTTTCTCGGCAAGCTTGCGCACCTCGTCGGCCACGACAGCGAAACCCCGCCCCTGTTCACCGGCACGGGCAGCCTCTATGGCGGCGTTAAGTGCAAGAAGATTCGTCTGGTCCGCGATATCCTTGATGACATCGACGATCTCGAAGATTTGTTGCGAACGTTCGCCAAGCGTCTTGATCATCTGAGATGAATCGGCAACCGTGTTCGATATTATCTGGACCTCGGTCACCGTATCGTCGACAATTTTTCCCCCGCTTCTGGCTATTTTCAGGGTCTCTTCCGCAGAAGTGGCAATGCTGGAAGCATTCTTCGCTATGTCGACAACAGTCTGGGACATCTCGGTCGCGGCAGTGGCAACTTGTATAGATTTCTTGGATTGCTCATCGAGCCGCTTGGTGATCTGGTTGACCGTCGCTGAAAGCTCTTCGGACGCAGATGCAACCTGGGTGGAGGTGTTCGTGATGTTTCCCATTGCCATACCGAGAAGTTGACTCAATGAATTCTTCGTTTTGTTTAGTGCAGAGGCAAGCGTTCCCGCCTCGTCCTTCGACCTGACTTTCAGGTCAGGAATGGTAAAATCCCCCTCAGCCATCTTGTTTGCAAAAACTACCCCGGCCCGGAGCGGTTTGGTTATGATGAATGAAACCATAAATATAAGCGAAAGCATAACAACGGAACCACCAACTGTAGCTATCAGAATCCTTTGTCTGACCTTCGATATCTCAGCCGCGACGTCGTCCACATAGATTCCGGTGCCGACTATCCAGCCCCAGGGCTGATAAAGCTTAACATATGAAACCTTCGGCACAGATTTCGTCTCGCCGGGTTTCGGCCACATATAATCTACGAACCCCTCGCCTTTATCCCTGCAAACATTCACCATCTCAATGAAAAGCTTTTTTCCGTTAGGGTCTTTGTTTTCGCTAAGGTCCTTTCCGTCAAGCTCCGGCTTGGTAGGGTGCATAATCATTGTAGGATGCATATCATTTATCCAGAAATATTCGCTGCCCTTGTAACGCAGATTCTTGATTGTAGCAATCGCCCTCTTCTGGCCCTCGGCCAGAGGGAATTCCCCTTTTTGCACACGTACATCATATTCGGCGATAAGACCGTAAGCCACATCTATAACGCTTCTCGTCGCATTTCTCTTTTCATCCATCATCCTGGACGACATAACCGGTAAGAAATACAAGAGAACTCCCAGGATAAACAAAATAATCATGAACAGGGACATTGCAATAATCTTGGTTGAAATCTTCCAGTCGCGGATTCTGAAGATCATATTTACCCCCCTGACTTGTAGATCATCGAGTATGCTACCGGCGGTATACTTACCCTTATAATATCATATCACTTTTCCGACAAATCTGTTGCACTGCCGCCCTTCAGTCACATGCGAAAACAAAGAAAGGGCCTCTAAATGAGACCCTTTCCAGGAAGAAAGCCGTTATTTTATTACCAGGAGCCTTTTTCCGTAACGAATTTGTGCATGTCGGCAGCAGCTCTCTTGCCTGCGCCCATAGCGCTAATAACCGTAGCCGCTCCGGTGACTACGTCTCCGCCCGCCCAAACCCTGGGCTTTGTAGTGCGGCCTGTAGCCTCGTCGGCAACCGTCGTGCCCCACTTCGTCCTTTCGAGCCCTCCGGCATCCTCGAATACAAGCGGATTGGGGCTTGTACCCAACGCCACGATAACCGTATCAACATCCATGACAAATTCCGAGCCCTGTATGGGCACCGGCCTGCGGCGACCCGACGCGTCCGGTTCGCCGAGTTCCATGCGGATGCACCGCATAGCCTTCACGGTACCCTTGTCGTCGCCGATAACCTCAACAGGGTTTGTAAGGAAGTCAAATATGATGCCCTCTTCTTCAGCGTGGTGCACCTCTTCGGCCCTTGCAGGCACCTCGTCCCTTGAACGGCGATAAACGATGTGCACCTCGTCGGATTCATTTTTAGAGACCAGCTTCTGCAGCCTGATGCTGCATCTAGCTGCATCCATCGCCACGTTTCCTGCGCCAATGACCGCCACCTTTCTCCCAACCTTTGAAGGTGTATCGTATTCCGGGAAGAGATAACTCTTCATCAGATTCACCCGCGTAAGGAATTCGTTGGCCGACATTACGCCGTTAAGGTTAATGCCAGGGATCCGCATTAAAGACGGCAGGCCGGCCCCGGTTCCCAGAAATATCGCATCGTATTGATCAGACATCTCGGCAAGCGTCAAAGTGCGGCCTATTATATAGTCGGTCTTGATATCAATGCCGAGACACTTTATAGCGTAGTCGACTTCGGAGTGGACAACCGACTTCGGGAGCCGAAATTCGGGTATGCCATAGATAAGGACGCCTCCGGGACCGTGCAAGGATTCAAACATGGTTACTTCGTGCCCTTCCCTGCCAAGGTCAACCGCGCATGTCAGGCCGGCAGGTCCGGTTCCGGCAATAGCGATGCGCTTCCCCGTCGGGTTAGCTTTTGTCAGCGGACAAGTGCGGTGCTTGAGCTCGTAGTCCCCGACAAATCTTTCCAGTCTGCCGATGGCGACCGATTCGCCTTTCTTGCCGAGAATGCACTTGCCTTCACATTGGGTCTCCTGTGGACATACCCTGCCGCATATGGCCGGAAGATTGTTCTTGACCTTCATCTCCTGGACGGCCTTCTGCATGTCCCCCGCGCGAAGTGCCTTAATGAACTGCGGGATGCGTACGCCTACAGGACATCCTTCCACGCACGCTGGCTTCTTGCACTGGAGGCAGCGCTCTGCCTCCTCCCTGGCGGTTTCAAGGGTGTAGCCAAGGGCAACCTCCTCGAAGTTGCCGCTCCTTATGTGTTCATCCTGAACAGGCATATCGTGCCTGGGAATTTGCATGCGTTGTTTAGCGGTGAGTTCTGCCATTCTACTTCCCCCCTTTTTCCAAGGCTGCGTCGAGGTTGCACTTATGTTTGTACCGGTCTACTGCTTGCTTTTCCTCCTCCTTGTAAAAAGAAAGCCTAGACAGAAGGCTGTTCCAGTCAACCTTATGGCCGTCAAATTCGGGCCCATCCACGCAGACGAATTGCGCACCTTCGGTCAGGGGAACGCGACAGCCGCCGCACATACCAGTACCGTCTATCATAATCGTGTTAAGACTGACAACGGTCGGCGTATTGAATGGTTTGGTCGTCGCAGCCACAAACTTCATCATTATAGCCGGGCCTATGGCCCAAACGTGCGCGATATTCTTTTTTGCTTCAAGCATTTCTTTGAGCGGGTCTGTCACGAGGCACTTCCTCCCGTGTGAGCCGTCGTCCGTGCATATTATCAACTCGTCAGAGACCGCGCGCATCTTGTCTTCCCAGAAAAGTAGGTCCTTCGTCCGTGCCCCTATGATGGAGATTACATGGTTGCCTGCCTCCTTGAGAGAACGCGCAATTGGGTATATCGGCGCGATGCCGACCCCACCGCCTACGCAAACAATGGTACCGTAGTTTTTGATTTCGGTCGGATGGCCAAGAGGTCCTGCAAAAGTAGCAAAACGGTCGCCCGGTTTAAGAGTACCCATCTGCATGGTGGATTTGCCGACTTCCTGAAAGATGATTGTTATAGTGCCGGCCTGCCGGTCGTAATCGGCTATGGTCAACGGTATCCGTTCACCTTTTTCATCAATACGGACGATTACGAACTGACCGGCCTTCGCCTTTGCGGCAACCTGAGGGACTTCAACTACCATTAGCTTGGTGACGTCGCTCAACGTCTCTTTGCTCAGAATTTTGTAGCCTGCGGCCGTTTCCGCAGTGGAACCACTTCGAGCCATATTACCTCCTCGCTTATTTAATGACCTGCCTGCTTTCCTATTTCAGAAAGGCCCATGTTGATCATTCGACGAAGTGCCTGCCGCCTGGAGCAGCCGGTCAAGAGAGATCATCTCTCTGGTCGCCGGATCAATCAGCATAGCGTTCAATAAGTTACGATTGAGAAGTTAAAAGGCAAAAAAATATCGTGGAACAGTTACATAATACCACCCCGTGGCAATATATGGCAACCAATGCCCGGAATGGCAGCTACAAAATGATTAGAACCGGATTTATCAGGGCTACCGCAGCTTCTGCCGCCTTTTCTCCATCTTGATTTCCATCGCCTGCATTTCTTCGATGGAGCGACGCAATTCCTTTTCCTGCTTTTCAAGCTGGTCGATCGTGGCCTTCAAAGAGAGGTTCTGCCGGTCCAATACAAGGTTCCGCCGCTCCAAAGAAAGGTTTCTCTGGTCCAGCAGGTCATTGCGGGCCTTATACCGCGCAACGTCCTGTTCGGCAGTAATAAGCCGGCGAAGTGCAGTAATCCAATCCCTGATGTCCTGAGCATCGGACCTCGTCGAATCCATGTTGAGGGACGCCGAAAAATCCTTGAGGGCGCCGTAATAATCGGGCTTGGGGTTGACGGACATTACTCGCAGCCTGGCCCTCTGCAAATACAGATCGGAAAGATCGATGGGGTTAGAGCTGTTTACTATCAGGCCGGTCAAACGCTGCTCTTCAGCGTTGATATTCTGCGGCGGGACCGTGCTCTTCAGCGCACAGCCATAAAAAAACGTTAAGAAGAGGATCATAACCGCTCCTATGCGATAAGGCAATGACCAGAAGGCCCTGATCATAGCTCCTCCTCAGCGTTATATTGCCGCTGATCGACCACAAATACACTACCCGTCATCGATTTCGCATATTCCTTCAGTTCAGCTGCACGCCTGCTCAGAATGCTCAGCTTCTTGATAGTTCCGTTACGGTCGGAAACGACTGCGATGGAGACAGTCATCAACGGATAAACGACCTCGGCACCCTGTCTGTTCTTAGCGACAATAACGCCTTTCTCCCTGTCTGCAGGATCGTAGAACGATGTAATACGCTCATCGAACCTCTTTATTATCGCCCTGCATATAGGCTCATATTTATCCGGTGCGGTAACAACAATGAAGTCGTCGCCGCCGATGTGCCCGATAAAATCGTCGGCAGCCCCGAGTTCCTTTACCGTGTCGGTAATAATTGCCGCAGTTTCCTTGATAACGTCGTTCCCTTTTGCATAACCGTATCGGTCATTGAAGATCTTGAAATTGTCAAGGTCGATAACGCATATAGCGGTGGGGATTCCGGCTTCAAGGCGGGTGCCGATCGTATCGTCTATTGCAAGGCCTCCAGGCAGCAGGCTGAGGGGATTGGTAGCGATATAGAGTTTTTCGAGGTGCTGAATCTTGCCGGCCATTTCGGCAATGCTTTTCGACACTTCGCCGAATTCATCACCACTGTCAAGAAATTTAACCTCATCGAACCGGCTTTCGGAGATCATTCTCGTAGACATCTTGAGCTGCCCCACAGCCCTCGATATATAGCGGGCGAAGAGCAAAGTAATGCCGACAGCCACCAGGACAGAACCCACTCCGACTACAAGCAGCTCACGATATGCCATTCGCCCTATTTCAGCGCTTAGCTCAGTCTTGCTCCTCTGATCGTACCGGACGGCCCCGCTAATGCTCCTGGCCATCTCGATCAGTTCCTTCTGCCTTTGAGCTATACTGTTCCTCTGCTCATCAGTAAGCGCTGCAGCCGAAGCCATGGTGCCGTAGAAACTTTGCAATTCCAGCAGGAAAGCGGTGCATTTTGACACCAGTTCCCTGAACGAATCAGGAGGATTGTTTACAGATTTCATTTCGTTTATCAATTGGCTGAACTCGTTGATCTTCAGCTGCAGAAGCTCGTAGCTATCCTTATCCTTTAAAATCGCAAGCCGGCTGGCATAAAGCTCCTGCCCGAAGAGATTTTCTGGGAGCTGGTCGGCCTTCACTACTATCGGATTATCAACCCTGGAAATGGCCTCGTTTATCCGGTCCATCTGGCCGAGTATTGAGAGCGAATATATAAGGTGCGCGAAGACCACGATCAGCAGTACCCCGTACCCCAGCATTATCTTTTTGGCGATATTCATTATTTTGGGATAGCCCTCATCTTTTAAGTTTGCTTCAGTCTACTGCTTAAATCAAGGGCATGCGTCACAATATATGAACGCTATCAGAATCCAGATACCCCGGTATTCAGGGCTTTTTCAGGTAATCTTTTTGGAGTTTAGTTGACCATTACGGAAAGAGCTGCCGAAGAATTGCGGCAACAGTCATACGCCGGCAGCACTCGAAAAAGTCCTGATAAATTCCAGGTAGCGGGGGGGCGGTCCTATGATCTCCAGTCCAACGCTGTCCACCTCTCTTTCGGGAGGCATGCGGCGGAAAGACCAGACCACACGGCATTTGAGCACTATACTCTCTCCGAGGGGAAGAGCTAACCGCACGTCGATCTCATTGCCGGCATGGTATTTACCAAAAGCTGAGGATGGGGCCGTAAGAAGATGTATTCCGGTTTCGGATATATCCTCGATAAATACATCGTCCTTCCTGCCGCCGGATATCCGTTCGGCCCTCAGATTCACCGATGTTCTCTTTGACCTTCTGCGCTCCATGGTGGAATTGTAGCACAATCCCCGCCGAAACTTCAGGATAAATTGCAACCCTGAGTCCGGCGGGGTATTATAGGTTTCTACATCTTTGCAACAACATTTACAAAGAATCCCTTGCTGCGATACGAAAGGTCGGTTAAATCGTCCGAATAATTTGTAAAGTTGTATCCGACCCCGACCTTAACATTGTTCGTCACATGCCGGTAAACTGCAAACAGGAAGCCCGATCTCGTGTCGTCAGCCTCGTACACTCTCAGGCGCCTGCCCTCGACTACGGCGTCCCACTCGCGAATCAGATGCAAATCCGCGCGCAGCACCCAAAGGTCGGCCCGGCTTGAGAACCACTCCCCTTCAACCTTGGTTGCCTTCAGCTCGCCTATACGCAGGCCGTATTTAACTCCCACAGATAACCACGGCACAATGTCGTAAATTGTGTCTATCGACAGAACATGGCTGCGCTGTGAATAATCGGCGATCAGGTTTGATGCGGTTACCTGCCCCGGAGACGGCACATTCATAAAATAAGTGTATTTGAACAGGGCGTTCAGCTTGTCGTTATTCACAGGACGATAAGCGGCGCCCGTGACGAATTCGACAAAATTACCGTCATAGAAAGTCCCTTGCGAGGAATCGCTGTACGAAAAATTCAGTTTACCCAGCAGCCGCCACGAAGGTGTCGCCTGGTATCCGAGAGAGTTCCTCATCAGCCATGTCTCGCGGTTCTCTATGGTGCCGGATTCATTTCGATATTCCAGGGCGCTCGCGTACTTGAGCTGCTGGAATTTGTACGCCACCGAAAGCCCTGCAGCGCGGCGTTTGAGGTCGCCGGCCGCCTCGTCGCTTACCATTCCCGCTTCACCTTTGAAGCCGTATGTCCACCTGTCGTTCGGCGCATAATCAAGTCCGAACGCCTGCACCAGGCTGTCAGGCCCTGCACCGTTCACCCAGCGGGATTCGGAATAGAGGCGGGTCTGGTCCGAAAGCCTGTAATCGCTGCCGAGAACGAGCGTCCCCAGGCGACCCCTGTAAATCAGGTCAGGCTGCTCTGTTTCATTCGTATAAGTCATGTAAACATTGCTCCGGTCATCAATACGGTAGTCGCCCGACAACTTGCCGCCGAGCCCGCCGTCGCCTTCAGATACTTCGGCGCCAACCTTGAAACGGGGCGTCATCTGCCAGCCTCCGCCAACGCCAACGCGGTTGTTCTGGTTGCGTTCTCCGGAGTGGGAAAGAGTGCCCTGCGCAAAGCCATACAGATTCCAGGGCTCATACTGCACCGTCGGCTGAGCAGCAGTACCGGCAGGCTGTTCAACCTTGGACTTTCCGGCATCGGCTTGTCCGGCTTCCTGGACCTTTTGGGTGCCTTCGCCGGAGGCCTCCTTCTGCGTTATTGCAGCACTTTCCACCTGCTTGGCTACCGGTCTGTAATCGACCCTCACAATGGCATCCGTGCGTTCGCCGTCCTGAGAAAGTATCTGACTTGCATTCGGCGTCTTCACATCCCGACTGTCGGAACGCACCCCAGCCGACACAGTAAACTCTTTATTCAGCACCTGCGATATTCCGGCCTCGCCAACCTTATATGATTGGCTGTCGGATTCTCTCAGGTCGGCCTTTGCGTTTACAGTTGTGGTGGGTCCGAGCGGCACGGAGGCAGTAACACCTTCCTGCTGCAGCTTTTCAGAATCGAATATCGTCTGACCCGGCCCCGAGAAACCGCGCTCCCTGTTTTGCCAGTATGCAGATAGTTTTCCTTTATGTCCCTCTGCAACCTCCGCGATATCGACGGCACCTTCCAGCCTCCATGCATTTGCATGGTCAGAGCTGCCGGTGCGGTTGTTGAAATCGAAGCCTCCCGTAATAGACGTAAGCTCGCCATTTCCGGCCCCTTCCGAATGGCCGAATTCACCTTTCAGATAGGTGCCCGGCTTGTATCGGACAATTGCGTCAGCGCCATATAACCGCTGCGCGGACTGGTCTTCACCCTGACGGTATCCGGTTATTCCCAGGCGAAAATGCTCACCGAACCAGTGCGAAGCCCGCAGTCCGGCAGCCAAATCGTTGGTTGCGGTCAGGCCCGGCACATATTCATAAGTCGCCACCAGGAAAACGGGATTTCCGTTCAGAGTAGATGTCTGCACCAGGGTGCTTCCGTCCGCCACGGACGGCAACGGAGCGCGAAGCATTATCCGACCCTGCAGGTAATTGACGTCATAATCCTGCGAAGGCGCAAGCTGCCTGCGCTCTATCACCATATACGAGTCTTTGTCCCTGATCTCGACCCAGACTCGCTCAGAGCCCTGTGTGATGTCCATATGGTGCAGGTAATACAGCGAGCCGCCCGTCCCCCTGAATTCCTCGCGGGAGCTCAGAGTGCCCGGCTCGGCCGCAAACGCGTTGATGGTTGTAGTCCTTTCACCGTATTTGGTCGCATCCTTGGGCATCAGCACGAGGTTGGCTCCATACAACCCGCGATTGTACTGGGTCAGTTCCGTGCCGGTCCACTGGGTCTGAAAATTGCCCCACATTATGGAGGAATCGTCTTTTTCGACCTTCACGTAAAACTTGCCCTGCGTCGGGGCGTCGTCGACTATAGTGCTGTCGTCGCCGTACACCGGATAAAACTGGTCGGGGTCTAAGCGGCGAAGAAGGTAGTAAGGGTCTTTCGAGTCGAAGTTATTGAAGAGGTCTCCCAGCGGCCTCTCGCGCGTGTCGGCACTCATTGTCAGCAGATAGTCGCCCTTGATTTTGCCCTTTACATAAAAGGCACCGCGCCCGTCGACATAGGTCTTCTTTTCATAATTTTCATTATCTGCGGTAACAAGCTCGACCGGGCCGCTCAGGCTGTTATGTCCTATAGTCAAATCCGCAATGCCCATATAGAACCAGTCGCTGTTGGGAATATCGATGTTGCGGCGGAAAACTGTGCGCGCACCGTCGGGCCCTTCGACGTTGACATCAACTGTGTTCAGGCCGTCCGGCATGATCTGCCTGCTGGCAAACTTGCCGTTCTTGTCTACCGGGGTCGGGATGCCGAGCACTTTAACGGTCTGATTCGGCTTGATCTGCGAGCCATCAACCGTCACAATGCCGCCCTGTACCGGTATATTGGATAATACGCGACTGTTCTCGCCATACCCGATCAGCCCTTCGCGCCCGGGCTTCTCCTCATCGGCAAGGGGCGACCTGCGCACAAGGAGAGTAAGTTCTTTGGCGGCAGTTTCGTCGAAGCGGCCCTGTTCGTCGTACACGCGCAAAAGGAAATAGAGCTTGTCGGGCGCGCCTGCAGGGGCATTCCAGACAGCACCTTCGTTCGACCTGACCCGAATGATCGCCAATGGCTGCTGCTGGCTGTTTTGCCCCTTTTCAAAAATCCTGACCTCTGCCTTGCGGATCCAGGAGGCATAATTGGTATAAGTGTAGAAATTTATCGGTCTGTCCCGCAGCGCGCCGTTGGGCTCAGTCCATACGTTCAGCGCCGGTCTGGCCGTCATGGGATCGAAGTGGACCCTGATGTCCGCTTTTTCAAGCGCGACATCCACACAGCGTTCACGATCGGCCTCTGGCCGTGCATCAGGGCCCTCCACAGGCTTACCGTCTATACTGATGCGGAAGGGCACATTCGGCGCCTTTGCACCGTCGGGCCCGCACATCGGCGTGGCCTTCGTCTCCTTCTTATCAACATAAGTGGTAACCGGTTTGGGAGCCGGCTCGGCGGCATCCTCATACCAGGCCCGAATCTCGACGCGGCGATTCTGCGCCATACCTTCGGCAGTATCATTTGATGAAGCAGGCATGAATTCCCCTCTGCCCTGAGCTGCAATAGCCGGGTTTTCTGCTGCAAGGGATTTCTTCAGCGCAGCTGCTACCGACATGGCCCGCGCTTCCGACAGCTCCTTGTTGGAAGGATATGTCGACTTCAGGTGGGCCGCGATACGCTCTGAATCGGTATGCCCGACAACCGAGATGCGTACGTTCCGCTTGCCTTTAAGCTGCGCGGCAAGTGTTTCCAGGCGTTTCTGCGCTTCCGCTGACAGTTCCGCGCGCCCGGACTCGAACAACGCAGTCCGGGATTCATCCCTGACCGCCAATTTCATCTGCGGTTCAGCAGCAGGCATGGAGCTAACCGCCTCGCGAAACTCTTTGACTTCGCTAACCGTAAGCCCCGACAAATCCGCAACCGTTTTCAGCTCGCGCTCGGAAGACGGCGGCATGGCTTCTTCAAAGGTCGCGCTTCTGTCCACCATCTTGCCCCTGATGTCGGCGGCAAGAACATCCTGCATACAAAGGCAGAGCAAACCGGCTGCAACTGCCGCAAATCCTAAGAAAGACAATAACCTGTTGACCATTTTATTTTTCCATGTTTTTTTCATTTTCCGGTCACCATCTCTTCTTCAAAGATTAAGGTGTAGCGACCCTTCTCTCCGTGCCAGATTGCCTCGATCTGACTTCGCACCGCACGTATTCGTCGCTCAGCCAGGTCTCCCGGGTCAGCGCCGCCGCGGTATGCGATGCGCACGATCGATGGACGTTCAAGGAGCTGATCCTTCAAGCCGTCGATCTTTGCCTTCCAGCTGTCAAGCAGCCTGTCCTCATTCGGAACAAATGCTGCATCTGTCACATCAATGCGCACAACCCTGTGCACAGTCGCGCCGAAATTCATCTTTACCATCTTGCCCCGCGTGATGCGCGTGACAAGCGGGTTCTCGGAAGTGACCCGATAACCGGTCGGCAATGTCCTTTCGTCAAGCTTGAGGATAAAGTTAGAACCGCGATCGGCGTTGGGTATCTCCGGACAGGGAACATGGAATCTGCCCTGCGCATCTGTTGTAATGATCAGGCCACGCACAGTTGCAATGCGCACGTTTGCAATGCCTGGCTCACCGTTATCCTGATACCCGTTTGCGTTCTTGTCGTCGAACACCTTGCCTATGATGTCCGGGCAGTCAAAAAGCGTATCCGGAATTACGCGGACAGTCGCCGTGGCCACATTGGAAACAACACTGTTGACCAGATTGTTTGCAGCCCATGCTTCGTTTACATAATCACCTTCGCTCACGCCCGCGCCTACTACCAGAATCAGCGTGAAGGTCTTTTTCTCGCCGGGAGTAAAGGTTAGATTCTGCCATGTCATGTTACGGCCCGACACTGCCGGCTCTGTCTTAACTCCGTTCAGAGTGCCGCTGCCCTGACGGAATTTGAAGCCCGGAGGCAGCTGGTCCCTGATATCTATAGATGTCAGCGCTGCCGACAAGGTATTGGTTGCCGTTATTGTGTAAGGGACCAGGTCGCCCTTCTTTACATTCACCAAAGGCGTGGTCTTTGTTACAACAATAGCCCCGCCAATCATCGGATCAATCGGAATATGGTTATTGACAATACTGCCTGTGCTGCCCGCACCACGCGAAAATGTGAAGTAATAGGTAGTCGGCTGGCTGCCGGTCGGCGCCGCCGGCTGCGCCTGCACTGCAGTAACACCACTTGCAGGGAATGCAAGCGGGCCGGTCGTCGGTGGAATCATCGTTGACGGCGCCGGCATATACCCAGCGGGTGAAGTTACGCTCAGTGTATAAGTGCCCGCTGGGGCTCCGGGCAGAAGCAGGAACTGATAAAAGCCGCTAGCACTCGTAACCTGCGAAGCATTGGCTGCTCCCCCCACCAAATGGGTTGCCGGATCAAAGCCGGCTGGTCCGCTGATAACCACCGTCGCCCCGCGCACAGAATTGCGAGTCACAGCATCATATACGATACCGCTCGGGTCGAGTGGAAGGCTCTGCTGCAAAATATTCGCTCCGGCAAGGATAGTCAGATTGCTGAGGGTCCCGTCCATTGCAGTCGCCCCTGCCGGATTGGCAGTTGCACTGACCGTGCCATTTGTGAAAGTAAGTCCCTGCTCATTCGGCACTGCATATCCGTAAACTGCGCCGCTTGACGGTTCGCGGAAACGGACCTGATATCCTGTCCCAGGCGAAATATTAGGGAAAATATAGCTTCCGTCAGCTGCTGTGACTGTGCTTCCGACGAGCACTCCGTTGAGCAGCAGCTCTACCGTCCAGCCGGGCACCGGGGTCTCTCCGGCATTGAAGATACGATCATGGTTTAGGTCTCGCCATACATGCCCCTGCAATGACGCCTGCTGTGCAATCGCCACAGCATCGGCAGCGGTATTGTTGCCCTCAAAACCTGCGGGTTCTCCGCCGCCGGATATCGTCGCGGTATTCGTAAGCACCTGACCTGACAGGCCGGAGCCAACGGATACACGCACAATAATTGGATTGCCGGTAGCCCCGTTACCGATAACCGTTGTAGACGTACAAGTAACAATCTGTCCTGCAATCGTACAAGTCCAACCCGCGCCTGTCGAAGATGTCGGAGTGATGCCCGCAGGAAGCGTATCGGTTACGGTAATCATGCCGCTGCTCGTCACTGCGCCGACATTGCTGGGCGTAAGGGTAAAATAGCCCGTGTTGCTTGAGGCACCGAGGCTTGCCGGAGAATGTGTCTTAGCTATGGCGAGGTCTGGAGATGCCCCGGGGATCTCGGCAAAATTGTTGCCGGCCGAGACCGTATTGGTTCCGGTCAGCGGGATTGCACTGATGCCACTCGGCGTAACACCGACTGCCGTAGGAGTGCCCCCTGTAGTGCCTGCAAGGGTCTGCCCGTTGGTCGTCCCTGACGGCTGATTCGGCTGAGTTACAACATATGTGCCCTCAGGAAGATTCAGGAAATCGTAAGTGCCGTCTGCATTGGTCGTCGCAGTGCGACTGACCGCATTGCCGTTAATATCCGTGCCGGTCAGGTTCAGCGTCTGGCTGCCAATTCCATGATCAGAGCCGTTAATAACGCCGTCGTTGTTGTAGTCTAAAAATACCACGCCGGATATGCGGCGGCCGTTCGGGACTTCGGCAAAATTATTTCCGCCAGATACCGTATTCGGCGGAAGGATGACGGTACTGATGCGGCTGGGCAGCGTTGCAGGATTCGTAGCTGTGCCCGGAGTGCCGCCATTGGCAACCGCTCCCGCCGTCGTAATTCCGTTTGACGTATTTGCAGGCTGATTCGGCTCGCGGACCGAATATGTCCCTGGCTGAAGGCTGGTGAAAGTGTAATTGCCGTTAGCGTCGGTCGTGGTGGTGGCAATGACTGTTCCGCTGCCGTTCAGCAGCTCAATTACAACGCCCGCAATGCCCGCGTCCGCGCCGTTTTGAAGCCCATTATTATTCTCATCGAGAAACACCGTTCCGGAAATGCCCGAAAGGACAACCTCGGCAAAATTGTTATTGGGAGAACCCGCTACCTGAATGCCGCTTCTCAAGAGGACAATCCCGCTTATGGCGCTCGGAGTCGTGCCTATCGCTGTGGCAGTGCCTGCAGTGCCGCCGCCTCCTCCGCTTACTGTCCCGCTGGTGGTTATACCATTGATAGTCCCCGCAGGCTGTGCCGGCTCAGTCACCGTATAATTGCCCGGGTTCAGGCCGGCAAACACATAATTGCCCAGTGTATCGGCAGCGGTTGTAAAGCTTACCAGGGTATCGTCTCCACCGCCTGCAACCCCGTTAGCCCCATAATCCGTACCGGTTAGCGTTATGCTTACACCTGCGATTGGGGCATCCGTCCCAGTCTCAAAAGTCCCGTTCGGTGTCGCATTGTTGTCCCTGAAGACCCTGCCCGAAATATATCCGAGCGTGCTGACTGTCAGTGTTGCATTCGCAGGTTGCTGGTTGTTACCCAGATTCGTCTGCAGCGCGCCTGCCGGGATGTTATTCGTGTGGACACCGGCGGTAGCCCCCGTGACATTGACGCTTATGGTACAACCCCCAGCCGGTATCGTAGCTCCGCTGGCATAGCTTACTGTTCCGCTGCCGGCAGCCGCCGTCACAGCGCCGGAACATGTTTTGACCACATTCGGCGTGGCTGCAACGACAATCGCGCCGGGCGCTGTAGGAAGGGTGTCGGTGAATATGGATGAGAGCGTTACAGCAGATGTATTGTCATTATTCAGAAAAATAGTCAGCGTAGACGTACCGCCTGGCGGGATTACGGCCGGCGAAAACTGCTTGCTCACAGTCGGCGGGGTGGAAACAATCAACTGTGCCCTGGTCGGCTCCTCGTTGCTCACACCCTCTATAGTCGTCACTGCACCTGCGGGGATCGTATTGGTATAAACCCCGGATATGTTGCTCAGCACATCGACAGTAACCACACATGAGCCGCTTGCCGGGACAGTCGCACCGGTGAGCCTGATGCTCGTGGCAGAAGCCGGGGCGATGACTACGCCACCTGCGCAGGTTGTGCCGGCATTCGGAGCCGTGGCCACAACAAGACCGCTGGGCAGTGTATCGGTAAATGCCGCACCCGTCAGGCTGGCGGTGTTCGAGTTCTCAAGCCTGATAGTCATTGTCGCAGCAGCACCGCCCCCCCGCGTTGCAGTTCCGGTTGTGAAGGGCGCAGGATTGCCTGCATCAAGCGTCAGGTTAGCAATAGCCTTGTGAACGGTTAGCGGGGCTCTCGCGCGCAGCGTGTCGCTTGTCGGTTGAGGATTGCTTACTGGCGACCCTCCGGACGTGGCGGTCACTCCGCCAGCCGGGATCGTATTCAGATAATCGCCTGATGCAGCGACAAAGACATCGATTTCTGCGTAACACGATGCCGCAACGCCGCCTGAAGCTGCTGCTATAGTACCGCCTGAAACACGCACCTGATTTGATGCGGGAGACGACACCGTTGCCCCGGCGCAAGTTGTGACCGGATTCGGGCCGGTCGGGACCGTAACACCCGCTGGCAATGTATCTATAACCGCGAGGTTGGCCATGGGGAAATTCGTCGGGTTGTAGAAAGTAATGCGAAGGCGGGAACGCTGTCCCGGTTTGACGACGTTCGGCGTAAAGCCCTTGGACACTCCGAGATTGCTCCCGGTCGTTAAGCTGGTCGTAGCCTGGCCGCTGTTCGACAGGCCCTGGTCCGTTATAATGGCCCCGGCAGTAATATAGTTCGTGATACCGCCGACGGTGGTTGAGGTGACATTGACGCTAATCGCACATGACGCACCTGCTGCGAGCGACACCCCAGAAATGCCGACTGCTGTCCCGCCTGCGGTTGCAGCTACGATCCCGCCTGGGCATGTGGTGGAGGCGGCAGGAGTGGCGGCTATAACCATGCCATTAGGGGCCGCGCCGGAGGTGCCGTTTGCCGTAAAGTAATCAGTAAGGCGCAGATTGGTGACAGCCTGCGTCCCATTCGTAATGGTTATTGTCATCTGACTCACCTGTCCGGGGAAGGTCAGAGTGCTCGGGTTCGTCGCCTTAAATACCGTCAGATTCACAGGCGAATTGAAATTGAGGGTCCCCGTAACCGCAGATTGGTTATATACGCCGCCGTTCGCGGTAATGCCGCCCGCGGGGATGATATTGACCCAGTTGGCGCTGCCGGTCGCAACCACATCGAACAGAAGATCGCAATTGCCGAGACCCGATATAGCTGCGCCCGTCATGTTGACGGAGCCGGCCCCCGGCGCCGCCGTGATTGATATGCTTCCGGCACAGGTTGTATATGCATTGGGCGCAGGCGCCACAACCATACCAGCGGGCAAGGTATCGGTCACATGTACATTCGCTAATGCACTTGCTCCGGAGTTCGCCAGCCGAATCGTGACGGTCGATCTGCCGCCCGATGAAACGCTCGATGGCGAGAAACTCTTGGTAGCAGACAGGATTGAGTTATATACAATAGATGCGCTCGCGTTGGCGGTAACAGGATGTGTGGTACCATTGGCGTATGTCTCTGTGCCGGCAGCGCTCGCCGAATTATTATACGTACCTGCCGCACCTACGACATCCACTTGCAGGAAACAGGTCCCGGCAGCACCTGAGCCCAGGCTTGCCCTTGCAGGTACAGTGCCGCCGTTCATTGAAACCGACGTGGTCCCAGCCGTAGCCGTGATTGTCGGGCTTCCGCAAGTGCTGGCGGCATTGGCCGGATTTGCGATCTGCATCTGCGCGCCGCCGGAGACAGGCAAAGTGTCCGAGATAGATACAGCGGTAAGCGTGTTGGCAGAGTAGTTGGTAAGCGTGATTGTCATGCGTGTAATGGTGCCTTCGTTAAGCGGGCCGGACGGGCTGAAGGCCTTTGCAGCGCTCAGCACTGTTGTGTTGACAGTGCTGTTTCCTGAAGTATCACCGCTGCCGTTGCAAATCCCGGTCCCGTTGTCCGTGCAGACTGCGCCACTGCCAATGGCATTGGCAGTGGAACTGCTGCTGGCGGCAGACGTGCTGACCATGGCGTAAAACGTTATCGAACAGGACCCTGGCGAATTGACGCCCGTACGCGCTGCTATCGTCGCAAGAGTGAAAGTCAGCGCCGTATCTCCAGTGGCATTGGCGGTTAACAGAGAGCAAGTACTGGTAGGTGTATAATTATTGCCATTGATCGTACCTGTAAGAAACGTCAACCCGTTGGGCAGTGTCTCCTGGACCCGCACATTGCTCATTGGGGATGAAGACCAGTTCTGCACGGTAATCGTATATTTGGCCGGATTACCGGGGCGAGGGTTGCTGGAATTATTAACCTTTGTAACCCGCAGGGTATCGGCCACCAGAATCGCAGCAGAACGGGCCGGGCTGACCACACCGGCCGTAGTAACCCCGACAGCCCCGGTGGGAATAGTGTTTGTATAAGTCACAGGGGTATTGGCTGCCTGGGTGGTCGCAACGAAATTTGCCATCACTGTACAGGAGCCGCCTGCCGGTATGGTACCGCCGCTCAGTCGGACACCGCGATTGACCCCGTTTACCTGAAGAATGTTAGCGGTCCCGCCGCACGTATTTGAGACGCTGTTAACCAGAAGTCCCCTGGTTGCGTCTGCATTGCCGACTCCGTCGACCGGCGAATCGTCAAATATGGTTATAGTCAGAGCGCTTGTCGCGGCATTGCTCAAGGTGATTGTCGTGGTGCCGTTCTGTCCGCTTGCCAGAGATGCATGTGAGAAACTCTTGGCTACATTAAGCGGAGAGGTTACTGTGATCGACCTGGATGCCTGTGAAACATCGGCGCTGATACCGATGTCGTTGCTGAAATTCGAGTTCGTTATGGTGTTGGTGCCGCTGACGCTGTAAACGCCGTTGGGCTGCCTTGCCTCGACATTGACTGTTATCGTGCACGAGCCGTTAGCCGGCACTGTGCCGCCTGCAAGGTGCAATGACGTATCGCCGGCGGACACAGCCGGGGAAAAACTTCCACCGCAAGTGTTAGTGGTGGTCGCATTCGCAATCCGGATAAGCGCCCCGTTTGCGTTGGTCGGAAAATTGTCCGTAAGAGAAAAATTCGGGATCGAAACACTGTTCGTATTACTCAGGGTAATCGTCAAAGTAGTCGAGGCACCGCCGAGGTAAAGAGTGGACACACCGAAATTCTTGGAGATGCTGGGCTGCGCTATCGCTGAAACATTGATGCTCTGGCTGACAGCTCCGGTGTTGGCAACGGCCCCGGTGTTATCGGTGCCTGTCACTGCGCCGCTGTTGATGGTATACGTGTAAGTGGCAGTGCCGCCCGTTGCAGTTCCGGCAGTCACCGGAATAACAATAATGCATGTCCCGTCTGTAGAACCGACCCTGGCCGGAATAGTGCCGCCCGAGAAGGTAATGTTCTGGGAACCCGTATTTGCCGTTAGCGTGCCGGTTGTGTTGCTATCGGAACAGCTGTAGCTCGCTCCTCCGACAATCTTAAGCCCGTTCGGCAGCGTCCCCGGCAGGGTGTTGCTGAAGCCCGCCGACGTGATCGAAGCGGATGAATTGGTGTTGGAAAGCGTTATCTGGAGCTGCGTCGTCTGCCCCGGATAAATGGTGCCGGGCTGTCCGCTCCCGAGCGTGACGGATGCAGTCAAATCCGCAAGGACCGGACTGGCAGTCAGGCAAATCATTAAAAGCGCCAAATAGAATATCGGATAAGTACACCGGCTAAATATTGAAATTGTCCGAGCTTTTGTTGAATATCGGGACATCAAGTTCAAGGTTGATGCGTCTCCTTGAATAGACGCAATGCTGTTTTTTCGATACACGCTTTTGCCCCCCTCGTCTGAAACTATTTTTATATCTTTAATCCGGTAACTTGGAACGCTTGGAACGTACAGATTTTAGTTCTCTATGTATCTATATCGTTAAAAATGAAGAAATGTTAACATTTCTGTTGCTAAAATGCAATTTTATTTTGCATATATCAGACTCTTATTTCTTACTAAGGTTGTTGGTTGCCGAATGAGTAATTGCAGCCATTTGTAAGGTAACTGATTGAGGCGGTCTAAGGGAGAAATGCGATAATGATGATGTTGAACGACAAGGTCGACGCAGAATTGAAATGCCTGAGCCCTCGGCCAATAAAAGACGACAGCGCCTTCCGCGCTGCCGTCTTTCCGTCTGCAGGTTATTTACTATTAAGTGACCGCGTTCACTTGCCCAAAAGTCCCTTTAGCAAATTCTGGGACTTGTCACCCTGCTGCGATCCTCCCTTGAAGAGTCTCTTTTCTATCTCGCTCTGAATGCCTTTCTGCAGCTGCTTCTTAAGCGCTGCCTGGTTAGGTCCAACAGAAGGCTTATCCGTGGTGCCGGTAATCTTCAAGGGTATGAGTGTCCAGCCGTCTTTGCTTTCCATGAAACCGGTGAAGCGCGCAACTTTCATCTTTGATGCCAGTTCAGGCGACACTTCTATATCAGCAAGCATATCGAGCGCCTTTGTGAATGTAACCGTTCCTGACGGGACGACCTTAATGCGCGGAGAACTCATTTGTCCTGAAATGAGCGTCTTCTGATCCTTGATATTAAGATCAAAATGCCCCTTGTCAAAAGAGGGTCGCCTGAGATCTTCGAGTCCCGTAAACATGGCAACAGCGTCGGTTATCTTGGACTCCTTAACTTGCAACTTGCTTAGGTCGACAGCCATCTTTCCGGTCAGAGAGCGTTTTATCTGATCGGAGGCCTCGCCCTTATCAGGAAGATAGTGAAATACCAGGACGCCTTTCATGACCCCGGCAAGGTCCATTTTCTGCCCGCTTGCGAAGTTAACTGTCATCGGATCGATATTCGCAACACCATTGCCATATCGATATTTCATTGCAAAATTGTTCATCGTATAGCCTTCATAAGTGGCCGTGTCAACCTTGATATCGCCGGTGGCCTTTATGTCCATCTTCTTTTCATCGGCAACGGGTTTCCCCTTGCCTGCTGTCGTTTTTCCGCTCTTCGCACCCGGTTTTTCCTCGTGCTTTGCCCCTCCGCCCATGGCCATCAATTTTGCCAGATCTAGTTTTTTGGAATACAGATCGAGTCTGACATCAGGCGCCTTAAGATAGTCCTTCACAGAGCCTTTGGCCTCAACGATTTCTGTGCCGATAGCGGTGTTCAGGGCATAGGTTATTGTTTCCGGATTGAATTCTATCACGCCGGACGTGCGCGTGCTGATAGAACCCATAACAACGTCGAGACTCTTGAGGTTTGCCTTGCCCGAAAACTTGAGCGAGCCCGGTTCCGTCCCTGCCGCCACCTTCAGGTCTGCATCCGAAACAGCGGCAACATTAGGCAACTCCTTTTTTGCATCGCTAAAATCTACCTTAGCATTGCTGATGCCGATCTTGTCCGCCACAACGCTGAACGGTATGCCTGCACCGCTTTCCTGCTTGGGCTTCTCCTCCTTCTGTCCAGCCTTTAAATGCTCTACAATGTCTTCATAATTGAACTTGCCGCTTGCATCGCGACTTACGCTCACGGCAGGGTCAATCACATTTATGGAGCTGATTATCAGCTGTTTGCTGAGCAACGGCATCAGTTCATATTTGAGAACAAATTTATTTGCAGAAACAAAATCCTTTATGCCGTCTCTTTCCTTAAGATGGATGCCCTGCACCGAAATGCCGCTGAATATCGAGACATCAATCGAGTCAATGCCGGCCTTTCTACCGGTTGCCTGTTCCACCTTCGGCAGGATCAGGGCCTTGAGCTTGTCGCTCTGCAGGTAACTTTTTACATAGAAGGTGAGCCCTGCAACTGCGGCAACAATCAGTCCGACGATAATGCCTACTATAACAAGCAGTTTCTTCATCATGGTCAGCTCCTTGCTAATTTATTCTTCAATTAGGATAACGAAAAGTGGACGGATATGAAAATATCGCGTGCAACCGGGATTAAATATTTATCGCGTCGGCCATTATTTATTTACCGCGGCCGGTTTCTTCTTTGGGAAGCGCATTGTAAAGGTCGATCCCTTCCCGATCTCGCTAGTAACTAACAGAGCGCCGCCCTGGGCCTCGACGATTTCCTTGACAAAAGTAAGCCCCAGCCCGGCCCCCCTAACATCCTCGCCGCCCTTGCCCGGAATGCGATAAAACATGTCGAATATCCTGTCCAGATTATCCGCCGCAATACCATAACCCTGATCGGTCACATGGATCTTAACATGGTCTGGATTGTCCTCAAGCGTAACCACGATCCGAGACTCCGGCGGGCTATACTTGATCGCATTTTCTATAAGATTCAGCAGACCCTGGCGCGTAATGTCACGATCAAGAAAAGCCAGCGATTCGGCGACAGGCATTTCTACTGAGAGCGTTATGCTCTTTGCAGCTGCAATGGGCTTAAGCGCCATCACAGCCTCATTTATGATATTTTCGAGCGAAACCACTGATATGGTGAAGGGTTGACGGCCCTGCTCGATCCGAGCGATATCAAGAAACGTGTCGAGAAAACGCACCAGCGAACGCGCCTCGCTATAGATAACCTCCGCATAGTGCTTGAGCCTTCCGTCGAGCTTGCCCGCGAGCATCTCGCTGAATCCCTGAATCGAGGTCATAGGTGTCTTGATCTCGTGTGAAACCGTAGAGATAATATTGGTCTTGAGTATCTCGCGCTCCTTCACTTCGGTTATATCCGAAAACACCGCCAGGTAAAATTCCCTGCCGCCTGCGTCAAGCTTGGTGAGATCTACCGTAAAGAAATTCCTGCGAGGAAGTGGAAGCGCCACTGAAAGGGCCTGATTTTTCCATTTGCCGGACCTGATGTCGACCACAATGTCTTCCTTGCGTTCCACGGTGATAAAAGGGTAAAGGGATGTGATAAAGGCATCCATGGAAAGAGTGTTGAAGTCGTTGCCGGCTCCAATAGTCATGGCCCTCTCATTGGCAAATAGACGCTGCCTGTCCGGACCGAACAGCAGGACCCCGTGAGTTTCCGTAAAAAGCGCTAGGTCTGCCAGCTCCTTTTCGAGTAGAAGCTGATCGGTAACAGCAGTCATAACCGACAGCTTTTCCTGAATGCCGGACCGCGTCAGCATTCCGCCGATGCCGCGCTTACTTCCCTCGGCATGCAGTGCCTGACTGTGCCAGCGCAGGTGCCTGACCAGGGCGTCGCAGGCGCTGTCGAGGCTTCGGACCGAATTTTCATAAACAAAGATATACGAAGCCAGGAAAGCCGTGCATATCGCGATGTACAGAAGCACAGGCGAAACCCAGACGGACACCGAGGAAAAAAAGAGAAACACTACGATCGTAACCAGCAAGACCGCTCCGGCTGCAACCCATGATGCAGTGCGTTCCGACAGGCGGACGAGCAGCGCAAAACAGAGTAATGCCAGCAGAAAGGCCGCGGACCTCAGGCCCCATGCAGGTACAGGGCGTATAGCATCGCGCGACAGCAGTGTGTTTACAGCGTTTGCCTGCACTTCTGCGCTGGACATAAGCTGCCGCCGTGCAAAAAAGGGTGTCCGCACCTCAGAGCCCAAGCCGGCCGCCGTTACACCAACAATTACGATTTTACCCGCAAATGAAGACGGTGCATATCTGCCGTCAAGCACATCCTGAATAGGTATCTGAACATATGTGCCCGGCCCACCCCGGTAGTTGATCAGCATGGGGTTCGTCTGGATTATGCTGGCAGGCCTGCGGCTTGCAGCCAAATTTTTATCCAGGTCTAAAGTGGTATTGGTTGCGATCTCGTAAATGGCCGCCGCAAAGGAATGGAGTTCCGCATCAGGGCCGAAAAGCCGGTTGCGCATCTCCCGGACAACTCCGTCTATGCCCGTCTCCAAATGGACATGCCCTACTCGCGCGCCTGTAATGCCTGAAGCCGGATAAAGCGCAGAAAGTTTGCCGCTGAACAACACAGGCAAAACTACATGCCCCTGCCTGTTAACAGCATCTGCCAGCATGGAATCCTCGTCTGTCGGCTCGGCCATGATTATGTCGAAGCCAACGACGTCGGCGCCGTTCAATCTGTCGAGCAGCTCAGCATAGTATCGCCTTGGAATGGGCCATCTGCCGTAGCGTTCGAGGCTTTCGTCGTTGATCACAACCAGGAGTATGCGCTCAGACGTATTTTTCGCCCCGCGGATGCGGAATGCGAGATCATAAAGATAATTGTTGAACAGGGCGAAAACCCCAAGGTAGTCGAGCACGCAAAACAATGCCATGACAACGCAAAGCCCCGCAATATATCTGCCGATCTGTCTGCCGGCCGCCATGCTCAGATTGCAATCAGAAAAATAACGCCCATCAGGATAAAGACGGCCCCTGCCGCGTAAGGAAACCCGCCTTTCAGCTCAAAGCTCTGCGGAGCCGAGAAGGGGCCTTCGTATCCCGACGGTTCAACAGTGCTGGTCCTTACATAGTATGTCCCGGCTTCGCCTGGACGCCCCACAGAGAATTCGGGTTTGTCTGTGCTGATATCGACAACTGGGCTTGAAAAGGCTTCATCTTTTGCCATCTGGAAATGATATTTCATACCGGGCCCCATGTTGCGCCACGCAAAGTGAAGCTGCTCGCCGCCCACATCAGGCTTCTCGACCTGAGGCGACGGCGGCGGCTCGGCAACGCTGAAATGCATGACGTCCGACCACTCGCCTTCAAAATCATCGGCAGCTACAGCGCACACCCTAAAGTTGTATTGTCCCGGTTCAAGCCGACCGGTCTTTGCCTCGGTATCGGTGATGTCGGACTTGTCTGCAATCGGTGCTGTGAAATCATCGCCGCGCGTCAACTGGAACCTGTAGCGGACGGCATCCGGCACCTTGAGCCAGCGGACCGTAACATCGTGCGCATGGATATCGGCACCGTTTCCGGGCGATTGGATTATCGGGGCCATCGGGGTCGTCCTGAGATTGAACTTCACCGGCTCTGCCGGCAGTCCCTCAAAACCCCTGGAGTCGATGCCGCTTGCAGTCAGATAATAAGAACCGTCTTTCAGCGAGTTTACAATGAATGCGTCCCGCCCGGCTGCAATCTTTTCTGCAAGGGCCTGCTGACCGGCGCTGTCTTCGGTTACAGCGGCCCTGTAGTAGACTGCAGCATCCGGCAAGTCGAAGTAAAAGCTGATCGGAAGAGACTTATAGACAGGCTTGAAATTCTTTGCCTTTGGCGGCTCCAGCAGCGCCTCCGGCCCCGACGGGGCAGCACCCTTCCTGGCGACGCTCCCCTGCCCGCCCGCCAATTCTGTGCTCTTTGCCCCGGCACGCATGACAACATGGCCTTCAATTACCTCAGACCGAGTCGTTTTGGCGTAATCGACAGCCACCCTGAAAGTCGTGCCCCGTGGCGAGGCGACTGCCGAAGGCGTTTTTATCTCATAACGGGAATCTGCGCCCGTTGCAGCCTTGAAATCGGATATCGCCTTACCTATTCCCAGAAAAAAGCGCCTTATTATCGTACTGCCTGCCCGCTGCTCGGCCTGCACAACCCCCAGCTGAGTTTTCGGCCTGAGCCACAAGGCCGTGCCGTCGTCGTATTCGACGCCTGCCGAACTATCGCCGTCCGTGCGGATCAGGCTGCCGGGCATGACCTTGTCGCCCTGCTTAAGCAACATCCAGACACCCTTCCTGTTTGACCTGACTTCCGGGTCTCCATTGACGAATGTTACAGTTGCAGCCATCTCCGTCTTCTTCAGAAAGCGTACGGGCACTTTAAGCTTCTGTCCGGGGACGATAAGGTGGGGGTTCTCCAGGCGATTGATTCGGGCTATGCTGTCCCATCGGGAAGGACGGTCGAGGTACCGTTCACAGATGCCGCTCAGGGTATCTCCCTGCATGACCTGCAAGACCGTCATCTGCTCCGCCCACGCGTCCGGGGTCGCCATGCAGATCAAAATCATGCAAAAAGCTGTTACGGCACCCGCATGCAGCAACTGCACATATCCTTTTGTTGCAGCCGATATCATAATCCGTCCCCTTATCAAGTCGCGCAAATGATACCTTGGCGAGTCCTGGATTTCTGGCCACGTGTGCAAGAATTGCTACAACAACTATATCAGAAAACCCGAGGGACCACAACGCAAGCCGAAGTTGTGTCATGGCCGAAAAGGTCCGCTGCCTGTAAGCGGTTGCCGCTGACCTTGCCTTCAGCCGGAAAATTCCGTTATAGTAGCGGAACTTTAATATTATTACAGGCAGGAGGAACTTGCTTTGCATATCGCAGTCATTGGAACCGGCTATGTGGGACTCGTCACAGGCGCATGCTTTGCTGAATTCGGGGTTTTCGTCACCTGTGTTGACAAGGATGCGGCAAAGATAGAATCGCTGAAGAAAGGCGGCATCCCTTTTTACGAACCCGGCCTCGAAGAGCTTGTGGGCCGCAACTTCAAGCAGGGGAGAATCAAATTCACAACCGACATCGCCGAGGCGATCGAAGATGCTCTTGTCATATTCATCGCAGTTGGTACACCGCCGCGGGGCGACGGGTCCGCTGACCTGAGCTATGTTGACGAAGTCGCGCGCGAAATAGCCGGCCACATGAAAAGCTACAAGGTGATCGTCACGAAAAGCACCGTGCCTGTAGGCACCGGCGAACGTCTTAGAACGATCATAACCGAAACCCTTGAGAAAAAAACCGGTGGTAAGGTCGATTTCGACATGGTATCCAACCCCGAATTCCTGCGCGAAGGCGCTGCCATCGAGGATTTCATGCGCCCTAACAGGGTGGTCCTTGGAGCCGACAGCCAGCAGGCGATTGCCATAATGAAAGATCTTTACCGCCCGCTTTATCTGATAGAAACTCCCTTCGTTATAGCAAACATCGAGACGTCCGAGCTTATTAAATACGCTTCAAACTCCTTTCTGGCCGTCAAGATTTCGTTTATCAACGAGATCGCCAACCTTTGCGAAAAGGTCGGCGCCGACGTCAGCATGGTAGCCAAGGGTATGGGGCTCGACGGCAGGATTGGGTCCAAGTTCCTTCACGCGGGCGCTGGTTTCGGCGGTTCCTGCTTTCCAAAAGATACGAAGGCCCTGCTCCAGATAGCTTCGAGCCGTGGGGTCGAGCTTGCCATAGTCGATTCCGCCATTGAAGCCAATGAGCGCCAGATAAGGCTCATGGGTGAGAAAATAAAAGCGGCAATCCCGGATATCAAGGGCAAGACCGTCGCTATCCTCGGCTTGTCATTCAAACCCAACACGGACGATATCCGCGAAGCCCCGGCATTAACAATCATCCAGATGCTTGCAGAAGAAGGAGCTTTGATAAGGACTTACGACCCGGTCGCCATGGAGAACGCAAAGAAAGTAGAGTCAGGAATCACGTATTGCGCAGACGCCTATGATGCCTGCGAGGGCGCCGATGCCCTGGCGATTGTGACTGAGTGGAACCAATTTCGAAACCTCGACCTTGCTCGCATCAAGGACCTGCTTAGCCAGCCGCTCTTCTTCGATTTCAGAAACATCTACAACCCGGCCAGGATGAAGGAGTTTGGATTCAAATATTATTCTGTCGGAAGGTAATTGCGCCCCTGCGACGACCGATAATTTCCCTGTAGCGGCGCTGCTTTGCTGCGCCCGTTTTCGCTTTTTTGTAGGGTGCAATTCAATGCGCCCGTTTGTGCGCCGCCCCGCAAATCAGGGCGCGATTTATCGCGCCCCTACATTTCCAGATAATCTTTCAATCCTATTATTTGCACGCCGCGATATTTTTTCAACGAAAGCATTTCCTTATCGTCAGTAATGATAATATAGGCATGACCATCAACTGCACATTCGATGATCCCGTTGTCAGGCTCGTCCTTTAAGGCTTTAACTTTATGCAGAGGTTTTACGAACTCGCCCATGTCAGCCAGAAAAACGGCAAGCCGGCTCAATTCTTCGGCATCACGGCTGAATTTGGGGGACAAAACCGAGAGGACTTCATCGATTATGGCCTTTGAAATCACAAGGGTATCCTTTTCGATAACCCTTACGACCGCTTTTTCTGCCTGATGCCCCGGAAAAACGAGCGCCGAAATGAAGATATTCGTGTCGAAAACCACCTTCATTTTGCAAGATACTTCTCCAGGTCTTTTTCGGAAAGTATGCCTTTCTCCATGGCCTTTCTGCTCCAATATCCCTGACCTCTCGAAAACTCCTTTTTTAGCCGCTCTTTGCGCGCGGCTCGCAGTGCGTCCTGAATTACCGCGCTCAGAGTTTTGCCTTCTTCATTAGCAATCTCTTCAACCTCTCGCGCCAGATCAGGCGGCAGGGATATCGTCTTTTTAACAGCAGCGCCCATATTAATCACCTCCAAAATGTGTCGGTATGAATAAATCATACCACTATTTAATGTAGGAAAACGATAGATTATTGCATTCAAAGCAACCCGGACGCTATTATGTACAACCTAATCTCAAAATCTCGCTAATGCCGAAATCCTGATTTACAGTCATTCCCGCGCAGGCGGGAATCCATGTTTATCAAGCCTTTCAATGGCCCCCCACGCCTTCGCGGGGGTGACGACTTTTTTTGCCAAATTTGAGATAGTTTCTATTGACATGACGTCATATTGTAGTTACAATTAGCTATGTGGTATGAATGGGATGAGACTAAACGACAATGGACCATTCAACATCGTGGCATAGATTTCAAGGGTGCCGCTTCCTTTAATTGGGAAACCGCATGGGTTATGGAAGATGACAGAAAAGAATACGGCGAAGGCCGTTTCGTGGCCATCGGGTATATAGACAAACGACTTTATGTGATGGCATTCACCATGCGCGGTGAAACAATCAGGATAATAAGTCTGCGGAAGGCGAATAACAGAGAGAGGGAAGCATATGAAAGAAGGCTTGATTGATGATGGCGGCGAAGTGCGCGAACTGACCTCAAAGGACGTTAAGCGAATGCGCCCTGCCAAAGAATTGACACCGAACATCGTAAAAGCGTACGAGGAAGGTCGTCTGCATGTCAGGGGGCCGCAGAAGACTCTCAAGAAAGCCCAGATGACGATCCGGCTTTCGCAGGATGTGATAGCCTTTTTTAAAGCAACAGGCCGGGGATGGCAGACAAAAATTGACAAGGCCCTCAAGGATTACGTAAAAACGCATTCGTAAAATATTTGCAATAGGTAAATGTAGGGGCGAGGTTGCCTCGCCCTGCATCGCATCGAGATATGACTTGGGCGGGGAAACCCCGCCCCTACGGCGTCGAACCTAACCGGACGCGATGAACCCCGCCCCCTACATTATTCTGTTGTTCCTTTTCACACAGTGTTGCGCCATAGCCACAGTACGAATTTTAACAACCCGCAATAATTCCTTATAAATTATATGCATCTGCTATGGCATATTTATTGCTTAAATTAGAGCGGTATTTTTGCCTTTTTTTGTCTTGACAAAGATACCGCCACATGGTATAAACAGTACCATGCCTTTTGTAAGCTCCTTCGGAGTGCTGTCTTATCAAGCAGCAGAAGGGGGTGATGGAAGGAAGAGAAGAAGCAGTGCGTTGCAAATGTTTTAGCACCTCCGCCCTTGGCGGAGTAAACTGAACTAACCATTGGAGGGTTAGGAAGTGAAAAAATACTTTGTAGTAGCACTCGCAGCACTGTTTGTGCTGGGCTTTGCGGCTAGCTCGTTCGCTATCCACGCAGAGATACCGGCAGAGACACAGGCAGTTGTCAGCAAGGGCGCAACCCAGATCACCATCGGCGGTGACATCAGAGTCAGAGGCCTGTGGGACAACAACACCAGCGATTTCAACAATGATGCAACGGCAGCTGGCGATGATGCCAAATGGGACCAGAGGGTAAGGCTCCAGGTAGAAGCAAAGGTAACCCCGAACACCACCGGCTTGATCCAGTTAGAAGCCGGAAATGACGGTGGCACCAGCTCCGATATTCAGAACTGGGGTACCGAGACTTTCGGAGGAGCAACAGGAACAATCCGTGCAGGCGATGCAAAGCAGAATTCCATGAAAGTGCTTCAGGCCTGGATACTGCATACCGGGTCCGGACTTCTCGGCGTTCCTGCTCTGGTTAAGATCGGTCATATGCCAGTACAGATCAGCGAACTGTATTACAGCCACACAAAGTTCGGTGATGACGCCATTCTCCTCGGCGTTGATCCTGTTAAGGAACTGCACCTTATCCTCGGCCATGTAAAGCTGGGCGAAGGTAACACTTTTAACGCTGATGATATAAATGGCTATACTTTTATAGCCAGTTATGACATCAACAAAGACAGCTCTGTCGGGGGTAGTGTAACCTATGCCGATGGACAGAATTTGGGAGCATACGCTTATCCGTTCTTCCCTGTAAACCCTGTTGTTCCTACAGCCACTCTCACAACTTTGGGTCTCGGTAGGTCCTCTTTGGGACTTCCGGCTGGTGCAGATCTTCACCTTTGGAACTTTGCGCTCAATGGAAAGACCAATGTTGCGGGGCTCGGGATCAAGGGTGAAGTGGATATACAGACCGGAAAGGCCCAAGATCTTCGTTTGAACGATCTTAAGTTCAAAGGCTGGGCTGCAAAACTCGATCTCGATTACAAGATCAACCCTGTAACACTTATGTTTGGCGCAGCATATGGAAGCGGCGATGACTTCAAAAAACTTCTTATTGATGGTGACAACAAGATTCACGGCTTTGCCACAACGATGGACGCAGTTCAGCACTATACCTTTGTTTATGAGTACCTGACTCCGAACGCAGCCGGCAACGTAAACGGCGGTCTCCAGAACACCTGGTACCTCAAAGCCGGAGCAAAGGCAGACATCATGAAGAACCTCGATGGTATGATCAACGTTTACTACCTCAGAGCAGTTCATCAAACACCGTTTGGCGTACTCGCCTCTCAAGCTGGCGACAATCAGTTTAGCAGCAAGGCAATCGGCACTGAAGTCGACGTTAACGTCAACTACCAGATCGACAGGAACCTGAAGTACTATGTTGAAGGCGGCTACCTCTTCGCAGGAAACTTCTGGAAGAACGTAACCCCTGTAACAAACGGTTCCGCCAAGAGCCCTGATGATGCATGGGCAATCAGGCACGGCATTCAGCTGAGCTTCTAAATTAACAAATGCGTGACGCTTAACGCGTGACGCGGTGATTCAAAGAAAACGGCCGCCCGAAAGGGTGGCCGTTTTTTGTTTGCGGTCTCCCGTTTGAATTCAAAATAATAGATTAATCGTGCATATTATGATAATATACAGTTAATGATAGACTTAAATGCGATTGAAGGATTCGACTGGGATGCCGGCAATGCGCGGAAAAATGAAAAGCATGGTGTTTCGCAGGCAGAAGCCGAACAGATATTCTTTAATGAGCCGCTGATCATAGTTGAAGATGAGAAGCATAGCCATAACGAAGAGCGCTATCAGGCTCTTGGTAAAACTAACGATGGTCGCTTGCTGCACACAACGTACACATTAAGGGAACATCGCTCTAAAATCAGGATCATTTCTGCCCGACCGATGGCAGCGAGAGAAAGGAAAATATATGAAGCTGAAATCCATTCCTAAATTTAAGACAGAAGCCGAAGAAAGGGAGTTTTGGGAGAAGCACGATTCCACCGAATATATAGACTGGTCCGCAGCTAAGCGCGCTCGTTTCCCAAATCTTAAGCCGTCTACACAGTCGATTTCCATTCGCCTGCCTCTATCCCTTCTGGAAGCAATTCGAATAGAAGCGAACAAACGGGATGTGCCTTACCAGTCACTCATCAAAATCTGGTTAAGCGAAAAAGCTCATCGGTGCTGATACTGTAAAGATTGCAGGGGCGCAATTCATTGCGCCCTATTGTTGACGGTCACAAATATCTGGGATGCGATAAAACGCAGGACAGGGCAAGCGGCACCTCTACGTTGCATTTCAAATCTGCATCCATTACAATTACCCCATGCCGTACAACCCTGAAATGCATCACCGCCATTCCATCCGTTTGCCGCAATACGATTACTCCCGATCCGGCGCATATTTCATAACAATTTGCACGAAGAACAAGGAATGTTTATTCGGGGAAATTTTTGATGGACAAATGCATTTGAATGAGTCAGGGAAAATGGTAAAACAGGTTTGGGATGAATTGCCGGTAAAATATCGGCACGTCGAATTGGATGCATTCATTATA
>DATHDF010000042.1:0-17879 GCA_035319185.1 Dissulfurispiraceae bacterium | reverse complement strand
TTTTGGGGCTGAGCGCTATGAGATCATTTCGATGTTCAATTCCTTTCACGGCAGGACCCTGGCGACATTGACCGCCACCGGTCAGACGAAGTTCCAGAAGGGCTTTGAGCCGCTGATGCCCGGCTTCAAGCATGTGCCTTTTAACGACATCGATGCCCTAAGGGCTGCAATCAGCAATAAGACATGCGCTGTCATGCTGGAGCCGATTCAGGCCGAAGGCGGCGTCCATTTGCCGACAGAGGATTATCTTGCAAAGGTGCGCGAACTCTGCATTGACAAGAAACTGCTGCTGATCTTCGACGAGGTGCAGACCGGAATGGGAAGGACCGGCAAGCTGTTTGCTTATGAGCATTACGATATATGCCCAGATATTATGTCTTTGGCCAAGGGATTGGGAGGGGGCGTACCCATTGGCGCGATGCTTGCCACCGATAAGGTTGCGGCTGCCTTTCAGCCGCGGACCCATGCGTCTACATTCGGCGGCAATCCGCTGGTTTGCGCGGCAGCCATAGCCGCAGTAGAGTCCATCCTGGAAGATGGATTCATCCTGGACCAGTGCAACAGGATGTCCAGGTATCTAATCGACAGGCTCAATGACCTGAAGGGTGACCATGAAGACAAGATTGTAGACGTCAGGGGCAAGGGGCTGCTCATTGCGATGGAGCTGATGCGCGATGGTGTCCCGTACGTCACGGCCTGCATGGAACGCGGAGTGCTTGTCGGTCTTGCAGGCGCCGGCAACATATTGAGGTTCACACCGCCGCTGATAGTGGAGGAGAAGGACATAGATCAAATGATCGATGTATTGGAGGAAGTGCTGGACAGGGTGCCATGAAAAGAGATTTTCTGACTGTATTTGATCTTTCCGAAAACGAAATAGAGTTTTTGCTGAGAAGGGCCATCGATATGAAATCAGGCGCCGACTCAGCCAAATGCCCTCTTATAGGCAAGAGCGTCGGCCTATTTTTTGAAAAGCCGTCTACACGGACCAGGGTGTCCTTTGAAGTTGGCGTCTATCAACTCGGCGCTCAGCCTATATATCTCAGCCCCAAGGACATCCAGCTTGGCAGGGGGGAGACGATTGCCGATACGGCGAGAACGCTCTCCAGGTATCTCCACGGCATGGTTATGCGTGTTTTCAAGCAGTCGGCTGTCGAAGAATTCGCCAGATACTCCGGCGTTCCGGTCATTAACGGATTATCTGATTTGCACCATCCCTGTCAGGCCCTTGCCGACCTTATGACCGTGATCGAGAGAAAAGGGCGTCTTGAGGGCATCAGGTTTGTGTTCGTCGGCGATGGCAATAATGTGGCGAACTCACTTATAGAGGCTGCAGCAATAACGGGAATGGATTTTGTGATAGCGGCACCGCAAGGATATGGCCCGGATGCTGAGACGGTCGAGCGTGCGCGTAACAAAGGCAAGGGTAGCATAAGAATTGTGACTGACCCGACGGAAGCTGTTACCGGCGCTGATGTACTGTATACTGATGTTTGGGTCAGCATGGGGCAGGAATCCGAGGCCCAGGAGAAAGCCGGGAAGTTCAAGTCATATCAGATCAACGCGGAATTATTGCGCGCTGCAAAACCTGATGCGGTCGTCCTGCATTGCCTGCCTGCTTATCGGGGCAAGGAAATCACCGATGATATAATAGACGGCCCGCAAAGCGCTGTCTTCGACCAGGCCGAAAACCGCCTCCACACGGAAAAGGCCCTGCTTGAGTTTCTGATCGGATAGCGTCTTACGCCATTCTTGACTTGGTTTCTCTGTCTTGGATAAGATAAAAATCGCCTTATTTTTATTGGAGGCTTGTGGCAGCCTTCTGAAAGGAGAATGTTATCATGCTCGTTGCAATAGGTTCAGACCATGCGGGTCTCGATCTGAAGACCGATGTCATCTCTCTTCTGAAGGATTTGGGGCACGAGTATGCTGATTACGGCACTGATACGCCGCAATCCGTCGATTATCCCGATTTCGGAGAAAAAGTGGCCGAAGCGGTTGCCGGAGGCAAGACAGACAGGGGCATTTTGATATGCGGGACAGGCATAGGCATGTCCATAGTCGCCAACAAGTTCAGGAACATCAGGGCTGCGCTGTGCAACGATCTGTTTTCCGCCAGGATGAGTAGGCTGCACAATGACGCCAACATTCTGGTGATGGGAGGCCGGATCATCGGCAAGGACCTGGCGAAGGAGATAGTCACCACCTGGATGAAGACCGAATTTGAAAGCGGGCGCCATCTGAACAGGCTTAAGAAAATATCGTTGATTGAAGTAAAGAGATCCGAAAAACAGTAAATACATAAGAAATCAGAGAGACCGTTCCCATGAATTCAGAATATTTGAAAGCTGTTGACCCCGACGTTTACGCTGCAATTGAAAACGAAGAAGAGCGGGAACGCAGAAAGATCCTGTTGATAGCATCCGAAAACTATGCAAGCCGCGCGGTCATTGACGCTCAAGGGTCTATTTTTACTAATAAATATGCGGAGGGCTACCCCGGTAGGCGCTATTACGGCGGATGCGAATATGCCGACAAGGTAGAAAAGCTTGCGATCGACCGAGCAAGGGAACTCTTCGGCGCGGAACATATTAATGTGCAGCCGCACTCCGGCAGCCAGGCCAATATGGCCGTCTATTTCTCGGTGCTGAAACCCGGCGACACGATACTGGGAATGGACCTGAAGCACGGCGGCCATCTTTCCCATGGAGCGTCCGTGAACTTCACCGGAACGCTTTATAAGGCGCTGGCCTACGGCGTTTCGAGGGAAACCGGGCTTATCGATATGGAAGAGGTCAGGAGGCTGGCCTTCGAACACAAGCCGAAGGTTATCGTTGTCGGTGCAAGCGCGTATTCCAGGACGATCGATTTCAAGGCCTTCGCCGGGATCGCTGAAGAAACCGGCGCATACCTGATGGCCGACATCGCCCACATAGCCGGACTCGTAGCGGCTGGAGAGCATCCATCGCCGGTCCCTTACGCTGATTTCGTCACCTCTACAACTCATAAGACATTGAGAGGGCCCAGGGGAGGCCTGATAATGTGCAAGGCGGAACACGCCAAGGCAATCGACAAAACAATATTCCCGGGCATCCAGGGCGGTCCTCTCGTCCATGTGATTGCGTCAAAGGCGGTCGCATTCAGGGAAGCGTTGACCCCGGACTTCAGGGACTATCAGAAGCGTGTTATCGCCAATGCAAGGAAACTGGCATCTACTCTTATCGAAAAGGGATTTACCATTATCTCCGGCGGCACCGACAACCACCTCATGCTGGTTGATCTGAGTCCCATGAATGTAACAGGGAAGGACGCCGAAGAGGCGCTCGACAGGACCGGCATCACTGTGAACAAAAATGGCATTCCCTACGATCAGAAGCCTGCAACCATAACGAGCGGCATAAGGCTGGGCACACCATGCGTCACAACAAGGGGCATGGGCGAGCCCGAGATGATCGAGATCGCAGACATCATTTCAACCGTCATCCGCAATATGCACAACGATTCCGTCCTGGACTCCGTAAGCCTTAGGGTTCGGACCCTCTGCGACAAGTTTCCAGTTTATAAGCCATGAAGTGTCCGTTCTGCGGAAGCATCGAGGACAAAGTCATCGATTCAAGGATGGCCAAGGACGGAGATGTCATCCGCCGCAGGAGAAAGTGCCTCAAATGCGAGCAAAGGTTCACGTCCTACGAACGCGTCGAAGACCCCCTGCCTATGGTTATCAAGAAGGACGGCAGCCGCGAATTCTTTGATGCGTACAAGATAACGTCGGGCCTTAAGAAGGCCTGCGAAAAGCGGCCCATCCCCATCAACAGCCTGGAAGAAGTCGAAAAGAATATCGAAAAGAAACTGATGGGCATGGGAGTGAAGGAAGTGGCCAGTTCCTGGATAGGCGAAGAGATAATGTCTGCCCTGAAGGACCTTGATAAAGTGGCCTATGTGCGCTTTGCTTCCGTCTACCGCCAGTTCAGGGACATCAACGATCTTATAAAGGAAGTGAAGACCCTTTTCGATGACAAGGGAAGGGAAGTCAGGGGCTGAGCACCTTCCACGTTAGTTGATGTGAAGTCTGCCGACCGTAAATACTCTGCAGGAACTTCTTACCGTAACGCTTCGTTTCTATACGCTCGTCGCAAATGACAACCCTGCCCGTATCTGATGTCGATCTTATAAGCCTTCCGAACCCCTGCCTGAACTTGATTATCGCGCGGGGCAGGGAATATTCATAAAAAGGGTTTCCGCCTTTCCGCTCTATGTCTTTCGTACGGGCATACGTGAGGGGTTCAGTCGGCACCTCGAACGGAAGCTTCGTTATTATCAGCGATTTGAGAGCGTCGCCCCGGATGTCGATTCCCTCCCAGAATGAGTCGAGGCCGAAGATGACGGCATTTCTGCTTTCACGCATTATTTCCAACATTGCACGCTTCCGCACATGCTCTCCCTGCATCATTGGATGCAGTCCAAGCGATTGCAGTGTTGATGCTGTTATGTCCCACGTCTTTTTCATCGCATCCCTGGCTGTGAACAGGACCAGTATTCCGCCGTCTTTCCTGGCTGCTTCCTCTGAGATGGCAGCCGATAATTTTGCCGCGCCGGCCGGATCATTTCGTAAATCTATGCCGCGCCTGATCTCCACATCGACCTGCCTGGAGATATCGAACAGAGAAGGGAACAGCGTTTTTTCAGCGGGCTCCAGTCCGAGAATGTGCTCGTAAAATCGGAAGTCGCCTGATACCGAAAGGGTGGCAGAGGTAACGATCACCGATTCATGGGTGGGAAGGATGTTTTCGGTAATAAAGTCGCGCGGATAGATCGGCGACATCCTTAGGGCTGTCCGCTTGTCTCCAATTTCGATCCAGCGCACCGTGTGAGGCAGTTCATCGGGGAACTGCTCGATTGACGCGGCAAGGGCCTTCAGTTTCAGCACGGCCGCCCGAAGTTCAAGCTCGTCATCCTCCTCAAAAAGGCCTATAGTGGCTTCCCTCATGCTCTCTACAAGCTCATTGACGGCATCCGCGAGTTTCAGCAGGGGCTCTTTGAGCTCGAACGTACCCTTTACGATTTCCGCATCTGTGTGTGCTCTTCTGAGTAGTATCCAGAAGAGCTCTGCTTCGCTCCTGAGCGATTCCACTGCCGGAAACAGGTTCGGAGACTGCGAAAGCAGTCCCTTGTATGTTCCTTTATCGCTCACTTTCAGCAGCTTGTTAAGGACATAATCGAAGACCCTGTTCGATATGTTCAGCCCGATCTGATCGGTAAGCGCATGATCGAGTGCGTGGCCTTCATCTATTATGAGCACTTCAGCTTCGGGGAACAACTTCATATCGTCAGAAAGCATTGCATTGACGCCGATCAACGAATGGTTTGCTATAATGATCTGAGCTGAGGCCCACCTGCGCCTGGCCGAAAAATAGAAGCACTGGCCGTAATGACCGCATTTCTTCCACTTGCATGCATCAGGATCTGAGGATATCCGGTCCCACGTCGAGAACCTTATTGCGCCCAAATCCTCGACATCACCTGAAGGTGTCACCGACGCCCACCTGAGCACTTCCCGATAGTCCTGCTCCTCTTCGTCGCTTTCCGCCCTGAACGCATTAAGCCGTCTCAGACAAAGATAATTGCTCCGGCCTTTGGCAACGGCATAGTCGAACTCGGTTAGTGCTGAAAGAAACTTCAGGTCTTTGTGGGCGAGCTGCTCCTGCAAGGTTATGGTTCGGGTCGATACAACTGCCTTTTTACCGGATATGATTATCGGGATGAGATAGGCAAAGGTCTTTCCGGTGCCTGTCCCGGCCTCGGCCATCAGCAGACCGCCTCCTTCGATAAATCTAGCGCATACCTCTGTCATGGCGATCTGCGGCGGGCGCGGCTCATAGTGGTCCATGGCATCTGCAACCATTTTTTCGAGAAATTCGGAAGAGGCCCTGGCAAGCGACGATATAGACATCGTCTATTTTAACCTATTTTTATAGTATACTTAATTCGTGATCGATGACTTCCGAACGGGGCCGGCCCATTGAATAAAAGAAGATCGGCATTCGCGGTCCTCATCATTGCTCTTCTTGTCTTCTGCGCGGCAGGTTATCCGGCTGATCCCGGGAAGGGAGCGAAGGAAAGCCCGCCGGTTTCTGCGCTATCTGCCGCAGAACTCCGTCCAACTGAGGATTCCGGTGCCGACATAGTCATCCTCATGGACAGCTCCGGCAGTATGAAGAAGACCGATCCCCGAAACTACCGTAAAGACTCGGCCTGTCTTTTTGTATCCCTGCTTGGACCGGACGATCGGGTCGGGATCATCAGCTTTGGTGATGCCGCTAGGACCCTCATTCCGCTTACGCAAAATACACCGGATAACCGTGGTGCTTTTATAAAGGCCATCGGCAGGATAAACTCGAAGGAGCTGATTACCGATATAACCGGGGCCGCGAAAAAGGGCATGGAGGAGCTTGCAACCTCCAAGAGAAAGAACCGGTATATTGTCATCATGTCCGACGGCAAGCTCGATCTTCGGGATGCCGAAAAGGAAAAGGCATCCCTGGCGGAGCTCATGGGCCTGATGCCCGAAATGAAGAATGCGGGTATCAAGCTTTATTCCATAGCGTTTTCCGAACTCTCCGATCAGAAGCTGCTGGCCGACATGGCTGAGAAGACAGGCGGATTTTTCCGGTATGCCGCCGCAGACAAAGACATACATCTGATGTTTGCTGCCCTGTTTGAAAAGATAAAGTCTCCTGATTCGGTCGCGCTTGAAGGCGATTCGTTCAATATAGACAAGGATGTCAAGGAGACCGTTCTACTCATAACCAAGCAGCCGGGCACTTCGACGGTGCTGCTCGATCCCTCCGGCGCCAGGATCACTCAGGGCAGGTCGGCAAAGAACGTCCAGTGGTACAGCTCCAGCGCATTCGACATGATCACGATCCAGGAGCCGGCCACCGGGAAGTGGAAGGTAAGGCTTAGCAGCCATGACGGCAATAAGATCTTCGTTCTAACCGACCTGAAGCTGAAAAGCTCGTTCAATCGCAATTCGCTCAACAAGGGTGACAAGGCGGTTATCGACGCGTGGCTTGAAAAAGATGACAAGCGGATTACGGACAAGGAGATCCTGTCCCAGGTCTCTTTCTCGGCAGAGATTATCGGTCCGGACGGCAGGGGACTCAAAATACCTCTTGCTGCCGCCGAAGGCGCAGATGCCGGAGTGTATGCGGTTGCGCTGAATATAAATCAGGTCGGAGATTATACTATTCGGCTGTCTGCGGAAGGCAAGACATTCAATCGCACGAAAGATCTCCAGTTCCGGGCCCTGGAGCCGCCCGCTCCCGAAGCGCCTCAGACAAAGACCGCACCGAAGCCTTCAGAACCCGAAACGGTTATTGACTGGGAAATAGTGGCTCTGGCATTGGCTGTAGTGACGGTTATCCTGATGGGGGCTGTCATATCTCTTTTGTTATGGGCCCGCAAGTACCGTAAGCTTTATACTGCATCTCTGAGCAAACCTGCTGAACCTCTGGCACAGGCGGCTATCGTTGAGGCGGAGAGCGTCGAACCCGCTTCTGAAGCTCCGCCACCCGAAAACGCATCTGATGCCGGCGCCGCAGTTGAGGAGCAGTCCCAACCGGTTGTCGAGGAGATCGCCGAACAGGATGTGACGGAAGCTGTACCTGCCGCCGGAGAACCCGACCGTGATTCGGAGCGCATCGAAAGGCTTCTTGATATTATCGAGTTCCAGAAGAAAAAGATAGCGGAGCTGATGTTTGTAAAGGATACCTTCGAAAATGCCCGCGTAAGGCTAAGCGCGCTTCAGGCAAGGAATCGGCTGATGCAGGACAAGGCCAAATCGATAGCCGAATCGCACGGTATAGCGAAGGAATTCGATGAACCGTTGTCGTCACTGGAAGACGATGCGAGCGAGCTTGTGTCATATATACTTGTTTTCGAAAAAGAGGAGAACCGGCTTGCCGAAAAATTCCGGAAGTGGGAGGAAGAACTCGAGCGGCTCCTGGCAGGCGAGAAGATTGAGCCGTCAGCAGAAACTGCCGGCAGCACTTCAGGACTTGAAGCGCAACTAAGAGATGTGAAGGAACAGCTGGCGCAGAAGGATAAAATAATCACCGATCTCGAAAAGCAGTACGAGGATATCGAGAAGGAGTACATAATCCTATATCAGCAATCGCAGCAACAGCAGCAACAGCCTGAAGCCTAGCCCTTCTTTTCGAACAACCTCTGCTCATAGTCCGGAAACGCCTCCAGATTCAGCGGTCTCTCCCGCATCATGTTAAACCGCATTATCTTGAAGTTAAGCTCACGCAGCCGCCTGATCTTTTCCTTGTCGTCGTCGATGGTCTCTATCAGGTCTCTCAAGGTAATGATTTCGTTTTTCAGCTCCAGTTCGGGCGGAATGCAGCCCGCATTCTTCAGAAATCTGTAGGCAAGCCGCAACTCTTCAGGTATCCAGGTTTCGTCTTCGAACTCAATAGGCTTGCCCGCACCGGAGAGGTTGGTGAATTCACCGTTGGCCATCGCCTGTTTTATGCGCTCTTCTGCTATCTTTGCGACGGCGTCCATTTCAGCTCCAGATTTTCGACGATCTTTTGTACTGCACTTAATGATTGCTTTTCCCTGATTGCAGACATGATCTCCTGCCTGGCCGACATATCGCCGCACAATATGCACCCGGCCGTGCAGTCGTCTCTGACTACGAGTTTCCTGTATATGCCTCTGTCCTGATTCTTATATACCAGCGATGGCAGGGTGCATTCAACGTCAATCTCTCCGAACGATACGACATCTATGCCGGCCACACTAATGGAGTTGGAAGGGATAGTCCCTTCATATAAGGTGTTTCCTCCGGCCATGTTGATTCCGGCGACTTCACCCTGTTTTTCAGCTGCAGGCCATATGCCGTAATTCCTGCCGCTGTGCTCTGCTGCGTCTCCGGCTGCATAGATATTCGGCAACTCTGTTTCCATTCTGTCATTGACCGGAATGCCTTTGCTGAGCATTGCGCCTGTGCCTTCGAAGATAGACGTGTTTGGAGTGACGCCGGCGCTTATGACGAGCATCTGCCCTCGCAGGACGGTCCCATCCTTGAGCCTGAGGCCCTCAACCAGATCGTTGCCTAATACTTCCTCGGCCCTGGCATTCAGGTAAAACCGCAGGCCGAGCGATTCAAGCATGGCCCTGAAGATGCCGGAGCCGGCATCGTCCATCTGCCTGGGGAGCAGGCGCGGGAAGAATTCGACGACAGTAACCGATTTGCCGACCTTCCGCAAGGCATTGCCGATTTCAAGACCGAGTACGCCGCCGCCCAGTATTATTACCTCGGCAACGTTTGCCGAGAATTGCTTCATCTTTCTGGCATCGGCGATATTTCTCAATGTGAAGACGCCATTTTTCCTGGAGCCCTGCAGTTGCAGCACTGACGCGCTTCCCCCTGTGGCTGCCAGCAGTTTGTCGTACGGTATCGCGGCGCCGTTTTCAAGCAATGCCTGCCTGCCGCTGACATCAAGCGAAACCACCCGCCTGTTTGTGACCAGCCTAATATTATTGCGCTCATACCACGCATCATCGTACAGAATAAGCTTCTTTTCGGATACGGAGCCGGCCAGGTATTCTGGGAGGCGCATGCGGCTGTAAAAAGGGATGTCCTCCTCGGTGATGACTATTATCTCGCCTGCAGTGTCGAACTTTCTGATGTTGATGGCTGCAGTAGTTCCGGCAACTCCGTTTCCGATGATCACATATTTCATATAATCAGTGTATTTGAGCCGGCGGAAAATGTAAAGTGCGTCCCTGATGATTGCAGTCGGCGTGCCGATTGTTTGCTAAGCCATTAACATCCCTCGGTAAATTGACAAAAGAAGGTTGTTCAATTATACTTCTTAAAGTATTTATTTCTAAAAGGAGGCTGTATATGGCAGAAGGTATTGTCAATCTTACCAGCGCGACATGGGACCAAGAGGTAACTGAATATAAAGGCGTTGTTATGGTCGATTTCTGGGCCGTCTGGTGCGGACCGTGCAGAATGATTGCCCCTACTATTGAAGAGCTTGCCAAGGATTATGCCGGCAGAATCAAGGTGGGCAAACTGAATACCGATGAGAACGCGGACATTGCCAGCAGGTTCAAGATCATGGGCATCCCGACCATTATCTTTTTCAAGGACGGGCAGAAGGTAGATCAGATAGTCGGTGCAGTTCCGAAACCGCAGTTGAAATCAAAGATCGACACCCTTCTGGCATAAGGTTTACCGGTTTTGAATCCCTGCTGCAGCAAGGCAAATCTCCTTGCCGTTTCAGTCTTCGTAATTTGTATTTTCTTCCTGGTGTCTTCCTGCTCCAAGGGGGATGTGGAGCCGAAACAGGCGAGCGCTGATCTTGCGCCTACATTTGCGCTTAACGACATCGGCGGCGCAAAGATAGATTTGGCTTCTTATCGCGGGAAAGTGGTGGTGCTCGATTTTTTTGCCACCTGGTGCGAACCCTGCAGGATGCTGGCTCCGGAACTTAAATCGTTTTACGACCGGCACAAGGGCAATGGAGTTGTCGTTATTGCAGTTTCCATAGACGAAGGTCCGGATGCGATCAAAGAGGTAACTTCTTACAGAAAAGAATTCGGACTGACCTATCCGATAGTGATGGATAACGGTCAGGTCGGCAGGATGTTCGGTGTCTTCAGCCTTCCGACCACAATCATTATAGATGCCGACGGCAGGATCAGAAACAAACATCTGGGTATTCCCGACAATTATGCAAAGGTCCTTGAAGCAGAAATTAGCCCATTGTTAAAGTGATGCGGATGGAGAAGAAATGTTTGAGAGTTTAAGCGAAAAGCTGGAATCCATATTCAAGAAGCTGAAGGGCAGGGGAATCCTCAAGGAAGAGGATGTGGATGCTGCGCTCAAGGAAGTGCGGCTTGCCCTGCTCGAAGCTGACGTCAATTTCAAGGTCGTCAAGGATTTTGTACAGCATATACGCGAACGCGCTGTCGGCAAGGAAGTGCTCGAAAGTCTGTCGCCGGCGCAGCAGGTCATAAAGATAGTTCATGATGAACTGACTGAACTCCTGGGCGTCGCCAATGAAAGGATTCATCTTTCTCCGAACCCGCCGACGGTCATCATGATGGTAGGTCTGCAGGGATCCGGTAAAACCACTACCTCGGCAAAACTCGCCAGATTGTTTAAGAAAGAAGGCAGGCGCCCCATGCTTGTAGCCGCAGACCTGAAAAGACCTGCGGCCATCGATCAGCTGATTACGCTCGGCAAGCAGCTGGACATCCCTGTTTTCCATTTGAAAGAAAACAAGGACCCCGTATCAGTATGCGGCGACGCTATCAAGCAATCGAGGCTTGATGCGCGGGACATTGTAATCATTGATACTGCAGGCCGCCTCCACATCGATGAAGAGCTTATGGACGAGCTTAAAAGGGTGAGGGAGAAAGTCCAGCCCAAAGAGGTGCTTTTCGTAGCCGATGCAATGACGGGGCAGGACGCGGTGAATATTGCAAAGAGCTTCAATGAACTCATAGGGCTTGACGGCGTAATACTGACCAAGATGGACGGAGATGCAAGGGGCGGAGCGGCTTTGTCTATCAGGCATGTGACCGGAAGGCCGATCAAGTTCATGGGCATGGGCGAAAAGATCGATATGATTGAGCCTTTTTATCCCGACCGCGTGGCCAAAAGAATACTCGGCATGGGGGATGTGCTTTCGCTCATCGAGCAGGCCCAGGATACATTTGACCGCAAAGAGGCCGAAAAGCTTCAGGCAAAGATCATCGAGGACCGGTTCACGTTCGACGACCTGAAGGACCAGCTGAAGAAACTCAGGTCCATGGGTCCGCTTGAAAACATACTCGGGATGATACCCGGCATGGGCAAGGCCATGAAGGACGTCAAGGTGGACGAACGGGAATTTGTAAGGATCGAGGCTATCATCAACTCGATGACGACGAAAGAGCGCAACGACCATACTGTTATCAATGGAAGCCGCAGAAAGCGCATTGCCATGGGAAGCGGTACGACGGTAGCCGATGTCAACAGGCTCCTCAAGCAATACCTCGAGATGCGGAAGATGATGAAGATGATGAAGGGCGCAGGCAAGAAGGGGTTCAAGCTTCCAAAGTTCCTTCCGTTTTAACGGCGGCGTTCAGCATTGCCGAACCGCTTGAAAATTTGAATTAATCGGGTTAAATGTATTAAAATTTTCGACTATGCGAATCAGTTCAGGAGGTGATTAGTTGGTTAAGATTAGATTGACAAGGCTGGGGGCCCATAAAAAGCCCTTTTACCGGATTATTGTCGCCGATGCCAAGGCCAGAAGGGACGGCCCTTTCATAGAGATTCTCGGGACCTATGACCCCAGGATTGAGCCATCCAGGATAGATGTAGATCTGGAGCGCGTAAAGCACTGGATCGGCAAGGGTGCACAGCCCAGCGAAACTGTAAAGAAACTTCTGCAAAAAGCCGGCATGTAGGCCGGGAGTTCCCAGCTCTCTTTATATCTGTTGACTCTAATCCTGCGGAGGTGACGCATGAAGGCGTTGATCGAGGCGATGGCGAAATCACTTGTAGACAAGCCGGATGAAGTCAAGGTCAGTGAGATTGAAGGGGAAAAGACCACGGTTTACGAACTCAGGGTTTCCCAGAGCGATCTGGGAAAGGTGATCGGCAAGCAGGGAAAGACGGCGCGGGCTATGAGGACGATACTCGGCGCGGCGGGGACGAAGGTCGGCAAGAGATGCGTTCTTGAGATACTGGAATAGACGGCATTAATACGCGACAAACGGTGAAGGGGCGTTCGTCGAGAACGCCCCTTATTATTGGGAGCCTGCAGGTCCGGATTGAATATGTGCGCACGGTTTGATGTTGTAACAATTTTTCCGTCGATTATTGACGCGTATCTTGGCGAGAGCATTCTGAAGAGGGCCGTTCAGAACGGGCTTCTGGATGTGAAGCTTCATAACCTGCGCGATTATACGACGGACAAGCACAGGACCGTGGACGATTATCCCTACGGAGGCGGCTCCGGCATGGTTATGAAGATTGAGCCGATGTTCAATGCCCTTGGCTCAATAGGTGCAGACGGCGAGCCCAGGAGGAAGATACTCCTCAGCCCTCAGGGCAGGACATTCGATCAAGCTGTGGCAGAGGAACTGCTGCGTGAAGAAAGGCGCATAATGCTGATCTGCGGCCGTTACGAGGGCATAGACGAAAGGGTGCGCGAAAACCTCATTGACGAGGAGATTTCCATAGGCGACTTTGTAATGACTGGTGGCGAGCTGGCTGCATTGGTTATAATAGACAGCATCGCGCGACTCTGCCCGGGGGTATTGGGAGACGATGAATCGTCGAAAGAGGAATCTTTTACATGGGGCATACTCGATTATCCGCACTATACGAGGCCCCCTGATTTCATGGGACAGCCGGTCCCCGATGTGCTTTTGTCGGGCAATCATGCAAGGATTGCGGAATGGAGGCGGAAAGGGGCCTTGAGAAGGACCCTTGAGAAGAGGCCGGATTTGTTGGACAAAACTGCGTTGAGCGCTGAAGATAAAAGGATACTGCAGGAGCTTTGCTTGCAAAAGGAAATTATAAAATCGGAGGAAGATGATGAACTTGATAAAGGCAGTTGAAGAGAGGTTCCGGAAAGAAGTCCCTCAGTTCAATGTCGGCGATACCGTGAGGACATTCGTCAAGGTTGTCGAGGGAGACAAAGAAAGGCTGCAGCCGTTTGAAGGCGTCGTAATCGCCAGAAAGGGACAGGGTGTAAACGAGACCTTCATGGTTAGGAAGATATCATTCGGCGTAGGTGTTGAGAGGGTTTTCCCCGTGCATTCCCCGTCAATCGACAAGATCGAGGTGCTGAAGAGAGGCGATGTGCGTAAGGCGAAACTTTACTATCTCAGGCACAAAAAAGGCAAAGACGCCAAGGTCAAGGAAAAGGCGAGGGAATTAAAGAAAGAAGCTGCCGCAGAATAGTCCCTGATGGACCCCTACGAGTATGATGAATCCGCCGGCAACGGTGAATTCTCTATAATAGCCGGGGTCGATGAGGCTGGAAGGGGTCCGCTTGCCGGGCCCGTAGTTGCCGCAGCTGTCGTGCTCAACAGGAATCAAAGGATTAGCGGTGTGAGGGATTCGAAGAAGGTCCCCGAAGCCGAAAGAGAAGAATTGTACAGGATGATCCTGTCCTCCGGGAGGGTCGGAGTCGGCGTAATCGATGCCGATGAGATAGACAGGATAAACATATTGAATGCCACAAAAAAGGCAATGTATATTGCGGTTTCCGACCTGGGGACTAACCCCGAACTGATACTGATCGATGCGCTGACTATACCGGGGGTCGGCGTCAGACAAATTCCAATCATAAAGGGCGACGCGAAGAGCGCTTCAATCGCAGCCGCCTCCATAATAGCGAAAGTTACAAGGGACAGGATCATGATGGAATATCATGCCGCCTTCCCTCAGTATGGTTTCGACAGTCATAAGGGGTACGCAACGCGTGAGCACCTCGAATGCCTGAGGCTGCACGGCCCATGCCCGATCCATCGAAAGAGTTTTCATCCGGTGATGTCTCAACAACTGCCGTTTATGAGTTAAGGGGTCTAAGAGTTGAAGGGTTAGCGGAATAATTAGAAGAATGAATATTTATTTAACTCTTGAACACTTCGACTCTTTAGCGCTTTAACGTTTCATTGGAGGTTTCATGGAAAAAGAAAGAATAGACGAGGCTCTTGAGCTGTTGTGGGTGTTGGGCGAGGAAGGCCATCGCGACATGAAGCGCTTCAAGCTTTCCTCCGATGATTCGAATATTGACGAAATCGTGGAGTCACTGATCCGTGAAGACCTCGTAGTAATCACGGATGACGAGATCAAGCTGGCCGATAAGGGTACGGCGGCAGCCAAGGGACTTATCAGGAGGCACAGGCTGGCCGAGAGGCTTTTCACAGACGTCTTTGACCTGTCGAAAGACACGATGGAAGAAGATGCCTGCAAAGTCGAGCATATATTGAGCGAAGAACTGACCGACAGCGTTTGCACATTCCTCGGACATCCGCCGGTATGCCCGCACGGAAAACCTATCCCCCGCGGCGAATGCTGCAAAAAATATAGCGTAGATATCAGGCCGGTTGTATCCAGGCTCACGGAGTTCGAGGTCGGAAAGACCGGAAAGATAGTATTCATAACACCATCCGAAGCGGCTAGGATCGGGCGTCTCAGTTCCATCGGGATCATCCCTGGCACGATCATAAAATTGATCCAGAGAAAACCGTCTGTCGTTCTGCAGATGGACGAGACTACGATAGCGATCGACCATGAACTTGCGAAAGAAATCTTTGTCAAAAAAATAAGTTGAGGATAAATAAACTCCTTAACCCTTCAACTCTTTAACTGTCATTTATGCGTCTTCACATTACTATCAAGGGAATAGTGCAGGGCGTGGGATTCAGGCCCACCGTCTATAATCTTGTCGAAAAGTTGGGATTGAAGGGATACGTTACTAATTCATCAGCGGGCGTAATTATCGAGGTCGAAGGACAGGACGCAGTCCGGTTTGCCGACATGCTTAAAGATAACCTGCCGCCGCTCGCAAAGATAGAATCGATAGAGGCCAAAGAGCTTCCGCCCGCCGGGTTTAAGGAATTCAGCATCATACAAAGCGTTGACGAGGGCGGGTTTACCCATATCTCTCCGGACATGTCCGTTTGCGACGATTGCCTGAAGGAGCTGTTCGCTCCGGATGATAGGCGTTATAGATATCCGTTTATCAATTGCACGAACTGCGGCCCCAGATACAGCATTACAAAAAGGGTGCCGTATGACAGGCCGAACACAACCATGTCGGTCTTCCCCATGTGCCCTAAGTGCGAAGCCGAATACAATGATCCCTCGAACAGGCGTTTTCACGCCCAGCCTAACGCGTGCCCGGTATGCGGGCCCCGGGTGGAGTTCAGGCTTCGTAACGACGAATACAGGACTGATGAATCAGATCCCATAGCGGCAACCGTCGACGTGCTGAAACGGGGAGGGATCGTAGCTGTTAAGGGAATCGGCGGTTTTCATCTATGCTGTGATGCAGAAAATGAAGGGGCCGTTGAGCGGCTTAGAGAAAGGAAACGGCGCCGCAACAAGCCATTCGCGCTGATGTCTCCCGACGTCGGCATTATTCTGCGTTACTGCGATGTATCGGCTGAGGAATCGGCACTGCTGAAGGATATGCGCAGGCCTATAGTTCTTTTAAATAAGAGGTCCAGCCTGAATCTTCCAGCCGCATTGGCGCCGAACAACCGGTATCTCGGATTCATGCTTCCCTATGCGCCGCTGCATTATCTGCTGTTTGACGACCAGGCAGGGGCGTATAATTTCAATGCACTGGTCGCAACCAGTGCAAACCTTTCGGAGGAACCCATTGTCATCGGCAATGACGAAGCGATGGGAAGGCTCGACGGTCTTGCAGACGCCTTCCTGCTCCACAACCGGGAAATATTCATGCGCGTTGACGATTCGGTTGTAAGGGTGTGCAACGGCAGGCCCCTTTTCATCAGGCGCTCCCGCGGATATGTCCCGCAGGCCATAATGCTGCATGAAGAGGGCCCCGATGTCCTGGGCTGCGGTGCCGAGGTTAAGAACACGTTTGCTCTTACCAGGGGTAACGCCGCCATTGTCAGTCAGCACATCGGCGATATGGAAAACATCGAGACAGCCGATTTCTTTGAGGAGACGCTGACAAATCTCAAACAGGTGTACCGCTCTGAACCTATTGCAGTTGCATACGATCTTCACCCCGGCTACCTGTCAACGAGATGGGCGGTTAAACACATATCAGAGAACGGATTGCAGGGCTTTGCCGTACAGCACCATCACGGGCATATTGCCGCAGTCATGGCTGAGAAGGGGATCAAAGACAGGGTGATCGGCGTAGCGCTCGATGGTACCGGCTACGGCACAGACGGGCGCCTGTGGGGAGGGGAATTCCTTGTATGCGATCTTTCCGGCTTCGAAAGAGCTGCGCATTTCAGATATGTGCCGCTGCCCGGAGGCGAGATGGCGATCAGGGAACCATGGCGCATTGCAGCAAGTTACCTGAAACAGGCATTGGGCAATGAGGATATTTATAGCGTCATGTCTGCTATCGGTTTCAATGAAAGGTTCGGCAGATCAAAAATAGAATCGGTTTTAAAGATTGCGGACAATCCGTCATTCTCGCCGCTATCGTCGGGGGCCGGAAGGCTTTTCGATGCAGTATCATCTCTGGCCGGAATATGCCATTTCAATACTTACGAGGGCGAGGCGGCAGTTGCCCTTGAAAGCGTGCTGCCCGATGAAGACGAAAATCCGGGGTCGGATCCGTATCGGTACGAAATCACGGCTGCAATGCCTTCAGTCATAGACTTCAGCGGAATGATACGAGAAATTGCCCGTGAAGTTTCTGCTGGAACTGAGCCGTCCATGATTTCATTGCGTTTTCACCGCACCATGACAACCTTGATAACAGACGTGGTTCTTCGCATCAGCTCAAAGACGGGTCTTGATAATGTTGTCATCAGTGGCGGCTGCTTTCAGAATGCAAGGCTGCTGCAGGACGTTCTGGCCGATCTGTCTGCTCACGGCATGTCCGTGACTACCAACGAGTACCTGCCATGCAATGACGCATGTCTCTCGCTCGGCCAGGCTTTTATAGCGCTGCAACATTTGGTGGCAAAATAGTATGTCTTATATAGACGTATTCTATGCATCGGCATCCATTTAAAAAATTAATAAATTCATAACTAAAGAATCTATTGACAGCAAAATCCATTTCATCTAAACTGTGGTACTATTCTATACTTGGCTCTATATTTATAGAGTAAAACTTCGTCATGAGGGAGGACGAGCA
>DATHDF010000041.1:0-7332 GCA_035319185.1 Dissulfurispiraceae bacterium | reverse complement strand
CATCGGCACCGTGATTATTCCGGTAATGTATGTATGTCTTCTTCTCTTCATCCCGTACATTGATCGCGGCGAGAAGGGCAGGCGCAGGGCCTCATTGGTCGGAATTGCACTGCTTCTGATGTTCGCTATATTTACGATACTGAGCGCTGTCTGAATAACGATGGAAGAAGAAACAAGGCTCCCTGGCTATCAATAGCCAGAGAGCCTAGAAGGTTATCTTATTTTTTTGAATTTAACCACTACTTTGTAATATAGGTAACTTTCAAATATGGACGCCAACTTGCCGTTGCATTTTGCGAACTGGCAAAATTCCTGAACGTATCGGCTGGTGCAGCCGGGTCGGAATTGATCATCAGCCCGTAGTTGGCCGATGGATTAGTCAGCCAGTAGCTTATCAACTGAGTTGCATCCCATGATTTAAACCCCGCCGTCTGGTTCACAGCTAAGGTATTGTACGATCCTGAAATATCGGCTTGAGCTAACGGAATATTGTTATACGCCTTTGTATTTGATGTCCAGGAATGAGTTCCGTCATAAGTATAACCGGTTGCCCTGGAAAGGTCCGGGTTGTGATTGATGATTCGATTCAGGCTCAGCCTGTATGAGGGATAGGCTGTATTTGTGTCTGAGTCGAACATATAGAGATTAAGTGCAGCACTCTGAATTGTAGCACCCGCAGGAATCGCAGACAGGTCGAACTTCATCAATATGGCATTTGCCACCTTCTGAGCCGGCCAGGTATAAGTGGTATTTTCGGGAGATGTCGAATAATTGATAGTGTCAACGTTAATGAAGGTATCTGAAGTCGGAGCCAGAGTTATGGTTTTAGTAGTAGTTGTTGTACTGCCTGAGCTTGTTTTGAAAGTGGCCGTGATAGTGTGGTTGGTTTTGACGTTACTGAAAGTGTAGGTACTCACAGCGCCGACCGAAACACCGTCCACTGTAACTCCCGCGATGGAATAGCCGGAAGAAGGTGTAATAGTGTATGCCTGGCTGCCGCCGAAGATAACTAAAATTGGTCCAGCAGGGCTAATGTTTCCGCCTGTACCTGACGATGCGGTGATTGTGTATGAACTTGTATTTGCCGTGAAAGTGGCAGTAATAGTGTGGTTGGCGGTAACATTTTTGAAATTATAGGTGCGGATAGTAGTACCTGCAAGAAGGCCGTCAACAGTTACTCTTACAACTGAATAACCAGTCGCAGGAGTGATAGTGTATGTCTGGCTGCCTCCGCTGCTTATGGTTTTTGTTCCGGCCGGGCTGATGCTTCCGCCTGTGCCTGCCGATGCGGTGATTGTGTAAGTAGTAGCATTAGCAGTCTTAAAAGTGGCAGCAATAGTATGGTCGGCTGTGACATTACTAAAGGGATAGCTGGCGACTGCGCCCACTGAAGTACCGTCTACTGTCACGCCTGCAATAGAATATCCCGCTGCAGGAGTGATGGTGTAAGTCTGGCTACCCCCACTGCTCATGGTTTTTGCACCGATCGGGCTGATACTTCCACCTGTGCCTGCCGATGCTGTGATGGTATAGGTCTGACTTTGTTGAGAGAACATTGCGGTAACAGTGGTATTGGCATTTACTGTGAATGAGCATGTCCCTGTTCCTGAGCATCCTCCGCCGGACCAGCCTGCGAAGACCGAATTTGCAGCAGGAGCACCCGTGAGTGTGACAACGGCCCCGGGATTGTATAAGCCGCTGCATGACGTACCGCAATTTATCCCAGCCGGTGAGCTTGACACAGTGCCTGAGCCGGTGCCGCTGCGGGCGATCGACAACGTATACTGAGAGGCTACGGTTTTTATAACTTCATTTGAGTATGCGCTCTCGACGCCTGAAGTATTGTATGCCGTTGCCACAAAATAATACGTTCCAGCCGACAGGTTGGCAAAAGTGTATGATCTCACATTTCCAACATTGACTGAATGGGCGTAATTACCGGATGAAGTCCCGTAGTAGATTTCATATCCCGATAGATCCGTCAATGGTGTGCCGTCGGTATTAGAGTTTGGGGCGTTCCAACTGAGGGTGACCGCTGAAAAAGCATTTCCAGTAATGAATATAGTTAACGCGATTAGTACGAACGCAGCAAGCCACGCGCGGTTTTTTCCCGGTGTGCTCCTTGTTATCGATTGCTTGACTGACATATGAACCTCCACGATCCTATCCGGAAGCCAAAGACCATTGAGGCACTTTACCAACCGGCAGCCCGAACTGCCATGTCCCTTAGGGAGTTAGGCTCTTGGCTTTGCGTCCCACTCTTTTGAGTGGTTTGCTTTTATTGCGGTTTTACAGATAAAATCTGCTGCTTTAAATATATAAAATGCGCCCGCTTTCTTCTGTGACTGCAATCACCAGCGACGATGTCAATCCAACTGGACACAAAACCGCCCGGCCAATGTACTTATTATTGACAACCATTCAGCTAAACACTTATCATGCTTTTAGGTATGTCCAATAAACTTCTTGAAGTAAAAAAACTCTCGATATCGTTCAGATCAGACCATGAAGCAATGCGGGTGGTCTCTGATGTTTCATTTGACATCGGCGAAGCAGAGGTCTTCGGCCTCGTGGGCGAAAGCGGTAGCGGCAAGAGTATGACCGCGCTTTCAATCTTGCGGATTCTTCCTGGGAACGCCTTTGCTGAGGGAAGAATAATGTTCAGGGATAAGGATCTCCTTGCCCTGAGTGGAGAAGAGATGAGAGGTGTCCGCGGGAAGGACATATCGATAATTTTCCAGGAACCCATGACATCGCTTAATCCCGTATTGACTGTCGGCTTTCAGGTGGCTGAAGCGCTGCGAACACATTTCGATATGAATAAATCGGAAGCGATGAACAGCTCCATAGAGCTTCTCAGGTCGGTAAAAATACCATCGCCGGAGTTGCGGATAAAGGACTATCCCCATCAGTTATCCGGCGGCATGAGGCAGAGGGTGATGATAGCAATGGCCATAGCATGCAATCCTGGATTGCTGATTGCAGACGAGCCGACAACTGCACTTGATGTAACCATTCAGGCCCAGATACTCGACCTGCTTAAAAGGCTTAGGCAGGACCGGAAGATGGCTATACTACTGATCACCCACGATCTGAGCATTATTTCGGAGCAAGCGGAGCGCGTTGCGGTCATGTATGCCGGCAGGATCATGGAACTTGCAGGCGTCGAGGAGCTTTTCAGAAATCCCATGCATCCTTATACAGTAGGGTTGCTGGAGTCTTTGCCGGACAAAAAAGGCATTCCACTAAAGCCGATATCTGGTTTTGTCCCATCCCCTGACCTCTATCCCGAAGGGTGCAAGTTTTCAGACCGTTGTGCAGCAGCAACCAGCGCGTGTATTGCCGGCGAGCCGACACTTGTGGAGGTGTCCGCAGGACATTTCGTGAGGTGCTTTCGGTGAACAATATGATGAACATTCAGGACCGAAACAACGGGCCTTTGCTTGCTGTCAGGGACATAAAGAAATACTTTCAGGTGAGGACGGGCTTCGGCGAGGCGAAAAAATGGCTAAAGGCTGTCGATGGTGTAAGCTTTAACGTGGGGAGAGGCAACGTCTTTGCACTCGTTGGTGAGAGTGGATGCGGAAAGTCTACGGTGGCAAGGCTTATTCTTAAGCTGCTTGAGCCGACATCTGGGGATGTTGTTTTCAGGGGGAGGGCTATTTCGGGGCTGAAGGGCGAAGATATAAAAGGTTTCAGAAGGGCTGTCCAGATCATATTTCAGGACCCCTTTGCCTCGCTGAATCCGCGGATGAGGATTGTCGATGCATTGTCTGAGCCGTATATTATTCATAATCTTGTCCCGCGAAACGAAGCAAGGGCCAGGGTGGTTGAGCTACTCGGCAAGGTCGGTCTCAACGAAGACTCGCTTGACAAGTATCCGCATGAATTCAGCGGTGGCCAGCGCCAGAGGATATGTATAGCGCGTGCTCTCACGGTCAGCCCGGAACTGATCGTGGCGGATGAACCGTTGTCTGCGCTTGACGTCTCCATTCAGGCGCAGATACTCAATCTGATGCAGGGGATTAGGGAGGCATCAGGAATATCTATGGTATTTATCAGCCATGACCTGAGGGTTGTAAGATATCTCAGCGACGAAGTCGCAGTGATGTACCTTGGAAGGATTGTAGAACGCGGGAAAACAGATGATCTGTTCGCCGCACCGAAGCATCCTTACACAGAACTTTTGCTGTCGTCCGCCCCGAAGTTGAAGTATCGATCTCAATATGGCGGAGGCCAGTCAGCGTTAGCAGCTGATTCGGGTGATATACCCAGCGCCGTTGACGTGCCGCCCGGTTGTACGTTTCACCCGCGCTGCCCCAAAAAAATTGTCCTCTGCGAAACAATCTCTCCAGAACTTAAGCCAATCGGAGAGTCGTCCGTTGCCTGCCATCTAATAAGCGGAGTATAGAAATTGTCGGTTTATGATATGAGCAGGCGGTATCCTATAAGCTGTAAGTTTTTCTTGACTTAGCAACTGTTACTTGCTATAAATAGAAAGTCGCAAAACTGATGTCTTGACGACGTCAAGCTGGTAAATTACGCCGCAAACATAAGGAGATCAGCTATGTTCAAGGAATTCAAGGAATTTGCAATGCGCGGCAATGTTGTAGACCTGGCAGTCGGTATTATCATCGGAGGTGCATTCGGCAAAATCGTCTCATCTTTTGTGAGCGACGTTCTAATGCCGCCGATCGGCCTGTTGCTGGGTAAGGTCGATTTTTCTGGTCTCTTCATCAGTCTTTCCGGCAAAGAGTTTGCATCTCTTCAGGAGGCTAAGGCCGCCGGAGCGCCTACGCTTAATTACGGCCTTTTTTTTAACACTGTCCTCGATTTCGTGATTGTAGCTTTTGCGGTATTCCTCATGGTCAAGCAGCTTAACAGACTGAAGAAAGAAGAAGCTCCTGCTCCGCCTGCAACGAAGGAATGCCCCTTCTGTCTTTCAGCGGTGCCGATCAAGGCCACACGCTGTCCTCAATGCACATCCGAACTGAAGAGTTAGTTTAGGTTATATCTCGCATCGGGTGCGGCTTGCTGATTGTCGACTATGTCGGCAATCAGCATTATTCATAGTAAAGCTTCGATTTCCCTGACCAGTTCCGGCCTGGTCCAGTCCTGTTCTCCGAAATGTTTCTTGAAAATTATGCCGCGCCTGTCAATTACAAAGCTGGTTGGCACCATGAACGCTTTATAGAGAGCCCTGGTTACAGCCAGTTTGCTGTCAAACAGCACCTCAAAGTCCAAAGGCGTTTGCGCTACAAACTCTTTGACTGCAGAAAGCGTCCGGTCGGATGATACTGCCAGAACTACAAGACCTCGATCTTTATACATTCCATAAAGCCTGTTGAGAGAATGCAGTTCATCCTTACATGGTGGGCACCAGGATGCCCAGAATACAAGAATAACTAACTTACCGCTATAAAAAGACAGGGTTACTGATCTGCCGGAAGGATTCTGTAGTGAAAAATCAGGGGCTTTTTGCCCTGTAAGGCTTTCTATCGCATACGGAGATGGGAGTTCGGCGCTGAATCCACATGGCTGCGGCAAAAAAAGCGGGATCAAAATACAGCAGAATATCGCAGAAAGCCGGAAGCAGGGATATAGAAAAAGCAGTGATTTGCCGATGATGACTTCTTCCTGCGTACTTCTTCCCGCTTTCTGTTCCTCAGATAAGGCCGGCATCCTTTAGCGCAGACTGCAACTTTTCCCTGTTTGACGTCGACATATTGCAGAGCGGAAGCCTGAAATCCTCGTCGACCTTGCCCATGAGCGCAAGCGCGGTTTTAACCGGTATCGGATTAGTTTCGATGAACATGGCCGCATTCAAAGGCTCAAGCATGAAATGCAATTTTCTGGCCCTGTCAAGGTCGCCTGTCTCCAGTGCATTGCACATTTCGGACATCTCTTTCGGGACTATGTTGGCGGTAACAGAAATTACCCCTTTGCCGCCCAGCGTCATCATTGCGAAGGTCGTAAAATCATCACCGGAAATTACCGTCAGACTGTCCCCGCAGAGCCGTATAAGATCGCTGGCCTGGCGCATGTCGCCTGTTGCCTCTTTGATCCCCACTATATTGTCGAACTCAAGAAGCCTTGCAACTGTAGCGGGCAGCATGTTGACAGCTGTCCTGCCGGGCACGTTGTACAGTACGATCGGAATATCCACAGCCTGAGCCACGGCCTTGAAGTGAAGATAAAGACCGTCCTGGGTAGGTTTGTTGTAGTACGGTGTTACGATCAGCGCTCCGTCGGCTCCCAGCGCCTTTGCCTTCTGAGTAATATGAATTGCCTCATCTGTAGAATTGGCCCCGGTGCCAGCAAGGACCGGAACCCTTTTGTTTGCAGCCTTTACGGCAACCTCGATAACACGGTAATGCTCTTCGAAATCAAGTGTGGACGCTTCGCCCGTCGTGCCGCACGGCACTATGCCGTGTGTACCCTGCGAAATGTGCCACTCTATCAGATCGCCATAAGTTTTTTCATCGAATTTACCGTTCCTGAACGGAGTTACTATGGCCACCAACGAACCTTTGAACATGGTTTCCTCCTGCCGATGATTATATAAACTTTATACCAAGTGCGGGGTCATTATCAAATACAGGAACAGATGGCCCGGTCAGTCATAGTTCACGACTCCCTCAAACACCTCGACAGCCGGACCGGTCATGTATACACGATTATTTTCAGACCATTCGATGGAGAGATCGCCGCCCAGAAGCTTTACGATTACATGCTTTTCGGTAAGCCCCTTTATCATCGCTGCTACTGCTGCAGCGCATGCACCCGTGCCGCATGCAAGGGTTTCACCGGAGCCTCTTTCCCAGACCCTCATGACCAGTTCGTCCCTGCTTTTGACATTTACAAATTCGACATTGGTCTTTTTGGGAAAGAGGGCGTGCGTTTCGATCAGCGGGCCGTATTTGTCAACAGCAAAGCCCGAGACTTCCTCTTCCAGGAAGATTACCGCATGGGGGTTTCCCATAGACACAAAGGTAAGTTTGAAATTCTTATCTTCGACGATCAGGGGATAATCGACTGCCATTGACTCTGATTTAACAGCCACCGGGATCTTATCCGGAGCCAATATCGGCTCTCCCATGTCCACCCTCACATTGTCGCCGGATTTTTCGGGTCTGATCATCCCGGCCAGTGTTTCAACTTCCAGCACCTTCTTACCGGACAGGTTTCTCTCCCATACATATTTTGCGAAGCAGCGGATGCCGTTTCCACACATCTCAACCTCGCTTCCGTCTGCGTTGAATATCTTCATGGCGAAATCGCCGATTTCGGAAGGATACAAAAGCAGCATCTGGTCGGCTCCTACCCCAAATT
>DATHDF010000040.1:0-15599 GCA_035319185.1 Dissulfurispiraceae bacterium | reverse complement strand
GAGGGAATAGCAGCCCGCAGGGTCTCAGCGCCGATGGGCGATATTCTTGGCTATCGTACCATTGTATCGAACAATTAGGGCGCACAATAGATCAATTTTGGCATGCGTGCGGCATCTGGACGCCGAGAGCTGAGCGGCATTTAAGGAACGCCGGTAGCAAAATAACCTTCTTGTCTCCTTTATGTATTTTGATGTATTTGTCTCGTTTTAACGCATCAAGGGCTCGCGTCACTGTCTCGCGGCAAAGGCCCGTCATCGAAGCCAGTGTCTGGTGCGTCAGTCTTATATTCAATAAAGTCCCTTCCTCAATCTGTTCTCCGTAATCGGCCGACAACTGGTGAAAAAGCAGATTCAGCCTTTGTTCCGGGCTCTTGAAATTGATGATCTGCGCTCTTTCCCACAGATTACGAAGCCTTGTGCAGAACATCTGTATCAAATTATTGAGAACTTTATGGTGCGTATGGATGATCTTGAGGAAATTTTCCCTGTCAATAATTGCGACCGATGTGCGATCCATGGCTACAACCTCGGCGGGTGAAGTGACCGAGTCCATCAACGATAGTTCGCCGAATAAATCACCGGACTCATGAATAGCCCTGATAAGCTCCCTGCCGTCTTCTATAGCCTGGACGACTTTGACGCGTCCCGACAAAACCAGATACATGTGCGGATTGGCATCTCCCTCCCACAATATCACGTCGTCTTTCTGATAGTCCTTGATTGATACCTTGGCAACAATCTCCCCGATCTCTTTTATATTCAGCGATGAGAACATCTGCACCTTTCCAAACGCTCCATATAAATCAGGGGGGATATTCATCCGTTACCTCCAGTTATGAAAATCATTGACTCTGCCGAAGGCCTGCTCAAGATCCTGAGAAATCGATTTGATTCGCGCTCAATAACCGACAAGAAAAGAGCCAAAGTGTCGTTTAAGATTACTAACTATTTGATAATAAAACTGATTATTCAATCAATACGAGATATAATAAAACGAAAATATTAAGAAAAAATTAAGAAATCATTAATTATTCTTAATAGTAGGCCTGACGCGGACCTAAAGGCTACCTGTCGATAATGCCGGCGAAGGCATCTTTGACCTTTCCTAGCAGTATTGGGTGGGTCAAGGCACTGCCCGCCACAATATTCCCTGTAGACAGGAAATCGTTGCCGCCGCTGAAATCGGTGATGAAGCCGCCGGCCTCTGTGATCATCAGCGCCGCTGCCGCGCAATCCCATGGGGCTAACCCTATCTCGAAAAACCCGTCCAGCCGACCGCAGGCCACGTAAGAAAGGTCCAGGGCGGCAGAGCCTGCCCTTCGTATGTCGCCGACCTCATGAAATATGCTTTTAAACAGTGCGAGATAACGGTCAGTCATTTCCCTTCTCTTGAACGGAAATCCTGTGGCAATCAGGGCGTTCTTCATGTCCGTCAGAGGAGATACAGTTAATTTCTTTCCTTCGGCGAAGGCCCCCTGTCCCTTGCCAGCTGCGAACAGTTCTCTTCTGAGAGGATCGTAGACAACGCCGATGACAAGTTCTTTTTTGTATTGAAGGGCTATCGAAACAGCGGACATCGGAAAGCTGTGGATGTAATTTGTAGTACCGTCGAGAGGGTCGATTATCCAGCGGTAGCCATCTGTTTCCATTTCGCGGTGTGATTCCTCCGCGAGGAAATGGTGGTCCGGGTACCTTCTTTTTATGCCATTGACGATGATCTTTTCGGATTCGGTGTCGACGCGCGTGACGAAGTCGAATGCCTGTTTAAGGGTTATGTCGCCTGCGTTTAATGTCCCACGATTGGCAGCTATGAACTCCCCTGCCTGTCGAGCAGCCTCTATTGCGGCATCGAGGAAATCATTCGTTATCATGCATGGCTCGTTCGCGGGGCTGCAGTTGTTAGCGCAGCTTCAGGACCGCCAAAGATTCGATGTGGTAAGTCTGGGGGAAAAAGTCGATGATGCGCACAGACTCCAGCTCGTACAGGCCGAGGAGTTTCTTAATATCCCTTGCAAGCGTCGAAGGATTGCACGAAATATAGGCGATCCGTTCGGGTTCGAGCACGAGGATTTTATCCAGGGCGGTATTGGAAAGGCCGGGCCTTGGCGGGTCTACGATCAAAATATCCACAGTGTCGCACACCTTGAGACGCTCTGCCGGGCACTCGATAAAACGGCAATTCCTGATGTTGTTCAGCCGCGCATTTCTTTTACCGTCGGAAACGGCTTCCTGATTTTCTTCTATTGCATAGACGTCTGCGCCGTTTGACGCGAAGGGAAGCGAGAAATTGCCGGCACCTGAATAGAGGTCAATAACCCTTTTTTTAGCCAGAGGCTGCATGCTAGTCAATATATATCGTACAAGGGTTTTATTGAGCTCCCAATTGCTCTGGAAGAAACTGCGTGCCGAAACCGAATATTTCAGCCCCTCCAGTTCAAGGGTCATATGTTCGTTGCCGAAACTCACGGACTTGCCGTTTCCTGATGTCCCGCTGACTCCGCCAAACCCGACTTCAAGTAGGAGCATCGCGATCTGGTTCCAGCGAGCCGTGGATATCTTCGTTGTCGACTTGAGAAAGGCCAGTCCCGTATCTCCGCAGGAAATATGAAACTCGGAAATCCCTTCAAAAAGGGCACGTGCGGATATGTATACTTCGCGGGCCTTTGAAAAAAGGCTGTTGACCTGCGTACTCATGATGGGGCAGTAATCAAAATCTATCACGTCCCTGGTTTTTTCGCGATAAAAACCGAAAGAGCCCTTGCCGACCTTGAACTGACCGCGATATCTGTAATTCCAGGGACTTGTGCCGATAAAGGCATTGGACATCTCAACATGCTTTTTTGCTATACGGCCCAGGCAATCCGACAGTATCTCTTCCTTGATCTTCACCTGGCGCGGATACGAAATATACTGAAGCTGGCAGCCCCCGCACAAGCCGAATACGGGGCACGAAGGCTCTACCCTGTCGGGCGATGCCGCCAGAACCCTTATGACGGATGCGAACGCATGATCATGCTTGTGTTCTTCGATCCTGGCTTCGACAGTCTCACCCGGCACGGCGTTCTTTATAAGCAGGACAGCGCCTTTGCCGCGCGCAAGTGAAAAACCGCCATATGCTGGGAGGTCCGCTTTTACAGTTATTGACGAATTACTTTTTTTCAATTATTTGTTTAATTGTATTTTTCAGGGTAACCAGATCGGAAGACTTTACTACGTAAGCATCCGAAACCCAGACGGAAAAATCGTCGCGGTAATCGTATGCAGTCAGCATTATAACCGGCGTCTGCGGCTTTTCCTGCTTCAACTGCCTCAATACCTGTATCCCGTCCATATCCGGCATCATTATGTCGAGCGTCACGATGTCGGGATTTTCCGCCCTGAAGACCTCCAGAGCTTCTTTGCCCGAATTTGCCGTCACTACTGTGTACCCTTCGTCTTCGAGCTCAGCTTTGTAGAGTTTCAGTATGTTCTTCTCGTCGTCCACAACCAGTATCTTCATGCCGGGCCTCCTTTAAGCGGCAGATAAATTCTGAAAATAGTGCCCTCTCCAACTTTGCTTTCCACATCTATCCTGCCTGCATGTTCTTCGACAATTCTCTTTGTTATCGACAGCCCCAGTCCTGTGCCAGTAGGCCGGGTAGTAAAGAAGGGGTCCCAGATCCTGTCCAGGTCTTCTTCCCTTATGCCGTATCCGGTGTCACGTATTTCAATAATAGCATCTTTTTCTTCTGCCCGATGATCAAGGAGGTCCGGCTCGGAAAAGGATGATTCTGAATAGACCCCAACGGTTATCATGCCGTTCTCGGTCGCATGGTTTGCATTGCTGACCAGATTCAGGATAGCTTCCTTCATCCTGTCGTAATTGATTATCAGTGTTACGGAATGGTCAACCTCTTTTCTGAGGACATTGCCGCGTTCATTCACAGCCGGTTCCAGCAGGGTGGTAATATCAGCGATGAGGTCGGCTGCAGCCACTTCCCTCCGTTCGGTAACCGAGCTCTTCACGAAGCTGAGGGTATTGTTCAGTATACCTTCAAGGCGCCTTACCTCGTCAACGATAATTTTAGCATGCTCCCTCAGGTCGCTGTCGAGCCGTTTCTCCAGCCTGCGTGCAAACCCGCCTATGGAAAGCAGCGGGTTCCTTATCTCATGTGCCACTTTGGCCGCCATCTCGCCGAGAGCGGCCATTCTCTCGATGGATACCATCTTTTCCTTCAGTTTCTTTATCTCCGAGACATCGCGGGCTATATGCACCGTACCAGTCAGTTCGCCGCCCTGATCGAAAAGGGGAGAGCTTGATATGAGAAAAGTGCCGCCCAGGTTCGGGTCGTCCACCTCTCCGACATAAGACCTGTTTGTCGAAACCGTCTTGTGGTGAGGGCACAACTCCCACGGGCTGTCCATCCCGTGGAAGATTTCGTAACATTTCTTTCCTATTATTTCCTCGGGCGGTTTTCCTATCTTGTCGACTACTGCCCGGTTGATCTTCTTTATTGAATAATCCCTAGCGTTTATGTACATAAGGTCTGAGATGGATTCGAAGATATTCTCGAGTTCCTGTTCGGCTTCGGTAACATGCTCGAAAAGACGCAGGTTTTCTATTGCGGACGCTATCTGGTCTGTGAACCCTTTAAGGATGTTCATATCATGATCGGTGATCGGCTTTCTGGAATAGAGATTGTCGACCCAGAGGACGCCTATCACCTTGTTTCTGGAAATAAGCGGCAGCACGGCGTACGCCATTGTTCCGAGCTGTTGTATGAGAACGGCGTCCGACAACGGCTCTGTGCGAACGTCGGGTATGTTAAAAGCCCTTTTCTCTTTTACAGCCCGGGTGAGCACAGTGTCGTCATCCAGGGTTACCTCTATTCCGCAGCACAGACGGTCCATCAGGGAGTCCTTTCTGAGAGGGCCGAGTTCTATTTCCTGCATAATTGTGTGAATGTCCTTGTTTTCCATCGAGAGCCGCGACCATATCTCCCATGCCTCGTCATGATTGGCGGGGCCGACGCCCATCGCACCTTTTATGGTCCTGCCGCCTTCTTCTATAAGAAAAAGCATTGCGCGGTTGAAGCCCAGGCCGTCGCCCATTGTGACCGCGGTAAGCACCATCCGCAAAAGGCGGTCAAGCTCGAGGGTGCCGCGCATTGTGGAGCTTATGAAAAGCAGGCGGGACAATTCGTTATTCTTGCGGAGTAGGTCTTTTTCGATCCTCTTGCGTTCCGTTATGTCTCTGCCGACCCTGCTTATTCCAATTATATCTCCGGAGGAGTTCTTGATCGGCGACATGTTAATGTTCACATCTATGATCCGTCCGTCACTGGTTTTACGAACTGTTTCCAGGTCTTTCAGCGTTTCGCCGTTTCTTATCTGCACCATGTAGCTTTTTTCCGTATCGACTAGAAAATGCGGCACATTCGGCAGAAACTGTCCCATCACTTCCTCGCGCGCATATCCAAACATCTTCTCCGAAGCATCATTCCACGAGGTGACAACTCCGTCGAGGTCTGTGGTGACGATAGCGTCCGGCGAATTTTCGATCAACCCCTCAAGATAGTCCTTGAGCTCCTCGACCTGCCTTTTTGCCTCGACCGCTTCGCGCTCTTGTTTCAGCGCCTTTTCGTAAAGCATGGACTTCTCGATTACTATCGCGGCTACCGAAGCAAAGCCTTCGAGAGTTATTCTGTCATCTTCTCCGAAAGGGATGATATCTCCGTCCACAGTCATTTTGTCGTAAAGGCTGAAAGTTCCCATGAGTGTATCGCCTATTTTCAGGGGCGTGCATATTCCCACCTCAATGCTTTGCATAGCGGCCTGATAAATGCCGTCGGCGCGGTTGTAATATACAGTCTTGCCCTCCCTGGCGGCCACGCCGCAGATACCCTCGCCGATCTCCAGTTCAATCTTGATCCCGTCGCAAAGGCCTGAACAGGCTTCCACTTTGAGCTTGCCGCCTTCGAGAAGCCTGAGGATGCTTCCCGATGCGTTGAAGAACTTGACTGACTCTATGGCGATATTCTTAAGGAGTTCCTGAAAATCCGTTATAGAGAGCACCGATGTGGTAATAGCATGCAGGACCTTGAGCCTGCGAAGTTCGGCATCTGCGCTGCGGTGTGCTTCGGACGACGGCTTGCTCGGTCCTTGATATGTGATGTCATGATTATTCATCGGGCTATCGTTACAGGTCTCTCATATAGTTCGAGATATTTCTCTGCAGAATTCTTCCAGGAGAAATCCGCCTCCATTGCGTTCCCGACCAATATCTGCCAGATGTTTTTTTGCCTGAATACGGACAGCGCCTTCCCGACTGCGGCCATAAGGGCATCACGGTTGTGGCTGTTGAACAGAAACCCCGTATCTTTAATTGTACTGTAATTTCCGTCCGTGAGGTATTTATCGTAAGAGCGCTCTGAAGAGACGATTGTGTCGGCAAGCCCGCCGGTTGAATATGCAACCGGTATTGTCCCGTAACGCATTGCGATCATCTGCCCCAGACCGCATGGCTCATATAAAGACGGCATAAGGAAAATGTCCGAGCCTGCATATGCCAGATGTGCCAGCTCCTCGTCGAATCCTGCAAGGAAATACACTCTGCGGGGGTAGTTCGAAGCCATTTTCTTAAGCAGGCCCTGGAACCGCTCGTCGCCCTTTCCGAGTATGAACAGGTTTGCACCTTTACCTAATAATTCGCTTATTGAATCTGCGAGAAGATCGATGCCTTTCTGGGACGAAAGCCTCCCGATGAAGCTCAGCAGCGGAGTGTCCTGAGTACCTTCAAGCGAGCATTTAGACATCAGCCTGCGCTTGCATTCGGCTTTGCCGCCGAGGTCTGTCCTGGAGTATTTGGAGGGAAGAAGAACATCAGTCCCGGGGTTCCATTCTGTCGTGTCGATGCCGTTAAGCACGCCGAAAAGGGCAGCGGCTCTCTTCCTGAGAACGCCATCAAGTCCAAAGCCTTTTTCAGGTGACAGGATCTCTTTCGCATATGTCGGGCTTACGGTAGTCAGTATATCTGCAGATATAAGTCCTGCCTTGAGAAAATTGACCTTCCCGTAGAACTCGACGCCATCGGGATGGAAGATTTCCGGGCCGAACCCGGCAGCGTCAAGTGACGACGGATGGAACAGACCCTGATATCCCATATTGTGAATAGTCAATACTGTCTTTGTTGCAGCGAAGACAGGGTCGCGCCGGTAAATCGTATTCAGGTAGAGCGGTATGAGACTTGTTTGCCAATCATTGCAGTGGAGCACGTCGTATTTCAGGCCGAGAATTCTGCACGCCTCAAGAACGCCCCTGCAAAAGAATATGAATCGCCGGTCATTGTCCGTATAATCCCCTTGGGCAGAACCGTACAACTCTGGTCTGTCGAAATATTCATCGTTTGAGATAAAGTATACGGTCCCTTTGCCGGTCGATTTTCCGCTCGGCTGCTTCTCGGAATACACCCTGCATTTCTTTGTCGCAGTGCCTATAGGAATCCAGATTTCGATTTTCAAATCAGCAAGGCGCTCATGAAATCGTCCTTTAGTGGAGGCATACAGCGGGACAAAAAGTGCGGTGTCATGGCCCATCGCATCGAGCTCTCTGAACAGTGTGCCGGCGACGTCCGCCAGGCCCCCTGTCTTGGAATAAGGCACCGCCTCCGACGATATCAGGGCGATCTTCATCGGACTATATCTTTGCTTCCCGCATGAATTTAGCCGCTTCTTCAGGTGGTGTCGGGTTGATATAAAAACCCGACCCCCATTCGAATCCTGCTGTTCTGGTCAGCTTCGGCACGATTTCGATATGCCAGTGATAATAGTCATTCACTTCTTCTTTGAAGGCGGACGTATGCAGAATAAAATTGTAAGGAGGCGTGTCGAGCACCCTGTCCAGTTGTTTCAGTACGCGCTGAAGTATGTCGGCCAGTCCTGAAAAGCTCTTGTCGGGAGGGCCGAAGTTGGATTCATGGCGCTTCGGCAAAACCCAGGTCTCAAACGGCTCGCGCGGAGCAAACGGTGCTAGGGCCACGTATTTGTCGTTTTCATAAATCACCCTCTTACCTGCTTCGATCTCCTGGTTTATGATGTCGCAAAAGATGCAGCGCTCCTTGCTGTCATAATATTGCTTGGAAGTGTCCATCTCCTCCTTGACGCTTTTCGGGATGATCGGCAATGCAATGAGCTGGCTGTGGCTATGCTCAAGAGATGATCCGGCAACCTCGCCCTCGTTCTTGAATATCAGGACGTATTTGAAGCGGAAGTCCTTCTTCAGATCCATAAGCCTGAAATAATAAGCCCAGAGAACATCCTCGACTGCCCTTGACGGCATCGTCGCAAGAGACAGCTGATGGTCGGGGGTCTCGATTATGACTTCGTGAGCGCCAATCCCGTTCATCTTGTCAAAGACGCCTTCCCCCATCTTTTGAAGCTCTCCATGGATCTGCAGCGCCGGGAACTTATTCGGCACTGCGCGAAGCGTCCATCCGGGCGAATTCGGCGGGGTGCTTGCAGGCCTGAATGCTATGATTTCAGGTGTGGTCGTGTGCTCGTTGCCTGGGCAGAAAGGACAGAAGCCGCCGGCTTTGCGTTTTTGAGACGGCGAAACAAAATCGGTCGGTCTCTTTCCGCGCTCGACCGATATGATCACCCACCGTCCGGATATAGGGTCTTTTCTGAGCTCGGGCATAGGTCCTCCTAAAGATGCGGTTAAGGCAAGTTACTGATAAGCTAAATATATTTTAAGTTATAATTATAACACTATGAAGCCCGTTTTTCATGCCGCCCGCGTCAACGGACCATTCGATGATCCGTCCGTCCTTGCAAGAATAATGAGGGAAAGAAGGGCTGTCCTCTTCGACTGCGGCAATATAAGCGCCCTCGACGCGGGTCATCTGCTCAGGATCAGCGATATCTTCATTACACATATGCATATAGACCATTTCATCGGCATCGATTCGGTGATCCGCGCGTCGCTTAGGCGTGACGAACCGCTGCGCATCTACGGTCCCAGCGGCATTATCTCATGTGTCGAGGGAAAGCTAAAGGGTTATACCTGGAACCTCATCCGCAAATACCCTCTCAAGCTGGAAGTATTCGAAATCGTTGATGGAATGGTCAGACACAGCGGGTTTTACGCCGCAAATGCATTCGAGAAGGTGGACCATCGGCCTATTCAATTCAACGACGTTATACTTAACGATCCTCTGTTCAATGTCAGGGCATTGCCGCTTACTCATGACGTGCCGGTACTCGCCTATTCGCTGGAAGAGGAATATCACATAAATATAAACAAGGCGCTCCTCCAGGAAATGGGATTGGAGATAGGGCCGTGGCTTTCGGACCTGAAGAAGGCGATACGGCGTAGCGCCCCTGACGAGACAGTATTCGATTGCGGCGGCAGGACGATAACGCTTGGCGACGCCATGCCTGTTGCAACCATCACGCGTGGGCAGAAGATATCATATGTGACGGACGTATCGCCGGAAGAAGAGAACATCTCAAAGATAATCCGGTTTGTTTCCGGCGCCGACACGCTTTTTTGCGAAGCCTACTTCCCGGGTCATGAAATCGAAAGGGCCAGGGAACGGAGCCATCTGACGGCCTCCATAACGGGCAGGATAGCCCGCGAAGCAAATGTAGCGAATATCGAGATCGTGCATATATCGCCCAAATACATACATTCCGCTGACGAGATTTGCCGGCAGGTGGAGGAAGAATTCAGAGGCCGGGGCTGCGGTATATAGAGGCATCACTTCATGGCATTGCGGAGGGCAGTTTATGAATATCATTTTTCATGAAGCTTTTTATCGGCAATATGATAATGATCCGGCTGCATTGCCCGGTCGGATGGAACCGATCATTCGGGAATTGAAGAGACATCCTCACTATAAGTTTGTTGTTCCGGAGCGGGCCGGCGAAGAGGACCTTCTGAGGGCTCATTCAGCCTCCCACGTGGCGGATGTTCGACGGTCTGCAGAAATCTATGAGATGGCAATCCTCGCTGCTGGAGGAGCGATCACGGCCGCCGAGCTCGCCTTTGCCAGGGAGCCCTCCTTTGGGTGCATTCGACCGCCGGGTCATCACGCATCTGCCGACAGTTGCTGGGGATTCTGTTTTTTTAACAATTTAGCAGTATCCCTCTTGAAGCTTAAGTCCGAAGGCAAGATTGTCTCTGCCTTTGTGCTGGACTTCGATCTTCACAGAGGAGATGGAAATATTAATATTCTGGGCGATAGAAAGGGTTTCAAGATCCTCAATCCCGGTAGCGGGACCGAGAAGGACTACCTTAACGAGATTGCATCTATTCTGGGCAAGACTGATGACTGCGATATAATTGCTGCATCCGCAGGATTTGATGAATATGTGAAGGATTGGGGCGGTAAACTTTCCACGCTTGCTTATAAAGAGATAGGCGGACTGATGAAGGAATTTTCTGAAAAGCATTGCGGCGGCAGACGGTATGCGCTTCTTGAGGGCGGTTATTGTTATGAGGATCTGGGATATAACGTCCATGCGTTCTGCGAGGGCTTCAGTTAATGTCAAACCTTTCACGCTCTTGATATAATCTAGACATGAAACCAATCATTCTGGTCACCAACGATGACGGCGTGCACTCGCCGGGACTTATAGCGCTCTTCAATGCGATGTGCGAAATCGGTGAAGCATACATCGTAGCTCCTGACCGCGAAAGGAGCGCCGTCAGCCATGCCCTAACCCTGCACAGGCCGCTGAAGGTGGAGGAGCTGAGAAGCGGCGTCTATAGCGTCAATGGCACACCCACAGACTGCGTCGCCCTTGCCGTGCACAAGGTGCTCCCGAGAAAACCCGACCTTGTGGCATCCGGCATCAACAGGGGCGCCAATCTTGGAGATGATATAACGTATTCTGGAACTGTATCTGCGGCCATAGAAGGGACTATTTTGGGTGTCCCGTCCTTTGCCATATCTATTGCCGGAGACAGGCCTTTCCTGTTCGATTCCGCCGTTCCCTTTGCAGCAGAAGTCGCCCGTTACATATTGGAAAAGCAGCTTCCGTACGATACTCTGCTTAACGTAAACGTGCCGAATCAGCCTCCGGAGACCCTGAAAGGAGTCAGAATAACGAAGCAGGGTAAGCGCATATATGACAATGCTATACAGGAGATCCAGTCGCCGTGGGGTGAAAAACATTACTGGATAGGCGGCGGTAAGCCTTACTGGGAACATGGGGAGAATCTCGACATGCAGTCTGTTATGGACGGGTTCGTATCCGTTACTCCTGTGCATCTGGACATGACAAACTATTCGGCTTTCGAAGTTTTGAAAAAGGAATGGATGAATACGAAAGATTAAGGGAACTGATGGTCTCCGCTCAATTGGCGGCTCGCGGCATAAGGGACGAGCGTGTACTTGCAGCCATGAAGAAAGTTCCCCGGCATCTTTTTATGCCGGAGCGGGTCAGATACGCCGCCTACGACGATTCAGCTATGTCGATCGGGGAGGGACAGACTATTTCTCAGCCGTACATGGTTGCTGTAATGACCGAACTGCTCGAACTGACCGGCAGCGAGAAGGTCCTTGAGATCGGGACGGGCTCAGGCTACCAGGCTGCTGTCCTTGCTGAGCTCGCTGCAGAGGTTTATTCGGTAGAACGGATCGCTGTTTTGGCAGACAATGCGGCTGCGAAGCTGAAAGAACTCGGTTACGAAAACGTATATATTGTCGTGGGAGATGGGTCGCTTGGCCTTGAAAGCCAGGCGCCTTTTGACCGCATCATCATAACTGCAGCTGCGCCTGAAATACCGAAGCCACTTGTGCGGCAACTGAAGAACGGAGGCATAGTGGTTGCGCCGGTAGGAGAGCGTTTCTCCCATATGCTGCTAAAGGGCAGAAAAGTAAATGATGATCTTGTAGAGGAATTCAGCACCCCCTGCGCCTTCGTGCCATTAATCGGCGAACACGGCTGGAAGGCTTAAAATTCTGTTATAAATCTTTCGGCATTGCTACATGCGTCGGTTCATCTGTTATAATTGAGCATCTCTTAATCCTGGCCGCCGCCGATTGCCAATGTGTTGCAGCGACGGAACTTACTGGGCCGGTGAAGGAATGAGATGAGACTGCGGAATGGGAGATAAATGAATTTCTCTCCCCATGTGATAACCCGTACAAAGGGGCCATTCACTAATATGGAGAAGCAGACATATTCATCCGGCAATCCGAGATATGGCAGCCTTTGTTTCTGTCGCAAACCTTCGGTTTATTCTTATTGCATTCGAATCAGCGGAATTTCACAGTCTGTCAGTCCGCCGAGCGGCCTTCGCCCGGGACGGGTTGCCCAAGAATAAACTCTATAGAAGCGAGCTATTCGATATATTCAATTTATTCGCAAAATCTGATAATGGGGAGAAAGCATCATGCCGCTCACATTTAAAGGCGGGGTACATCCCCCGGACAAAAAAGAATTAGCAAAGGGCAGGTCGATCAGGGTTGCCCAGGCGCCAAAGCAGGTAATCATTCCGCTGAGCCAGCATATCGGGGCCCCGTGTAAGCTTGCCGTCGAAATAGGCCAGATGGTCAAGAAGGGCGAAGTTGTCGGGACCCCGGGTGGGTTTGTATCGGCCCCGGTTCATTCATCGGTTTCGGGGAAGGTAATTTCGATAGGCGACTTCCCGCTGGCAACCGGAAAGTTGACCCCTTGCGTTGTCATTGAAAACGACTTTCAGGAGGAGTGGACGTCCCTGAAGGATCATCCCGACTACCTTTCCATGCCGCCTGATCAGTTGAAGGAAATGGTGAAGGATGCCGGACTTGTTGGCATGGGAGGCGCCGCTTTCCCTACACACGTCAAGCTCTCACCCCCAAAGGAAAAGCCTATAGATGTGCTGGTAATAAATGGGGCCGAGTGCGAGCCTTATCTTACTGCCGATTATCGTCTGATGATCGAAAGGCCGTCGGACGTCATTGAGGGCACGAAGGTGCTGATGCGGATCTTGGGAGTCAAAAAGGCCTTTATAGGGATTGAAGACAACAAGCCCGATGCTATTGATATCCTCAAGAAAACTGCTGCCGGCAGCCCTGATATTACGGTGTGCGGGCTCGAAGTCAAATATCCGCAGGGCGCTGAGAAGATGCTTATCAAGGCCGCCGTCAACCGCGAAGTCCCGCCTCGCGCACTACCTATGGATGTAGGCGTGGTTGTTCAGAACATAGGGACGACTATAGCCGTTTATGAAGCGGCCAGATACGGCAAGCCCCTGATCGAGCGTGTAGTGACCATTTCTGGGGAAAGCATAAACGAACCGGCCAATTTGATGGTAAAAATAGGCACGCTCGTTTCGGAGCTCATCAAGGAATGCGGCGGGTTTAAGACCGAGGCTGCAAAGGTCATTTCCGGCGGCCCGATGATGGGCTTTGCAATGTATGACCTGAATGTGCCTGTGACCAAGGGCACTTCGGGCATTCTCGCCCTTCCGGAAGAGGGGCTCGTTCATGTGGACGATTACAACCCCTGCATACGATGCGGAAGGTGCATTGAGGCCTGTTCAATGGGCCTTATGCCTTCCATGATCAGCGTCCTTTCCGAGAGGGGCTTTTATGAGGAGGCGAAGGAGTACGGCCTGTTCGACTGCTTCGAGTGCGGCTCGTGCACCTATGTATGCCCCTCAAAGAGGCCCATTGTCCAGTTTGTTAGACTCGCCAAATCAATGGTGAAGCCATGAGCGACCAAAACATAGCAGATGCTAATAAGGGGAGTAAGATGGCGACGGATGCGAAGGACGCAAGCAGACTCATAGTCTCGGTAAGCCCTCATCTGAGAAGCGAGGAAACGACCAGCCGCATTATGTGGAGCGTGAATGCGGCGCTCCTGCCTGCTACTGTAATGTCGGTTTATTTCTTCGGACCAAAGGCGGCCATTGTCCTGGCCGTTTCGATCGTGACGGCGATCCTGTCGGAGTATTTATATGAGAAGGCCGTCAAGAAAAATATCACCGTCAACGACGGCAGCGCATTCCTTACAGGTTTGCTGCTTGGCCTCAATCTGCCTCCATCAGTTCCATTCTATATTCCGATAGTCGGTTCCGTTGTTGCAGTTGCCCTTACCAAGCAGCTTTTTGGCGGTCTCGGGTTCAACGTATTTAATCCCGCGCTTGTCGGCAGGGCCTTTCTGCTTCTGTCGTTTCCGAAGCTCATGACCATATGGAGCGCGCCGACCGCGGCCTTTATAGCAATGGATGCGAAAACTACTGCTACTCCGCTTGGCATTCTCAAAGAGGAGGGCATGCAAAAGCTTCTTGAAGTATTCGGCAACAAGCTCAATCTGTACATAGACCTGCTCTTCGGTAACAGGGCCGGTTCTCTGGGCGAAACTTCGGCCTTTGCGCTTCTTATAGGGGCCGCGTTTCTTCTCTACCGCGGATACATAACATGGCATATCCCGGTATCATTCCTTGGGACCGCGGCTGTTATAGCCTGGATTTTCGGCGGGCAGGGCGTTCTGTTTGCTGGTGACCCGATTCTGCACCTGCTGAGCGGAGGCATTATCCTGGGCGCTTTCTTTATGGCTACCGATTATGTGACATGTCCGTCTATAAAGATGGGGCAGATAATTTTCGGGGCCGGTTGCGGCTTCCTAACGATGCTTATTAGGCTCAAGGGTGGATATCCGGAAGGCGTCATGTTCGCCATACTGATTATGAACTGTTTCTCGCCTCTAATCGATAGGGGATTCAAGTCGAAGGTGTTTGGGGCTGTAAAGGTGAAGGAGGTCAAGCAATGACCGGAAAAGACATTATTAAGATCACGCTTAACCTTGTAGTCATTTATCTAATCGGCGGGCTGATCCTGGCTGTCGTCCACGCGACAACGTCGCCTATAAGATTTAAGAACAATGTAATAGCCGAGCAAAAGGCGCTTAAACTGCTTATTCCCGATGCCGACAAGATCGACAAACTCGGCGACTGGGAGAGCCATGAAAGGCATGCCCAATACTGGGTGGCCAAAAAAGGTGATGCAACTGTAGGTTATATAGTGCAATCTTACGGCAAGGGCTATTCAAGCTATATCAAGACACTTATAGCGGTGGATAAGGATTTCAAAGTGCAGAAGATAGAAATTCTCGATGAAAAAGAAACGCCAGGCCTCGGGGATGAGGTCGAAACCCCAGCGTTTAAGGGCCAGTTTAAGGGTAAGGACATTGATCATCTGAAAGTCTTGAAGACAGACACCACAGAGTACATCCAGGCAATCACTGGAGCAACTATATCCAGCCGCGCTGTAACTGAGGATGCGGTAAAGAACGGCGTCCAGTTTTTGAAGGATACGATTCAGGGAGGAGGTGCTGCACATGTCGAGCACAAATGAAGATATCAGCTATTGGGAACTAATAAAAAATGGAATACTCAAAGAAAACACGATCTTCAAGCTTGCGCTTAGCCTCTGCCCTGCTATAGCTGTGACCAATAACCTCAAGAACGGCGTCTTCATGGGCGCTGCGGTTGTCTTCGTCCAGGTGATGGTTAACCTGACCGTCTCGGCGATGCGCAAGTTCATCCATCCCAGAATCCGTCTGCCTATTTTCATGCTTGTCATTTCAGGCTGGGTTACGGTCGTCAATCTCGGCATGGACGCCCTGGTC
>DATHDF010000039.1:0-23121 GCA_035319185.1 Dissulfurispiraceae bacterium | reverse complement strand
GCCTGATTCGTTGACAGCCCTGAACGTCTCCGCCAGCTGTCCGCCGACCGCCCTGCTCAAGCCCGTGCCGAAAACGGCGTCTATGACAAGGGCGCTGTGAAGGTCGGCGGCCATAAGCGACTTTTTTAGCTCGATCCGCAGGCCCATCTTTCCGGAGATCCGATACTGCGTCTTGCAGTCCTGACTCATACTGTCGGATCCGGCAAAGACAACTGCCCTGACATCAAAGCCGCGGTTAAGAAGTTTTCTTGCAGCGACTAGCCCGTCACCGCCGTTGTTGCCGCCGCCGCAGAGGACCAGCACTTTCCTGCCGTCGCATATCTCTTCAGCCCGCGCTGCAACAGCAGCCCCGGCATTTTCCATAAGCACCAGCGACGGAATGCCGACTACCTCAATCGTTGTCCTGTCGAACTCCCTCATCTCGGCAGCGGTGGCTACTTTCATAAAGCGCTATAGCCTGTGCAGAGCAAGGGATTCGACCTGAGGCACGATCGAGACAAAGGCATCGACAACGGTGGGATCGAAATACTTGTTCGAGTTGATAACGATATGCTCGCGAGCCTCGGCGGGTGAGACTCCTTTGCGGTAAGGTCTGTCCGACATCAGCGCGTCATAAACGTCGGCAACCGCAATAATCCTCGCCCCGAGCGGTATGCCGTCGCCCACCAGTTTATGATAGCCGGTGCCGTCAAACTGTTCGTGATGATAAATTATATACGGCAGTATCTGGACCACCTTGCCGCCGACAGGCTTGATTATCTCTGCGCCGCGTGTCGTGTGTGTCTTGATGAGCTCCTTCTCCTCTTCGGTGAGCGCTCCAATCTTCTGCAGGACTTCATTGCTCACACCAAGTTTGCCGAGGTCGTGCAACAGAGCGGCGGCGCGTATGTTTTCGACCTCCTGTTCAGGGCATTTCATGGCCCGCGCTATCATCACCGCAATCGTAGAAACCCGGTTGGAATGGCTCTGGGTGTCTTTGTCGACAGAATCGATAATCAGCGAGAGCATCTCTACGATACCGCGGTATGTTCTCTTGATCTCTTCCATCGCCCGCTCTTTCTTTTCGTAAAGGTGGCCTATGCAATATCCGGTTATCACCAGGAACCCGCCCCATGTTCCTATATCCAGCCATTTCGATATCGGGTCATGCGCAACTTCAAGAAACTTATCCGAATAGATCAGAGACATAAGCACCACGATAAGAACAGACGCTGTTGCAGACAGCGTCGCATACCTCTTTCCGAAAAAGAAAGCCCCTGCTATAACCGGCAGATAAAAGAAGTTCAGGAATGCCCGCTGATTGGAAACGAAAAAAAAGACGAAGCCGATTATGGCCACCAGCAAAAAGACTATTATCAGGTCTTTGTCGACCTTGAAGTATCCGGCAATTTTTTCCTTCATTTCTACGCTTTTATCATTCATGTAGATCCTCACGATGCACTGCTGATGAGCACAATATCTCATTGTTATAACATATTATAAGAAGTATAGGAAACAGTCGAAGTTATGTGAATATGGCTAACCGAAAAGGAAAAAAAAGGATTTGCCTGTCAGGACGCTTCGCGACAGAATGCCGGGCTTATGCCGCCGAGTGTAAAGTGCACTTGCTACTTCCAATTGTCAGGGCAGCTCGGATCTGACCTCGCCGTCCCGGACTACAATAATATATGAGTAATTGAAACGCTCATGCCTCGGAACATCGTCTTGGGAAACGGTTATATCAATGTTCCTCAGCTTCTTGAACCTGTCCGCGACCGCCTGAATGAGCGTACCTATAGCCCTGTCCATTGAAAGGTCGCGCACAAGTACGCTGTGCCTGCCGCTGTTATGTCTGATTTCAATGCTTTTGAGGCAGCATATCCCTGACTCCAGTCTGTCCATCAGCGCCCCCAGAATATGCCTGTAGCTGGATGCCCTTTCACGAATGGATTGGCTGATATTGCCGGCGTCAATGCTCATAAAAATTCCTCCGTTACGATCGGAAATGTCTAATTGCAGGAGATATGACCGTCTGTTTCGCCGGCAGCTGGAACAGCCTGCGAAAAGCCGTGTTCAATCTCGCCTCCTATACGGAACAGACCGATCAGCATCCTCTTCTCCTCTGACGAAAGAACACTCTTTTGAATTCGATCCTCAAACCTGTCGGGACCCAGCTGACGGAAAGCGTATCTCGCAAAAGCCATAAACTTTCTTATATCGTCCTGCGGTCCCTTGCGGCATAGCTCTGCAACCCGTTGCATGAACCTCGAATTATCCACATACATTCTGCCCAGAAACCAGATTTCCATTTTTTTCATCTGCTCGGCCAGCATAAGCCTTAGTCCAGGGTCCTTTTTGCGCAGATCTTTTTTCTCAATAAAGTTGTCGATGGCGGTAATGAGTTCCGGTATTTCAAAGCCCATCGACATCAAATTGCCCCAGTTGACAGGTCATATAAAGCACGAAAGTCCTCCGAGCATCGGCCTTTCAAATCCGTTCCCGAATGCCGACTCGATATTTGCAGCCAGCGTTTGCATAGTAAATGGCTTCTCCATATATGTTGAGATGCCGACCTTGTGCAGCCGCCCCTCGACTTCAAAGCTATCCAGGCCGGTCATGACCATAATCTTCGTATTCGGGTAAAGCTTTTTCACCTCACAAACCAGCTCGCACCCGTCCATGATCGGCATTTCAATATCCGTCAGCATAAGGTCCACCTGTTCTTTCGCCAAAACCTTCAGTGCTTCCTCCCCGTGTGCAGCAGTCAGAGGGGTATATTCCTTTTGCATTGCTTCGCAAAACGCGGACAGGAGACGTCTCATAATCGGATCATCGTCAACGATTAAAATCTTCACAAAAGATTATTAGCAAATTGCGGGCCGGGCGACAAAAATGGTATCGATTAACAAACAGACAAGCAATTCAGAGAGTTATGAAGGGGCATAGATCTGTGTGTATTTTGCAGGTTCATTCTGAGCGGCTCATTCTGAGCCGGCGTATCAAAACGGCCCGTATTCCTTGATTCTGCGTTTCAGGGTTGCAAGCGACATTCCCAGGGCTTCAGCTGTCTTTGTAACATTGCCTGCAAAACGCTTAAGCGCCATCCCGATGTGCTTCTTCTCCATCTCATCCAGAGTCAGTATAGGCTCCTCGTGCGGCGTGCTCTTACCAAGGCTTTGGCTTTTGACCCGGACTGACTGGCCGATGAACTCAGACGGCCTGATGTCCGAGCGGCCATGCAGCATCAGTGCCCGCTCCAGGACATTGCGCAGTTCGCGCACATTGCCGGGCCAGTTGTAATGCATCAGCCTTGTCAACTCCGAATCTGAAAGCTGCACATCGCTCCGAGTAAGTTTCTTCAGTATGTGGCTGCAAAGATCGGGGATGTCCTCGATCCGCTCCTTGAGAGTGGGAATGTGTATTCTTACAACACCGAGACGGAAATACAGGTCCTTTCTGAACGATACACCCAGCGCCTTTTCGAGATCGACATTTGTGGACGATATGATGCGAGCCTCGATGTCCCTCTCGACAACCCCGCCAAGCCTCCTCAGGCACTTGTCCTCAATGACACTCAGCAGTTTCGACTGAAGATGCATCGGCATTTCGCCGATCTCATCTAGATATAATGTCCCGCCTTCGGCCATCTCGAAGAGCCCGCGTTTGGCTGCTACCGCGCCGGTAAACGCCCCCTTTTCGTAGCCGAACAGCTCCGCCTCGATCATACTTTCAGGCAGGGCAGCGCAATTTATACATACAAACGGCCCCTTCTTCAGAGGCCCGGAATAGTGGATAGCCTTTGCCGCAAGGTTCTTGCCGGTCCCTGTCTCTCCTGTTATCAGCACCGGCGCATCGGATTGCGCAGCAATATCTATCAGCCTGCATGCCTCCCGTATGATGGCACTCTTGCCGATTATAGTCACACGAGCCGAATTACTGACATTCTGCGCTTCCATGCGGTCTGCAATCATCCTGCCTTTTATCGTCCTGTCGATTGTCAGCGGGAGTATCTTCAGATAATTGCGGTTACTGTCCTTGATGAGATAGTCGCCGGCACCGGCCTTCATTGCATCTACGGCTATCTGTTCACTACCCGCACCCGTTACAATGATTATCGGTATGTCCGGTTTCATCTCCAGGATATCGAATGCATTGCCGTCAGGCAGATTATAATCCGACACAATAACATCAAACGATTCGTTATTCAGCAAAGCCTTAGCCTCAGTAACCCTGCCGACAATCTCTATCTTCCACGGAAGGCCTTCAGAAGCAACGAGCCTCCTCACGGCCATCTGGTCGATGAAGTCATCCTCTATGAAAAGACATCTGATCATTCTTACGCAGTGTCCCCCGCGATAAGCCTCGGAATTGTAAAGAAGAACCTGCTGCCTTGTCCCGCCGCCGATTCAACCCAGATCCTGCCGCCGTGCATCTCCACTATCTTCTTTACTATTGCCAGACCGATGCCCATGCCTTTCTTCTCGACGTTGCCGTTGAGCGACTGAAAGAGCTGGAATATCCTTTCATGATGCCTGCTGTCGATTCCTGGGCCGTTATCGGCGATACAGAATGTCCACTGTTCTTCATCTTCCTTGCAGCTGATTCTTATCTCGCCCTGTTCCTTGTCCATATGCTTAATCGCATTGTCGAGCAGGTTTTGAAAAACTTGCCCGATTCGGACAATATCACACTTTACCACCGGCAGTTTCTTATCTGCTACAATGCAAATGTTTTTGGGGCACGAAAGCGAAAATATTACCCTGTTCACCAGATTGTCCAGGTCGATTTCGACCAGATCTATTCCCTGCCGGCCAACCTTTGAATACTCCAGTATCCCGTCGATCAGTCCGCGCAGATGATCGATTCTGCTGTTAAGAAGTAGTATCTTTTCCCGTCCGCTCTCCCCGATCTCGGCACCGTGATCCTGCAGCACCCATTCCGAAAGAGATTTTATTGCCCGCAGCGGCGCCTTCAGATCATGCGAAATGATATGCGCAAAATCGTTCAGCTCTTTATTAATACTTTCCAGTTCTATGATGAGCTGCGCCTGCCTCTCTGCATAAAACCCCCTCTCAGCAATCTCATTGTCCAGAGCTTTATTTACCTTCATAAGCTCTGCTGTCCGCTCCATCACGCGCATCTCGAGTTCATCATGAGCCCTGCGCAGCTCCTGCTCGGCCCGTCTCCGCTCCGTTATATCGTGGGCGACATGAACGCTGCCCATTAACCGGCCCTTATCGTCATGAAGCGGAGTCGCCGTCACAACAAAGTCGCCGCCCAGACGGTCCTCGTGCACTTCGACTGAATGCGGCTTTCCATCTTTCAAAACAGCCGAATGCGGGCAGAAGACAGGGGGCTCAAGCGTCCCGTGCACAGTCTCGAAACAGGTGAGTCCGACGCATTCATCCGGCAATTTGCTGAGCTTCCGCGCCATTGCGTCGTTTGCCCGGATTATCCGATACCGATTGTCAAGGATTGCAATCAGGTCCGGCACGCACTCAAATGTCCGCTCCCACGCTTCCTTAGCCTCGATGATTGCCTGTTCCGCCCGTCTGCGCTCCGCAATATCACTAAAACTTACAACTGCTCCGCGCATTGCATTATTATCAATAATCGGCGTGACCGTGTATCTTATCGGAAAGCTCGTCCCGTCTTTTCTCCAAAAGATTTCGTTCTCTCCGCTATGTACCGTACCATGCTTGAGGGCCCTGCTGATCGGGCACTCGTTATCGGGATATGCGCTTCCGTCGGGCCGCGAATGATGCAGCACGGCATGGCTGTTTCTTCCTATGAGCTCTGCAACTTCGTATCCAAGCATTCTTGCCGCAGCATGGTTTATAAATGTATGGTTTCCGTCGGTATCGAGTCCGTATATTCCCTCGCCGGCCGAGTTCAATATGAGTTCATTTTGACGGTGCAGTTCTCGTTGCGTCCGCATACCCTGTTCGAGTGATGCCGCCATTGAATTGAAACTTCCTGCGAGGTTTCCTATTTCATCCTGTTCCATCTGGAAATCGGCCCTTGCGCTGAAATCGCCTTTCGCAAGTTTATCCGTGACTTCGGTAAGTCTTTTCATCCTGCGTATGATGAACAAATCGGCGGCGAACGATGCAATCATTGCAACCATGGCCACGGAAATCAGCCATATTATCATGTTTCTTGCAAGGTCCCGCTTAACTTTTGCAAAGGCTATTTCAGGTGAAACGCCAAGGCAAATAAACATCCCGTCATTTGTCCCTTTGACCGGAGAGAACGAGAAAAAACGGCTCCTTCCGCTCAGACCGGATGTCTGAACCGTCCCGCTTTTCTGAGTCAGGATTAACTTTACAATATCTGACCCCGATGCATTCCTGCCTATCCAGTGTTCCGTATCAGGATAGCGGGCCATAACGGTCCCGTCCCGGTCTATAACAAAAATTGACGATCCTTCAGGTATTTTCAGCTTGCCAAGCTGCTCATTGAACCAGCTGAGATCGATAGCTGTGCTCACGACCCCTGTCAGACGGCCATCTTTGAATACCGGCAGCGCGCCATTAAGTACCGGCCTGCCGATTATGCGTCCGATCTGATAGCTACCGAGGGCGAATTGATGTGTTCTGATAGCATCACCAAACCAAACGCGGTCCGTCACGTTTATCTTCTTTTCCAAAGGCAGGGCACTGCAGAATATATCTCCATCGGTGTTGGCAGCCACAAAATTGCCGTACATCGGGAAATGTGCCTTCAAGCCTGAGAAAAAGGCATTACAAGCCGCCGAATCCTGATTCTGCACGGAGGGCAGTTCCGCAAGCACCAAAAGTAACTGGCGGGAACCTTCGACAAGCTGACCGACATTCGAAGACGCAAGCTGGACAAACTGCAGCGATGATTCCCTGGCCGCAGATTCCCCTCCAATCCGCTGCTCCGAGGCGGAATAAAGCAGAATTGCCAACACCGGAGCTGCCGAGAGAAAAACAAGAATCATTATACGGGAACGGAGGCTTAAATATAAAAAAAATCTCTTTAGTCTCACAGCTGACCACCCTCTTCCCGAAATGCAGCATGATGCAGTCGGCCGCGCTCGGAATCAGCCAAAAGATCAGGACAGCTGCATTCCTATACCAAGTGTAGCATATGTGCCGGCTGTGCGTAACATAAATCTTCAATTATGGGAGCGACCTAAATGATGGGCACAATGGGACAAAAAAAGCTTCTTTGAGCGCCGGGCGCCCGGGTTTGCAGCAGCAATTGTCACATTTGTTAGTGATGAAGGTCACAGAATCTGTAAATTCTTATGTTTTATACTTTTTTTTGACTGTTTGCCCGATTTTCGGACCTATTTTTGAGCTATACTTAAATGTGTTAACGCTACGCCAGGGACCGAATGAATAAATGCTCAGCAACTCTATAACTAAAGGGCTCGCTTCTTTATCCGGACTGACCGGCCTGCAATTTTCGCTTTATGACGAAAAGTACAGACTGTTCGCAGCGTCCTCAACGGGCGACAGGTTGCTGTCTCTGGTCAATGCGAACGCCGATATACATGCGCTTTACAAGAAATTTTTCGAAAAACAGCTCAAGCTGGCCTTCGTAAGACAAGAGCCCTTCTTTGTTCAGGGCCTCACAGGACAGCACCACGCGTTCATCCCCCTTCACATGGAAGGAAAAAATCTTATCGCAGTGGCGGAAGCGTTCTATACCGAAGGTTCCGATTTCAAGCGGTTTTATGCAAGCGATTATGCACAGCTTACCGGTGTTTCCGACAAAAGCGAAGATGAATGGCTGAAGGTCATCAGGATATTTTCCGCCGATCAGATTAATTCCGTGCTAAACCACGCCAAATCTATGCTGCAAGCGCTTGTGAGGTCCGAGCTGGACAATATGAGCCTCAGCAGGTTTTCACAGCAGTCGCGAACGATAATCAGTATCATGTCGGACATCAATTCCGACTATTCAGTAAGAAATCTGTATCAGATAGTAGTGGATGCCGTCATATTCCTGTTCGATATAGACACGGCAGCTTTCTTTATCAGAAAGGACGGCCAGTATCGCCCGGAAGTCATGGAGGGCAGGAACAAGCAGACGATTGCCGACCTGAGCATTTCGGTCGACAACCGGCTTGTAACGAAGGTAACCGCCGATGAGGCCTCCGTTGCCACAATGAACAGTCATGAGCTTCTCCATGCGGGCTTTCCGGAAAATATCAGCTATGTCACGCTGTTTCCCTTTACAACGGAAGTCGGGCTTCTCGGAATCCTGGCAGTCTTCAATTCAGAGCTGGACGAACAGGCATGCGAATCCATTACAAACCTCTGCAAGCTTACTGCATATCTCTGCGGCGTGCGGCGAAAGCGGGATGAGATCGAAAATGTATCGGACCGTTTGAAGCTCCTTTCATTGCAGGCAACTTCCCTTTATTCGCTCTATCAGGAGCCGGGCCGCCTTTACGAAGGTATCGTCAGTGAGGCAGCCAGCCTGGCCAATGCAGAAAAATGTTCCCTCATGCTACCGCACAGCAAGGAGACACTGGAAGTAAGAGCAGCCACAGGAACGAGCCGCTGGCTGATGGAAAACGTGAGGGTTCGCAAGGGAGAGGGGATTGCAGGGAAGGTCTACGAGAAGGGCCTGCCGGCCCTGATCAACGGAGACGACACTATCAGAAACTATGGTGCTGCTCCGCGCTCCCACTACAAGACATCATCTGCATTAAGCCTGCCGCTGATGATGGCGGGGGAGATTATCGGGGTCCTGAATCTGAGCGACAAGCGGTCCGGAGGACCATTCGCCGAAAGCGATATAGCCGCCCTTGCTCCGTTTATATTGCAGGCATCCACACTTTTGAAATTGTGCATTTGCAACGACACACTGGAAGAAATGAAAAAGCTTTCCATGACGGATTCGCTGACCGACCTGTTCAACAGGCGTTATTTCGACGTGCGTCTCGAAGAAGAGTTCCTGAGGGCCAGAAGATACAATCTCACGCTTTCACTTGCGATACTGGACATCGACGATTTCAAGCCTTTCAACGACAGCGAGGGCCACGTTGCCGGAGACAATATTCTCAGGGAAGTTGCGCATATCATGAGCTATGCAGTCCGTTCCCACGACATACTCGCCAGGATCGGAGGCGAGGAGTTCGCCATCATCATGCCACAGACGTCCAAAACAGAAGGCTTTCGCGTTGCTGAAAGAATCAGGGAAAACATCAAGCGCAACATCAAACGGACATGGAAGAAATATCACAAGGGACAGCTCACCGTATGCGGCGGCGTTGCGACCTTCCCGGACTGCTGTTCCTCAAAAGACGATTTGATCAGAAATGCGGACAGGGCATTATATCAGGCCAAAAAGCTCGGCAAAGACCTGACGATATTCTGGAAATAGCACGCCTCTCGCAAGCCTATCCTATACCGGAAGCTGCAGCGACCAACGGCATCTTTGCATCCGGACATTTTTCTGTATAATGAACACTGGACAGAAGAGAAGACCTTATCAAGGGAGAGCTTTACATGGTCATAGGCGTACCCAGGGAGATTAAGACGCAGGAATACAGAGTCGGCATAACTCCTTCGGGGGTCGAGGAATTGAAAGGCGACGGACACACCTTACTGGTTGAAACAGGCGCCGGAGAGGGAAGCGGATTTCCTGACAAGCAGTACACAGAGTCGGGCGCCGACATAGTCGACAGAAAAACGCTGTTTGTGAAAGCCGATCTGGTTGTGAAAGTGAAGGAGCCATTGTCCTCTGAATACGAGCTACTGAAAGAAGACTCCGCGCTTTTCACGTATTTGCACCTTGCACCCAATCGCAGTCTGACAGAGTTGCTGCTGCTTAAGAAAATTACATCTCTCGCTTACGAAACGCTTACGAAGGATGGCACATTGCCGCTTCTGCAGCCCATGAGCGAGATAGCCGGACGTATGGCACCTCTGGTCGGAGCATATTACCTCCAGAAGCCACACGGCGGCACCGGTTTGCTGCCCATGGGTGTGGCCGGGGTAAAACCTGCAAAGGCAGTCATATTGGGAGCAGGCACGGTCGGCTTCAATGCAGCGCGAGTCTGTTCGGGGCTTGAGATGGAAACCGTCGTGCTCAACAAGGGAATCGCGCGGCTTGAGCGGCTGAATGACTATTTCAGTGGAAAGGTGAAAACCGTCTCTCTGTCAGCAAGCAATATAAGGGACGAGATAAAAGATGCGGACATCGTAATCGGTGCGATACTGGTGCCCGGCGGCAAAACGCCCGTGATGATCACGCAGGACATGCTGCAAACCATGAAAAAAGGGGCCGTGATCGTAGACGTGTCCATCGACCAGGGCGGCTGCGTTGAGACGTCCAGGCCCACGACGCATGATAACCCGGTCTACGAGGTAGAAGGCATAATTCATTACATGGTCGCCAACATGCCCGGAGCGTATCCGCGGACATCGACCCTCGCGCTCACAAACGCAACCTTGCCATATATACGGACTCTTGCTTCGCTGGGAATCGAAAAGGCGATAGAGAAAGTCTCGTCATTAAAGAGCGCGCTGAATACTCACGAAGGCAAGATCGTGCACGAGGAATTGGCGAAGGTTTTTGCAGGCTGATGCCAGTACGAAATGGGCTGCTAGCTATATCCTCTTTCTGTCAGACTGTCTGCCCTTAAGACCCATGCGGCCCTCGATGTCGTCGATGAACTGGCGTGCCGTCCTTCCGGAAAAGCTTCCATATTCCAGCGACCACTGGATTGCCTGCTGCTCAAGCAATCTCGGGTCGACCTCGATCTTTCTGAGGGAAGCATAATTCCGAACTATCCGCTGGTATGTATCCATGTCGAAGTTATAAAAACCGAGCCTCAGCCCGAAGCGGTCGCTGAGCGAGAGTTTCTCTTCCACAGCATCCGACGGGTGCAACTCGCTGCCTTTAAAAACAGGCAGATTGTCTTCGGCGCGCTCCGGCATCAGGTGTCTGCGGTTTGAAGTTGCATAGATGACCATGTTGCCGGGCTTTACCTCAAGGCCTCCCTCCAGCATGGCCTTGAGCTGGCGATACGAGGTCTCTTCTTCTTCGAAAGCCAGGTCGTCGCAGAAAATTACGAATTTCTCAGGCCTGTCCCGTATGATCCCGCCGATATCGAATAGATGTCGGAGGGCATCGCGCTCCATCTCTATCATACGCAATCCCTTTTTCCAGTATTCGTTCAGAAGGGCCTTGATAGCCGACGACTTGCCCGTTCCCCTCGGGCCATATAGCAGGACATTGTTGCATGGCAGTTCTGCCATGAATTGCTCGGTGTTTTCCTTCAGCCTTGAAATTATATCTTCAATGCCCTTTAGTTCCTTCATCTTCACCGGATCAGGCCGCGCTATCGCCCTGACGGTCAACCGGCTGTCAGCGGATTGAACCTTGAAGGCCAGACCTTCCGAAAAAATGGCCGGGTCCGTTTCAGGCGCCACAATATCCGCGACCCTTTTAACAGCTTCGTTCAGGTCTTTCAGTTGAGATAACAAGGCTTCCATATCGTGGCCCATGCTCATGACAACATCCTCCGCTTGCAATTTTTCGGCATCAACATTACCCAGCCATGGTCAGACATGATGGTGGAAAGCCGACCAGCTTTACCTCGGGCAGCAGTAAAACCCCGAACATATCGAATACCCTCTTCTGAATTTCGCAGGCCAAACTAACGATCTCAGCCGCTTTGGCACCGCCACGATTGATGACAATAAGCGCATGTTTCGGCGAAATGCCGACAGTGCTTGTGTTATAACCAGGTGAGAATCCCGACCTCTGAATCAGGCACGCAGCAGAGACCTTTACAGTGCCCGAGTCAGTGGGCCAGGCCCAGTTCCTGCAGCCCCCCGATCGTTCCACTGCTGCCTCTATCTCCTCGAATCTTTCTGCGTCGACCATTGGATTTCTAAAAAAAGAACCGGCGCTTTTGAAGGATTCATACCCCTGCCGGACAAGCAGCCCCTTGGAGTCCCTTATCCCGATCACGGCATCCCGGACCTGCTTAAGAGTGACATCCCCCTGCCCTCCGAAATGCCTTTCGAGTTCACTGTATTTTATGGCCGGATCACCATTCAGCTTCAACTTGAACGTAACCCCGGATATAATATATTTGCCCGTGCAGGTTGTATTGAAGATGCTTTTCCTGTAACCGAAGCCGCAATCATCCTTCGAAAGAAATACATCATTGCCGCTATAGGTCTCGATGACCCGCACCCCCGTTATCGTTTCAGATGCGTCCTGACCGTATGCGCCGACATTCTGTACAGGCGACGCGCCGACAGTGCCCGGAATGCCGGCAAGACATTCGACCCCCTGAAATCCTTCAGCTACGCAGCGGTCTGCAAACAGCTGCCAATCCTCTCCTGCGCCGGCATAAAGCAGAATATCGTCACCTTCTGTTCTGCTCCTGAAACCCTTTATGCGATTAAGGATCACCAATCCCGGGAACCCCTCATCACTTACAAGCACGTTGCTTCCGCCGCCGAGCACAAATATAGGCATATCACGCTCTCTTGCCATTGTTATTGCTGATTTCAGGTCATCTTCGCTTGCAGCCTCGATGAAATAGCGCGCTGAACCTCCGACGTCGAAGGTGGTGAGATCTCGCAGTGGGTAGTTTTCCTTTATGATATTCGCTGCTGATGTCATCGGCTTAATTATTATAGCATTGGTCAGCCTTCATCGTTGCCGTCGCCGTCACCCCGAATCTTCCTTACAGCCAGCAGCCAGACCAGCAGTGCGACCGCGATTATCGCAATCAGGATCATTATTGCTTTCTGTGCTTCCTCGACGTCCTTTTTTATAAGTTCAAGCGTGCTGCCGCCCCAGAAGCCGGCGCCGGCCATTATCGCTATGGTCAGCATTGAGGAGACGGTGTCGGCCAGGATAAAGCGGCTGCGCGGCATTCTGAGAATCCCGGCAACAAGAAAGATCTGCGACCGAAGCCCGACAAGGTGACGTCCAAGGAAGATCACGAGCACTCCCCACCTGTTGAAGGTGCTTTCTAGGCGGGCCTCCCTGCGTGCCGACATTATCTTGCGAAAGCGTTTGTGCGCAACCACTTTCCTCCCATATTTTCTGCCGACGTGATAAAGGAAATAATCGGTGACAACCATTCCCGAAGCCACCACCAGCAGCGCAGGAGTAGGTTCTACAACTCTATGAGCTATCAGAAACCCGCATAGTATCAAGATTGCATCTTCCGGAAAGGGGAACCCAATAACCCCCAGTACGAGCAGAACGAAAAGCCCCACATAGGGGAACTGCTGAATCAGCGTCGTATCCATACGAAATACCAGCCCCTTCACTGTAATTTGCATCGCGACATCCGGCGATCGCCATGCGTCCTGATTTCTAGTATAGTTGAAAACTCTTTCAGTGCGCATACCCAAAAACCGAATAAAGAACAGCCCCTGGTCGTACTGTCGGGAAAGAAGCAAGTACGCTGCAATTATGACTCCGTGCAATATTGCGCGGGAAAGGTTACACTATAACCTTCAAATTCATTAATCCAAAGGAGAACCAGGATGTCTGAAACTCACGCAATTATCGAAACAAGATTAGGCAATATCGAGCTGCGCTTTTTCCCTGATGTTGCACCGGGTCACGTTAATAACTTCATCGAGCTGGCAAAGAAGGGCTTTTACGACGGCACCACCTTTCACCGAGTAATCCCCGGCTTCATGATCCAGGGCGGCGACCCCAATTCAAAAGACCCCGACAAGTCGCGCCACGGCATGGGCGGCCCCGGCTATACCATCAAGGCTGAATTCAACGAAAAGCCGCATAAGCGCGGCGCACTCTCGATGGCTCGCTCCGCCCAACCGGACAGCGCAGGCTCACAGTTCTTCATCTGCGTGGCCGACGCCAACTTTCTGGACAGGCAATACTCCGTCTTCGGGGAAGTGGTTTCGGGCATGGAGGCCGCAGATGCAATAGTCAATCAGCCCAGAGATGCCAGGGACAACCCGCATGAAAGAATTGAGATGAAGGTTTCTGTAATAGAAAAGTAGAAATCCCTATTCCTGATCTCGCAGCCGGATTGCCGATGCCGGTCTTTTCAGGCAGTCCGGCCTTAGCGTCAGAACGAATGATCCTTGCCGGGAAATATCCCCTTCTCGACCTCTTCTTTGTACTCGGTGATCGCCCTTAGCGCCTCGGCCTTCAGGCGTGCATACTGCTTTACGAATTTCGGAGTGAACCTTTCAAAAAGCCCAAGGACATCATGTATCACCAGTACCTGGCCATCGCAATGGGGGCCTGCGCCTATGCCGATGGTGGGTATCGAGTTCCCGGCGGTTATGCGTCGTGCAAGCTCTGCCGGAATTGCCTCCAGGGTCAAACAGAATGCCCCCGCATCTTCCAGTATTTTTGCGTCCTCTATCAAGCGATTTGCGGCATCCTCGGTCTTACCCTGGACCTTGTATCCGCCCATCCTGTGCAATGCCTGAGGTGTCAGTCCGATATGCGCCATGACCGGTATCTCTGCCGCTGTCATAGCTCGGACCCTGTCGGCCATTTCACGGCCGCCTTCAAGCTTGACCGCCTGGGCCCCGGCCTCTTTAAGAAACCTGCCGGCATTGCGCAGGGCCTCTTCCGTGCTGACCTGATACGAAAGATAAGGCATGTCGGCAATCACCATGGCATGCGCCGCCGCCCTCGATACCATTTTAGTATGATAGATCATCTCATCCATCGTAACAGGGATGGTATTCTCAAGCCCCTGCACCACCATGGCAAGCGAGTCTCCGACGAGTATGGCGTCGACGCCGGCCTCATCGGCTATCCTGGCGAACGGGTAATCATAAGCCGTCAGCATCACGATCTTCCCGCCGTTCTTCTTTTTATCGAGCAGGCTCTGAACCGTAACCCTCATAAAGGTCCCCTCGCAGACATGGATTTCATTTCGCGTATAGACTTCAAGTTCAGCTGCAGGCTTCTGCCGCCCTCCCACTCGTTCATCACCGGGACAAAGGCGGCATCGACCAGAGTACCCGGCCGGGCCGCCTCAATCATGTCGCCGAGTCCGAAGCCGATGCCTTCGATACCTTTGCCGTTCTGTTTCAGATATAACTTCAAATGGTTGTTTCCCACTACGCGGGACTGAGAGACCTCAAGCCCCTTCGCCCCGAACAGCGGCTCTTCGTTGCCGCACCCGAACGGTTCAAGGCGCGTTATTTCCTGGACAAAATCCGCAGTTACATCCGAAAGCGTGAGCGGAGCGTCAATCCTTAGCAAGGGAGTCATATCCTCAAGTGTTACAACGTTAAGCACAATGCGTGATATCACGCTTCTGAAGGCATCAATGTCCGATGCAGCCAGAGTCAGGCCGGCTGCCTGTTTGTGACCACCGAATGCGTGGAGCATGCCGTTACAACGGCTCAACCCCTCATGAATATCGAATGAGGGTATGCTTCTGGCCGAACCCTTAGCGATCCCATCTTCGATGGACAATACGAAGGAAGGCCTGTAGAAAGCATCAGTGATTCTGGCCGAAACGATGCCGAGCACACCGCGATGCCATCCCTCTTTCGCAACGACGACTGCTCCAGCGCTATCAAGGTCGCCTTTGAGCATCATGCCCATAGCCTCATCATACACCGACTCCCCGATTTCCTGCCTGAGCGCATTCAGCCCGTTCAGCCATTCCGCAAGACGGGCTGCCTCATGAACGGATTCCGTCAGCAGGAACTTGACTACGTCAGTGGCATCGGCTATGCGGCCGGCGGCATTTATTCGCGGAACGAGCATGAAATGCATGGAGGAAGCCCTCATTGCGCCCGGTGCAATGCCTGACACATCTTTCAATGCCTTTATCGCCGGCCTTGTGCCCGCCTGAATGAGTGACAGCCCTTCTTTCAATATGATCCTGTTGTCGCCTGTCACAGGTACAATATCTGCAGCTGTACCGATTGCGGCAAGATCGATCAGATCCATGACTTTGTCGAGGTTGTTGTCATGAAGCGCCTGGGCCAGCCTGAAAGCCACACCTGCGCCGGACAGGTCGGCATAAGATGCGCCGGCAGAAGCAAGTTTGGGATTGATTATGGCAAAAGCGTCAGGCAGCATGACGGCATGATCAGGTCCACCATTCCTCGACGGCTCGTGATGGTCCGTAACGATGACGTCAATGCCGAAGGATTTGGCTGCTGATATGGCATCAAATGATGTAATGCCGCAGTCGACAGTTATGATGAGCGAGGCGCCCGCTTCTCTTGCCTTACGGATTCCCTCGGCACCGAGACCATATCCGGATTTCCGCGCCGGTATATGGTATAGCGGCCGGGCTCCCAGTCTTTCCAATGCATTTACAAGGATTGCAGCTGCAGTCACGCCGTCGGCATCATAGTCGCCGTGGATGAAGATCGTTTCTCCCGATTTGACGGCCTCGGAGACGCGCCGGACAGCCTGTCGCATGCCGGGAAGATCGAATGGATCGCCAAGCATTGTGAGGCGGGGATTAAGGAAAGAGTCCAGTTGCTCAGCCGTCTTTATGCCCCGGTTGATCAGGGCCTGCGAAAGTGGAGAAGACAGCCCGGACAACCTTGCAACATAATCCACATATTCGCGGTTTGTCCTGGTTACGAGCCATCTGGATTTCGCCGAGGCGCGGGACATCCTTCACTCCCTTCACATTTAGACAACTTTGAGTTGCCTATAAAAGCACTGCCTCTGCCGGTCAGCTTTTCTTGGGGGCTAGAGGCTGCCTGTTTTTGCCAAGCAGGATCACGACCGGGCTGGCCACAAAGACGGACGAATACGTGCCAACCGCTACGCCCAGCAGCATAGCCAGCGCAAAATCATGGATAACTTCTCCTCCGAAAAGGAACAATGCCAGCGCGCTCAGGAAGACAGTCAGAGACGTAACGATAGTCCTGGAAAGAACCTCGTTGATGCTTCTGTTGACCACTGCGTCGATAGGCTCCCTGATATACTTTTTCAGGTTCTCGCGGACGCGGTCGAAGACAACGACGGTATCTGTAAGGGAATATCCGGCGAGGGTCAGCAGCGCAGTCACGAATATGAGATTGATCTCCTTGTTCAACAGATAAAACACAGCGAGGACCGCAAAGACGTCATGAAAGGTTGCTATGGTGGCGCCAATTCCAAAGCGTATCTGGAACCTGATCGCCACATAAATGAGGATTCCTATCGTCGCCATGCCGACAGCCCATATGGAGTCCTGCCGCAGGCGCGAGCCGACTTTCGGACCGATTTCCGTAGTTGAATCGACGACCGGCTTCTTATCCGCAAACTTGGCGGTGAGTACCTGCGTAATCACCTCGCTGGCCCCGCCGAGCTTCTCCTCCTGTTTCTTCACCCTGATCAGAATTTTGTTTTCAGTAGGGAGGTCCTGCAGATCGAAATCCTTAAGGCCGCCCGCCTCAAGTGCCAGCCTTACATCATGAAGGGCAACTGTCTGGCCGAATTTGATCTGAACAGCCGTGCCGCCGGCGAAATCAACACCAAGGTTGGCATTGCCCAACCCTATCTGGATAAGGGCAAAAATACCAAGCGCCGACATGATCCCGGACAAGATGAAGGCATACTTCTTCTTGCCCATAAAATCTATCTTCGTATTCTTTATAAGTTCTATCATATGCTCAACCCCTTTGCTTCGCCTCTCGATTGCACGATGTCGAAGACCGTCTTTGTGCCTATCAGCGCCGTAAAAAGATTTATCAGGACGCCAAGGCTCAGTGCTACTGCGAAGCCCTTAATGGGCCCGGTCCCGAACTGGAACAGGACGGCTGCAGTGATCAGCGTAGTAACGTGAGAGTCGAAGATGGTCCAAAAGGCCTTCTTGTATCCACCTTCCACGGCCGCGCGCGGTGTCTTTCCGGCACGAAGCTCTTCACGCATTCTCTCGAACATTAGCACGTTGGAATCAACCGCCATACCGATAGCCAGTATGATGCCCGCGATACCCGGCAATGTGAGCGTTGCATTAAGCGCGGCCATCGCCCCCAGCAAAAGAACGATGTTAAGCACAAGGGCGAAATCGGCAATCATGCCCGAAAGCTTGTAGTAAAATATCATGAAGAACACGACGAGCAGCGTTGCGACAATGCCAGCCATCTTTCCGGCATCGATAGAGTCGCGTCCAAGTGAAGGGCCGACAGTAAGATTCTGAAGGGTTTTAAGCGGAGCAGGAAGCGCGCCGGCCCTCAGTACAATAGCAAGGTCCTTTGCCTCGTCCAGGGTGAAGTTGCCCGTTATCTGAGCGTCACCGCCGCCTATGCGGTCCTTGATCCTTGGCGCAGAATAAACGTTGCCGTCAAGGATGATAGCCAGCATTTTGCCTATATTCGCGCCTGTGACGTCTTCGAATATCTTTGCCCCGGTGGCATTAAAGCGCATCGAGACATATGGCTCGTTGAATCTCTGATCAATATTCACTTTGGCTTCAGTTAGCGTATCGCCGGAAAGAAGTACATCTTTCTTAAGCAGATAAGGCACCCTTTCAACCAGCTGATGGGTCTCTTTATCCAGCGCGTTATGGAAAAGGATCTGGTCCCCTTCGGGGATCCTGCCTTTAAACTTTTCGAGGAACTGTGCCTCTTCACCGGGTAAAATCCTTGATGGCAGCTCTGCGGCTACAGATGACTCTGTATCGACCAGCTTGAATTCCAGCTGAGCGGTCTTCCCGATGATATCGACGGCCCTCTTGGGATCTTTCACACCCGGAAGTTGCACGACTATCTCATTTGTTCCCTGCCTGAGAATGGTTGGTTCCGCAACTCCGAACTGGTCTATGCGGTTTCTGATGATCTCCAGCACCTGGTCGGTAGCCGTGTCCTTTATCTTCTGAGCTTCTGCTGCTGAGAAGCGATATTTCAACGCACCGGAGCTATCTGCCAGAGAGAGCGAAGGGTACATATCCTCGACCACCTTACGCGTCGTCGTGTCGGCAGGCGTCACCACAACAAATTCCCCCTCCCTTTTCACGCTCCCCTGAATGTTCTTCCTCTGCAGCGCGCCCGCTATGGACGTCGCAGCGCGGTCAGTAGCTATTTCGACTGCCTTATCACCTTCAACCTCGAAGACAAGATGCAGTCCACCCTGAAGATCAAGCCCAAGCACGATTCCCTTGCTCGGCAGATTCTTCGTCCACCACTCAGGCATGTTCTGGAAAAGGGGGGTGTTCGGCAGAAAGAATACGACTGCGGCCAAGACAGTGACGCTGATCAGTGCAACTCTCCACAATATGCCCTTCTTCATTTATCTGCAATCCTCCGGCTTGATGTTTTGCCTTGCTGCAAGATTATTCCTGGTCCGAGCCGGTCCGTACTGTAGATATCGAGTTCCTGCCGACCCTTATCTTGACATTTTCAGCTATCTTGACAGTTACTGTATTTGCCTCAACGCCCTCGATCACACCGTATATCCCCCCTGCTGTGACTATCTTGTCGCCCTTCTTCAGTTCGTCAAGCATTTTCTTGACCTCTTTGGCCTTTTTCTGCTGCGGACGGATAAGCAGGAAATAGAATATGACGAATATCAGAACAAGCGGGGCAAGGTTCATTATCAGAGCCTGCATACCGCCGGCCTGACCTGCGCCTTGAGGAGCAGGGCCCATAGCATACGCATCTGTTATAAAATTGAATATCATTTATTACCTCCTTGTTGTAAGCCTCAGGATTTAGAGCGAAATTTTTCGAACTATATAGTAACAATCCCGGCTTGAAAATCGCAAGCAGACGAAGCCCTACCCGTGCCGGAGCAATGTTAGGCGCCAAGCATTCATGCCGACAGATAGTCGGAGAAAAGATACAGGCCTTTTTTATGCTCTTCGGTCAGTTCGTAATCAAGCATTTTCCAGTAAGCTATAATTTCGTCTTCGCTCAAATAAGCCATAATCGGCGACTGACGGGCTATCTCACTGAGATTGAGCAGCGCTCTTTTTTTTGCCGCCATCAGGTCGTCCGCAAATCTCATAAACAAACTATGTCTTGGATCGGAGGTGTCATAAAGCTCCTTCCGGACTATCCAGAGCGCAAAGACAAAAGGCAGCCCAGTCTTTTCATACCAAACTCTTCCGAGATCGTACATATATAGATAACGGGAAAGATCGGGCGAGCGGCGCCTGAACTTCGAGCTGAATCTCAGGGCCTCGTCGCCGATCAGAAGAAAAGCATCGGCGTTCTCTAATACTGGATTTTCAGAAACTTTCGAAGAGTATTCAATACCGTAAAATCTCTTCAGCACAACGTCGAGCAGCGCAACGGATGTCGCCGATTGAGAAGTCACGCATACCACGCTCTCGCCGAGTCGTTCTATCGGCTTTTTGCTGAAGAGAAAGATCGATCCGACAGGCCCAGCTGAGCTTACCGAAATGCCGTCGATGAAGCGGTAAAGCGAAGTGTTTCTAAGGTATTCGATCGACGATGACGGGCTCAGGTCGATCACGCCTTCCCGGAGCATAGTGTTCAAACGAGAAGGCACACCGTCAATGAACTCATATGATGAGCAATCGAACTCCCTTTCGAGCGTATAGAAGATCGGGAAAAGATTCGCAAACGGTATCCTGCCGACTCTCAGCCTGATATCAGACATTATCCTTTTACAACTCCCATGGGCCTAAGCCGGGCAACCTTCCGTGCAATGCCTGCACTGTGGACAACATCCACAACATTGGTCACATCCTTGTAAGCTTCGGGCATCTCTTCGGCAAGTATCTCGCGTCCGGCGGACCTTACGAATATGCCTTTGTCTTCAAGCTCTCTCCTGATCGCCCTGCCCTTCGCTCGCCTGATAGCCTCGTGCCTCGAAAGAACCCTGCCGGCGCCGTGGCAGGCGGAGCTGAACGTCTCCTCACGCCCTTTTTCAGTGCCAACCAACACGAAGGACGCCCGCCCCATGTCGCCGGGGATGATTACAGGCTGGCCGAGATGCCGGTAGATTTCCGGCAGCTCCGGATGCCCCGGCGGAAAGGCCCTTGTCGCCCCCTTGCGGTGCACCACCAGCTTTCTTTTCTTTCCGTCTATCACATGCTCCTCCACCTTGGCGATGTTGTGCGCGACATCGTAGACAAGCCCCATGCCGAGCTGTCCCGGGGATATCTTGAAAAAAGATATAAATGCGTCACGCGTCCAATGCATAAGACATTGCCTGTTCGCCCAGGCATAATTGGCGGCAGCACGCATGGCGGCAAGATAGTCCTGGGCCTCCTGACTTCTGAAAGGAGCGCAGGCAAGTTCCCTGTCGGGAAGTTCGATCCTGTATTTATTTAAGGCGCCTGCCATAACCTCCAGAAAATCCGTGCATACCTGATGACCGAAACCCCGCGAGCCTGTATGGATCATAACAGTGATATTGTCCTTGAATATCCCGATTGCATTAGCGGTCTTTTCGTCATAGATCTCATCAACATACTGGACCTCTATAAAATGATTGCCACTGCCGAGTGTGCCCTGCTGCGCCCTTCCACGCTCATACGCCTTGTCGCTGATCAGGCCAGGATCGGCACCGTCGATGGCGCCGTTCGATTCTATCTTCTCAAGATCCGCCGCGGTTCCGTAACCCTCCTCCACCGCCCAGCGCGCACCCTTGACGAGGACCTTCCTCTGTGCCTCCGGACCAAGTTTGATTTTGCCCTTCGAACCTACTCCTGCGGGGATTGCGTCGTACAGGGTGTCAACAAGTTCCCTGATCCTTGGCAAGACCTCTTCCCTTTTGAGATTACTCCTTAGAAGCCGGACTCCGCAGTTGATATCGTAGCCCACACCACCCGGAGAAATAATCCCTTCGTCAAGATCGAAAGCGGCGACTCCGCCAATCGGGAAGCCATAACCGGTATGGATATCAGGCATTGCAAGAGAAGAGCCCACAATTCCAGGCAGTGTCGCAACATTGGCAACCTGATCGATACAGCTTGGCTCAAGCCCTTTTTCAAGGACGGCGTCGACAAAGATAACGCCGTTGGTCCTCATGCCGGGCTTATAGTCCTTCGGGACCTCGAGCCTGTTGTCGTCAATCCTTCTAAGTTTTTCCAGCGACATAAGAGTCTCCAAGTATCGTTGTGCTGCAGTCATATATCGAATATCACTTCAACTTCGCACCGGTCAGCCTTCTTCTCGATTCGGATATTGTGATACGTCGCAGCCTTTAAAAGCAATCTCTGTTCGTGCAGCGCCGGATCGAATTCCGCGCCATAAACGAGGGCCCTGAGCGAGTCTTCCGAAAATGCTGTAATGTCGATTCGCCTTCCGATAAAGTTATAGGTGTCGAAATGAAATATCAGCTCGTTAAGATATTTTACAAGTAACCCTTCTGAAGAGTCTGCTTTGATCACTACATCGACCGACCTGCTCTCGCCGATCTTGTTGAGATCGGTGACAAGGCTGTACATCCCGATCCCGGCATTAGCCCACGCCTCCGCACAATCGCTGCCCCAGGCCTTAATACCGACATCTCCGGATATGTCAATCTGCTCATAATCCATATTTAAATGATATCACACAGGCATTCATCCGTCAGGTAACCGGGTAAGGGCAGACATTGCAGCGCCGGCCCCATGATTTCCCGACGTATCGCCGCTGCTGTATAATTAAGTCATCATGAGCCTTTTCCTGCTTGTTTTCTTTTTCCTTTACGGAGGCCTGCATTTCCATGCCTTCCTAAGGGCCAGGGCTGCCTTCGGTCTCGGCCCTCGCTCAGCAGCGGCACTCGCGGTCTTCCTTGTAATAATGGTGCTGGCGCCCGTCATTATCCGCCAGGCTGAAAACGCGGGATTCGATTATTTCGCACGCGGCATGGCATGGGTGGGCTATACCTGGCTCGGAGTGATCTTTCTCTTTTTCTCTGCTTCACTGCTTGTCGATCTGTACCGCCTGCTTGTTTATCTTGCGGTAAACGTATCTCATATAGACCTCTCATCTTTTGTCCTTTCCTCTAAACAGGCGTTCTTAATCCCGTTTTTTGCGGCCCTCTGCATCGCCGCCTATGGCTTCAGCGAGGCGCTGAACATCCGGACAGAGCATGTCGTTATTAACACCCCGAAGCTGCCTGACGGCGTCGACAGAGTCAGGATCGCGCAGATTTCAGACGTCCATCTCGGTTTGATCGTAAGAACAAAGCGGCTTGTACTTATACTTGACAAGGTTAAAGAATCAAATCCTGATATCCTGGTGTCTACCGGAGACCTTGTTGATGGCCAGATAAATG
>DATHDF010000038.1:0-3155 GCA_035319185.1 Dissulfurispiraceae bacterium | reverse complement strand
CCTCTGCAAATATTATTTGGCTGCGTGAATCGCCGCACCGTGCACATCTTCGGCGGCTTCCATCAATCCCTCTGAAAGCGTCGGATGGGCGTGAATCATTTCGCCCATCTGCCTCGCCGTCATCCCGCTTTTTATTGCGAGCGCCCCTTCATGAACAAGGTCGGCAGCATGAGGGCCGATGATGTGTACACCGAGGACTCGATCGCTGTCTGCGTCTGCGATAATCTTTATAAGACCTGCTATCTCGCCCATCGCATGGGCCTTGCCGAGCGCCCTGAACTGGAAACGCCCGGTCTTGATTCTCAGGCCTCTTGACGCCGCCTGCGGTTCTCTGAGTCCGACCGAGCCGATTTCCGGCGAAGTGAATATGGCAGCTGGAACAACTGAATAATCCATCTTCATATCGCCGCCGCACGCATTAACTGCAGCTACAATGCCTTCCTTGGATGCCACATGCGCAAGCAGCACCCCACCGACGACATCGCCGATAGCATATATGCCTTTGATGTTCGTCTCCATTTTATCATCTACGGCGATCTCTCCACGCGGGCCTTTCAAAATGCCAGCCGCCTCAAGGCCGATACCCTCAGTGTTGTATTGCCTGCCTATTGAGACAAGCATCTTTTCAGCAGAATATACTTTTTCGCCCTCGACGACAGCACGAACGCCATCCGGCTGTATCTCGACCTTTTCGATCTTCACCCCTGTCACGAGCTTTATCTTCTTCTTTTTGATCTCGCGTTCTAGGATCTCTGAGATCTCCGGGTCTTCAGTCGAAACAGCTCTATCCATAAGCTCAAGCATGGTAATTTCGACCCCGAACTCAGCGAATATACAGGCGAACTCGCATCCTATGACACCGGCACCAATGATTATAAGGCTTTGGGGGAGCTGTCTGATTGTGACAGCTTCATTGCTTGACAGGATGGAATTTCCATCGATGGGGAATGTGCTTATGCTGGCAGGCCTCGATCCGGTCGCAATGATTATTTTGTCAGCCTCGATGACCTGCCGGGCGCCGTCTTTTTTTTCGATTTCGACCTGTCCGGCCGACTTTATCCTGCCTGATCCTTCCACAAGACTGATATTCCTGAATTTGAACAGGGAGCGAATCCCCTTGATCTGGGTTGCCACAACTTTGTCCTTGCGCTCCATGATCCTCGACATATCAGGCCTGGCTTCTCCCGGCATTTCAATTCCATATTCTGAAAGCCTTCTTGCCTTGTGAAGGGCCTCTGCAGAAGCAATCAAGGTCTTGGTCGGTATACAACCCCAGTTGAGGCAAGTTCCGCCGACTTCCTCTTTCTCAATCACCGTAACCTGGGCGCCAAGCTGGGCAGCCTTGATAGCGGCCACATAACCACCGGGCCCTGAACCGATGATTGCAACCTTCACTTACTCTCCTCTTCGATGTATGCCTCGTACTCGTCAGCGTCCATGAGTTCATCCAGCTCGGATTGATCGCTCATCTCGATCACGGCTATCCAGCCTTTTCCGTACGGATCTTCGTTGATAACCTCGGGAGAATCGGCCAGCTTGTCGTTGATTTCGATAACCGTGCCGCTGACAGGCGATATGACGGCCGACGTGGCCTTTGTAGATTCTATCTCGGTGAGTTCGGTATTAGCCTCTACGTCGATGTCGGTCTCCGGAAGGTCGATGTAGACGACATCACCGAGAGATTCCTGCGCATAATCGGTTATTCCGATGGTAACCTTCTTGCCCTTGACCTTCGCCCAGGTATGCTCCTTGTGATACTTGATGTCTTCTGGATTCATTCGTTCCTCCTGTCCTGGATGATTAAGCCGTCCGAAATAGTTAACATAGTTTCAGGCCTTTAATCAACAAAAAATTTCCCTCAACTCGAAGCTTACTTTACAATATACTAAAGCGTCCAAAGAAATGAAACACCACTGTTTTTTCCTTCCCTGACTTTAGCAACGGTCCTCCTTACCTGTGGTATCATACATGACAATGACGTCGGTCCTAGAAAAAACAGCGCTTTATCTCAGAATGATCAAGTTTTCCCATTCCGTCTTTGCATTGCCATTCGCGTTCGTCGGGGCTTTCCTCGCTGCGGGCGGATTGCCTTCTTTCGGCAAAGTCATATGGATAACGATCGCTATGGTAGGAGCCCGTTCCGGCGCGATGGGACTGAATCGCATTATAGACAGGAAGATCGATGCTTACAACCCACGCACAAGTAATCGGGAAATCCCCTCCGGAAAGATAAGGGTTGGCGATGCCATTTTCTTCACTGCAGTTTCGCTGGGAGTGATGGTCTTTGCGTCTTACAAATTGAATCCTTTATGCTTCATGCTGTCGCCGGTTGCAATTGCAATCCTGGTCCTGTATTCGTACACAAAGCGGTTTACCTGGGCTTCGCATTTCGTGCTGGGGCTGGCCATATCCGGCGCGCCGCTCGGCGCGTGGATTGCCATACGTGGAACGTTCGATACAGAGATCCTCCCTCTTGCCGCCTCTGTCGTTTTATGGCTGGCGGGGTTTGACATCCTTTACGCCCTTCAGGATATTGATTTTGACAGGCAGCACGGCCTTTACTCCGTCCCCAAACGGTTCGGGATCAGAAAATCCCTGATCATTTCCCGCGTCCTTCACGGCCTGACCTTCTCGTTGCTTGTTGCAACCGGCACGATCTTCCATCTCAACGCGTGGTACTTTGTCGGTCTGGCAATCGTCGCCGCGCTGCTTGTTTATGAACATTCTCTGGTCACGCCTGACGATCTCAGCAAACTTGATATGGCCTTTTTTAACATGAACGGATATATAAGCGTCACGATATTGACTTTCACAATAATGTCCCTGATGACGGGATAAGCAGCCGCAGGGCAAGGAGAAGCAAATGGCAAAGATCAAAATCGGCATCATCGGCGGATCGGGAATGGACGATCCCCGTCTCATGAAAAACATCAGAGAAAAGAGCGTAAAGACACCTTATGGCAATCCTTCATCCGGCCTGACTACCGGCAGAATCGAGGGCGTCGATGTGGTGATCCTGGCTAGACACGGCAAGGACCATTCGATCTACCCGACAGGCGTCAATTACCGCGCCAACCTCTATGCCCTGAAGAAAGAGGGATGCACACATATTTTGGCTACTACCGCGGTCGGTTCGCTCCGGCAGAGGATCAGAC
>DATHDF010000037.1:0-17037 GCA_035319185.1 Dissulfurispiraceae bacterium | reverse complement strand
CTACCACTCGCAAGTATGGCGGCACCGGGCTCGGTTTGGCTATCTCAAAACAGTTGAGCATTCTAATGGGCGGCGACCTGACTTTCATAAGCAAGTATGGGACAGGTTCAACCTTCATGTTCACAGCCCGTTTCGACAAACGGCACATAAATGAGCCTGCAGAAATAACCTCCCCATTAGGGACTGCAGCGCTCAGAGTACTCGTAGCGGTTGCTAATGACACTACAAGGCTATTTCTATGCGAACAGATGGCCGCCTGGAATATCCGAAGCGACGGTGCAGCGGATGGTCATAACGCGCTGAGGATGTTGCGCGAAGCCAAGTGGGCCGGAAATCCCTATGATGTTGCACTGATTGGAACAAGAATTGCTAATATCGACGGCCGGGGGTTGGCTCACACGATTAAGGCAGATTCTGACATAAGCGATACCCGGCTCATAGTATTGACGCCGGTCGGGCGGCACGTAAGCAACGGCCAGATGGAGTCTGCGGGCATCGACGCCTGCCTGAGCAAACCGATAGTGAGATCCCAGTTTTTCAACTGCATGGTTTCAGTTTTGAATCACGCCACCGGATCATCGTTGCCAATGCTTGACGCAGACGCTCCGGCTCATAATGCTGCGCGGTTCGAAGGCCGTGTGCTTCTGGCCGAAGACAATCAGACAAACCAGGCCGTAACAAGGGGGATGTTGGAGGGATACGGATTAGTCGTCGACATCGTCAATAACGGCAAAGAAGCAGTGCAGGCTTTTTCGGAAACGCATTATGATCTTATATTCATGGATTGCCAGATGCCCGATATGGACGGATATGAGGCCACCAGGATCATAAGAAAAAAGGAAGAAGAACAGCGGCACGGCAACGGAGCCGGCACAAGCATACCGATAATAGCCCTGACAGCTCACGCAATGCAGGGCGACAGGGAAATATGCATCAACGCCGGTATGGATGATTATCTTACAAAGCCCTTCAAGAAAGCTGAATTGCACTGTATGATCACCAAATGGATTAAAACCAGCTCTGTATTGCCTGACACAGCAGGTGGGAGTTCTTGTGCAGATAACAGTGATTTTCACAGCCGGGGCAGGTGCTCATCTCCAGCGGATCATGGAGATTTTTCTACGGTTATAGACCGCACCACTCTTGATGAAATATCAGGTGCAAAAAAATGCGGCGGGAATGCCTTGCTGGCCAAGGTCATAGGTCTATACGTAAAAAATACTCCTAAGTACATAGACGCATTGCGCACGGCTGTAGTAACCGGTGATAGCCATGCAGTCGAGATAAGCGCTCATACCGGCAAATCCAGCAGCGCAGCTATTGGAGCCAAGCAGATGGCAAAGCTCCTCCAGGAGCTTGAAAATATGGGCAGGACCAACAACCTGGATACCGCAGCTATGTTGCTTAAGAAAGTAGAATCCGAGTATAAAATGGTTATGGCTGCATTGGAGCAGGAGCTTCGCAAGAGAGATAAAACCTGGCCGACAACAAACTATTAACAAAAGCGTTATAGAGCGATAGATATTATGCGGCACGATGGAGAGAATGTTATGAAACCGATATCACAGCGGGATATACCGCTCATAATGATTGTTGAGGATGACGAGACAATGCGCTTTTTGGCCTCCGAACTTCTGGCGGAAGCGGGATTTGAGGTGGAGGCCGTTGCCGACGGTCTTACGGCTATGGAGGCCTTTGATAGAACTCAGCCTGATCTGGTTCTGCTGGATGTGCAGATGCCGGGGCTTGACGGCTTTGCTGTTTGCAATAAACTGAGGAATATGCCCTCCGGGGAATTTGTCCCGATTCTGATGATGACAGGACTCGGAGACACAGACTCGATTAACAGGGCTTATCAGGTTGGAGCAACAGACTTTATAACAAAACCTTTCAAGTATGCGATATTAGGCCACCATGTGCGATACGTTTTGCGCTCGAGCAAAACAGCACAGGAACTAAGGATTAGCCGGGAGCGTTATGCCCTGGCCGCTTTGGGCGCAAACGACGGTCTCTGGGACTGGGACATAGATTCCTCCTCGGTCTACTACTCGCCCAGATGGAAGTCGATGTGCGGGCATGCCGAAAATGAAATCGGAGACAACCTGGACGAGTGGTTAGGCAGAATACATCCTGATGATGTAGTCCAGGTTAAGATGCTTATCAGCGCACATCTGTCCGGAGCAAGCGACCATTTCGAGGCGGAGTACCGGGTGCGCCATAAGGATGCCACTGATCGCTGGATGCTCTGTCGCGGCGTAGCAGTAAGGGACAATAACGGGAAAGCCTATCGCATGGCCGGGTCGATCTCCGATATAACGTCTCGCAAGCGTGCTGAGGAACAGTTGGTCCGTGATGCCTTTCACGATTCACTAACCGGATTGCCCAATCGTGCGCTGCTTATGGACAGGCTGCAACATGCATTCACAAGGTCGATACGAAACAGCGAGCATATCTTTGCTGTCATCTTCCTGGACCTCGACAGATTCAAGGTTATCAACGACAGTATGGGGCACAATACCGGCGACGAACTGCTTGTAGAAGTGTCGAAGAGGCTTAAAGAGTGCGTCAGAAGCGGAGATACCGTAGCGAGGCTCGGAGGCGACGAGTTTGTCATCCTGGTTGAGGATCTGGATGATGCGGATCATGCCAGGCAGACAGCGGAAAGAATACAGCAGATTCTAAAGGTGCCTTTTGTTATCGGTGGCACCCAGATGTTCATTTCCTGCAGTATAGGCATTGCATTCAGCTCTCTCGAATATCTGAATGCCGATGAGCTTCTGCGCGATGCAGATACGGCTATGTACCGGGCAAAAGCAAAGGGGAAGGCGAGGCATGAGATTTTCGACAAGTCTATGCACGCCCAGGCTGTAACTATATTGCAGCTCGAGAGCGAACTCAGAAGGGCCCTGGAGAATAACGAGTTCCACCTTCACTATCAACCGATTGTATCATTGCGCACCGGACAGGTGGTAGCGGTAGAGGCCTTGATCAGATGGGAGCATCCCCGGCGTGGCACCATTATGCCGGCAGATTTCATCCCGTTCGCTGAAGAGAACGGCTTGATCGTACCCATAGGAGAATGGGTGCTGCGCACGGCCTGCAGCCAGATCAGAAAATGGAACGACTCGGGCATGACAGAGATGTCTGTTGCAGTCAATGTATCCCCGAGGCAACTCAAACAGAAGGACTTCGTTCAGACGGTCTCGATGATCCTAAACGAGTCAGCCTTGAAAGCCTCGTTGCTGGACCTTGAAATAACCGAGAGTGTAATTATGGAAGATTCGACTGATACGGTTGATGTGCTCAATAAGTTGAAAGGGTTGGGAGTTCATTTATCCATCGACGACTTCGGCACCGGCTACTCGTCCCTGAGCTATCTGCCGAGGTTTCCGGTCAACAGTGTCAAGATAGATCGCAGCTTTGTAAGCAGGATGATGAAAGACCCTCAAAATCTCGAAATCATTAAAACAGTCGTACTGCTTTCCAACTCGATGGGCCTGGAATCGACGGCAGAGGGAGTTGAGACTATCGATCAGCTCGAGAAACTTAGGGAACTTGGATGCAGCCAAAGTCAGGGGTATCTGTTTTCCAGACCCGCGGGTCAAAAGGAAATTGAGCCTATATTAAAAACGGCCATAAAAGTCTCCGTGCCGCTGGACAAAGACAGGACCTTAAGGGACTTGCTTTCCGAGTTGTCGAAATCCGGCGTGAAGCATTGACAATGATTAAGGGGGCTCTACTGCGCCGCAGCTCGAAGGTTCACGCATGAAATACACGCGAAGACTCGTTCTGGGTGCCTTAAGCCTTGTCTTCTTATTTTTCATTACCGGCACCTGCAGCCCCGAAGTCAATGAATACATGCCTCATCATCTTCGAGTAGGCTATTCGGCAAAGTTCCTCAACGATGTGAGTCTCGCAGATGCCCAGGTCGCCATAGAACTGTGGACAAAGGAAATGGCCAAGAGTTCAATCCTGAAGGTGCAGCCCAAGGCGTTCATCTTCGACAATCTGCAGACAATGGTTACCGCCTTGCAGAATAATGAAATAGACATGGTAACACTGACGGCAATGGACTTCATAAAAATCAGGGATAAGGTTGCCATAGAGCCGGCCCTTGTTGCAAGCAGACGCGGGGCTGCAGGCGGAGACGAACTGGCCCTCATCGTGCGACGAGACCAGGGAATAACCGACGTAAAACAGCTTAAGGGCAAAAAGGTAATGGTTCATGCGTATATGCTCGACAGCGCCTATATCTGGCTAAGCAATGTTGTTCACCACAAAAAGCAGCCGCTCAAGGATAAGTTCTTCGGGTCGGTCCAGGAGGTGAAGAAGGCGTCACAAGCCGTGCTGCCGGTATTTTTCAAACAGGCCGATGCAGTTGTGGTGAGCAAGAATGCGTTTGAAACAATGTCGGAACTCAATCCGCAGCTGGCCAGGGAAATGATGATAATTCACTCTTCGGAAAAGCTTATGTACGGAATGATCTGCATGAACACGCATTTGAGCCCAACCATAAAAAAAGACATCATGAACAGTGCCGTAAGCATGCACAGATCTCCGGCCGGCAGGCAAATCCTTACTCTTTTTCAAATAGACAACATAACGGCCTACAAGCCTTCGATGTTGTTCGCTACTATGGCGTTGTTGAACAGATATGCGCCTGAGGATGGATCAGGCCTGTAAGCACGTCGTACAATCAAGCCGATTCGGCTTTCTTGTGATAGACTACCAGCGGCTTTTCCTTCTTCTGGATTGACTCTTCATTGACAACGCACTCCGCAACTTCCTTCTTCGAAGGTATCTCGTACATTATTTCGAGCATTACGTCTTCCAGGATCGCCCTCAGCCCTCTGGCCCCTGCCTTTCGCTCTATCGCTTTCTTTGCAACCGCTGCGAGCGCACCATCGGTAAACTTCAACTTTACACCGTCAAGAGAGAAAAGCTTCTGATACTGTTTCACCAACGCATTTTTTGGCTCCGTCAATATCTTGATAAGGGCGGTTTCATCAAGATCGGTCAGCGTTGCAACCACTGGAAGTCTGCCTATAAACTCGGGGATCAAACCGTACTTCATGAGGTCTTCCGGTTCGGCGGTACTGAGCAGATTAGACTCTTTCTTCTCGACCTGCTTTAAAGGCTCAGTTCCGAAGCCGATCCTCTTCTTGCCCGTCCGTTCCTCTATGATCTTGTCCAGCCCCACAAATGCCCCCCCGCATATGAAAAGTATATTGGTGGTATCCAGCTGAATATACTCCTGCTGCGGGTGTTTCCTTCCGCCCTGGGGCGGAATGTTTGCGATGGTGCCTTCTATGATCTTCAGGAGGGCCTGCTGCACACCTTCGCCGGATACGTCTCTGGTGATCGAAGGGCTGTCGCTCTTGCGACTGATCTTGTCTATCTCATCGATGTAAATGATACCGATCTGTGCACGGCCGACGTCATAATTGGCGGCCTGCAGCAATTTTAAAAGCACGTTTTCAACATCCTCACCCACGTAACCGGCTTCGGTCAAAGAGGTAGCGTCGGCTATCGTAAACGGCACGTCAAGAAGCCGCGCAAGAGTCTGCGCGAAAAGGGTCTTGCCGGTTCCGGTGGGACCTATCAGAAGTATATTGCTCTTCTGCAATTCGATGTCGGACTTCGACCCTTTGTAGATCCTTTTATAATGATTATGCACAGCCACAGAGAGAATCTTTTTGGCCCTTTCCTGGCCGATCACGTAGTCATTCAGAAATTTATGTATTTCCGACGGCGTCGGCAGCTTCCTCGCTCCGCCCTGCTCGACACTGCTCAACTCCTCTTCAATAATCTCATTGCACAGGCTAACGCATTCATTGCAGATATAGACCATGGGGCCTGCGATCAACTTTTTTACTTCATCCTGCGCCTTTCCGCAGAATGAGCATCGCAGGGTCGTCTCATTATTCTTCTTTGCCATCATCGTCCTCCATACCCAGTGCGAATGAAGCTGTCACGTTTCGGCAGACAGGTTATTTCTTTACATCCTTGAGTGAAAAGATGACCTCGTCAACAAGGCCGTACTGCTTGGCATCATCGCCCGACATGAAGTAATCCCGCTCCGTATCTATCTTTATCTTCTCGATGTCCTGTCCTGTATGCTTAGCCAGAATGTTGTTCAGTACATCCTTCATTTTCAATATCTCGCGCGCATGTATCTCAACATCGGTAGCCTGTCCATAAAATCCGCCTATAGGCTGATGAATCATGATGCGCGAGTTCGGAAGCGCAAACCTCTTCCCGGCAGATCCGGCGCATAAAAGCAGCGCACCCATGCTTGCAGCCTGTCCGATGCAATAGGTGCAGATATTAGGTTTGACGTATTGCATTGTGTCGTATATCGCCAGCCCTGCCGACACAGATCCGCCCGGCGAGTTCACATACACATGTATGTCCTTATCAGGATCTTCGGTCTGCAGAAAAAGCAGCTGGGCGATAACCACGTTGGCTATGTTGTCATCGATTGGGGTGCCTATGAAGATAATCCTGTCCTTGAGAAGTCTCGAATAAATGTCGTAAGCGCGCTCGGTCCTTCCGGTCTGCTCTATTACTATCGGCACGATGCTCATATATTACTCCTTCTCTATCCTGGCTTTTGCAAGAAGGGCCTTCATGGCCTTCTTTTCATAAATGGCATTCTTGATACCGTCAAGAGAGCCGTCCCTCGCGACGTAATACTTGATTACGTTTTCGGGGGTGACGTAATACCGCTTCGAGAAGTTCATTATTTCTTCCTTCAGCTCATCCTCCGAAACCGAGATGCCCTCTCCTTCTCCTATTATATCCAGAAGTATCGAAACCTTCGCGCTTTTAACCGCCTTAGGTCTGTATTCTATTGCCAGCTCTTCGTCCGTTCCGGTCTGTTTCCCTGCCGCCCTGATTTCTCCCAGCATCCTTTCAAGCTCGAAGTTAACCATGCCCTCCGGCGCATCGAATGGGTAAGAGGACAACAATTTTTCGATGATTTCAACCTGCTTCTTCCTGTCGGCCTCAGCGGTCTTGGATTCGCTCAGGTCTTCTCTGACCCTGTCTCGAAGACTTTGGAGGCTTTCCATTCCAAGATCCTTTGCCAGTTCATCATCGATAGCCGGGATATTCTTTCTCTTGATATCCTTGATCACCATCGTAAACCTGGGAGACTTGCCGGCGAATTGCGTAGATGAATCCTCAGGGAATGAGACTACGGCCGAGCATTCCTCCCCCTTCTTCTTTCCTATTACCGCATCGAAAAATTCCTTGGGATAAGGTCCGCTTCCAATTTTTATAACAGCGTCTTTCATCTCAACACCATCGTCGGTTGTATAGTCCAGGGTTACAAGGTCGCCCGATGCAGTAGCTTCGTCCGTCGCCTCGAATGTCCCTTTTTCTTCAGCTACACTCTTTAGAATAGCATCGACCTCTTCGTCTTTTATCTCGATGGGAATGTCCTTGACAGCTATATTTTCATAATTCAAGCCCTCGACCTTCGGCCTGACTTCAACCGTAAAGGTCGTAACAACAGGTGCGTTTCTCTTGAAATCAATGCCCTCTTCCATTTCGGGCTTAGCTACAGGCCTTATATCAGCCTCTTTTACGGCTTCCATATAATACTCCGGCACCAGCTTCTCCAGGACCTCGGACTCGACCCCTTTGCCGTAACGCTTCTCAATTATGGACATCGGAGCCTTGCCTGACCTGAATCCCGGCAGGTTAGCCTTCCGCTGCGCGTTCTGAAGACCTTTTTTGACCTCGGTCTCCAGCACGTCGGCAGGTATTTCTATAGTAAGACGTTTCTTGGTCGATGATATTTCTTCACAGGACTTAAGCAAGGCACCCTCCTAATATTATAATTGCGATCGATTATCAGTATTCAGTTTATGAGTCAAATTGTTGTTTTGTCAATTTAGTATGTAATGCCGCGCTGATTATTCGGCGTCGGTCCATGCGCTCTAAACAAAAAATAAGGGATTCCCAAGAACCCCTTATCAGACTGCCTTTAAGATCATGCACTGCTAATTTACAATCATACGCTGTTATCAGTTCATGCCTAGGCTTTCGGAGTGGACTTCTTAGCCTTTGCAGGTTTCTTCTCAGACTTCTTTTCTTTCTCTTTGTCCGCTTCCTTGCCGGGCTCCTTCATAACAACGTCTTCATAATCGATAAACTCTATTATCGCCATCGACGCACGATCATTGACCCTCTGGCGAGTCTGAACTATCCTGAGATAGCCGCCGTTGCGGTCTGCAAAGCGGGGAGCGATGTCCGAAAAAAGCTTGGACATAACCGTCCTGTTGGGTATGTAAGACATGACCATCCTCTTTGAGTGAAGATCGCCCCTTTTGCCGAAGGTAACGAGTTTTTCAGCGATGCCCTTTATTGCTTTGGCCTTCGCAACAGTGGTCTCTATCCTCTGGTGCTCGAAAAGAGAGGAAACCAACCCTCTCAGAAGTGCTTTTCTCTGATTGGCCGTCCTGCTGAACAGCCGTCCTGCTACTTTATGACGCATTGCTGTCACTACCTCCTTTGGGGGCCGCTTCAAATCTCATTCCAAGGTGCAGTCCCATGGAACTTAAGATATCTTTTATCTCGTTCAGCGACCTGCGGCCAAAATTTTTCGTCCTGAGCATCTCATTCTCGGTTTTCTGCACAAGGTCCGCAATAGTCTTTATATTGGCGTTCTTCAGGCAATTATATGCACGGACTGACAGCTCGAGCTCGTCGATATTCTTCAGCAGATTATCGTTAAGCATCGCACCGGATACAATCTTTCCGGAGGCACCCGCAGGCTCTTCGGTCGAGTCGCTCTCCTCGACGAATATGAAAAGATCGAGATGCTCCATCAGAATGGACGCTGCGTCGCTTATGGCCTTTTCCGGGGTTATGCCGCCATCAGTCCAGACTTCCATAATAAGCCTGTCGTAGTCGGTAGATCTGCCGACTCTCGCCTTCTCGACCCAGAAGTTGACCTTTCTTACAGGACTGAATGCTGAATCCACTGCTATAACGTCAACAGGAAGTCCGTCTTCCTTGTTCTGTTCGGCAGAAACGTAACCCTTGCCTTTTTTTACGAACATCTCCATTTCCATGGTTGTCCCTGAATCCACCGTGGCAATATAATGGTCCTTGTTCAATATGTCGACGCCCTGGTCGGTTATGACATCCGCACCCGTCAGCACTTTTGGTCCCTTAATATCAACCGTTACAGTTCTCTTATTGTCGCCATGAAGCTTTAGTCTCAGCTTCTTTATGTTAAGAATGACATCCACAACATCTTCCTTGACGCCCTTGATTGCCGAAAATTCGTGCAGAACCCCGGCTATCCTTACTCCGGTAACAGCTGCGCCCTCTATTGACGAAAGAAGGACCCTGCGCAGTGAGTTACCTATAGTAGTACCAAATCCGCGCTCCAACGGTTCAACAACGAGTTTTCCGTATGAATCGGTCCGCGTTTCCGCGTCAAAATTAATCTTCTTGGGCAACTGAAAGCCCCTCTTCACAAGGTCCATTTAAGGCCTCCCTATGCCTTTGTTCTATTATTTATACTTTATATTTAATCTTAAACAATGTTAAGTGCCGGTCGCTTGAGCCAGCACCTTCCGGTTACTTGGAATAAAGCTCGACTATGAGCTGTTCCTGAACCGGCAGCTGTATTTCATCGCGCGTAGGCACACGAACGAATGTGCCCCTGAGGGCTGCCGCGTCGAACTGTATCCAGCCGGGAACACCCCTGTGCTCGGCAACGGAAAGGCTCTCCGCTATGGTAGAATTCTCTTTGCTCGATTCCTTGACCTGCACGGAATCGCCGGGTCTTAGAAGATGCGACGGTATGTCCGAACTGCGGCCATTCACCAGGAAATGGCCGTGCTTTACAAGCTGACGCGCTTCTCTGCGATTGGCTGCAAAGCCCATTCTGAACACAGCGGCGTCAAGTCTTCTTTCAAGGAGCTGGAGCAGCACTTCACCCGTCACGCCTTTCATCCTCGACGCCTTCTCAAAATACAACCTGAACTGGCGCTCCATAATCCCGTAAATTCTTCTGACCTTTTGCTTTTCCCTGAGCTGCAACCCGTAGTCTGAAAGCTTTCCGCGGCTCTGGCCGTGCTGGCCCGGAGCATATTTCCTTCTTTCTACGCCGCATTTTTCTGTATGACACCGGGTGCCTTTGAGAAAGAGCTTCTCGCCCTCCCTCCTGCACAACCTGCACAATGGACCGGTATAGCGTGCCATTATACTCTCCTCCTCTTCGGCGGCCTGCAACCATTGTGCGGTACCGGAGTAACATCTTTAATCAGCGTTATATCAAGTCCCGCGGCCTGAAGTGCGCGGATTGCGGTTTCCCTGCCGGCGCCGGGGCCTTTTACAAAAACATCGACATGCTTCAAGCCCATTTCCATAGCTTTCTTGGCAGCCGATTCAGATGCCATCTGTGCAGCAAACGGAGTGCCTTTCCTCGATCCCTTGAATCCGAGGCTGCCCGCGCTGGACCATGCGATTACATTTCCCGTAGGGTCAGTGATAGTGACAATTGTATTGTTAAACGTGGTCTGTATATGCGCCGCGCCGCTTGGGATATTCTTCTTTACTTTCTTTCCGCTGCGTTTTTTCTGAGCCATTTAAAGTGCACTCCTCCTTTACTTTTTCTTCACGATAAGCTTCCGGGGCCCCTTGCGGGTCCGGGCATTGGTTCTGGTTCTCTGTCCCCTTGCCGGCAGGTGGGCCTTGTGCCTGAGACCGCGGTACGATCCGATATCTATCAGCCTCTTAATGTTCATGGCCAATTCGCGCCTCAGGTCGCCTTCAACCTTCTGATCCTTTTCGATAGCGGCCCTTATTTTTACAATGTCTTCGTCGGTAAGGTTTTTGACTCTTGTGTCAGGATTAACGCCCGTCTCGCCAAGAATCTTGACAGATAGAGACCTGCCTATTCCAAATATGCGTGTCAGACCTATCTCAACACGCTCGTTTTTGGGAAGATCAACCCCGGCTATTCTCGCCATAAAAAACTCCTTTATACATATGATATAAATTATTTAACTATACAACAGCCGCAAGCCTTCGCAGTCGGATCAACCCTGGCGCTGTTTATGTCTGGGGTTTTCGCACAGAACGCGCAAAACTCCCTTTCTCTTGACTATCTTACACTTGGAACATATAGCTTTCACTGACGGTCTGACCTTCATTCTTCTTCCTCCTCATCACAAAAAGCAAAAGGCCGGCATTGCCTGACGCCCCGGCTTTATTATTCTATTTAAACCGGTAGGTAATTCGGCCCTTAGTCAAATCATAAGGCGACAATTCCACAGTAACCTTGTCTCCCGGCAAAATTTTTATAAAATGCATCCTCATCTTGCCTGAAACATATGCGAGAATGACCTGCCCGTTTTCAAGTTCTACCCTGAACATCGCATTCGGCAATGGTTCAAGTATTGTTCCCTGTACTTCTATGTTCTCATCTTTGGCCATAATCGTAATCAGACAGTATACCTTTTCATCATATTTTAGTCAATATTTTAGGACCTTGCTTCGTAATGGCTATCGTATGCTCGAAGTGAGCAGACCATGAGCCATCGGTCGTTACAGCAGTCCATCCGTCATTAAGAACCCGAACGTCAGAGCACCCCGCGTTGACCATCGGCTCTATGGCTAAAGTCATTCCTTCTCTCAGACGCGGTCCCTGTCCGGCCTTTCCATAGTTCGGCACCTGAGGTTCCTCATGCAGCGATCGTCCTATTCCATGCCCCACAAACGCCCGCACTACAGAATAACCATGCTTTTCCACATGCCCCTGGACCGCTGCGGATATATCGCCGACCCTGTTGCCTACTACCGCCTTTTCGATACCCAGCATCAGGGCTTCTTCAGTAACCTTCAAAAGCTGGGCACTTTCGGCCTTGATATCACCGATCGGTATCGTCACAGCGGCGTCACCATAAAAGCCGTCCAGAAAAGTACCTATATCAACCCCAACGATATCCCCAGCTTTCAGCCTCACGGACCTGGACGGGATACCGTGAATTACCTGTTCGTTCACCGACACGCAGGCACTGGACGGATAACCCCTGTATCCGCGAAAAGCTGCCTTAGCGCCGCGCTTGCTTATCCCCTGGTCAACAAAGCTCTCGATGTCGGCAGTAGACATTCCTTCGGTTATGTGGCCCTTCAGCCCGTCAAGCACCTCTGCCACTATGTGGCAGGCATCTGCTATTTTACGGATTTCCGTCTCTGACTTAATAATTATCACGCCGCGAGATAAAAATTATCCTCTTCTTCCTTTGAGTCTGCCCTTTTTCAAAAAGCCCTCATAGGACCTGGTTATCAGATGGGATTCGATTTGAGAGACCGTATCAAGCGCCACTCCGACCGCAATAAGCAGCGATGTGCCGCCAAAGTAAAAAGGCACGTTGAATCTCGCAATCAGCAACTCGGGAAGGATGCAGACTGTCGAAAGATATACGGCCCCGACAAAGGTAAGCCTTGTAAGGACGCGATAGATATACTCAGACGTTTTCTGGCCGGGGCGTATACCGGGAATAAAGCCGCCGTGTTTTTGAAGATTTTCGGCTATATCGACGGGATTGAAGATAACTGCCGTATAAAAATATGCAAAAAAGAATATTAATCCTACATATAAGATCGAATGGAATATAGAACCGAACGACAGCTGCTTGGCGACCGCCTGGACCCACGGGATAGCAATGAAGCCCGCTATCGTTGCAGGAAACATGATTATGGACGACGCGAAGATGGGCGGGATGACGCCTGCCGTATTTATCTTTAAAGGCAAGTGCGTGCTTTGACCGCCGAACATTTTCTTGCCTATAATCCTCTTTGCATATTGCACCGGGATCTTGCGCTGGCCGCGTTCGATGAAAATTATTCCGCCCACTACGAATACCATCACGGCCACGAGAAGTATCACGAAAAATATTGAAAGCTCGCCCGCGCCGACAAGCTGAAAGGTCTTTACGATAGCGTTGGGAAATCTTGCGACGATTCCGGCGAAGATGATCAAAGAAATACCGTTGCCTATTCCGCGCTCAGTGATCTGCTCGCCGAGCCACATGATAAATGCCGTGCCGGACGTGAGTGTAATTACCGTGAGGATCCTGAAGCCCCAGCCCGGATTGACAATGAACTGTCCGCCGCCCATGCCCTCTAGCCCAACAGCGATTCCGAATGACTGGATAGCGGCTATGACCACGGTCGCATATCTCGTATATCTTACTATCTTCTTTCGCCCCGCCTCGCCTTCTTTTGCCAGCTTGCCCAAAGCGGGTATTACAACTGTCAAGAGCTGAAATATGATGGACGCGCTGATATACGGCATTATGCCGAGGGCAAATATCGTCATCTGCGAAAGTGCGCCTCCGGAAAACATATCGAAGAAGCCCATCATAGCGCCGCCCTTGGCGGTCAGAAATTTGCTCAACTCCGAGCCGTTGATGCCGGGTGTCGGGATATGTGCGCCAATCCTGTAAACTGCAAGAAGTGCCAGCGTAAAAAGGACTCGGTTTTTCAGCTCCGGTATCTTGAATATGTTGCGAACGCTGCTGATAACGCTCAAGGTTAGATGACCTCTGCCTTGCCGCCGGCGGCTGTTATCTTTTCGACAGCGGATGCGCTGAAGGCATGAGCCTTAACAGTTACCGCTTTGGCCAAAGTGCCGCCGCCGAGTATCTTTATGCCGGACTTGGCATCTTTCACGATACCCTTTTCCTGAAGTGTTTCAGGAGTGATTACGGAAATGTCCGCTAATTTTTCCAGATCGTTCAGATTAAGTATTGCAAATTCCCTCTTAAATGGATAGTTCTTGAATCCCCTTTTCGGAAGCCTCCTCTGCAGCGGCGTCTGGCCGCCTTCAAAGGACGGGCCTTTCGGGCCTCCGGACCTGGCCTTCTGGCCTTTATGTCCTTTGGTGGCCGTTCTGCCATGCCCTGACCCCATGCCGCGACCTATGCGCTTGTCCTTCTTGGTGCTTCCTGCTGCGGGGGTGAGATCCTGTATTTTCATAACTGCCCTGTTCCTCCCATCAAATTTAAGACTGCCGCGATATGACCGAAAATTATCTTATTCATCAAAAGCCGGTTTGTGCGCAGTGGTCATAATCTATTGGCCTGTTTCTTCGACTACCGCCTCTTCCTCAGCCTTGCCCCTGATCTTGAGCACCGTATCCGGATCTTTCAGATTAGAAAGCCCGTCGAGGGTGGCCTTTACTGTATTAAACGGATTATGACCGCCGAGAGACTTGGCGACAACGTCCTGAATGCCGGCAACTTCAAATACAGCCCTTACCGCGCCGCCGGCGATAAGCCCCGTGCCCTTAGGCGCAGGATTCATGACGACAGAGTTGGAACCATACCTGCCGATTATACGATGAGTCAGCGTTCCTTCGCGCAGGGGGAACCGGATCAGTCTCTTCTTTGCCTGTTCAACGGCCTTTCTGATAGCCTCGGGCACTTCGGAGGCCTTCCCTTTGCCGACGCCGACTATGCCGCTTTCATTGCCGACAACAACGAGCGCACTGAAGGAAAAACGCCTGCCTCCTTTCACAACCTTTGCAACCCTGTTTATATAGACAACCTTGTCTTTAAGTGTAAGCCCCTCAGCCTCAATTCGCTCCGTCTTCATTAAAATTCCAGTCCTCCCTCTCGCGACCCTTCGGCCAGGGCCTTGATGGAGCCGTGGTACCGATACCCGCTCCGGTCGAATACTACCTTTTTCACACCGGCCGCCAAAGCCTTTTTTGCTATCAGCTGCCCGACCTTCTTGGCAGCCTCGACATTGCCTTTGTGGCCTTCCGTTCCCTTTATCTCTTTGTCAAGCGTCGAAGCGGCAACAACGGTTGCACCCTTCGCATCGTCAATTATCTGGGCATATAAGTTGTTTAGGCTTCTGTAGACACTGAGCCTCGGTCTTTCCTGTGTACCGGCAACATGTTTCCTTATCCTCTCGTGCCTTCTCTGCTTTCCAATCTTCTTCGAAATCACTGGTGCGCCCTCCTGATTACTTCTTGCCGGTCTTGCCGGCCTTCATCTTGAGTCTCTCGCCGACAAACCTCACGCCTTTGCCCTTGTAAACATCCGGCGCCCTCAGCTTTCTGAGGTTTGCTGCAACCTGACCGAGCACCTGTTTTTCGATGCCGCTCAGCGTAATTGTCGTCATCTTATCGTCGGTGGTCGCGGTAATTCCGGCCGGCAGTTCAAATTCGATAGGATGTGAATATCCAAGTGTAAAGGTGATTTTATTGCCCTTCGCCTGCGCCCTATACCCAACGCCTTTGACTTCAAGCTGTTTCTTAAAACCCTCGGACACACCATTTACCATATTCGCTACAAGGCTGCGAACGAGTCCGTGCAGGGCCCTGTCTTTCTGCAGATCGGTGCCTCTCTCGACAACCACCTTGCCGTTATCTACAACAGCCTTGATGCTCGCCGGAGATGTATAGCTCAATTCTCCCAAAGGCCCCTTGACCTTGATAAGGCCTCCCTTAATGTCGACGTTGACCTTCTGGGGTATATCTATCGGTTTCTTGCCAATCCTTGACATTGCTGTCTCCTTACCAAATGTAGCACAGAACTTCGCCGCCCACGCCCTCGCGGCGGCAAGCCTTGTCGGTTAAAATGCCCTTGGGAGTCGTTACTACCGCAACCCCCATACCGCCGACTACACTGGGCACCTCATCTTTTCCGACATACACCCTGCGGCCCGGCTTGCTTATCCGCTTCAGACCTTCTACTATGGGACGGTTGTCCTGCGAATATTTGAGCGTTATTCTAAGTATGCCCTGCTTCTTGTCTTTGATGATCTTATATGATTTTATGAACCCTTCTTCCTTCATAATCTTGGCTATCTCCACCTTGAGTCTCGATGCGGGGATATCCACCTTCTCGGCCTTGATAAGCACAGAGTTCCTTATGCGCGTCAACATATCTGCTATGGGATCCGTCATCATTGTCCAAACACCTCTACCAGCTTGATTTTGTTACGCCGGGAATCTGTCCCTTGAGGGAAAGGGCCCTGAAGCATATCCTGCAGATCCCGAATTTCCTGATGTAAGCCCTCGGCCTTCCGCACACATTGCACCTGTTATGCACACGCACGGCGAACTTCGGCGCCCTCTTGGATTTTTCGATCATACATGTCTTAGCCATACCCCCTCCTTATCTCCTGAAAGGCACGCCGAATTCTTTCAGCAGAGCCCTGCTTTCTTCATCGGTTTTGGCGGACGTGCAGATATTTATATCCAGCCCGTGCACCATTTCGACCTTGTCGTAATCTATCTCAGGGAATATATACTGCTCCTTAAGGCCAAAAGAATAGTTACCCCTGCCATCGAAAGATTTCGTGGAAAGCCCCCTGAAATCGCGGATCCTGGGAAGCGCCACGCTGATGAGTCGGTCAAGAAATTCATACATCCTGTCGCCTCGCAGGGTGACCTTGCATCCCAGCGGTACGTTCTGCTTGAGCTTGAAGCCTGCGATGGCCTTCTTGGACTTGGTGACAAGCGGCTTCTGCCCGGTTATGGTAGCCAGCTCTTTCTCAGCAGCGTCGAGAAGTTTGACGTTCTGCGTGGCCTCGCCCAAAGTCACATGCACAATTACCTTTTGCAGCTTCGGCACCTGCATGACGTTCTTATATCCGAATGCCTTTGTCATCGAAGACATGATGTCCTTATAATATCTGTCTCTGAGTCGCGCTGCCATACTCAGTCTATGACCTCCTTGCATTTCCTGCATGTCCTCTGTTTGCGGCCGTCGCTAAGGAGGGTTACTCCTATACGTGTAGGCTTACTGCATTTGGGACACACAAGCATCGTATTCGATATATGTAAAGGGCCTTCCTTCTCTATGATACCGCCCTGCGTATATTGCTTGTTGGGCTTCTGGTGCTTCTCTATCTTGTTTACTCCCTCGACAATGAGCCTCTGCTCTTCAGGAAGCACAACCAGCACGCGCCCCCTGGCACCCTTGTTCTTTCCGGTGATGACTACCGCTGTGTCTCCCTTTTTTATCCGTAAACCCACTTTATCCTCCCGCTAAA
>DATHDF010000036.1:0-12462 GCA_035319185.1 Dissulfurispiraceae bacterium | reverse complement strand
TTAACCTGCCTTTTTCTCCTGCAACTGACCGGTCACATATTTATGCAGCAGACTCGACACCAAAGTCTGATATGCCATTCCCTGCTCAAGCGCCCTGGCTTTCAGCGCAAGCATATCCTTCCTGGCGATTCGGATGTTCATGCGCTGGTCTTTTAGAGCAGTAGCCTTTGCAGCAGCGCTAAGCTGTTTTTTCAAGACAACACTCTTTGGCGACGGCAGCCATTCGCCACCCTCAATAGACCTTATTATCTCTTTATCCTCTTTACTTTTCGGCATACCTGGTTCCTTTACGGCAAATACATCGCCGTATATTTCCTGCTCGGATACGCAGTCTTCATGAAAAAAACATCTTTCTGCACAACTGTCGGCACTGCATAAACATAATCTTCAATCTTCACAAGCATGACTATCTGATGTCCATATCGCCCCTGATTGGGGTGTGCCAGGACTTCCAATAAATCACCTGACTCAACTGCGACAACAATCTGTTCAAATGAAATATCCCTCTCTTTTCTCAGCCATTCGTTCTTGTCGGTATTCCAATCAAATACCATAATCCATTATAGCCCCGTGTGTGCCTCTTGTCAATACAATCACCGGGCTTTCAATTCATAGGAGCATTATTCGGAATACTTGGAACCATAGTTTGCAACAAATTATGCTTTCTCGACATATGTTGTATTGTTATTGTATATGACGTGATCGATAGCCTGTTGCAGCCTGGGTGCGATAGCGGTCATTGTTGGCGTTTTGCTCTCGGCAAGTTATTGGGTTCTGTATCAATCAGTGGTAGTTTGGCCAATGGCTTTGATAGCGAGCAGGCGACGCAGGTTTTGCCGGGCCGTTTCATCATCAGGATCAAGAAAAAGGGCATGCTCAAAGGAGAGCGCCGCTTCAGAGTCTCTTCCAGCTAAATGATAAGCGACACCAAGATTGTTGTAAGCGCTTGAGCTGGCAGTTGATATACGCACCGTACTTTGCCAGAGGGCAAGTTCAGTATGATATTCCAAATTGCGCAGGTTGGTTTGCACGACAAAGATGCAAGACACCGCGCCAAGTATAGTTAGCACTATCTTGTTCCACTGTGACGTACGTAAAATGCTGGTAATCGCTGTTCCAATGGCACAAAAAAGCCCCACATTGGCAATATACATGTGACGCTCATTGATGACCTCAGTTCGTGACAGAATAATATAGGGCAATAGCAAGTGTAGGAAGAACCATAATATACCAAGCGTGACCTCGGGATATTTTCTTATCTTAAGTAGCCCAACTACTGCCATAAGTATGAGAATACAGATCTCTGAGACTAAGAGCAATTCTCCTGGGGGGTGCTTACCAAGCTCCGGATTTATACATAGGCGGTTAATCAACACGAGCCGCGAAATCAGATACGCGATCCCATGAATTTGGTATCGCATCGCCTCAACAAGTGACCGCGAGCCGGCTAATTCATCAAGCATTGCATAATACCTATCGTTCGTGACGGCCAGGCAGAGCATGCCCATAACTAATAGCCAAAATATTATCTGACGAAGTCCAATCCGGCTAATTTTAGTCTTTTTTATTACTACTTCCCATAGAAGTAATGCTAGAGGTAACGTCAGAGCAGTTTCCTTTATTAGAACTGCAACTAGAAACAAAAAAGGCGATGAGAATGCGTACATAATCGGTTTGTCCAAACGCACTCCTCTCATATAACAGAGCGCACTGGCAATGTAGCATAACGTCATCAGCGACGCCGATCGTCCACTGATATAGGTAACAGCCTCGGTGTTCACCGGATGTACAGCAAAAAGAAAGGCTGCGATGAGAGCGCTATATTTAGCGGCATCTCCCAGTGGTGGTAATATCCCTCGTGACACCTCCATGCTGAATTGATAGACCAGAATCACATTTATTATATGAACTGTAATGTTGAAGATATGAAAGCCGAGCGGGGCAGTGCTTAATGCCCAGTTGAAAAGATAGGTCAACTTTAGTAATGGCCGAAGACTGCTCGAAAGCGTTTCGACCCATGCACCAAAGGAATGCACACCCCTGTAGCCGAAAATGGTGTTGATATCATCGAACTGAAATGGACTGTTAAGCGCTGTAGCATAACAGAGAAGAGAGCATACGACAAGAAAATAGAACGGGCGTTCTTCAATTAAATTTGCAATAATTTTCAACGAACTATAAAGGTTGTCACGGCACCATAAGTTTCGCACTCGGTCTCCAGATGGCTAAGGAAGATTCCAACTTTTCAGAAAAAGTGAAAAGCCATGAACAAATGGCTAATTTCTTCATTTCTACTGATACTGTCTACTGTTTATAATCAATTATTACTGAAGAACAGGGTGCATATTCATCAGCTTAAGAACCCTGTCAAAAAATGAAACAGGCATTGGAGCATTGCTAGTCTTCGGCCTCTTTCGTTTGCAATCTTTACTGAATTTGCGCTGCAATTCTGTAGTATAGTTGAGCTCGTATTTATGCGCTAAGATCTCCTGTTTAAGCCGCTCCTCAGCGATTACCCTATCGGCAGCTGCAGCATCTCCCGCTGCTCTTAAAATATTAGCGACAGACAGGGACAGGGACCTTATCGGAGAATTAGCGAATATAGAGTGAGCAAACTCGTGCCAAATCACGCCCTGAACCAACTCTGAGCAAAACTGTTTACAAAGGCACTGGTCAATTAATATTTGTCCTGAAGATTTCTTATATTTCCCAAGGGCTTTCGGCATATAATGACATCTAGCCATGAATTCCTTCTGAAAATTATCTTGCAATCCGCTCAATTTTCCGTCAATCTTGCTTGAAACACGCTGATATATGCTCTCTTCAGTCGGTGGATTAATTGTAGCTAATTCATTTAACGTATCCTGATATGCCTGAAGGGAAATCTCATCAAATTGAAGCTTCATGTCTATGTCAGCCTTATCGTCAAATGTTATTTGATTCGGCAGCTGTCCCATTATCAGCGGATCGCAACTGCATTTTTTTAATTCCTTCTTGCATGCTTTTACTGATACCATATTTTCGTCTGCACAAATACCAGCAGCGATCAGCATCATGCAACTCATTAATAACACCAGGGCTATATAATTCTTAATTATCCGCGCCATAATTAAATTCCCCCGTATTCTTGAGATTTTCAGCTGCCACATTTAAATCGATCATCTTTTGGGGCCAGTTGGATGGCGGGAATTGTCCATGATATCGATTATAAATAAATTGTATGGTGGTAGCGGAACCGCCTTTAGGTTGCCTTCCCTTATTATCATTTATAACCAATGTGGAAATGAGGTGGTCACCCTTTCCCAGCATCAGCATGGTTGGATCTGAAATGCTTGGCAGTCCAGGAAGAACATTTTCCACAATACAGCTGGAACTTGAACACCTGGCAGCGAAAGTTGTGCGGAAGTATACCGTACTGCTTTCACCACTTTTTGTTGCTGTCATATAAATAATGCATTTATCACTGTTTATTTCCATATATCTATCTTCGTTGTACCCCGTTAACGGATCTGCAATTACCGCAGACAACGGATATGTCTTTTTCACAACCTTTGGTGGAAATATACTTGTATCAATTCGCAAATACTCTGCTGATGTCAATTTCCATATGCCATTCAAATCGACACCCCAACATGCTTGACTGCCTTTTGCCAACAGAAATATGACTATAGCAATAACCCTTATCGATAACATATCTTGATCCTCCGTGACTTCCGATTGCTATCCCCAAGCGGATGTTTTTTAGCAGCCAGTATGTCTTATCATGCAAACGCCCAGTGCATCCACCTTGTACAATTCTTCACTGTCTCGCAATGCAATCAATCTGTATGTCACCGTTCACCTCCAAGGGTGAATTCGGCCTCTGAGTTCCAATGCCGACGTTTCCAGATTGTTTCCAGACAAGTTAGATCTTCTTGCCGTTCCCGGTTGATGCTAGAGCACCGCCATCCCCTCCGAAAACTACCGGTCCGTTTATATGGGAATTGGCAAAACTGTCGTACCAGCCAATACCGTGAAACTGATCGCCGTCTCTTCTTAGCCACAGGGGTTTATCAATGATTCGAGCGTCACCATTAACCTCGAGTTTAGCCGACTGCAGATGAGTCCCTATGCCGACGTTACCCTTAGTATCGAGAATATACACTCCTTGAATTACAAGTGTCTATACGTAATGGTTTATCATCGGCATGCAGAGGATACAGGGCCGCCGGCTACACCATAAATTTCCAAATGATAAAGGTTTCCCAGCGCCCAACTCGCCACCTGTTGGCCACTACCTCGCGGTCTCCTCCGCCTTCCGCGCAAACAAAGGGGCCGCTATTCGCACGCAAGGCTACCTTGTCGCCAAAATTGATGTCAGGATATTTTGCGACAGGATATTGTTCGAGTTTACGGATCATGAAGGTCTCCCACGGCCCGATTGCATCGCGATTGGCAACCAGTTCTTTGCCTCCACCTCCTTCCGAGCAGACCAGCTTACCGTTTGCAGTAGCTCGCATCGCGATTAGATTGCGATCGAGGAGCCTGCTGGACTCGAAGGTATCCAGCAACTCGATCGTGAAGAGGTCATTGTCTGTCTCAGTTCCCGTCGCCAAGAGCTTTCCGTCAGAGCCAACTGTAAGAAATTTCCCGTTGCTGGCCCTCAGTAGAACAGTATAGCCGCTGGTGATTTCGTCGCTCGGATCCTTGGTTTCCGCGATGACAAGGACGTGAATATCTCCTTCGAAATAGTCGTCGAAATATTCCGATGCGTCTCGAAGTTTCAGCTCGGCCTTGACTTCAACGCGCTTCTTGATGACACTGCCTGCTGGGGCGGTTATGCTCCAGCCCAAAATGTGTACTGCTTGCTCATGCAAGGGGTGGTCATCATCGTCGCCAGAAAAACGATTCGTAAATCCCTTAATTGCAGCTTCCTTGACGCTCAGCACTTCATGTGGGAAATCAACGTAGCCTGTAGCAACAATGGGCGCATTGTGTGCCGACCTGAAGCTGACTATTGCAGTCGCGTACTCGATGGACATTGGTATCTCCTTTAACCGTTCACCCCGATGGTGAATTCGGGCTTGATGTTCCTATGCCGACATTGCCTTTAAGGTAACTTGCTCCATTACCGTTCAAAATTATTTTGCTGTTTTCACTACCAATCGCCACATAGCCAGTAGATAGACTTAAAGAGGCGCTATCAACTAGCGAAATCCCATTGTGAAAATGCACCGAGCGGCGTGAAGTCCTGGATTAGAAATTTTATCCATAACAGATTTGAAATGGACTCCGTTCCTTTTCTGGTGATATTGTCAACTCTACTTTCTTGATATTGAGTCCAGGAAAATAAGTCTGCGCAATGCTCAGCTTTCCTGCAGGATTCATCGTTCCGACACCGACGTTGCCGTCGGTATCAACGCACAAACATCCGGTGTTACCATAAGTTCCTATTCGTAATGCCTTCTTATCTGTTGTGCCTAAGAAGTTCGATGAGTCTGTTCCGCTGTTTCCATTCGTGTCCCAAGCTGCCATGTTGATTCTCCTTTCATGGTTAAATGCTAGATCAGATATTGCAGTTCAGTTCTTAGCTTGATACTCAACTCCCCAGAGTTTTTCCATGCTGCCAGCCTGTTCGATGGGAAAAACAAGCTGAGGTAATATCTCGCCCCTCTTCTTGCCTATCATGAAGCTGACATTACAGCCTGGTCGTAAAGAATTCTGGACATAGTTCATAGGTGCTTCCATGTAACCGCACTCTGTTTCGACTATCTCGATATCTTTCGGATTGAGTCTCTGTCCCCTGGCTGCTGCATGGTAGAGCGACTGAAATATAGGATCGTTGACGATCAGCTCAGGGAGAGTCTTAGGGTTAATGACGGACTTCGGCACTGTCTCTTTCATGACGCCACTAGCTCGTTCTATCTGGCGCCAGTTCTTGTTGACCATGACCACATTGCCATTTCCATTTAGACGAAGAACGAGTTTTGAACCCACTATCGGGATTCCATTGAATCGTCGCCCGAATCCCACATAGTAATCCGATATGAATTCCTGGGCCGGCTTGCTTGCTTCTGACGCGGCGACTGCAGATTTCACAGCGGAAACGAACAAGATATCCATTTCCTCACCGGGGACAAGGGTTACAAGTCTCCGCTTGGCCACATAATCCAGTGCGTTTTGGATAGCCCTGTAGAAGTCAATCACCGTCATCGGCCGAGTTGGCATATCCTGTTTTGTTTCTGTATACTTATACGATCCGGACGCGCGGTGAACCCATGTGGATGAAGAGTTGTTTCGTGACAGGTAGATTCCGCCGATGCTTTCCACTTCTGAGGTAATGCTTGTCGCCGGCACAAATTTCTGTATTAGCTCACGAATGACTCTCTTGGAATCGTTGTCGTCAATTTTTTCCAGTTTTACTACCGCTATCTCTCCCTTTGGGATGAATGAAGTGTTCTTTTGTCTGCAAAAGATCGAATCACTCTTCAATAGTTGACGGGCTTCTATGCTTTTGATATTGACTTTTCGTGCATTAAGTGAATCAGTGGCCATCATCTTTTCTTCCTGCTGCGCCTGACCGCCACTTGGTACGATCCACTTCATGGAAAAAGTATTTGTGCCGACATTGTCAGACAATGCTCCGTTCCATTTGTCTTTGAGCATGGTAGAGTTTGGCCAGTCAACAGTGCCAGATGGCGACCATTTTTCGGCTGCGATCGCAGATGTATTGTGATCCGGGTCAAAATCGAAGTAGGCATTTTGGATCGGAACGCCTGCAAGCAGATCATTTGCGAATTCAGCAAGAGGTTTTACCAGTTGAGATGTGTAATAACTTTTGTAATGACCAAGCGCTATATGAAAATCTCCGTGAATACCACTAAAGATCTTGAAAGCCAACGGATTGTAAGAACCGTCCATGTTCGACGTAATTACTGCCTGACACCCGTGAAGAATAAGCCATTTGAGGTTCCTGTCGCCGAGTCGCCCATATATATTTACGTGGGTCTGATCATTCCAGTGCTCACGCCAGTTCACGCCTCCGCCGTAATCGTAACCCTTTCCCAGGAGAGTGGACGTATATTCAGGATAGAGATAGGTTACAGCTCCCGGATATTGATCTGCATTATTTATAGGACGAACCGCATAATAGTCATAGTTAGTTGTATGGCCCCAGCCGATCTGGTCTAACCACCCCCCATGGGATGCCCACAGACCATTCTCGTAGTTGAACCATTGAAACCATTCATGCGGATGAGGCGGCACTATAGTGTTGTTGTGCCCGTAAAAGAAGACAAGATGGAAATCATCCCAGGACTTCTCTGCCCCGCCGGTAACCGGGATAGCTCTCTTGAGGGTCACGGCACTGTTTTGGAACCGTTGAGAATAAATAGTATCAGCAAATGGAGCACCGGAACCGCCGCTCATTGTGTTCCAAAAGTCATAATACGGATCAAAAGCCTGCTGGAGGCAAATGTAGGGTTTCCAGTTATTCTCGTACTGACAGAGGCTGTATACACCCAGATTCATCTGTCCGTTTGCGGTCAGTGGTGAGGGTCTTCCATATGTCTGGAAAAGACAATCATTATTAATCTGTTGATTAGTCCCGAGTTTGCGGTTGCCGTTCGGATATGAATTGCCGGAGTATTTCCACCCGAAAGTATCCTTGGAGCCCGGGATATGAAGTTCATAGGTATCTCCAATGGTAACAGGCACTTCATTGGCAAATTCGAAGTGCAGAAGGCCGGAGTAACCAACAGGAATAAGCCGTGACGAGCTTGCCACAATCTGACCTGATTTCCGCAACTCCGCCTTTATAGTGGCATCACCTAGACTAGGATTGGCAGTTAGTATGTCAATATCCACCCCTGCCAGTACAGGCATATCGGGTTTGAAGGTTTGAGATATGTCCCAAGACATTGCAGTCCACCCCCATCCTGTTTGCAGAAGATTGCTTTGATCGATAGTAATTGGAGGAACTGCATCGGCTGAAATTCCAAGACTGAGTATAATCGTTGCAATAGCAAGTGATAAGATCGCTTTCTTCATTATGTAGCCCTCCTGTGTACTACTATTGATAAGAAATCCCTGCTTTGAGCGAGATTCATGGATCAAGCGGCATAATCTAATGCTTCTCTCTTTCGCGATAATAGGACAAGATCTGCATGTGATCCTTCTCCTAACCAATAGAAATGACTTTCAGGATATTAAAGAGTAGCACCTCACAGCTGCGGTGTCTATTGTGCTTAATACGTATTATCGGCTGCGGAAATCTTTAATAGTTAGACGTATAATTTAACAAACAGTTTAGAGATCAGCTTGCCGTGCGTGGCGAATAAAAGAAAAGGGAATGGTGGGCAGTCGCAGAATCGAACTGCGGACACGAGGCTTTTCAGGCCTCTGCTCTACCGACTGAGCTAACTGCCCGCTCCATCAAAGAAGAGTTTAAGAGTAAACCTTTGAAAGCCAAAAAGTCAAGAAACTACGCCCCGAATTTCTTCAGTCTCAGGGCATGAGCAAGTGCCAGCGGCATCAGGTTTACTGCGGGGAATATTCCCAGCTCGCCTTTGGTGCATTCGCGCTCGGAAAAGGCATTGCAGAGGCGGCCATATACATAGGGCGATTGCAGCAATACCGGCACCGGGTGCCAGCTGTGGCCCTTCATGGAAGCAGGTGTGGAGTGATCTCCTGTAACAATCAGCACGTCGGGGTTCAGGTCCAGGATGCGAGGCAGAAGCACGTCGAATTCCTCTATCCTCGCGGCCTTGCCGTCGAAGTTACCGTCCTCTCCGTATGAATCAACCTTCTTCACATGAAGGAAGAAAAAGTCGTATTTGCTGTATTGCTGTTCCAGATACCTGATCTGGTCCTCAACGCTGCCCTCGAGATCAGGCGTGTCCATTGCAACTATCTTGGCAAGGCCGCGGTACATCGGATAGGTGGCAATAGCCAGCGACTTAAGCCCGAATGCCTCCTGGAAGGTCGGCAGATGCGGCATGATCGAAAATCCGCGCATCATCAGGTAATTCGCCTTCTCCTCACCTTTGAGGGATTGCGCCGTCAACTCGACGAACCTGGCCGCGATGTCGGCAACCTTGCGAGCGCTTTCAGTATATGCTTCCGGCGCCAGCGGCGCCTTGCCCTCTCTCTGAGGGTCGGTATCTCCGATATCTGCGGAGCCGGGCGCGAGTGGTTCAGGAAAGCGCAGCACGACCGCTATCCTGTGTTCCATGCCCGGTGAGAAGATGACCTCAACATCGCCGATTCGCTTTATCTCCTGCTGAAGTCTTGCGGTCAGCTTTTTGTTATACTCTGTGGGAATCCTGCCTGCCCGTCTGTCGACGATAATGCCGTCTTTGATAGTTGCGTAATTGCAGCGCACGGCGACATCGGTCTTGCGGACTTCCATGCCGAGACCAAGCGCTTCAAGGATTCCCCTGCCAATAAGATATTCGAGCGGATCGTATCCGAAGATCCCGAGGTGACCGGGGCCGCTGCCGGGCGTAATACCGTGACCTACAGGCATGTGCAGGCCGCAGGCAGATACCTGCGCAAGCGCGTCCAGATTGGGAGTGCGGGCCGCTTCGAGTTCAGTCTTGCCGTTGACCGGAAGTCCGCCGAGTCCGTCAAGGACGGCGAGTATTATCTTCTTGTCGTTCTTCTGAATAAGGTTCTTTATGATCTTCTGCATTCAGCTCTCCTTTGGGCAAAGATATACAAATGATATAAGAAGACCCAGGTTTTTTCAATCCGGTTTGGCTTTGAAGCTGCATGTGTGATAACTTTAATGATTATGAACGGGTCCATAAAGAGAGTAATCACAAAAAACTCCGGAGATAATTTCGAGCAGGCCGAGGACATCATCGCGGTCGAAAAGAGATTGAAGGTATCGGTCAACGGCAAAGAGGTGCTGAGCCTTTACTGCACGCCGCTGATGATAAGAGAGCTGGTCGTAGGCATGTTCATGACCGAGCAGATAATAAACGGCGGATGGTGCGCCGACAGAATGTCGATCGAATACGGCGAAGATGTGAATGTGGACATACCTGCGGAGGGAGAGGTCTCGACTGACGGAGCTGTCATAACTTCGGGCTGCATAGGAGGGATCACATTTCCTAAAAGGCTGTCCATAACGCCGACTGATGATCCGTTCGAAATAAGCGCGCACGGGATCAAAAGACTGTTCAAGAAGTTCCAGAACGCCTCGGAGCTTTATCAGCTGACAGGTTGCGTTCACAGCGCCGGGCTCAGCGACGGGCAGTCCATCCTCTGTCTGGCGGAGGACATCGGAAGACACAATGCGGTAGACAAAATAATCGGTTATGCATTTCTTGAGCAGATACCTTTCAAGGGGAAGATCATGCTCGCCAGCGGACGCCTGTCATCCGAGATTGTGGCGAAATGCGCGCACTGGAACATACCCATCGTCGCAAGCAGGACCTCGCCGACAAGCCTCGCGGTGGAGATAGCGGACAAGTACGGAGTCACAGTCGTGGGGTTCGTCAGGGCCGACAGGCTGAATGTCTACACGCACGCTCAAAGAATAGTCAGGACATGATTCATCACGCCCTTATGATTTGAAAAGGGCGCAATGGAATTGCACCTCTATACTGTTTTCTTTTTTGACAGTTTCGCGGCGATTTCTTCGGGCACAGGAGAATTGCTGACTGCGTCTTCGTAAGATATCGACCCCGCTGAAACCAACTCGAGCAGGGCCTGGTTCATGGTTTTCATCCCGGACCGCGCAGTCTGCATTATGGGATATATCTGATTAATCCTGCCTTCTTTTATGAGCGTCCGGATGGCGGGCGTCGGTATCAGCACCTCAGCCGCAAGCGCCCTTCCGTTGCCGTCTTTCTTCTTGATGAGCCTCTGCGAGACAATCCCTTCAAGACACTCAGCAAGAAGGTTTCTGGCATATTCGTGGTTCGCATGCGGAAACATCTCGATCAGGCGCAGGATCGTCTGAATGGCTGAATTCGTATGCATCGAGGCCATTGTGAGGTGGCCTGTTTCAGTAATAGTCAGCACAGCTTCAACGGTCTGGCTGTCCTTCAGCGAGCTTATCATGACGATGTCCGGGTCCTGGCGCAGCACGTATTTCAGGGCGGAAGCGAACGATGGGGTGTCGGAGTCCAGCTCCCTCTGATTGATCAGGCATCTGTTATGGCTGTGCAGAAACTCTATGGGGTCCTCAATCGTGATTATATGCGCTTCGCGCTCAAGATTGATTGTCTCTATCATCGACGCAAGCGTCGTGGATTTACCGCTGCCCGTAGGTCCCGTGACAAGAATCAGGCCCTGCGTCTTGCGGAGCATCTCCTCCACAATATCGGGTATGCCGAGTTCCTGAAACCCCTTTATGTGAAACGGTATCTCCCTGAAAGTTCCTGCAACCGCCCCCCTCTGCCTGAAAATGTTCGCCCTGAACCTGCTCAGCCCCTTAACGCCGAAAGATACATCGATCTCATTGGCGGCCTCGAATCTCTTCATCTGCGATTCGTTCATGAAGCTGCAGCAAAGCTCCAGGGTGTCCTCGGGCGTCAGTATGCGATAATCCTCAATAAGCTGCAGCCTGCCTGCCATCCTGAACCGCGGATACGTCCCCGTAGTGATATGGAGGTCGGAGCCGCCCTTGTCGATCATGTATTTTAAGAGTTCTATAAGCTCTGCCATTTTTATAATCCTTGCATTAGTCAATCGGCAAACGTTACACGTAGCACTTCTTCGACCGAGGTTATCCCTTCAATGACCTTTTTGATTCCGCTCTGTCGAAGCGTGGTCATGCCATGTAAAACAGCCTCCTGTTTAAGGTCGGCCGTAGAAACATTTCTGAGCACCATATCCTGAAGGTCCTTGCGCAAGGGCATCACCTCATAAATGGCGGTCCTCCCGAAATAGCCGGTGTTGTTGCAGTTCGAGCAGCCCGCTCCCATATAGCAGCTTGCAGTGCCTATAACATCGGACGGGAACCCTATCTTCAGCATTGTCTCTTCGTCGAAGGTCTGAGGCGTCTTGCAGTGTTCGCAAACCACCCTAACCAGCCTCTGAGCCACCGCAAGAGACACAGCAGACGAAACCGCAAAGGGTTCGATTCCCATATGAACAAGCCGCGTCAAAACCCCGGCTGCATCGTTTGCGGGAAGCGAACTCAGCACGAGATGCCCTGTCAGCGCCGCTTTGACCGCCAGCTCTGCGGTCAGGTGATCCTTTATCTCTCCAAGCATGATTACATCCGAATCCTGGCCGACAAAAGACTCCATCGCCGCCGCATAGGTAAGCCCGATATCCGGCTTTATCTGTCCCTGGTTAAGACCGTACAGATTGAATTCGATCGGGTCTTCGGCGGTCATTATGTTGATGCCGGGCTTGTTCAGGTGAAGCAAGGCCGAATAGATGGTTGTCGTCTTGCCGCTCTCTGCGGGCCCTGATATTATAACCATGCCCTGCGGCCTCTCGATCGCATCCGTGAAGTCCAGCAGT
>DATHDF010000035.1:0-84050 GCA_035319185.1 Dissulfurispiraceae bacterium | reverse complement strand
GTTTGTCGAAACGGGCTGTGAACATGAAGGTTGAACCTGTCCCATACTTGCTTATGAAAGTCAGGTCGCCGCCCATTAGAATGCTCAACTGTTTTGAGATAGCCAAACCGAGCCCGGTGCCGCCATACTTGCGAGTGGTAGATGCATCGAGCTGTGTGAAGGGCTGGAAAAGCCCGCCATGCAGAGCCTCCTCGATTCCTATACCAGTATCGCTGATCAGAAACAGGAGCTTGCAGCTGTCACTCGTCTCTTCATGCAGCTGTACGTCGAGATTCACCTGGCCGTGATCGGTGAACTTGACGGCATTTCCAATGAGATTAATGAGTATCTGACGAAGCCGTTCAGGGTCCCCGCGCAAGGCATCGGTGACATTATCTCTTATCCTGTAGACCAGGTCCAGGTTTTTTCGGTGTGCCCGCTCGGCCAGCAGATGGACCGATTCCTCTACGATCCTATGCAGCTCAAAATTGACATTTGCCAGCTCAACCCGGCCTGCCTCTATCTTTGACAAGTCAAGGATACTGTTAATAATTCTCAGAAGGGATTCGCCCGAACTGCGGACTATCTCGGCAAAGCGGCGCTGCTCATCCGTCAATTTGCTTTCCAGCAGCAGTTCCGTCATGCCCAGCACCCCGTTCATCGGAGTCCTTATCTCATGGCTCATATTTGCCAGAAACTGGGATTTTGCCATGTTGGCCTTTACGGCATCTTCCTTGGCTCTTTGCAGGGCTTCTTCGGCCGCCTGCCTTTCAGTTATATCTACCGCTACACAAACTACTCCTCGGTCGGTGCCGTCGGAACTGCGCATCACGGCTGCTGAAAAGAGTACGGGAATTCTCTTGCCATTTTTGGCGCAATAAGATGTTCCAAGGTTTATCAGAGTTCCCTTTTCGGTCAGGCCGTTTGACCAGTATCCGGACAACGATGCACCGGAGTTCATTCTTTCATGTCCCAGGATCTCACCCATATGTTTCCCGATCAGCTCATATTCCGAATACCCCAGCAGGTCGAGAGAAGCCCTGTTGACCCTGCTTATCGTACCGACCGTATCAGTAACAATCAGTGCATCGTTCATAGATCTTATAATGTCATCGGTGTACTCCCGGGATGCCATGATTTCGCGCTGAGATTTCTGCAGGGCTTCGGTCATTCTGTTGAACGAGTGCCCCAGGCTTTCCAGCTCGTCTTCTGTAGCTATCTCGGCACGGGCGGTTAGATCGCCTTCGGCTACTCGCTGGGTCACTCTGTTGAGATCGTTAATCGGACTGCTGAGTTTCTTTGCGAATATATAAGCCGCTCCCATAGCCAGCAGGCTGCAAATGAGGGTGAGTATCAGGGTTCGGTAATACATGTTCGAGACGTCTTCATTGTACTTTTTCAAGGATAGGCCGATATGTATCCAGCCCCAGTCTATCCCGGAATATTTGAACGGATAACTATAGTGAAAAACGTCCTGTTTCACCAGATTGTTTCTAAGGAATTTACCCTGGGACAGTCTGGCAGAAGTGGGGTTCCAGATCCCGTCGAGCTGCTGCTGGCTCCAGCCGTCCGCAGTCTGCACCAGAGAAAAACCGTCATTGCGAGTTATGACTACATAGAGAATTGAAGAGCTGTCCTTGACGACCTTCATGCAATGCTCGACAACTGAGCCGTAATCTTCAGAAATCACGGCACTTGCAACGACCTGTTCTATCGACGTAACGATATTTCTAGCCTCTGATTCCATGCCCTCCATCAGAGCTTTTTTCTGGTACGGCAGGTTTGCAGAAACATATATAATAAGAGTGACAACGGTAAGCAGCCACGCAACAATGGCGGTTCGAACCAATATTCGGTTCCTGCCGATCTTCTGCTTAATGTCCGAGATAAATCTCATTTCTTCCGTCCCGTGATTACCTGGGTGCCTTTCTTTGCGCAGTCTCTTTTCTGGAGTGACTATTAGCGCTTGCTACCAGAGCTAAAGTGGTATCCAGCATGCGCGGGTTGTACTCAATCACCTTGTCGATCTGGAAGAGGGAAAGTATCTGCTTGCCGGCAGGAGTCGAGTGCATATTAAGAGCATTGTGAATTACCATATACTTCACATCTGCGTTCAGGTATTTGTTGAAACAGAACAGTCCGTAAAGCAGTTTGTCGGAAACGTCTATGGTGACCAGTTCTTTGCCGATCTGCGGATTGAGGTCAACCATTGTCTCAAACGCCCCCTTGCTGACAAGCGCCGCATCAGCCTGCTTGAAAAAAACCGGCAGCACAGTCTGGGATACCTTCTTAGTATCCCGAATGGAACTGAAGAATCTCTCTTTGTCCGGCAAATGCTTGCGATAGAGTTGTTCACTGAGCCATAGTACTTCGGCATCGTACATATATCCTGCGTGAATCATCAGTCGTTTGCCCTTGAGCTGGCTGATGGCAGTCATATTTTGGTCGCGGCGAACAACGATCACCAACTGCTCACCATAGAGGGCGCCACGTCTTAATGCAACGAGCGCGGGTTCCAGCGGAAATCTGTCTCTGAGTGCGATAAAGTCCATTGGAGTTATACCGACGACATCAATCTGCTTGTTCTTCAGAGCATTGAACATAGCGTCGATGTCATCGAAAATATACGGTTTTGAGTGAACATCGAGAGACCGGCTTTGGGTGAACTCCCTTATCCACAGCTCCAGAGCTGCCTGGGCATCCGCATAACTTACGTCATTCAGAAACTTGCCCATGAAACCGACTCTCAGGTCAAGCTTTGCCTCCGGCGGCTCGGCGCCGATAAGCTGAGCATCAAAACAGAGAAAGGCACATATTGCGACTAAAGCAGTGATAATGAGCCTTCCCATTATCCCCATCCTATTGCGTCTGTGCATATCGCCTCTTCAGTTGGCGGTGCTCTTGCATAAGGGTTGCGAGATGATCAAGATAGCCGGCTCAAGCGGGACGAGCCTGCTCATACCGAAAAGCGTCAGCAATTGCCTGCCGTCAGGGTCTGCATGCAACGACTGTCTCCAGCCATGCAAGCTGGATAACCGAATGTTGTCCCTTGACCATTTACGTTTAATATTGATTACGGAATGCATTGCGCCTAACGCCCATACATTAGTTCATGTATTTCCTTGCCGACTATGTAGTCCAGATGCGCTTGCGTTTCTATATGGTCGTAAAGCGTCTTTTGGCATTGAGCCTTCATGAACGACTCTATTAGCTGCGCTTCTATTACATCTTTGGTTTCGACCAGCTCGTCCTGATAGGCTCTTTCGCTAAGATCCCTATTTTCCTCCGCCGCCTTTGCTGCCTCGTTTGATGACCGTTGCTGATCCTGTGCGCTCATCATCATAGTAAAGATATGCTTCACCTGCAGGGCGATTCCCTCCCTGAGCAGCACCTTTTCTTCGGAAAGTTTTCCAAGTCGCGCAGTAGCCTCCCGAATCTCTTCCTTCGTACGAAAACCGCTGAAGATCGGCAATTCAAGCGCCGCGCCGACATTCCAGTTGTTTTTGTTGTTCGAGCTTACAATTCCTTTGTTGTATGAGTTCTGAATGTTTACGAGGCTGCCGATTAGCGCTACTTTCGGCAGATGTCCGCTCTCAGCCTCATCTATGTGTGCCTCCGCTGCCTTCAATCCCTCCTGCATACGCGCCCAATCAGGATTGAACATGTAGGCATTGCTAACGAGCTGACTAAGGTCAGCCTGATATCTGTTGAATGGAATCCTGGTCTCAGAAATATTGATTGACCTGCTCCATTCCAGGCCCATCGTATTTGTCAGGGCAGCCAGAGAAAGATCTTTATTGGCCTTAAGCATGGTAACTCCGCTTCTAAGCTCCTCAACTATGGACTTGTTTCGCAGGTAGTCGGTTTTTTTTACCCTCCCGGAACCGGTCTTGTATAACTTTTCCGTAAGCTCAAGCGTAACTTCCATCCTCTGAAGGGCTTCGTTGCCGATGCTGTAGAGTTCTGAAGCGAGAACAGCGCCGTAGTATATGCGTTTAACGTCATATATGACCTGCAGGTCAGTCCTGCGGGCTTCCTGCCTGGCTGCTTCGAGTCCGCTTCTTGCCTGTCTTACTATCGCCGGCCGCTGGCCTCCGGTAAAGAGCGGGTACATGACGTTGAGTGAAGTCGAAAGAGTATCGCGACTCATCAGCTTCACATTTTGCTCCGGCACGTTGAATGACTGCGCCGGCACGCTGACGGGAAGCGGTCCCATCGGCGTGCTGGCAACAATGGTCGTTGCCGGCATACTCATAGTCGATGCAGGAAAAACAAAGTTGGGCTCATGATTCATGTGGGTATATGCAGACCTTAGCCCTACTTCAGGCCAATAGGAAGAAAGCGCTTGTCCAAGCTGGGCATCGGCTATTTCTACGGCAAATTGAGAAGCCGGGCGGGTATGATTGTTCTTCAGGGCTATTTCTATGCAGTCCTGCAGGCTCAGATTTATTAGGCTCTGCGCCTCGTTTTTTTGCGGAACGTTATTCGCCTGAAGAACTGCAGCCGATGTTTCCGCCGCTATTGAGATGTTCGGAAACAACAAAATAATGAAGCAGATCAGCATTACTATATCTTTTTGCACGGCCCCTCCATAAATTACATTGATTTATATCGAGAAATTCCCACATATTACATGAATTCAATCAATTATATTATCGGCATTATTGACTGGTCACTTGAATACGGGAAATGGAAAATATACCAAGAGAAGGTCTATTTAACGGGATAGTCGCACAAAACCTGAATGCGATATATCGTCTTGGTCTCTCTGATAAATTATAAACCGAAAAAGTGAAAAAAGATCGTGCTGGATAGGCGATAATCTGTCAATCTTCTGGTTTGGTGATGCCTATCACGATTAGTTGGGCGTGAATTGAAATTACAGTCTATGTACATATGAAAACTTAGGGTCAAGATTAATGGCAGGGGTTAATACGTGCCTGGCAAGGGCGGCTATTGGCGCCGTTTCCTTCTCGCTGCTTTCTCCATAGTCTGCCTGATCTGATCTCTTAAGCCGGCGTCATCAATATCTTCCACGACCTGCGAGATACGGGAAACGTCCTCGCCGGTCAACTCCCTGAATGCCTCCGGCGGCGCCAGTTTTTCGCCGACCTTGCGTTTTTCGTCGATGCGCACCCTGCCGAGCCTGAACTGAACCTGGGTTATGCCGTGCGCTGCAATTTTTTCTACTATTTCTTTCTGCAGAAACCTGATGTGCTGAAGCCAGGCTGGGGAGTCGACGGATATCACGAGCCTGTTTTCTTTGAGTTCAGTCGGCGCAGTATGAATGGAAAGCGATCCGGGGAAGGTAGAATGCCATTTTCGTCTTAGTGACTCCAGCCTGATGCGGTCCAAAATACCGAGGTTCCGGAAAAGGGAGTTGAGAAGCACATCTACAGGTTGCAGGCTGCGCTTATGCATCGTGAGTTCCGCCGGGCAGGAAGAATATGGTTATCCTGTTCCGGCGGATTACCGCCACTTAAACGGCTTTAACGACCTTGTTGGAACGGAGGCATCTTGTGCAGACATAGGTCCTCTTGGCTCCGCTTTCCGTAACAATCTTTATCCGCTGTATGTTCGGCAGGATAATCCGTTTCGTTCTATTATTGGCGTGGCTCACATTGTTCCCAGTGGTCTTCTTCTTTCCGCAGACAGTACAAACAGCCATTTCAACCTCCTCAATTCATTGCATATATAAAGTCTTTTATGATAACATTTTAGTCATGTTGTTACAAGATAGTTTAACGTTGGAGCAGACAGGAACATGGGAAGGGGTGCGCAATAATGTCCGCTGAAGGTATAAAAAGCACTGATCTCGCGCGGGAGTTGAGTGTCAAGGCTACTGATATAGTGACTGCTGTGGCCCGGCTGCGAGGTGCAGAATATAAAAAAGGCACAACGAATATAAAGCTTAGCGGCGAAGAGGCCGACAAAATACGGAATATGTTTGCCCTCAAGTCGTCCGGAAAAGAGAAGCCGGCAACGGTTGAGCATAAAGGCGGAGAAGGGCAGAAGGAAGCTGTCAGGCCTGATATCAAGCGGGAAGTTCGGAAAGAGCCTGCGCCTCAGAGGGAAAGAAAAACCGGCAAAGAGGCTGCAGCTGTAGAAGCCAAACCTGCCGCTCACAGAAAACCTGAACCTGTGAAGGAGGAACCGGAGAAGGAACCGCTTGCGGGTCAGGCGCCGGTAGTCCAGCCCGCAGCTGAACCTGAAGCCGCCAAGCCTGAAACGACGGGAGTTGCGACAGAGGAAGAGGATGTAGCCATACCTGACCGCTTCCGCAAAGAGGTGGAGGTTGACAAGGTTGAGAAAATCAAAGTCAAGCCTACCATGCAAAAAGCTTTTCAGACTGTCCGCAAGATTGAACAGAAAAAATGGGTGGACCTGAAGTCGGCTAAGAAGCCGGTAAAATTCAGAAAGCCTGAGGCTATTCAGCCGCCTCCCATAACTGCGCCCAGAAAAAAGTCAATCAAGCTTCATGAAGGCACGACGGTCAAGGAGTTTGCGGAGGCCGTAGGCCATAAAATTCCGGAAGTGATAAAGAAGTTCATGGAGATGGGTTACATGCCGACGATCAACCAGCCGGTTGACGCGGATGCTGCAATGCTGATTGCCGAACATTTCGGCGTCAAAATAGAATTTGCTTCAGCCGAGCAGCTCGACGTTGTCGACGAGGTGATTGAAGAAAGTGGAAACATGATCCACAGGCCGCCGGTTGTGACCATTATGGGCCATGTTGACCACGGCAAGACGTCGTTGCTTGATGCAATTCGCGAAACCAAGGTTACAGAAACCGAGGCAGGCGGCATCACTCAGCATATCGGAGCATACAAGGTGTCCCTTCAAGGAAAGGACATTGCGTTTCTTGACACGCCCGGCCATGAGGCGTTTACCGCTTTAAGGGCCCGAGGCGCCAAGGTTACGGATGTTGTTGTTCTTGTCGTAGCAGCAGACGACGGCGTCATGCCGCAGACCATCGAAGCAATAGACCACGCAAAAGCCGCCAATGTGCCCATCGTAGTTGCTGTTAACAAGATAGACAAACCAGAAGCCAATCCTGAAAGGGTGAGGCAGGAGCTTGCTGAGCACGGAGTAGTCTCTGAAGCATGGGGCGGCCAGAATATTTTCGTGGAGGTCTCTGCAAAGAAACGCATCGGCATTGAGCACCTTCTCGAAATGATCCTGCTCCAGTCGGATGTTATGGAGCTTAAGGCCAACCCCGACAGGCCTGCAAGAGGGACCATCATAGAAGCCAAGCTGGACCGGGGAAGAGGGCCGATAGCAACAGTCCTGATTCAGTCCGGGACGTTGAAGGTTGGGGATGCTTTTGTTGCCGGAGGTGCGTCTGGAAAAGTGCGCGCCCTTATCGACGATACCGGAAAGAAGATACAGAGTGCTGGCCCTTCCACGCCGGTAGAGGTTATAGGTTTTGCTGAGGTCCCTACATCCGGCGACATTTTTACGGTAGTTGAGGACGAGAGAAAGGCAAGACAGATCGCGCTTATCCGGAACCAGAAACAGAAGGGTCCTGATATAATGAAACACCCCAAGCTTACGCTCGATGAGCTTTATGCCAAGATCAAGGAAGGGCAGATAAGGGACCTTAATATTGTACTTAAAGGAGACGTCCAGGGTTCTGTCGAGGCCATAAAGAGTTCATTCGAAGGGATTACCCATCCAGAGGTTAAGGTCAACGTCATCCATGCATCCGTAGGAGGTATTAACGAGTCCGACGTTATGCTTGCAGCTGCCTCTAATGCGATTATTATCGGTTTCAATGTAAGGCCCGAAACGAAGGCCGCGCATCTGGCCGAAAAGGAAGGCGTCGATATAAGGCTCTACAATATCATCTATGAGGCGATTGAGAACGTCAAGAAGGCCCTTGAGGGGATGTTGGAGCCGACGATCAAGGAAAAAGTCATGGGCAGGGCGGAAGTCAGACAGACCTATTCAGTGTCGCGCCTCGGTACCATTGCGGGATGTTATGTAGTTGACGGCATTATTATGAGGGCCAGCGACGGAGTGCGGGTCATCCGCGATAACATAGTTGTATACCAAGGGAAAATCGCCTCTCTCAAAAGGTTTAAGGATGACGTGAAAGAAGTGGCTACAGGATATGAATGCGGTATTATGATTGAGAATTTCAACGATCTGAAAAACGGCGATATCCTGGAAAACTTTGTCATCGAAAAGATAGCGGCCAAATTGTAGCTCTTCAAAGCCGTTCCTTATCCAAGCTATGCAACCATATAAACGCGCACAGAGGTTGAACATCCTCCTGAGGGAGGAAATAGCCGACATCATAATGAGGCGGGTGAAGGACCCTCGCCTCGGGTTTGTCACGGTTACTGACGTCAGCCTCTCCGAAGATCTCAAGATAGCGCGCGTCTACATCAGCGTTTTGAATAGTGATGAGCGGGCCATCGCAATCGAAATCCTGAACGGGGCGAAGGGAACCATACGCTCAGAAGTTGCAAAGAGGGTCAGGACCAAATTCATTCCCACTCTCGAGTTTCGCATTGACGAATCCATCGAACAGGGATTCAAGATCGATAAATTACTTAAAGAGATCAAAGAAAAGGGAACAATGGAAGAGGGCGAACAATGAATTCAAAGCGGAACTGCGGACTGGTCCCTCCACAGGAACTGATCGACAAGATTCGAAGCGGCGACAACTTCCTTGTGGCGACGCATGTGAACCCTGATGGTGACGCGCTTGGGACGGCGATCGCATTCGGCGCTGCCCTTGAAAAGATGGGCAAGAAGGTCATGCTGCTGGATAAACACCGCGTCCCTGAGCATTACCGCTTTCTCCCGGGCCATGATAAATTCTGTACATATGAGTCTCTTGCCGATGCGGGTCACGGGGCCGGCGATTTCCAGATGCTGGTTTTGCTGGATTGCAATGAACCGCAGCGTATCGGACTTGAAAATAAGCTCCAGCATCCGTTCGCAGAAGGACTCAAAAAAAGGCTTGCAGATGGAATGACTGCAATTGTTATCGACCACCACGAAACCGAAAAGGGCTTCGGAGAGGTTAAGTGGATAGAGCCTGCCGCAGCAGCGACCGGCCTGATGGCTTTTTATCTGATAAAGGCTATGGGTGTGGAAATCACTGCTGAGATGGCGATCAATCTTTACGCAGCCATCGTTATTGATACCGGCAATTTCCGGTATGAAAATGCGACTGCGGAGGTATTTCGCGTTGCGGCTGAACTGATCGACTGCGGGGCCCGGCCAAACCGCATATATCAGGAGCTGTACGAATCCTGGTCGGACAACCGTTTCAGGCTTTACCTGCGGATGATCGAATCTCTCGATATGCGGGATGACGTAGTGTTCGGGGTCATCACCGGGAAGATGTTCGAGGAGACAGGGGCCACAGCCGAAGATACGGAGAATTTTGTGTCATTTCCGCGCGTTGTGAAGAGCGTGGCCGTTTCGGTCATGTTGCGGGAAATCGGCAAGGACGAATATAAGGTGAGCCTGAGATCCAAGGGTGATGTTAATGTCGCGAAGATTGCTGAAATGTTTGATGGAGGCGGTCATAAGAACGCAGCAGGCTGCAGAATCAGGGCTGATATAGCCGCCGCCAAAGATTTGCTCTTCGGAAAGATTAAGGCCTTACAGAAGCGCTGAGATCTTTTCCTGAAGCTCTTCAGGGGTGATAACACTGCCGCCCGGCCTGCCGTAGAAAAGAACCTCAGATTTGCCGTTCACCGCAAGCCGCACGTCCTCGACCATCTGGCCCATGTTCAGTTCGACTACCAGAAAGCGCTTGTTCAGACCTGCCAGATCGTTGATCCTGGTCTCCGGGAAGGGGAAAAGCGAGATCGGACGAAACATGCCGACCTTGCGGCGTTCATCACGCAGTCGCTTTACAGACGAGAAGGCAATCCTGGCCGATACGCCGAAAGCTACGACTATCAGTTCGGCATTATCCACCAGGTATTCCTGAAACATAACCTCGGCTGACTTTATCTTCTCATATTTCTTGGCCAGCCTGTAATTTACCTGTTCAAGCTCGCCCTCTCCCATGAAGAGCGACTTGACAACATTCGGAGTTCGACCTTTGCAGCCACCGAGCGCCCAGGTCTTCGGCGGAAGGTCCGGCCTGACATACCCTGTCTGAAGAAAAGGCTCCATCATCTGACCGAGAACGGCGTCGCCCAGGATCATGACCGGCGTCCTGTACTGATCGGCCTTGTCGAATGAGAGCATAGTGAGATCCCAGCACTCCTGAAGGTTGTATGGTGCATACACCAGATTCCGGTAATCTCCGTGTCCGCCTCCCTTGACCGCCTGAAAATAGTCCGCCTGGCTGGCCGATATGTTGCCCAGCCCGGGCCCGCCGCGCTGCATGTTGACGATGACTGCAGGGAGTTCGGCTGTAGCCAGAAAAGAAATGCCTTCCTGTTTGAGGCTTATGCCGGGGCTGCTGGATGAGGTCATGGCACGAGCACCGCATGCGGCGGCGCCGTAGACCATATTGATTGCAGCTATCTCGCTTTCTGCCTGGATAAATGTTCCGCCGACCTGCGGCATGCGATGGGCCATGTATTCCGGTATTTCATTTTGGGGTGTTATTGGATAACCGGCGTAGAAACGGCATTCGGCACGGACTGCAGCCTCGGCAATGGCTTCATTGCCGCGCATGAGTATCTTTTTCATTAGGAATTATAACATTTGGAGACAAATCATTGACAGCTAAAGGAGGTGCTTTTTCACTCTTTCGATGGCCGGGGCAATCGCTGCTTCAACTTTTGGCGTGCAGCCCTTGCCGAAGCTCTCGATGTCTTCGACCTCGACGCCGATAATGCGGATATCCTTCGGCATCTCGTCTCCGAAAAGATCGTAGCCTATCCTCAGGGATTCGGCCAGGGAGAGATTGTGAGTTCCGGAGAACCTGCTTTTGCCGGCCGCCTGCTCCCTGGTCATCTCGATGATGGTGCCCGGCTCACTGCCAGTAATAACGCCGTCCACTATGACGGCCCGGTCATAGCCGAGCACCGCATCGATGATATTGAAATCGGTGGTTGTGAGTATTTTTATATCCACAACCCCTTCAAGTGATTCTGCTACCTTGATACCTACGCTATCGTCCGCCATGAAAGGGTTACCTATACCGAGGACGATAGTCTTCATAGCTATTCCTGCTGCTTAGAAGTTCCTCATCTTCTTGAGATGAGTCCCGTTCTTTTCGTATACGTCTATCTCCAGCGGCATGCGGCCCGGCAGCGCGTGAGTGGCGCATGCGAAGCAGATGTCATAAGGCCTGTAGGCCATCTCGACCATGTTGATAAGGCCTTCGTTGATGATGCCGTTCTTGATGAAGCTCTTCGCAGCCCTTCTTACCGCTACGTTGATAGGCCCTTTGTTATTGGTTGTAGCTACGATGAGATTGGCATCCGTAACGATACCCTTGTCATCCGTCTTGTAGTGATGGATGAGCGTACCGCGGACGGCTTCGATAATTCCGACGCCCTCGTTGGGTTTGTTCGTGAGTTTTGCGCGCACATCAGGATCCGTAATGCTCTTGTCGGAAAGGAGCTCCTGCACTCTTTCCGCCGCGTTAAGAAGCTCGATGGCTCTTGCCCAGTGGTATGCAAGAATATTGTGGACAGGCTTCTTGCCGCCGAAGGCCGCAAGCATCTTCTCATAGTGCTCCTGGGCCTGCGGGGTGTTGAAGCCGTCGCAGACGTTGAAGCGGGCCAGCGGACCGACTGCGTAAAGGCCTGTGCCCTCGCCGTCTACCACGCCTTTCCAGCCGATCGACTTGAGATAAGGCATCTTCAGATACGACCATGGCAGAGTTCTTTCAGCAATGACATCGAGGTATTCCTTGCCCTTGAAACGCACGATTTCCTTGCCGTTCAGGTCGATGACCTTCTGTGTGCCGTCGTAGTAGTTGCACTTGCCGTTTTCGTCTACGGTTGCCATGTAGTTGACGATAGCCTTGTATGAATCGCCGACGACGAGCTCCATGTATTTTTCATTCTTAAGGACTACATCATCGAAGACCTTAAGAGTGATCTGACCGAGTTCTATCAGATCCTTGGAAAGCTCGAGCATCTGAAGGCGCTCTTCTTCGGATATGCTCTTGGACCATCCGCCCGGAAGTGCCGCGACCGAATGAAGGGGCTTTCCGCCGAGTATCTCAATGATTTTGACGGCGCTGAAGCGTTTCTTCAGTACGAGCTTTCCAGTCTCCGTACCTACAGCCGAAATAAGACCGATAAGGTTTCTGCCTGCAGGATCGGATGTCGGCCCCATGACAAAGTCCGGAAAACCGAGCGCGTAGAGAATTGCGCAGTGATCTTCGACATAATGGGCGTTTAGAAATAATTCCCTGATCTTCTTGGCGGTCGGTGTGGGCTCGACGCCGTAAACTCCGTCGGTAGCTTTTGCTGCCGCTGAAAAATGCACGCCGCGACAGACGCCACAAACGGTAGAGACGGTTCTGGGAACTTCCTCAATCGGCATGCCCTGGAGAAATCTTTCGTATCCCCTGAACTCGACTGTCTGGACAAATGCATTGTCTACGTTGCCGTTGTCGTCAAGAAATACCGATATCTTACCGTGACCCTCAAGCCGGGTCATCGGGCTTATTTCAATTTTTTGCATGTTCTGAAACCTCCTATCTTCCTGCCGAGAATTGATCCGGGCAGCGAATATCTGTTGAAGAGCTTGGTCGGGCTGGGGACCTGATCTACAAGTTCGTCTTTATCGAACAAGGCAGCTACAGCGCTGATTGCCCTCATACCGTAGTCTTTCACTCCGGGGATAGGTCCGCCGCAGCCGCGGCACGGTATGTTCACCTTGGGACAGCTCGACCCGCAGTCACCCTGAGTGATCGGGCCAAGGCAGAGATATCCCTCTTCAAGGAGACATCCGTCCGCCGTCGGGGACCCGTCAATTGTTCTTTTCACGGAGGAGATCAACTTCCTCTCCCTGCCGTTTGCGGTCGGGTTTCTCTTGCAGACATCGCATACGGCTTTGCCGTTGGTAATCCATGCGCCGGGAGCCGGCAGTTTGCCTGTAAGAATGGCTGTAACAGCAGCGGCCACATGGGTATAGTGCGGAGGACAGCCTCCGAGGTAATAATCGACATCCACCACCTGATCAAGGGTCCTGATGTGAGGCATGAATTCGGGGAGTTCAAGTTCGTACTTCCCATCTACCAGGCATTTGGTCTGCGGAAGTATCCCGTCGGGATTATCAGTGCTTGGGCTATATTTATACGCATATTCCAAAAGGGATTCTTTCAGGTGCATATTGCCCATGCCCTGAATTCCACCGAGTGAAGCGCAAACGCCGTATGCGATAAGCACCTTGCATTTGGCGCGCATTACCTTTGCGGTATGCTCGTTTTCATCGAGTCTGATACAGCCCGAATGAAGCCCAACGTCGATGGATTTGTCAGGCATCTCTTCCAGATCTTTGTATTTAACATCGGCGACCGTAGGCGCCCAGAAGACGATGTCGAGCTGCGGTATCACATCAACAAGCGCATCCGAAAGATCGACGATCGACATATCGCAGCCGCCGCATCCCCCGGAAAGCAGAAACGCTACTTTTGGTTTTGACATGTTGCTCCTCCTTTGCCATTGTCGCTGTACGGGCTCGGTCCGATAGCCCTGATAGCTGCATCGAATTCGTTCATCGCTTCCGAAAACCGCTTGCCTTCGGAACCGGCTATCCATTCGAGCTGGACCCTCTGCTTCTCGACACCGAGTTCGTCAAGTACCTTTCTGAGAAGACCGAAACGCTTTATAGCCTTATAGTTGCCCTCTTTGTAGTGGCAGTCTCCGAAGTGACAGCCGCCGATGAACACGCCATCGGCCCCTTCTTTCAGCGCCGTAGCTACGAATTCCGGCTCGAAGCGTCCGCTGCAAGGCACTCTGACTATATTGACTGTAGAGGGATAGGAATATCTCAGGCTTCCCGCAAGGTCGGCGCCCTGATAGGTGCACCAGTTGCAGGCAATCAGTATTATTCTGGGTTCCCAGTTGCTCATATTTTCACCCCGCAAATTTTATTGAGAATTTCGTCCATGTTCTGAACCGACATCGCCGTCATCTGTTTGGGATCGGCGCCGAGGCAGATCGCCAGCAGCTGCATTATATGCATTGCAGGAACTACGCTCTCCAGTTCACCCTTCTTCTGGAGCTGGTCCTGCGACATGTCGAACTGCATCAGACATGAGTTGCAGCCCGTTACGATCAGGTCCGGTGCCAGTTCCGCGTTAATGGTTTCGAGCTTCTTCTTGAAGAGAATCATCGAACGCTCCGGAGATGCCGAACGCATCGCGCCCATTCCGCAGCAATCAGTAAGGCGGCTGTAAGCGGGTGCACTGCCTCCAAGGGCTTCAACAAGCTCCCTCAGCCTGGCAGGATGAAATGCGTCGCTTTCACCCTCATAATATGCCTTGCTCGGCCAAATCGTATGACAGCCGGGCTGGACGGCAACCTTCAAGCCATTGAGGTTGATAGTGGCAGCCTGCTTGATGGCTTCGAGGCCGATTTCATTATATAGATAGTTTACCAGAAGCCTGACCTTGCTTGTCCCCTTGTACTGTTTGCCGATCTTGGCGAGCTGCTCGTTGACCTTGTCCTTCATTCCCGGCTTGTCGTGCAGATTGTGATAAGACTCGGAAAGGGAGCCATAGCAGCTGCCGCAGGTTGTGACGATATCAACGCCCCTTTCTTCGGCGATTATGAGATTCCAGGCAGATGAGGCAGCCCAGGCCGCGTCGTCTATTGAAGGCATGGTGCCGAACGCCGGGCAGCATGTCTGGCCGTCGAGGTTGTCGATCTCAACGCCCAGCTTGGGCAGCGCGTATCTGACGGACGCCTCGTTGTCCGGCCGGTTGAAGGCTGTGTTGCAGCCGATGAAAAAACCGACTTTCTTCATTTCTTCTCCTCCTTTTTCATCGGGAAAAGTCCCACTTCGTTAAGCTCCGAATTGCGCAGGAACTCCTGCAGCTGTTCGAGCATCTCCGGGAAGGAAAGAGTTGACGGCGGCTCTTCAGACAGCCCGACCGCCTTCCTCTTGGCCTGATAACCTTTAGGGTATACGGCATGCCCGGTCTTATAGTAATTCCGCAGTCCTTCTATGGTGTTGCCGGGGACGGAAAGCTCCCTGACGGCAGCCCTTCTGAGGGCCAGAAGCACTTCGTACGGTTTGACATCCTGCGGACAGACCTCGACGCACCTGTTGCATGACTGGCAGGCCCACATCGATGGGTCTTCCATGATCTCTTCTCTCATGCCGCATTCGATGGCATGGATCAGCTTCTTGATGTAAAACGGAAATCCGGCAAGTGAAAGGGGGCAGGTGGCCGCGCATTTGCCGCACTGTACGCATGCGCGAATGTCGAAGCCGCCGCGCTCCCTGATCTCGCCGATAAACGCTTTGTCCATTTCAGACAAAATAATAGCCATATAGTTTTTATCCCTCCGTGTATTGTTGGTCCGGTGTGAGTAAAAATCTACAAATTAACGATATCTTCTCGCCAATGTAACGATTTGCGCCTCGACCGCTTCAGTCGAAAACCCATGAAGCGTAATTGCCCTGGACGGACATGTCGCCGCGCATACGCCGCATCCCGTGCAAAGCACGCTCTCGATTTGGGCGCGGGTGTCGCCGTTCGTACCTACCATGGAGATTGCCCCATAAGGACAGAGCGGAGTGCAAACACCGCAGCCGCTGCACTTATCAGCATTCACTTCAGATATAAGAGGATCGAAAGTGATCTTGCCGGGTATAAGCAGGGCTGCAGCTGCAGACGCAGCCGCTCGCGACTGAGAAATCGATTCCGGAATGTCCTTAGGCCCCTGGATACAGCCGGCCAGGAAAACGCCCTTGGTCGAGGTCTCGACCGGATACAGTTTTGTATGGACTTCCTTGAGGAATCCTTCAGCGCCCTGGCAGAGGCTGAATTTACGCGCGAACTCTTCAGTGCCCGCAGCAGGTTCGATCGCAGTTGCGAGGATGGCCATGTTGACCTCAACCTCAACCGCCTGTCCGAGATCAGAGTCGAATCCGCGGACTCTCAGGTTGCCGTTCGGCAGTTCGTCGATTGCTGATACGCGGCTGCCCTTGATGACATGCATGCCCATCTCGCGGCAGTAGGTATGGAATTCATCGAAGTCCTTGCCGGGTGTCCTGACATCGATGAAGAAGAGGTATATCTCACTGTCGGGATATTTCTCCTTGACGATCCTGGCTTCCTTGAACATGTACATGCAGCAGACCTTTGAGCAGTAGGTATGATGCTTTTTATCCCTGCTGCCTACGCATGATACAAAGGCGAATGATTTAGGTTTAGTGCCGTCGGACGGACGCTGCAACTCCCCTTCTGTCGGGCCTGTCGCAGAGATGATCCTTTCGAATTCCATGGCGGTCACCACGTTCGGAGACTGCGGAGAATATTCCTTGAACGGGTCTTTCGGCATGGGCTTGAACCCTGTTGCGAGAAGGATTGCGCCAACGTTCAGATCGACGAACTCATCCTTCTGGCCGAAGTTAATTGCATTGGCCGGACAACCGGCTACCTTCTTTGCAGGAATGCCCTTCTGGCAGATCTGGCAGGCGGGTTTGCCTGTCTTGGCCATAGATTTAAAATAGAGACAGTGCTCTGAATCTATCTGGGCCTTTTTCGGGACTGCCTGCGGGAACTGTATATATGCGGCCTTTCTGGTATCCATATCATAGTTGTAATCGTTTTTGACCTTGGACGGGCATACTTCCGTGCAGACGCCGCAACCCGTGCATTTGTCAAAATCGATATAGCGGGCTTTCTTCTTTACGGTAACCTTGAAGTCGCCGACATGTCCGGCAACCGACTCGACTTCGCTGTAGCTCAGAAGCTGAATGTTCGGGTGCTGAGCCACTTCTACCATCTTTGGCGTCAGGATACAGGCCGAGCAGTCCATTGTCGGGAAGGTCTTGTCCAGCTTGATCATATGGCCGCCGATCGACGGCTCTTTCTCGACGAGATAGACCTGAATTCCCATTTCCGCGAGGTCAAGGGCAGAGAACATTCCTGCAACTCCGCCTCCGACGATCATCACCGACTTTATGGCGTCGCCCGAGCTTTCCATAAGGGGTTCAAGGTGATTCGCTTTTGCGACGGCGCTGCGGATCAGCCTTCTGGCCTTGAGCGTCGCCCCGTCCTTATCGTGCCAGTGTGCCCAGCTATCCTGGTCACGGACGTTCGCCATCTCACAAAGGTACTTGTTGATGCCACCTTCCTCACAGGCTTTCCTGAAAATAGCCTCGTGGGTGCGCGGGGTACAGGCGGCAACAACTACTCTGTCGACGAGTCCGGCCTTGATATCCTGCTTGATGATATCCTGGCCTGGGTCCGAGCACATAAAAAGATACTCGCGTGCGACAGTTACACCGGGGAGCGATTCTGAATACTCTCTGACGGCCTTGCAGTCGACCGCTCCGGCGATGTTTTCACCACAGTGACACACATAAACACCGATTTTCGACACTATACGCTTCCTCCTGGAATAAAAAGTAAGCTTCTGTAGTACCAGTTCTATCAGTTCCGAGTCAAAGAAAAAATATTTAATTCGTTATAACTTTCTGTAATAGCAACTGAAACGAGAGATTTGGGCGCATGATTATGCTGCAGAAGGAAAAGGTATATTTCTATTAGTAAGTAGATAAAAAAATAGTAAATACAATATGTTAATAAATGATGCAGCAAAAGATTGCATTAATCAAATGAATACTGGAGGGAATGGATCATGTTTCGCCCAATATGGGCGTGCGAACCAATAAATTGCACCAAGGGCCTGTTGGGATGCAAAAGGGGCGGTCTGCCGGTTTTGCAAACGCTGATTCATTCCGGCCTGCGTTTGATTTCAAGGATACAATGGACTGGAAATTGTTATCGGTGGTTTCTTTTGAGTATCTTAGCCAGGGCAATGAGCGACCTCTTTTCCATCATCCTTTCCAGCGTCAGAGGCGTCTTGCGAAGCCAGTTGGGATAAGAGTCCACTGTTCCGGGCATATTTTGCTGGTCAAGTATACCGACAATGTCTTCAAGACTTACGGCAAGAAGCCTGCACGGGGTCAGAGACAGGTACTCATAAATAGTAAGGCATAGAGCGGGAATCATCAGATTCATCGATGTGCGGTCGACTGGAAAGTCCTGCGGAAGCAGGTCAAGAGACTTTAGAGCGGTAATGAGCAGTGCCTTATCCCTTTCTCTTTCGGATATCTGCTGCTGTCGTAATCTTTCATCGGGATAAAGCGATAGCCAGGTCTTTTCCTCGATATCCCGCCCGCTCCAGTATCCGTAAAGGGTGGGGAGATCATGGGTCGTGACGGCACAAAGAGCCAGGTCCGAATATCTCGCCGGCAGCTTGAACGACGGGTCCGGATAGTTCCGCTCGAAGTAAAGGAGCTTGTAGCTCAACATCCTGAATCTGAAAAGGGTTTCCCTTACATCCTCTCCTACGGTGCCAAGATCTTCAGCAATGACAATGGTCTTGTTGCGCACACTTTCGAGCGCCACAATACGCATTATCTCTTCCGATGGATAGATGACATAGGCGCCGTTTTCGGCCTTCGCGCCCCTGGGTATCCAGAAAAGTCTGAACATTCCAAGGGCATGGTCGATCCTGAGCGCACCGGCATGCTGCATGTTTCTTCTCAAGGTCTGGACAAGAAATTCGTACCCGGAAGCCTTCATCCTTTCTGGTATGAAGGGAGGAAAGCCCCAGTTCTGTCCAACAGGGTTGAAGTCATCGGGCGGGGCGCCTACATCGATTTCGCCCGCCATCAGATCGCCTGCCAGCCAGGCATCGAAACCGCCGCCTGAAGAACCCACAGCCAGATCCTGATACAGACCTACCGTCATGCCGAACTGTCGGCATAGCTCTGCAAGCTCCTCATGCTGCAAGTCTATCAGCCACTGAACATACTTATAGAACAGAATCTGTTTTTCATTGTTTCTCCTGAACGCGCCTACTTCATCACTGCCTGTGTCCCGAAACTCCTCGGGCCATTCCATCCAGGAGTCACTGCCTGCAGCAGCCTGGATTGCCGAAAAAAGCGCGAAGTCCTCAAGCAGGGCGCCTTCTTTCTGCAGGTAGCGGCGGAATGCTTCACCCCGTTCAGATCCTCTGAAGTAGTGGATGTCGAAGAATGAGTCGAATGCTAGCCGCAGGACTTCCATTTTGAGCTCAACTATTGCCTCGTAATGGACGAATTCCAGGTCCCTGAGAAACTTGATCTGTTCGATAAACTGATCTGTTTCCATCAACTCAAGGGCTGCGCTCGATTCTATCACGTCTGGTATTGCGGTTAATTCCAGATAAAGAAAGTTCTTGAAAAAGCGGGAAATCGGTGAATAGGGGCTGATCCCGAATGGCCGCTGGTTTGGTATGGCATGCAGAGGGTTTATCCCAATAAACCCTCCGCCCAGATCTGCAGTCCACTCAGCTATGCGGCGAAGATCGCTAAAATCGCCGATCCCCCAGTTCTTTTCAGATTTGATGCTGTACAGGCTCAGGCACAAACCCCATGTTTTAGTCTTCTCGACATGCTCCTCATCAGGCTCGACATCGGCTGGAGCGAACGGAAACGTCTGCGGCATATAGCATGCTTCCGGTGTAATTATTATCCTTGATGACCCAGAAAGCCCGAAGCCGGGACTTATATATAAAATATCAAACCGGTAATATCCTATGGGCTTTACAACGTGAAGAGTCAGATTTACCTTAAGATGGAGAATCTCTTCTATGACTTGCTGTTCTGTAACCGTGACATCGTCGAAAGAAAACGAAAAGTCTTCGATCCCGCCGTATTCATCTTCGAGAGAACACCTGAAAGAAATGCCTTGCTCATCTCCCTGCCTGACCGGCACATGCACGGTTAGCGACAATGGCTGCTCGGCGTGAAGCATTACCATTGTAGGCTCTATGAAGACGTTCCAGGGCCGAAGGTGCCTTCTTTTAATCTCACGGGCCAGGTCCTCCACGGTATCTGTCTTGATCCCCATGGATTTCAGTATGGATCTTTTTGTTTCCAGGGGCGCTTCGTGCCTGCCGCCGAAGATGTCCCAATATTCCGGAACAATCCCGCAGAGAGCGGACAGTTCATTGAGCAGTTCTTCAAATGACGGCACTGCGACCTCCTTTAGCCACAGTACATTTTAGCAGAACCACAGGGATCGTGCTGTGATGCGGGGACGCGGTAGCCCGCATCCCCGGCTTTTCAGTGTGTGTGCTCCATAGGTTTTGACTCTTTAGGTTTTGCGTCCGAAGTCGTCTGTTGCATGTTCATCATCGAGCCCGACATGGATATCATACCGTCCATCTTCCTGATCATTTCCGACAGATCCTTTTCCATCGCAGCCTTGTCCCCAGCAGTCGGAGCTCCAAGCATCTTCTTCTGGATGACCATCATGTCCTTCATCATCTGCATCATGTCCTTCATCATGCGGTGATGCATCATCATCGGTTCCATGCCGCCCATCATCTTCTGTCCGCCATCTTTCATCATCGGGCAGTTCATCTGCATCTGGCCGTCGCCTTTCATCATAGGACAATTCATCATGGCCTTGCCTCCGGACCCGTTCATGTTGTGGTCCATCATCGGCATTCCCTGCGCCGGTGCAGACGGCTTCTGATCTTCAGCGGCCATGGCGATGTTGAGCGAAGCTATCAGCATCAGCGAAAAAGCTAGCGTAAAAATTTTTTTCATCTTTCTCCCCTTAAAAGGTATTTTTGTGAGGCCCTTAATATAAAATAACATCAATTCCTGAATATGAATAATCTGCTTTGACAGAGCGGGATTCTTTCTGATAGATTTTTGATTTGCTGCAGTCCGGTGGATATTTAATCCGAATATTAATATCATGCAAGAAAAGCGGGGGTCAAGGAACATGGAAAGAAAAAAGTCAGCCATCCTGTTCAAGAAGGCTGTCGGGCTGATGCCCGGAGGCGTCAACAGTCCGGTCAGGGCATTCAAGGCAGTAGGAGGCTCGCCGTTATTTATCCAAAGCGCCAAAGGTTCCCGCATACTGGATGTTGACGGAAACAAATATATAGATTACATACTTTCATGGGGGCCCATGATTTTAGGTCATGCGCATCCTGCAGTTGTGAAGGCATTGAAGGCCGCGACGGAAAAGGGCACAAGCTTCGGGGCGCCCACACCTTTGGAGGTGGAGCTGGCCTTACTGGTCACGAAGGCCTTCCCGTCGATAGAGAAGATAAGGATGGTCAATTCCGGCACAGAGGCGACAATGAGCGCCATTCGTGCGGCCAGGGGATTTACGGGCAGGGATAAGATCATCAAGTTCGAGGGTTGCTACCACGGACATGCCGACGGCCTTCTTGTCAAGGCCGGCTCAGGCGCCGCGACCTTCGGGGTGCCTGACAGCCCCGGCGTACCGAAGTCCTATGCAAAAAATACAATAACCCTGCCATTCAACGATATCGCCGCATTAAGAAAGACCATAGCAAAGGAGTGGAAGTCCATAGCGTGCGTGATTGTCGAGCCGGTCGTAGGCAACATAGGCTGTGTCCTGCCGGTAAAGGGCTTTCTTGAGACCCTGAGAAAGGAAACGGCGAAACACGGCATCGTGCTCATCTTCGACGAAGTGATGACCGGTTTCAGGGTGGCGCTGGGAGGCGCTCAGGCATATTATGGCATCCGGCCTGATCTGACCTGTCTCGGAAAGGTGATAGGCGGAGGGCTACCTGTAGGCGCATATGGCGGCAGGCGCGAGATCATGGCCTCGATATCTCCGGAAGGACCCGTATATCAGGCCGGCACGCTTTCGGGCAACCCACTGGCAATGACGGCAGGCATCGAGACCCTGAAGATATTGATAAAGCAGGGTGCATACGAAAAGCTCGAGGCAAGGATGCAGCAGCTTGAAGCCGGACTGAAAGATGCATCCCGAAAGGCTGGTGTACCGACAAAATTCTACCGTGCGGGAAGTATGTTCTGCTCTTACTTTACCAAAACAGAGGTGGTGGATTACAAAACCGCCAAACTGGCGGATGCAGAACGTTTTTCCCGGTTCTTCTGCGGCATGCTTGACCGTGGCATATACATGGCGCCGTCGCAATTCGAAGCGGGATTTATCTCGCTGGCCCATTCGATATCGGACATCGACAGGACAATCAGGGCTGCATTTGATACTATGAAAGAGATAAACAAATAGCCTGCAGTCGCACACTCCTTCAGGTCGCCGCACATGCAAAGACCGGTGTTCACAGGCAGATTGCAATTCTGCTGAAGGAACTTGTATCATCAGACTACGGGGACCTGAGGGACGACTGATTGCAACGGGATAATGAGAAATCGGTATTCAGCCAGCTGTTCGAAGCAAGCACTGTCGGCATACAATTTGTTCTGTCGATTGTTGTCGGGTTCTTCATGGGATATGGACTCGACAAACTGTTCGGCACGTCATATCTGAAGTTCGTATTTCTTGCCATGGGCATATTCGCCGGATTCAGGGAACTCTTCAGGGTTGCAAAGAAGCAGGGAGGAGAGGAACGTGGAAGAACTGATTCCACCGATGATTCAAAAGACCACTAAATACACCCTAATTATTATCCCCATACTCGCAGCTGCAGCCTTCTATTTCACCGACTGGATGTATTCATTTAATATTGTTCTTGGTGGCTGCATAAGCCTGCTGAGTTTCAGGGCAATGGCCTGGGCTGTACGCAGCTTTCTCGGCACTCAGGTTGCCCAGGCGGCGATAATGGGGTTAAGCATTTTGAAGGTGCTGCTCATCTTCACGTTTCTGGTGGCCCTTCAGTATTTCTTTCGGATCATAAGGCCCGTGCCTTTTCTGGCCTCATTCACCCTTGTCCTGGCAATAATCATTAAAGAAGCGCTCGCCGTTGCCAAGAAGGCGTCGAATACATGAATTATCTGATAATTCTTGCTGTGCTGCTTGTCATGATGGCCCTGAAAATCACAAAGGTGCTGTTCGTCGTGATATTAGCCATTGTGGGCATTATCCTCGCCCTCCGCAGCGGCATATTTAAAGACCTGTTCGGGGACAAGGGAAAAAATGGCAAATGAAGTTGCCGTCTTTGCTGCAGTTCATCGATACGACGGATGGTCTTTTCTCCACTGGCCGGGAGATTGCGTCAGCCCGCTTCTACTCCAGACCCCCAGACGCTTTGAATAGGCCCTTTGCTGCGCCTCAATGAACCTTTCCGCATACTTCACATTCGGCGGAACGGTATAAAGCACCGCATATCCGTCTTCCAGCATCTGTTCATTGATGAGAGTCTGAGACCGTCTGTTCCATAGATATCCGAGAAGACGGCCATACTGGTCTCGCTGCTCTGCATCAAACTCGACGTTGACAACCCAGTCGCTTTTACTTAGAAGTTCCTTGAGGTGCTTCTTTGCCCTTCGTCCCCATGGTTCCTGTGAGAGTTCCGGCGCGTCGATGCCAATGAGCCTCACACGCTCGATATTGGTAGGAAATCCTGCGAAGCTTCTAACCTTGATGCTTACGGTGTCTCCGTCATTAACTGCGGTTACGAGATATGGTGTGCCGGGCAGGGCATAAAGGGGGGAAGTAATGAAGACAATGAGGAAAATGAGGAAAATAATGGCAGCCACTTTTGTATAATAGTAGCGTTTCATGCATTATATTAGCACAGGCTGTTTTAAAAACAGCAGCAAGGGGTTGCTCGCGGAATGTCTAAGAATATTGTTCTTACCGGTTTTATGGGCGCCGGCAAGACCGAGGTCGGACGTATCCTAGCCCGGCGGCTCGGTTACGCATTGGTCGATGTGGATGACGAGATCGAGAAAGAGCAGGGCATGAAGATATCCGATATTTTCAGCAGGTTCGGCGAGCCCGCTTTCAGGGACATCGAGTCCGCAATGATTAACAGGCTCTCGCAGGGGGCAAGTATGGTCATCTCAACGGGTGGAGGAGCGGTTCTGCGGCAGGAAAACATCGACCGTTTAAGGTCAAAAGGCGTAATTGTCTGCCTTACGGCATCTGCTGAGACGATATTCCGTCGCACAAAGAGAAACAATGACAGGCCTCTCCTGAAGGTTGAAGATCCTCTTGGAAAGATAAAGGAGCTGCTCGCCTCAAGGCAGCATTGTTATGAGAAGGCCGACATGTCCGTCGATACAGAAGAGAAGACGCCGTCAGAAGTAGCAGGCGAGATAATTGAAAGAGTGGCAAAAAGGGCTTGAATGCCTGGCGCACTGAGGACTGCATATGGAAAAAGTTAAGGTTGATCTCGGACGCAGAAGCTACGAAATAATAATCGGCTCGGGCATTCTTTCAGGCCTGGGAGCTCAGATGAAGACCTTCGGGTTTTCCCCGACAGTCGGGGTTGTCAGCAATCCGACGGTGTTTGCTATCTATGGACAACAGGTGTTGGAGTCCGTCCGCAGTGCAGGATTCAACTGCTTTTCCGTGCTGGTTCCTGATGGAGAAGAATACAAAGATTACCAGTGGTCACATTATATCCTGACAGAGTTGTTGAAAAAAGGACTGGACAGGAATTCCTGTGTCGTTGCGCTAGGCGGCGGCGTCATAGGCGACATCACCGGTTTTGCAGCCTCTCTTTATATGCGCGGGATTCATTTCGTGCAGGTCCCAACTACCCTTCTGGCCCAGGTGGACAGTTCGGTCGGCGGCAAGACAGGTGTAAATCATTATCTTGGCAAGAATATGATTGGGACGTTCTATCAGCCCCGGCTTGTCTGGATCGACCCTGAAACGCTAGGCACTTTACCGGAGAGAGAGATCCTGTGCGGAGTCGCCGAAGTGATTAAATATGGAATTATATGGGACGGGGCTTTTTTCGATTATATGAGCAGAAGGAAGGACGATATCCTCGGTTTGAAGCCTGAAGCCCTGAGTTATATCATCAGGCGCTCCTGCGAGATAAAGGCCGAGGTTGTTTCTCAGGACGAAAGGGAGTCGGGCTTGCGGGCCATACTTAACTTCGGCCATACCATCGGCCATGCCGTCGAGACAGAAACCAGGTATTCTCGCTATCTGCATGGCGAGGCGGTAGGCCTTGGCATGTGTCTGGAGGCAAGGCTTGCCATGGTTCTTAAGATGATCGACAGGTTACAGTATGAACGTATGGAAAAACTGGTTGAAGATTACGGACTCCCGTGCAGGCTTCCGGATGACCTCAACGCGGCCAATTTGCTTTCTCACATGAAACGAGATAAAAAGACTGTAGCGGGAGAAATGATGTTTGTGCTTCCCGAAAAGATCGGTAAAGTTGTAATGAAAAAGGGAGTCAGGACTCAGGATATTGAAAGGGCATTGATTAAATGAAGCGGATACTGGTCATTGACGACGAAACGGACATTGTGGAACTTGTGGCGTACAACCTCAAGAAAGAAGGGTTCGATGTCGACATGACCTATGACGGCGAGCAGGGGTTGAAGATGATCTATAGCCGGAAGTATGATCTGATATTTCTCGACCTGATGCTTCCCGGGGTACAGGGTATAGAACTTTGCAAAATGGTCCGCAGCAATCCGGATACTGCCCGCGTGCCGATAGTTATGCTAACAGCCAAGGGTGAAGAGATAGACAAAATACTGGGACTGGAAGTCGGAGCTGACGATTATATAACCAAACCGTTCAGCCCACGTGAGCTTGTAGCTCGGGCCAGGGCGATTTTGAGGAGGTCTGAACAGCCGGCTGAAGCAGCGTCGGATGTGTCCGAAAATGAAAACATCCTGAAAATTAGAGACCTTGCTATAGACAAGGAGCGTTTCACTGTAGTGATGGGAACGCGGCAGATAAAGCTGAGCGCAACCGAATTCAAGCTGCTTCTATTCCTGGCTGAAAGGCCGAAAAAAATATTCAACCGCGAACAGCTGCTGGATATGGTTTGGGGCAACGACGTCTATGTGGAACCCAGAACCGTGGATGTCCATATCCGCAGGCTTCGCGCCAAGATCGAGGAGGACCCCAACGATCCGTCTTATATCAAGACAATGCGCGGGGTCGGCTATTATGTGGAGAAGTGAGTGAATACCTTTATTATTGCTGCCTTGCTGGTTGCTATAGTTGCGTTGATCGTTTACATCATACGCACTGCAATTTCAATACGAGAATTCGGAAGCCTGCTCAAGGAGCTTTCTTCAGGCAACCCCGATGCGCGATCTTATAAGATGGCCAATAAGACCCTCGACCGCATAGCGCGCGACATTGTTTCGGTTATGGACCTTACACGTGAGCGTCGCGACTTTGCCGAACAGGAGAGGGAGCGGCTTGAGGCCATTCTCAGGGGTATGTCGGATGGGGTGCTTATGGTTGACATCCATGGCAGGGTGGTGCTTGCGAACAGGGCCTTCAGGAAGCTGCTCCGGATCAGCGAGGACATTGAAAAAAAGCAGATAATGGAAGTGCTGCGGAATGCCGATATGCTTACATTGTTCAACAGGACAATGGATACCTGGGAAATAGCGTCGGCAGAGATCACTGTCTCAAGATCAGACAAGGATCTTTATCTCATCGCAACCGCGGTTCCCATTTATGCGGGTGATTCGGTCCGGGGGACGGTTATAACACTGCACGATATTACGCGGTTGAAGCTTCTTGAGGAGATGAGGAAGGATTTTGTTGCGAATGTTTCCCATGAGATAAAGACGCCGATTACCGCCTTGAAAGGTTTTGCCGAAACGCTGCTTGACGGGGCCATCGAAGACAGGGAAAATGCAATGCGGTTTCTGAGCATGATCAAGAACCACAGCGAAAGGCTGAACAGCCTGGTGGACGATCTGCTGACCCTTTCGCGGATTGAGCTTGGCGATATAATAGTGAACAAGTCGGAAACGAATCTGGATGAAGTTGTCGACACTGTATTTGCAATTCTGAAAGATAAGGCCGACAAAAAAGGGCTCTATCTTAAGAAGGCCTTTCCGCAAAGCTTGGCGGTCATATATGCCGACCGCGACCGGCTGGTACAGATCCTGCTCAATCTTGTCGACAACGGGATCAAGTTCAGCGAGAAGGGCGGGGTCACCGTGGGGCTTGAGGTGTCCGGGAATCTGCCGGCCCTTTTTGTGGAAGACACCGGTATCGGTGTCCCTTCCAGCCACCTGCCTAGGTTGGGGGAACGTTTTTACCGTGTCGACAGGGCGCGGTCGCGCGAGATGGGCGGCACCGGCCTCGGCCTGGCAATAGTTAAACATCTTGCCAAGGCGCATAACTGGGAAATGACTGTGGAAAGCGCTGCGAGCAAGGGTACAAGGGTCAAGCTTATTATTCAGAAATGAATTTATTCTATAGGTCAGGAATGGCGTTGACAACAGCCTGGAACATCAATTAATCTAATCGGCGGAAAGTAATGAAATTTTTTTTTCCAAAATCAATCGACTTTTTTGAACTTTTCGATCATGCTTCGAGGAATGTGATCAAATCTGCCTCGCTGCTCGTCGCCGTACTTCAGGACATGGACAATCTCGAAATGATCTCGAAGGAGATCCGCGATGCCGAAAAAGAAGGCGACATGATGACTCACGACATCATCAAGAAACTGAACAAGACCTTTATCACACCCATAGATCGTGAAGACCTTCATGCCCTTGCTACCAAGATCGACGATATTATCGATATGATCTGGGCATGTGTCGAACGATTTAACTTGTTCAGGCTTTCGATCCCCACTAAAGAAGCAATAGACATGGCTAAAGAGATTCTGACCACAACCGAGACGGTCAGCAAAGCGGTCATTGCTCTCAGGGACAAGAAATATTCGTTCGTACAGGAATATTGCATAGAGATAAACAGACTGGAAAACAGGATAGACAGACTATACAGGGACGCGCTGGTCAGGCTCTTTTCTGAGGTCAAAGACCCAATTGAGATCATCAAGTGGAAGGAAGTGTACGAATACCTTGAAAGCGCTGCGGACGCCTGTGAGGATGTTGCAAACATTCTTGAAGCGATTGTCCTGAAATATGCATGATTCTTTTCTCCTGCTTGTCTGTGTAATAATCCTCGCAGTATTTTTTGATTTCATCAATGGCTTCCATGACACGGCGAATGCCATAGCCAACTCGATATCTACGCGTGTTCTTTCTCCCAGAACGGCGATAATGATGGCGGCGGTGCTGAACCTCTTAGGCGCCCTGTCAGGTACAGCCGTTGCCAAGACTGTCGGAGCCGGCCTTGTAGATGCGGGGGGCGTAACTCAGCTCACTGTTTTTTCTGCACTTATATCTGCAATAATCTGGGACCTTATCACGTGGTATTTCGGACTGCCTACCTCTTCAAGCCATGCGGTTCTGTCCAGTCTTGTCGGCGCAGCGGTTGCTACCTCTGGAACGGGAGTTATTATAGCTACCGGGGTCTATAAGGTGTTGATCGGGCTTTTTGTCTCGCCGCTTGTCGGATTCGGATGTGGCCTTCTTCTTATGCTTTTGCTTGCCCGCTTCTTCTGCAATTACTCTCCTTCTTTTGTAAATAATTTTTTCAAGCGGTTTCAGATAGTGTCAGCTGCCTATATTGCCTTCAGCCACGGAAACAATGATGCCCAGAAAACTATGGGGATTATAACCATGGCCCTCGTCAGCTACTATCACCTCTCCAGTTTTGAGGTCCCCTTGTGGGTCATCGGGGTCTGCGCTGTCGCCATGTCTCTGGGCACGGCTATAGGAGGATGGAGGATCATTAAAACATTAGGCATTAAGCTTGCTCAATTACGGCCGATTAACGGCTTTGCTGCCGATACTGTCGCAGCAACGGTAATCGAGATTGCCTCTCGCATAGGCATGCCGCTTTCTACTACCCATATAGTTTCAGCCTCTATCATGGGGGTTGTCGCATCCAAACGGGTTTCTGCTGTCCGCTGGACGGTGGGGGGCAATATAGTCGCCGCATGGATTGTTACGATCCCTGCCTGCGCCGCCCTTGCATGGCTGATATGCAAGGCCCTATCCCAGTTTATCCAGTAAGACGAATCCTAGAATAGACCTCTCGGAAGTGCAATATCACCGTCATTGGTTTATCAACTTTAGCGCTTTTATGGACTTTTTTGGATTATGACTTAGATCATACCAGCCGGCTTTTTTTATCGTTATACTGAATCAACGCTTCAAATAAAAACAAAGGGAGGATTTACGATGTTTTGTTATCAGTGTGAACAAACAGCACAGGGTACCGGGTGCACAAAAATAGGGGTCTGCGGAAAGCAGCCCGATGTTGCAGCGCTTCAGGACCTTCTGATCTATGCCCTTAAGGGCCTTTCTCAATACGCGATTGAAGCGAGGAAGGCGGGCGTTCTGGACAATTCGGTAAACATATTCACGACAAAGTCTCTTTTTTCGACACTTACCAATGTCGACTTCGACCCCGCTCGCTTTGTCGCCCTTATCAACGAGTGTGTGGGCCATAGGGAGGCGGTCAAGTCAAAACTCAAGGCTGCCGGGAAGAACGTAGAATTCACTGATGGCACCGCAACATTCAAACCTGCAGCCGATCTTGCCGGACTTGTAAAACAGGGAGAAGAGGTTGGTATTAAATCTTTTGCGGATATTAATCCTGATATCGATTCGCTTCAGCAGACCATGATCTACGGGATTAAAGGCGTTGCAGCATATGCGGACCATGCTCAGATCCTCGGGCAGGAGGACGACAAAGTATACGCTTATATTCATGAAGCCCTCGCGGCCACTTTAAACAAGGGATTGGGCGTGAACGAATGGGTGGGTCTTGTCCTGAAATGCGGCGAGATCAACCTGCGCACGATGGAACTGCTCGATGCTGGCAATACCGGGACATACGGCCATCCAGTACCTACAAAGGTGCCTCTTGGCCACAGGAAGGGCAAAGCCATTCTCGTTTCAGGTCATGATCTCAAGGACCTGGATGAGCTTCTGAAACAGACGGAGGGAAAGGGTATCAATATTTATACCCACGGTGAAATGCTGCCGACCCACGCATATCCGGGTCTGAAAAAGTATCCCCACTTTTACGGCCATTTTGGGACCGCATGGCAGAACCAGCACAAAGAGTTCCCTCAGTTTCCGGGTGCAATACTTATGACCACGAACTGCCTTCAGAAGCCGCAGGATGCATATAAGGATAACATCTTTACCTGCGGACTGGTCGGCTGGCCCGGCATCAAGCACATAAGCGACCGCAATTTCTCTGCGGTAATTGAAAGGGCATTGCAGCTGCCCGGCTTTGCAGAGGACGCCGAGGGTAAATCGGTTACGGTAGGATTCGGAAGGAACACTGTTTTGGGCGTTGCAGGTACAGTGATCGAGGCAGTGAAGAATAAGCAAATTCGTCATTTCTTCCTTGTCGGCGGCTGCGACGGCGCCAAGCCGGGCCGCAACTACTATAGCGATTTTGTCGAAAAGACACCGAAAGACACAATAGTTCTGACTCTGGCCTGCGGTAAGTTCCGCTTCTTCGACAAGGAACTTGGCGACATCGGCGGTATCCCGAGGCTGCTGGATGTAGGACAATGCAATGACGCTTATTCAGCGGTCAAGATCGCTGTCGCGCTTGCAGAGGCGTTCAAGGTAGGCGTAAACGACCTGCCGCTGTCGCTTGTACTTTCATGGTACGAGCAGAAGGCGGTTGCCATTCTGCTGACGCTTCTGTACCTCGGCATCAAGGATATCCGCCTCGGCCCCGCGCTGCCGGCTTTCATTACGCCCAACGTCTTGAAGGTGCTTGTGGACAATTTCAACATAAAGCCGATTACAACACCTGAGCAGGATTTGAAGGCGATTCTCGGCTAGATTGTCTTTCCTTCACAGGCGGGCTTCGGTGCCCGCCTTTTTTTTGTTTTTTCTCTTGCGGAAACTTTAAAAAAATCCTATCATTGAGACTGACAGATGATCCCCCTTAAAGATGAAAATAAGTCCGAGACTACTCCCTTTGTAACAATTATCATTATCTTCTTGAACTGCGCTGTATTTGTCTGGGAGGCGCTGTCACCTCTGGAGGCATCCCATATCGCGCGCCTCTATGGGGCTATTCCTTTAAACCTTACTTCGTTTAAGGTCACCCCCAATGCCTATCAGCCGATAAGCCCGCTGGTCAGCGTTATCACTTCCATGTTCCTGCATGGCAACATACTGCATCTGGGCGGAAACATGCTCTATCTCTGGATCTTCGGAGACAATATCGAAGATACTCTTGGGCATGTCAGGTTCGCTATTTTTTATCTCTTTTCCGGCTTTGTCGCAGCCTATGTCTTTGCGTTCAGCGGTCCCGGCTCCGAGCTTCCGATGATTGGCGCCAGCGGGGCCGTTTCGGGCGTGCTCGGCGCTTACATATTGCTCTTCCCTTCGGCACGTGTTATAACACTGGTTTTTTTCGGACTGATCTGGATATCCAGGATTCCCGCTCTCATAGTAATAGGGCTATGGGCCGTTTTACAGTTGCTGAACGGATTTATAAGCGAAACCGGCATTCAGTCCGGCGGCGTGGCTTGGTTTGCGCATATCGGAGGTTTTCTTGCCGGCCTTCTGACGATAAGGCTTTGGCTTCCCCGCAAGCGATACACAAGGTTTTGATTCGAATCACTGCATTCCTTCCCGGGTTTTGTTTATAATAAAAAGCCAAAATATCGAAATGCCGAATGCGAGAGGGCTTTTGTGTCTGATTCTCTGACCGGTCCGTCCGGTATGCTGCGTAGTGAAGATGAATTCTATGAGAAGATCATCAGGATAATCTCCGCTATGATCAGAGTCAGCGCTCTCGGCAAAAGGGAACGCGAAATGGATACCCTTTGCCGGAATATCGTCGATATTTTTTCGGGCGAGCTTTCCTTCGAAAACTGCTCTATCATGCTCAAAGATGACGGCGGGAAGAAATTAATACTTGTTGCCGGCAGCGGCAAGGGCGACAAACACAACGGCGGAAAATGGAAGACCGGCACGGTGATGGATGCAGGCACCGGGATCGCGGGAACAGCATTTGCGACCGGTAAGCCAATCTATGTTGCCGATGTATCGACCGATGACAAATATCTCAAGCTGGACAATAATGTCAGTATAACCTCAATGCTGTCCGTCCCCATCCGGGCCGAAGATGAGATAATCGGCGTCATTAATTTCAGTCATCCGCTATACAACGAAGCTTATACTTCCCACATGGAAACGCTGATGGTCCTGCTCGCGGACTTTGTCGGCCAGGTAATCACGTTGTCGAGGCTGTACAGCAGCCTTGCCGGCTGGAATACCACACTAAAGGCCGAAGTCGACAAAAAGACTTCAGAGCTTTTAAGAAAAAACAAGCAGCTTCGAAAAATAGCCCTGATCGACCCGCTTACGGGCATTTTCAATCGCCGCTTCTTTTTCAAGAGACTGGAGGAGGAATTCCTGAAATCCAAGAGGTACGATGTGCAATTCTCGCTTCTGTTTATAGACATCGACAATCTAAAGCCCATAAACGACACGTACGGTCATGTGATGGGGGACAGGGTAATCCGTACGCTGTCGAGGATGCTCAAACAGATAGGCAGAAAAGGCGATGTAGCCTGTCGTCTTGGCGGGGACGAATTCGGTTACATGCTGCTCGAATCCGATACGGAAGGCGCATATAATTTTGCCATGAGATTGCAGGAGAAATTTGCCAGGCACTATCTCGGCATTTTGAAGCAGGTCCCAACGGTAAGCGTTGGAATCGCCAATTCAAAGACCGCCAGGGTAAGAGACCACAAAGAGCTTTACCGTGCTGCCGACAGCGCGCTTTACTCTGCAAAGCTCATCAAGAATTCCGTACGCATATTTAATCCCAACAAGAACCATAACAAACAGCAGCTGCCGCTTCTGGACTGAGGTCTTGCGTACATTTTTTCGGAGGGCGGCGCGAGCATATCTGGATTTTGCGTTACTGCTTGATAAATAGATGTAAATCATGATAAACTTTCTAGTTTAAAAACACACGCCCGTTATGATTCTTCGATGGTCCCGCCGTGCGGCTGGTTAGGAGAAGAGGGCGGAGGAAAAACCAAAGCAGACAGGAGGAGCAAGATGGCGGTTGTAACGATGAAGGAACTTCTGGAGTCCGGCGCCCATTTCGGGCATCAGGTGAAGAGGTGGAACCCGAAGATGAAAAAATATATCTTCGGAGAGAGGAATGGTATTCATATCGTCGATCTTCAGAAGACATTGAAGGGTGTCGAAGAGGCCTATAATTTTCTCAGGAACGTGGCGACTTCAGGGGGCGACGTACTGTTTGTGGGAACAAAAAAGCAGGCGCAGGATGCCGTTACCGAAGAGGCGAAAAAGGCAGGCGCCTATTATGTCACGAGCAGATGGCTCGGAGGCATGCTGACAAACTTCACCACGGTCAAGAAGAGTATTGAAAGGCTCAAGAAGATCGAAAACATGAAGGCTGACGGCACATATAACGTATTGACGAAGAAAGAGGTCTCGCAGCTTGAAAAGGAACGCGAGAAGCTCGAAAAGAATCTGTGCGGTATAAAGGAGATGAAAAGCATCCCAACGGCCGTTTTCATCATCGATCCCCGCAAGGAAAATATCGCAGTGGAAGAGGCCAAGAGGCTTTCCATTCCCATAGTGGCCGTAGTCGATACAAATTGCGACCCCGATGATGCCGATTACGTTATACCTGGCAACGACGACGCGATAAGGGCTATCAAGCTCATTTCTTCCAAGATGGCATCGGCTGTTGTCGAGGGGAAAGGCGCTCTTTCGAAGAAGGCGCAAGAGACTGCTGAAGCCGCTGCAGCCAAGGACATGGCCGCAGGCGGTGAAAAAGAAGGTGTTGCAGGCGTGGAGGAAAAGGCATAATGAACATAAGCGCTGAAATGGTTAAGGAACTCAGGGAAAAGACGGGCGCTGGTCTAATGGATTGCAAGCGCGCCCTCTCTGAAAGCGGCGGAGATATGGAAAAAGCTATCGATTATCTTCGGCAGAAGGGTCTTGCCTCTGCGGCAAAAAAAGCCAGCCGCTCCGCAACCGAGGGACTGATAGGCTCATATATACATATGGATAAACTTGGGGTCATGGTCGAGATCAATTGCGAGACCGATTTCGTGGCGAGGACTGATGATTTCAGGGGGCTGGTTAAGGATATTGCGATGCACATAGCCGCCGCGAATCCGCCGTACATTTCCAGGGAAGACGTATCCGCCGAGACCATCGAGAGGGAGAAAGAGATATACAGGGCGCAGGTTACCAACAAGCCGCCCCAGGTCGTGGAAAAGATAATAGAAGGCAAGCTCGACAAATTTTATAGCGACATGTGCCTCCTTGAGCAGGTTTTCATCAAGGACCCGGACGGCAAAAAGAAGGTGAAAGACATCATTACCGAAAAGATCGCCAAACTGGGCGAAAATATCGTTGTCCGGAGATTTGCAAGATTCCAGCTGGGCGAGGGCATGGCCAAGACCGAGTCGTGCTGATACTGTTTTAGAGGAGATTTTCCGTGAGGAAGAGGAACCAGAGTGCGACGCCGATTTACAAGAAGATCCTGCTCAAGCTGAGCGGGGAGGCCCTCATGGGAGACAAGTCGTACGGGCTGGATCCGGCCACTGTTCAGTTCATGGCTGCCGAGATCAAGAAGGTCTACGACATGGGCATCCAGATTTCCGTGGTCATCGGAGGGGGTAATATCTTCAGAGGCGTTGAGGCCTCTGTCAAGGGCATGGAACGGGCTTCAGCCGATTACATGGGGATGCTCGCAACCGTAATCAACGCCCTCGCCCTCCAGAATTCCCTCGAAAAACTCGGCCTGCAAACGCGCGTTCAGTCGGCCATCGAGATGCGCGAGCTGGCTGAGCCGTATATCCGGCGCAAGGCAGTGCGTCATCTTGAGAAGGGCCGGATAGTAATTTTTGCCGCCGGGACCGGAAATCCGTATTTCACAACTGACACCGCTGCAGCGCTAAGGGCTATGGAAATCGGCGCTGAGGTGATTCTAAAAGGGACCAAGGTGGACGGCGTTTACAATGCGGACCCTGTCAAGGACCCGTCGGCCAGGAAATATGACGTTATTTCCTATTTAGATGTGATCAAGCAGGACCTGAAGGTCATGGATTCGACCGCCATCACGCTCTGCATGGACAACAATCTTCCGATAGTTGTTTTTGATATCAAAAAAACAGATAATATTAGGAAACTTTTGCTGGGCCGCAGGATAGGCACCAAGGTAATCAAGGGCGATCGCTGATCGCAAGATCGTTTGCCGACGGGGTGAAAAATGCAGGTACTTAAGAAAGAGGCGACCGACAGGATGACCGGGGCGATAGAGTCGCTCAAAAAGGACTTCGGATCAATAAGGACTGGAAGAGCTTCTCTCAGCCTGCTGGACGGGATCAAGATCGATTATTATGGAACGCCTACGCATATAGGCCAGGTCGCTACCCTTGGTATCCCAGAAAGCAGGCAGATCACTATCCAGCCATGGGAGCAGAGGCTGATCCCGGATATCGAAAAGGCGATATTGAAATCAGATCTTGGACTGACGCCGGGCAACGACGGCAAGACGATAAGGATCAACATTCCCCAGCTGACGGAGGAGCGGAGAAAGCAGCTCGTCAAGGTTGTAAAGAAGAGGGCCGAGGAGGCTCGAGTTGCTGTAAGGAATATTCGCCGCGACATACTTGAGGATGTAAAGAAGAAAGAAAAAGAGCAGCATATAAGCGAGGACGACGTAAAGAGGTTTCAGGAGGAGATTCAGAAGCTGACCGATTCATATGTCCATAAAGTTGAAGAAGTGCTCCAGCACAAAGAAAAGGAGATAATGGAGGTCTAGCATGTCTTTGAACTCTAGTTTCGTCGTGAAGGTCACAGATGCAAAGATGAGCGATATCCAGAAGGCGCTTGAACAGGCCGGCATTAAGATCAGAAGCATTGTCGAAGTACACAAAGAGGAAGTCGCTGCCGCAGAAAAATAGAAGGCAAGGCTGCCGGCAAGGAATTGAGTTGCAATGCGCATTCCATGCTGAGCCGAGGAGCGATATATGGTAAAAAAAGCACTGAAGAAAGAAAAACCGGAAAGTGAAGAGACGCGGAAAGAAAGGCTGAGAAGGGCGCTGATTCAAAAGCGCGAGGATATCGTCAAAGAAAGCAAATCAGAGATCCGGAAATATGTATCGGGCGAGAAAAAACAGCTTGTCGAAACGGTGCTCGACGACGGAGACCTGTCGGTGGTCGATCTTGCAGAGGACATAAACCTCAGGCAACTGAGCACACATCGGGAAACGCTGCTTAAAATAGACACTGCTCTCAGAAAGCTCAGCGAGGGCACTTACGGAGTATGCGACGAGTGCGGCGACGAGATCAGCGAAGAAAGGCTGAAGATACTCCCTTTCGCCATCTTTTGCAGAGATTGCCAGGAGGAAAGGGAGATGAAGGAAAAACTCGAAAAAGAAGAGGGGTCGATCTGAGATCGCAGCGTCGCTGCAGCACGCATGCGGCTGATTAAGGTCGGGTGACGGCGCCAGTAAAATTCAATATGTGACGCTCTCAAGAAACAGGCCCTGGGCGGGAGCGGTCATTCCTGCGCACCTCCTGTCCCTGCTTTCGATGATTCGCCTCATATCTTCCGGTCTTAACCTTCCCTTTCCGACTTCAACGATAGTCCCGACCAAATTTCTGACCATATGACGCAAAAAAGCGTCACCTTCGAAGCGGAACCTCATGAAGGCTCCACTAAGCCGGATCGTTACGGATTCTACCGAGTTCGTCTCAAACAGCGAAGCATCATATATAGTTCTCTGCGTGCTCCTGGCCCCGCAGCCGCTGCCGCGGAACGCAGAAAAATCATGAGTGCCGGAGATGTATTGGAGGGCCGACTTCATGGCTGCAGTGTCGAGACTATAAGGTAGCCTCCAGACGTAACGGCAAATGAATGGAGATACAACCCTGTCCGTCGTCAGGAGGTAGATATAGGATTTCCCCCTGGCTGAATAACGGGCATGGAAAGATTCGTCAGCATCTTCGATTTCAATTATTCGGATATCATTAGGGAGGAGGGAGTTAAGGGCGTTCTGTAATACATAAGGGCTGAGTTTTGAGGACGTCGTGAAGCCGGCGGTTTGTCCGATGGCATGGACCCCGGCATCGGTCCTGCCGGCTGCAATAACATTGACCTTCTCTCCCGTAATTCTGGAAAGGCACTTCTGGATGCAACCCTGAATAGTGATGCCGGCGGGCTGGACCTGCCATCCCAGATAATTTGCGCCGTCATACTGCAGCATCATCCTTATATTACGCATATGACTATTTTACCCTATGACCGAGTGTGACTGACATGGCCGACTGCATATGCTGACCGCAAAGGGTTATAATACGGATTGACAGGCTTTTTTCTGCTGCTGCAGGACCCCGATGAATAGCTGATATGAAAGGTTTCCTGCGGCCACATAAGACAGAAGCGTTACGGAGGTTCGGATGGGGCCGGAAGGCGAAAGGCAAAAAGTGACTGGATGCGAGATTGCAGCTTGGATATCATCGGGCACTGCAATGCTGCTGGTCCTTAAACTGCATCTGCTCCCCGCCTTGCTGTCCGGGTTTCTTGTATACGAACTGGTCCATCTTCTTGCCCCGCCATTGAGAATTGCAAAGCTGCAGGGCCGGCTCGCCAGAATCGTGGTGGTCGCCCTTCTTGCCACTGCCATAATGACTTCGCTGTCACTGTTGATCTGGGGAGGCATTGCATTTTTCCATGGCGAGTCTGGAGATGTCCCTGCGCTTATGAACAAAATGGCCGAGATCATCGAGGAATACCGCGAGGCGCTTCCTTCATGGATTATCGGATACTTGCCCGGAGACCCTGAAGGGATACGGACCGGTATCGCATCGTGGCTGCAGGGACATGCCGGAGAGGTGCGGACTGTTGGCAGGGAAGCGGGGCTTATGCTGGTCCATGTCCTCATTGGGATGGTGATCGGGGCCCTGTTGGCCGTCGGGCAGGTCAATTCGTCGGAGGACCATAAGCCTTTTGCAGCCGCGCTGGCTGGGCGTGTAGAGAAGTTCAGCCGGTCTTTTCGTTTCGTGGTATTTGCCCAGGTGCGAATTGCGGCGATCAATGCGCTTTTCACTGCCATATATCTGGGCGTCGTATTGCCGTTTTTCGGCGTTCATCTGCCGCTTATCAAGGTGCTTGTGGCTATTACCTTCATAGCCGGTCTCCTGCCGGTCATCGGCAATGTAATATCGAACACGGCTGTAGTTATCGTCAGTATGAGCAACTCTCTTTCAGCCGCGGCAGCGTCCCTTGCATTTTTGCTTGTAATTCACAAGCTGGAGTATTTCCTTAACGCGAAGATTATCGGCAGCCAGATACGCGCGCATGCCTGGGAATTGCTGATTGCGATGATAACGATGGAGGCCGCGTTCGGGCTTGCCGGTGTCATTGCTGCGCCGATCTATTATGCTTATGTCAAGAGCGAGCTTAGGGAGCGAGGACTTGTCTGACATGAACAGGATCAAAGTCCTGCCTGTATTGCTCCGGAACAAGATTGCAGCCGGAGAGGTGATCGAGCGTCCGGCCTCTGTTGTGAAAGAGCTGGTCGAAAATTCCATAGACGCAGGCAGCACAAGGGTTGAAATCTCGGTTGTCGGCGCCGGCAGAAGGATTATCAGGGTTTCGGACAATGGAAGCGGGATGGGCCGGGAAGATGCGCTTATGGCATTTGAGAGATACGCTACAAGCAAGATCAGCCGGGAAGAGGACCTTGAGAGGATACGTTCGATGGGGTTCAGGGGCGAAGCCTTGTCTTCTATCGCTGCCGTATCCAAGATCAGGCTCATTACTGCTTTGGCTGAGGACGAAACCGCCGTTGGCAGTAACGGGCTCTGCGTGGAGATAGTCGGCGGCGAGACAAAAAGCGAGAAGCTATGCCCGGCTTCAGGCACGACGATCGAGGTCAAGGACCTTTTTTTTAACACGCCGGCCCGCAGGAAATTCCTCAAGTCGGACGCAACCGAGAATTCCCATATAATCGATGCAGTGACTCGCGAAGCGCTGTCTCACTTCACCATAGGTTTTATCCTGAGAATCGACGGTGAGGAATCCATGTCATTGGCCCCCGCAGCATCGATCAAAGAAAGGATAACGCAGGTATATGGGAAGTGTTTCGTCGACAGCCTGATTGAGATATCTGCAGGTGACGAAGAGTTTTCAATTCATGCCTTTCTCGGCAGGGTATCTAATGTCCGAAGCAACAGAAACGGGCAATTCGTCTTCATCAATAGCAGGCCTGTCAGGGACCAGGCAATCAATCATGCTGTATACACCGCTTACAAAGACCTTATACCAAAAGATAAACATCCGGTTTTTCTTGTTTATCTTTACGTTGATCCGGAGAAGGTCGATGTCAATGTTCACCCTGCAAAGAGGGAAGTGCGTTTCGAGGACAAGACGGGCATATACAATTTCATCCTCGGAACTGCGCGAGAAGCGCTTAGAGATGCGGATATGGACTTTCTTTCTGGGGCGACCGACGGTGAGAGGATCAAGGGACAGTATATGCTGGGCAGCGCGACAGCTGATAACTCTCGGCGGGACGCTAATGACAATGCAAACGGGGTTTTGACTGCCGGACGGTCCGGAGGCGATGTTGCGCATATTGCTGAACCCTCCGGGTTGCCTTACGAAGTGTGGACGCCTTTCCTCTATCTCGGTGAGACGTTTGTGGCTGTACCGGAAAAGGGCGGACTTGCCATTATTGACTATCATGCTGCGCATGAACGGGTCAATTATGAACGATTGTTGATCAGGAAAGATGCTGCTTCTCACAGGATGCTTTTTCCGCAGCAGGTCAGGCTGGGTCCGAAAGAATACAATGCGGTCCTGAATAATCTTCAGTTGCTGACCGATTTTGGCATCGAGGCCGAGGATTTTGGCCATGGAACGATCATAGTGAGAAGCTTGCCGGAGGTGCTGATGGCTGCTGATGTGAACGAGCTTATCACAGACTTGGCTTCCTGTATCACAGACGATGGAGCGACATCGCATAGGCAGGCCGGTCCGCTGTCAGATCTGCATGAGAGCATCGCGGCGCGACTGGCATGCCATTCATCGATGAGGGGCAGGGAAACGCCTGATATGGCAAGAGTCAACGAGCTGCTGAAGGACTTGGCAGCCTGTGACGAGCCTGATCGCTGCCCGCACGGCAGGCCTACGAGGATCAGGATATCAATGAACGAGCTGAAGAAGATGTTCAGGAAATAGGGCCAGTAGTACGGTCTGCCGTAGATCCCTGTCAACAAATCTATTGCAAGACCCTCTAAAATAGGTCTTGTGATCATTACATTGCATGGCATTGAGTCTATTATTGACTGCACGTAATCAACGTGCTATGCTTAAATTGAGCATGTAAGCAGGAGGCTGCAGATGAAACAGAATGTGACGATTCGTCTTGACAAGGATTTGATAAAAAAAGGCAAGGTAATCGCATCAAAGAAAGAGACGTCGCTTAACAGGCTCTTAAGCGATTTCCTGAGGCAGATAGTCGAGGAAGACGATTATTATGAGCAGTGCAAGAAGAAGGCCTTGTCCATTCTCGATAAGGGCTACCATTTTGGAGGAAAGATAAAATATACCAGGGAAGAGCTGCGTGAGCGGTAGGGTCTTTCTTGATGCGAATATCCTTGTCTACGCGCATGACAGGGACGCGGGAGAAAAACATTCTGCGGCACGCACAATTGTTGAGGAGCTTTGGAATAAACGGGCAGGCGTTTTAAGCAATCAGGTATTGCAGGAATTTTATGTCGCCGTCACGAGGAAGATTCAAAGCACTATTTCCAAATCTGAAGCAAGGGAAATCCTGAGGGCATACATTTGCTGGAACATCAGGGAGCTTTCTCCTGCAGCCATTATAAGGGCAGCCGAGATCGAGGAGAAATACCGCATATCTTTTTGGGACGCACTAATCATTGTCGCCGCATATGAAGCGAAATGCGAAAAGGTGTTAACCGAAGACCTTAATTCGGGTCAGGTAATCGAGGGGATCTTGATTGAAAATCCCCTTCGGCTGAAAAAGAACAGGTAGATCCGCCTGCAGCCTTCATCCAGCGAGCATCTTATTCCGCAATCCTTTTGATATCAGCACCAAGCTTTTTCAGTTTTTCATCTATGCGTTCATAGCCGCGGTCGAGGTGATAAATTCGCTGTATGACGCTTTCACCTTTTGCGCAGAGTGCTGCAACTATCAGTGATGCGGACGCCCGCAGATCGGTCGCCATGACCGGAGCGCCTGTAAGTCGGTCCACGCCTTTGACCGCAGCTGCGCCGCCGTCGATGGCGATGTCTGCGCCCATGCGCCTCAGCTCGGCAACATGCATGAAGCGATTTTCGAAGATGCTCTCGTGTATTATGCTGGTCCCCGACGCAATGGTCATGAGAGCCATGAACTGCGCCTGCATGTCCGTTGGAAAGCCCGGATATGGCAGAGTCTTGATACTGCCGGCAACAGGTCTTTTCGGGCCGACGACCCGCAGGCCCTTTTTTGTATCTTCAAAGCGTATCCCGGAATCTTTCAGCTTCATAATTACAGCATCGAGGTGGTCGGGTCGGCAATTCCTGATCACTATATCGCTGCCGGTTGCTCCCGCAATTGTCATGAAAGTGCCGGCTTCAATGCGGTCCGGTATGACAGAGTAGTTTGCGATTGGTATCAGGCTATCCACTCCTGTAATCTCAATTACGCTCTCGCCTGCGCCTTTTATCTTTGCGCCCATAGTTGTAAGACAATCGGCCAGGTCCTTCACCTCAGGCTCTCGGGCGGCGTTCTCCAGCACAGTCGTTCCTTTGGCCAGCGTTGCTGCCATCATGATATTTTCCGTGCCGGTAACCGTGGCTATATCGAAATATATCTTTGTACCCTTCAGACGGCGCGCCTTTGCAATGACGTAGCCGCCTTCAAGTGAAATTTTAGCGCCCATTTTTTCCAGCCCCTTGATATGCTGGTCAATAGGACGCCCGCCTATGGCGCAGCCGCCCGGCAATGACACCCGTGCCTTGCCAAAACGCGCCACGAGCGGCCCTAAAACAAGGACGGAAGCGCGCATCGTCTTTACCAGCGCATATGGAGCCTCGGGCGTGCGAAGGCGGCCTGTATCAAGCGTTATAACGCCTTCACGGTATCCCGTCAAGCCACCCATGTGCCCTATGAGCCGCCCCATCGTCGCTACATCGCGCAGTTCCGGGACGTTTGTAATCTGATGGACGCCCGGAGCTAGCAGGGATGCGGTAATGATGGGCAATGCCGCATTCTTGGCCCCACTGATAGAGACTTCCCCTTTGAGAGATTTGCCACCCCTGATAATAAGCTGTTCCATCGGTCTATTGTAACACAGTATCGATGCCGGATTGCCTGCAGTAATAGCGCATATTCCGGATACAAACAGGTATAATGAGAAATGGAAAAAATCGAAAGCCTGCTTGAAAAAGTATTGGCATACAACCCTAAGGCAAATATCGATGTCATAAAGAAGGCTTTCATTTTTTCACGCGAGGCTCACTGCACTCAGAGGCGTATGGAAGGTTCTCCGTATATTGAACATCCCATCTCCGTCGCGGACATTCTGGCTGACATGAAGCTGGATTCTGCGACCATTGCCGCAGGCTTTCTGCATGATACGGTTGAGGACACAGGGATGCTGACCGAAGACATAAAGGAGATGTTCGGAAACGAAATCGCCTTTCTGGTGGATGCCGTCACCAAGCTGAGCAAAGTGGAATTCATGACACGCGAGGAGGCACAGGCAGAGAATTTCAGGAAGATGCTGCTGGCTATGGCCAAAGATGTGAGAGTGATTCTCATCAAGTTCGCCGACAGACTCCACAATATGCGGACGCTTGAACATCTGCCAGAAGAAAAGCAGATGAGGATAGCGCGCGAAACGCTGGATATTTATGCCCCGCTTGCAAACAGGCTGGGCATCGGTTGGCTGCGCATAGAGTTTGAAGACCTGTGTTTCAAAACGCTTATGCCGGACCTTTATCTGGAACTGCAGACGAAGGTCGCGCAGAGAAAGGAAGAGAGCGGCAGGTTCATAAACGAGGTCATTTCGATAATCAGCGAAAAACTAAAACCTATAGGCATCGAGGCCAAGATAAAAGGGCGCCTGAAGCACAGTTACAGCATATATCAGAAAATCCTCAAACAGAAGATACCGTTTGAACAGGTTTACGATGTTGTTGGCATAAGGATCATAACCGACACGGTAGCACACTGTTATGACATACTGGGTATCATCCATTCGATGTGGCCGCTTGTCCCTGGCCGCTTCAAGGACTTCATCAGCCTGCCGAAATCCAATATGTATCAGTCATTGCACACAACAGTTGTAGGACCCTCTGGCGACAGGGTTGAGTTCCAGATACGCACGAAAGAAATGGACGAGATTGCCGAGGAAGGCATTGCGGCCCATTGGAGATACAAGGAGAAGGAAGTCAGGGACAGCAAGGGCGCGCGCTTTGTCACATGGTTGCGCGATCTGGTCAAGGAGATTTCGGACGCCAGGGAATTTCTGGAAGCCGTCAAGGGAGAGGTCGTCCCCGATACTGTCTATGTCTTCACGCCGGCCGGGGATATCAAGGAGCTGCCTGTCGATTCTACGCCGGTGGATTTTGCGTACAGTATCCATTCGGCTGTCGGCGACAAGTGCATAGGGGCCAAGGTCAACGGCAGGATAGTCCCGCTGAGGTACAAGCTTAACAGTGGGGATGTCGCAGAGATACTCACGTCCCCTAACCAGACGCCGAGCAAGGACTGGCTGAAATTCGTGGTGACGCAGCGCGCAAAGAGCAAGATCAGGCAGTGGGCGAGGGCTGAAGAGAGAAAGAGCGGGATCGAACTGGGCACGAAACTGATTGAAGATGAACTGAGAAGACATAGCCTGCCGCTTGCGATACTCAAGTCCCAGAAAATGGATGAAGTTATGAAAGGCTTCAGTGTTCAGAATATAGAGGATCTGTATGTTCTGATCGGCTATGGCAAGATTTCGGCAAAACAGGTAATAAACAGGTTCGAGCCGGAGAAGGAAGAGGTGCCTTCTGCCAAGACGGTTCGTCCCGCCAAAAAGCAGCATGACGTCATCACTATCAAGGGTATCGACAACGTGCTGTATCGGATCGGCAAATGCTGCATGCCGGTGCCCGGCGACAGAATCATAGGATTCATAACAAAGGGAAAGGGAGTAACGATCCATCGCAAAGAATGTCCCAGTCTTGAACGGGTGGCGGTGGACACAGAGCGCATGATCGAGGTCCAGTGGAGGCATGAGGGTGAAACCACGACCCAGACCAAGGTTTATCTGGAAACGCTCGACAAGCCGGGCATTCTTGCGAACCTGAGCGCCCTTATCTCGTCGGTGAATGTGAACATCGCATCGCTGAAGGCTGATTCGACATCGGACAAAAGGGCGCTTATTGAACTGACCATGGAAGTGAAGGACAGAAATCAGCTTGTCGGACTTATGAACAAGATATCCCAGATGGACGGCATACTTCATGTCCGGAGGTAGTATTTTCGCTGTTTTCCCTCTTGACAAAAGCCGTTCTTCTTGGTATTGTTTATAGCAACATGGAATTCATTATTTAAAGAAAGGAGGGACAACGCTATGACAAAAGCCGATTTGATCGATAAGATCGCAGCAGGAGCAAGTCTCACCAAGGCCGATGCAGGGAAGGCACTTGACACCGCTATAGACGCCATCAGACTTTCTCTTAAGAAAGGACAGAAGGTTACCCTTGTGGGCTTCGGAACATTCTCAGTTTCCAAGAGGAAAGCGAGGAAGGGCCGCAACCCGAGGACCGGACAGGAGATCAAGATCGCAGCAACAAAGGTGCCGAAATTCACTGCCGGCAAGACCTTGAAAGATTCTATAAAATAGGCTGACTGTTCCAGAAAAGAGAGGTGACATTTAAGTTGCCTCTTTTTTTTTGCTTTTAAATATATAATTGTATTATCGTGCAGGCGCATCGGCAAAGACTTCTGGCGATATCTGCCCGATACTGTCGCAAGATCCTGAGGCGGATGGTTTCTGAATGGAATGCAAAAAAATAGCGGTTGCCGTTTCGCTTGATTCCGATACGGAAGCAGTGGTTGCCTATGCTGCCTGGCTCGCCGACGCCTGCGGCAAAGGGGTCAAGCTGGTATTGCTGCATGTCATGGATTACGCGTTGACCCCTCCGGCCTATCTCCTTCGTTATATTGAAGACGAAAAGGTGCAAAAGACCGAAATACTAAACCGGTTGTCGTGCAAGCTTGTGGAAGAGCATCACATAGATGCCGGGCATGAAGTGGTCCTGGGGCGACTGACGGATGCCGTAAGATCCTACGTGCGGGAGAACAAGTGCGATGTGCTTGTGCTCGGATATAAACACCACATGGTTCGTGCTAGCAGCGCAGGACGCCTGATCAGATCCCTGAGAAGACCGATGCTAGTCGTCAGAGGCGAAAGATCGTCAGGCGCGTTTTCAGTAAACAGGATACAACACATTCTTTGTCCCATCGACTTTTCTGATAACTCCGTCAAGGCTTTGAAGTGGGCGGCGCATTTTGCAAGATGTTGCAGTGCCAGGTTGTCGGTCATGCATATTGAACCGGAGTATGATATGCCTCACGTTTCAGCGGGGCCTGACGAAACTGCTGTATCCGAACGGGCAGCGGTCAGTGCATGTTCGGACATGTCCGGGCTCATCAGAGAGATAGATCCGGAGCTTCGGCCCGATACGGTTGTCAGACGGGGTGATCCTGTCGCAATCATCAACGAATTCAGCAGCGATAAGGATATTGATCTAATTGTGATGGGCGCCAGGGGGAAAAGCTTTTTTGAAGGGCTATTGCTCGGCAGCGTTTCTGAATCTGTCATCAGATCATCTCTCTGCCCGGTGTTTATCGTCCACTAGTCATGACCGATATTCTTCTGCTTCTCGTTAGCCTTGCAATGATATTGGCCAGCGCTGAAATCTTCACAAACGGCATCGAGGTTTTCGGTAATAAACTGGCTCTTTCACAGGCAGTTGTCGGCAGTATCCTTGCAGCTGTCGGCACTGCACTGCCGGAGACGATTCTTCCATTTGTGGCCATTCTTTTTCACGGCGGTGACGCCGGCAGACATATAGGCGTTGGCGCCATATTGGGAGCGCCCTTCATGCTGGCAACACTTGCGTTTTTTCTTGTAGGCGTATCCGTCTGCATAAGTTATCTGGCAAAGCGGAGAAAATTCGAACTGCATGTCGAGCTGCATAATATCAAACGCGATCTGACCTTCTTTATCCTGATGTATGGCGCTGCCATTTCCTTGCCGTTACTGTTTCATGGAGGACGTTTGATCATTGCAGCAGGGCTTATCGTCGCTTATTTCTTTTACGCATACCTAACCTTCCGCGGTGAAAGCGGATGTATCGCCCACTCCGAAGAACTATATTTTGCGAAGCTGCTCGATCTTGTCAGACGGTCCCCGGATGATACCGTATCGGCATCCGGTCCGGGTATTGCCATATCGCTCCTGCAGATATTTTTCTCGCTTGGCGTGATGGTCGGCGGGGCGCACTTTTTTGTGTCAGGCCTTGAGAGGCTGTCGTTGTCGTGGTCATTGAGCCCGCTTCTGTTCGCCCTTCTTGTCGCACCGGTGGCGACCGAACTGCCGGAGAAGTTCAACAGCGTCAGCTGGACCTTGAAAGGCAGAGACTCTCTCGCAATGGGCAATATTACCGGTGCAATGGTGTTCCAATCCACATTCCCCGTGTCGTTAGGCCTCGTATTTACTGACTGGACAATCTCCGGGCTGGCCCTGTTTTCGGCTATCCTTGCGCTTATATCGTCTTCGTTACTTCTGGCCGACATTATTGTACGGAAAAAGCTGTCGCCCTATACGGTCATGATGGGCGGCCTTCTGTATGTCATTTACACAATCGCAATACTTCTCTAAATAGGGCGGATATACGCCTTCATAATCATTCATAATTCGTTCGTCCAATGTTCATAATGATCTGTTAAACTTAAGTCAGCATCAGTATCGCACAAGATTAGGCGGGGAAATGTTTTTTGGGAGGAACAGGATGAAAGCTGTTTTGGCAGCTTTATTCGTGATGGGGGCTTTGACATTCGCGGGTAATAGGAACGTTGACGCAGCCGTGTATGTTTACGCTGAAGCATCTGAGAACAGTATGCAGGATTTTTATGAGGCTGCCAGCGAGTATTACCGAATTCCCAAACGCGAAATTGTGATTATCAGGGAGCGGCGGGTCCGCGATGAAGAGGTGCCTGTTGTGCTTTTTATTGCAGGGAGAGCCCGTGTGCCTTACGCCGGGGTCCTTGATATGAGAGACAGGGGAATGTCGTGGATGGACATTACGAGGTTTTATCGACTGAATCCGGACATCTATTTCGCGACTAATAGGCTGGAAGGCCCTCCTTACGGCAGGGCCTACGGATATCATAAGAAAGATTTGAGGAGGGGCGGGCTGGATGACGCAGATATCGTGAACCTGGTTAACGTTCGATTCATGTCTATCCGCTACGGCCTGCCTCCGGACAAGATCATGAGGATGCGGTCTTCAGGACGCAGCTTTGTGGTTATACATGAAGAGATAGTGCGGCGTCAGCCCAGAAATCTCCGAGAGGACAGGGTAAGAGGCGATTTTGACGGGAGGGGACGGAAGCCTGAATATGACAGGGGTGCGGACATTAAGGGCCGGGACTAAGGGATTCTGGGACAGGAGATGAGATGAGGGTATTCATAACAGGGGCGACGGGGTTCGTAGGCCTGCACGTGACAAACAGGCTGCTTGAAAACGGGCATAAGGTCTATGCGGGCGGCAGAAACCTTGAGAAGATTCGCGCGATGTTCGGACCCCGGGTCGACCCTGTTTCGATCGATTTCAGCGATGCAGGCTCTATTGGAAAGGCGCTCTGGTCGTTGAAGCCGGACGTCGTCGTCAATCTTATAGGCATAATATCTGAAGCACCTGCAAAAGGGATAACCTTCGAGGACGTGCAGTTCAGGATTTCTAAAGACCTGTACGACGCCTGCAGAATGACCGGCGTCGGTAAAGTTATCCATATGAGCGCGCTGGGAGTGCATCCCGATGCTCCGTCGAGATATCATAAAACAAAACTGAAGGCCGAGCAGGCTTTACAGGCCTCGGGATTGACATACTGCATATTCAGGCCTTCCGTCATTATAGGTCCGGAGCAGAAGCTGTTTTCCGACATAAAAAAGGTGGTTCATATCATCCCCATTGTGGCGTTGCCTGCAGGGGGCGGACAAATGATACAACCTGTGGACGTAAGAGACGTTTCGTGCGCCTTTGCTGCTGCTGTCGACAGGAATGAAACAGATAACAAGATATACGAGCTTTGCGGCCCGGTTGCGATAAGCTTCAGGAAGATGATCGAATCCATATCCCAAATCTGGAATAAGAGATTTGTTTTCTTTAATGTGCCGATGAGGGCGATGACATGGGCGGCAGGGATTATAGAGAGAATGATGGAAGCTCCTCCGTTGTCGTCAGACCTTATGCTTATGATATGGAAAGACAACATATGCGGCATTTACGGAGGGGCATACGTAAATGGGGTAGAGGCTGTCTGCGGCAGAACCCCCATCCCATTTCATGACTCCATGAGATGGGCACTGCTGGCGTGAAGCCGAGCAGAAGGAAACGATTTAAGCGGACAGCGATGGATAAAAGCAATGTTATAGTGCTCGGGGTTTCCGGTGCGATATCATTTTGAGCACCTGAAGTCCTGGGTGTACCTAGTGAGAGTAAGCCTTTGGCTGAATATCGACAATATTGAGGTGCAGGTATGAAAAGGTTGATAATGTTTATGACTGCCCTGGCAATGGCAATCACACTTTTTGGTTGTACAGAGTCTCAGGTCCGTGGCGGTGGCGTCGGAGCCGGAGTCGGCGGAGTGGCCGGCGCATTGCTGGACCACCGGAATCCGTGGAGAGGCGGAGTCATCGGTGCTGCTTTGGGTGGCGTGTTCGGAGCTACCCTGGGCGATATTTCTGACAGGGCGTCGCGCGAAGCAGTGCAGGTAAACAGGCCGGTCTATTACAGGACCGAAGACGGACGCGGAGAATACCGTGCTGAACCCATGGGCTACGATGACAGGACCCGATGCAAAAAGGTCCACGAAAAGGTGTGGGAAGATGGCCGCCTGATCCGAGATCATGTTAAAGAGGTTTGCGAAGGAGAAAGATACGAAAGAAGGTATTAAATAGCGCGGGGCGGTCTTATACGGACCGCCCCAATATATTGCTGCACCGAAATCGCTTTACACCCCGCCCTTGAGATAATAATCATAAAGTGCCTTGCCCACAAAGAAATCGGCCCATGCTATGCCAATATCCGGCAGAGTGGATTTGAGGGGCATCTGGCTTAAGGGTATGGCTTTCGAGACCATCTCGGCAAGGCTGAAATGTGTCATGAAGATAGTGCCGTATATGACAATGAGTCCGTTCAGCAAGTATCCGTATGCAGCAGTTTTGCGTGAAAGGAAAAGAATGGTTACGACTACTACATCCAGCAAAGGAAAGATGAAAGCCAGAAAACGCGTAGGATCGAAAACGGATATGCCCGGCTGCATCTTGTCTGAGATCATGAAATAATGGATTCTCAGATGAAGAAGAAGACCGCATACTGAAAGCAGAAGGAGCGCCGAAAGCAGTGAATATTTTTTCATATTATCAGAACGGGAATCTCACCATATGTCCGATGTAGTAGGTTATGGCCACAGCTGCGACATGCAGCACCCACCACCCAGGCTTGTATCTGAGAAAATATTGTATCATGCTACCTCCAGAGCAGATGCCCCATTACATAGACCGCTGATATGGCTGCGAGGTGCACAAGCCACCATCCCGGCTTCAGAAAGCTAATGCCTGCGTTGAACTTCTTCCCGAAATTATTGTAGGTCATAATTGTTTAAAGGATAGCAGAAAAGCCGGAAATGTCAAGCGGATTGAAGCGGTCCTGATTCAAGAAGCTGGAAACGCAGGCAGCGGGGCTCTTAACAGACTGTGTATGCAAGCACTGCACAACCGAGTCGAACAATGCCGTGCAAGATATGAAGTGCAAGCCGGTTTAAGGCAATTCTAAAAAAAGTATTGGTATATCCCTACGCCGATTATAGTCTCAACCAAGGCCAATACCAGTAAAGACCGCCCCATTACAAAGGGATTTTCTGCATCAGACGACGGCTGGGATGGTGCATAGGACATTTGTGAAACTGTGCCTTGTATCTCGGTCAAGGAATAAACCGAAGGCAGTCCGATCGTGAAAGTCTCTTCGCCATGCTTGATCATTGCGGCCCCCTTCTTCGCTTTGATTATGCTTCTGGTGAAGTAATCCCATAGTTGAAGCGCTTATACGCTATAATCGTATCCCTTGTCTATTAAATTTTGATTAAATTATGATTAAAATTTCTTCATTATAGCATTGCGGTGCCATAAAATAAACAGGGGTGCTGAAAAAAAAACAGGCCAATCTGCTGCAGCGAGCCGCATTAGCGCGAATGATCCGGCTTTGATAATAGGGGTGTGCCTGCTATAATGAAGATGTTTTTTCTCCTGGAAAGAGGGCGTCCAAATGATAAAGGCAGTGGTATTTGATTTCGGCGGTGTTATTGCGGAAGAAGGGTTCCGGCAGGGTCTCTTGCAGATCGCGCAGAATAACGGGATCGATCCTGATCAATTTTTCAACTCTGCGGTGGAACTCATTCACAGGCCTGGCGGATATGTTACCGGAGGATCCGGCGAAGCTGCGTGGTGGAATGAACTTAGGGCACTTGCAGGCATAGGCGGCAGTGACTCCGAACTGAGGAAAATTATCATCGAGCGCTTCGTCATAAAACCGGAGATGATGGGGATTGTCGAAGCGTTGAAATCGAGGGGGTATATAGTTGCCGTACTTAGCGATCAGACCAACTGGCTCGACGAGATTGATCGCAGGATTCCGTTTTCACATGTCTTTAAGTATATTTTCAATTCTTATTACCTTCATAAAAGCAAGAGAGACCCGTCGGTATTCAGGGATCTCTGTTCCGCCATGGGGCTGAAGCCAGAAGAGGTGCTGTTTGTAGACGACAATGAAGGCAATATAGAAAGGGCGCGGAATAGGGGTCTCGACGCCATCCTTTTCACTGACGTTTCCTTTTTCAGGGATGTTCTGGAAGCGCATCTTGCAGGACCGACACCGGATCAAAATATCTACGATTGTATCATTGTCGGTGGCGGTCCTGGGGGTCTGCAGGCCGCGATTTATCTTGGAAGATATAACAGGCAGGTCCTGCTTGTCGATCGCGGAGGCGGCAGGACAACGCATGCGGTGCATATCGAAAATCTGCTGGGACACAGGGAAATCTCGGGGAAGGAGATTATAGCGCTGGGCATGGAGCAGGCGAGGGCCTTCAATGTTCGAGTCGTAAAGGGCCTTGTGACGAGCATCCGTAAAGAAAAGGATTTTGAGGTTGCCGTCGGAGAAGGTAATGCCTGCCGGGCCAAATATGTGATTGTCTCGACAGGGGGTCGAGAAAACATACCGGAAATTGAAAACGTGGGTAAATTTTTTGCTAAAAGTTTTTTTACATGCGTCGATTGTGACGGATACCGGACAACTGGAAAAAAACTTGTCATTTTGGGCAATTCGATGCAGTCCGTAAGACTGGCCTTTGCAATGAAGCAAATATACACTGAAAATGTAACGCTTGTGCTCTTTTTTTATGAACCGCCCGAATCCTATATTGAAGAGATGACGCGCGAAGGGATCAGGCTTGTCAAGGGCCGACCTATCAGGATAGTCGGCAAAGATAAGATGGAGGCAGTTGAATTTGCCGACGGAAGGAGTATTGACTGCGAGGTGGTCATGTCGAATTTCGGTTTTAAGCTAAATAACGGATTTCTGTCCGGATTCGATCTGAAACGTGACGCAAATGGTTTCAAGTATATTACTGACCACAATTGTGAATCCTCGGTCAAGGGCCTTTTCATCATCGGGCCGCTGACAGGTCATGACCAAGTGGTTATTGCAGCCGGGGAAGGGGCGGCTGCGGCTATCGAAATAAATAAGAGACTGCTTGATCTTTAAGCACCAGCGTAAGATGTTCGGAATTCCGAACCGCTCAGTCTCCCTTTGATCCGTTAAAACATTAGTATACAATTGTATCAATTACCATCACTGAGGCAGGTAAATGCGCGACCGTTATCTATCCAGCTGCGGCGTAGGTTTTGTTTGCAACATCCATGGGAAGAGAAGCAATCAGATTGTAAGGTGGGGGATAGAGGCCGTAAAAAATCTTACTCACCGTGGCGCGGTCGGCTCCGACGGCAAGACCGGAGATGGTGCCGGCATCTTGATAGAGATCCCGCGGCGCTTTTTTTCGAGGAAGATCGCTGAATTCGGCATTTCGGTATCGCACGTTGACAACCTGGCCGTTGGCTCGTTCTTTTTGTATGGCAACGTGGAGGACGGCATTGAAGAAGTTCTGCAGGGATACGGGTTTAGGCCGATCGGATGGCTGGATGTCAGGACGGATGACGATGCCCTCGGCAGGGCGGCCCTTCTTACAAAACCGAGGATCAGGCAGCTACTGATTGACACCGTAGACGTTGCGGAAAACAAGAGAGAAATTAAACTCTTCTTCTCGAGAAAGGAGATAGAGAAGAGGTTCGGCAGCGACGTCTGCGTGTCCAATATATCATCCAGGACGCTTCTGTATAAAGGCCTGCTGGTAGCCCCTCAGCTGGACAGGTTCTATCCCGATCTTCAGGAGGAGGATATCGAATCGTCCTTCTGCATATTCCATCAGCGGTTTTCCACCAACACCCTGCCGGAGTGGGTGATGGCACAGCCCTTCAGGGTGCTTGCCCACAATGGTGAAATCAATACTGTTCAGGGCAATCGCAATGCCATCAGGGCGCTAGAGAAAATAGTGCTGGAGGAATTTGGGGAAAAAGAGCGTGCTGTTATCTCGCCGCTGGTTGCAGATCATGAGAGCGACTCGGCATCGCTGGACCGGATTGTCGAGCTGCTCATTCTTTCCGGGTATCCGCCTGAATTCGCCGTCAATCTCTGCATTCCTCCCGCCTGGGAATACGCCCCTTTGCCTTCTGAGCAGAAGGACCTTCTGCACTATTTTTCATTAATGATGACCCCATGGGACGGCCCCGCAGCGGTTGTTTTTACCGATGGGTCTACTATCGGCGCCCATCTCGACCGCAATGGTCTGCGGCCTCTTAGATATGCCTTGACGGACGAAGGAACGGTGATTGCTGGTTCTGAGGCCGGAATGATAGATATGGGTGCCGGACATATTATAAAAAAGGGGCGCCTGGGGCCGGGCGATACCATTGCCGTCAGGCTAGGCAGCGGTGTGATCAGCGAAACTGCCGAGATACTGGCCGCGATTGCTGTCAGACAACCATACAGCCGGTGGTTGCAAGATTCTCTTGTTAACCATAAGAGGCAAGAAGTCATGACGCCATCGGACAATAGTCCAGTGGTGCAATCACAGATATTTTTCGGCTATACGAAGGAAGAGCTGGAGGCCATGCTTTTTTCTATGGCCGAGACCGGCGCTGAGATGACATTTTCGATGGGCGATGACACTCCGCTTCCACCGCTGTCCGAAAAGCCGCCCCTGCTGTTCCGCTATTTCAAACAGCGCTTTTCCCAGATCACCAATCCGTCGATTGATCCTATCAGGGAGAAGATGGTCATGTCACTTGCGATGCATCTGGGTCCGCGAATGAGCTTTCTGACTGAGACGGCAGGGCATGCCCGGCGCTACTGCATACAGTCGCCCCTGCTTTTCGAGGGGGACCTTCAGGAGATCGAGTCCCGAAGCGGCTTTGCGGTTAAACGACTACCGATCACTTACGACCCGGCTAAAGACGGCCTGGCTGCGGCAATCGCTGCATTGCGCCATGCGGCTATTGATGCTGTCAGCAAGGGGGCCGAGATCCTCATATTGACGGACTGCGATATCTCTGCGCAGAGTTTCGCAATCCCTTCGCTGCTTGCGGTATCCTCTGTGTTCCGGGAGCTTCTGAACAAAAATTGCGGTCATTGCGCGAGTATAATTGTGGAGACCGGAGAGGCACGCGATGTCCATCATATTGCATGCCTCATCGGATTCGGAGCCGCCGCTGTTCATCCGTGGCTTATACCGAGGACTGTGTCGGACTTATGCGCGCGCAAAATTATCAGTCGTCCCTTCGAAATGGCTATGGACAACTACCGCAGGGCGATAGAGGAAGGTCTGCTGAAGGTGCTCGGCAGGCTCGGCATCTCTACTCTTGATTCGTATTATAGTGCTCAGCTATTCGATATTATCTGCCTCAACAAAGGGGTTGTCGAGGAATACCTCGGTCAGCTGCCGACAAGCATGGAAGCAGACGGTCGCAAAGAGATAGAGGAAGCGGTCCGCAAGAGGCATTATGCGGCATATTCTGCGGACCAACCCCTGGTTGATGCCGGCGGGACGCTCAAATACCGCAAGGATGGTGAAGACCATGCATGGGCTTCTCCTACAGTTGCAGCGCTCAACCGTTTCGTTCGGCTCGGAAAGGCTGAGGGCTACCGGTCATTTGCGTCCGCTGCTGAGGGCAGACCTGTATATGCGAGGCATGTCCTCGGATATCGCGCGGGAAAGCCTGTTCCGGTTGAGGATGTAGAGACTGAAGAATCGATTATTGCAAGGTTTGTTTCAGGGGCGATGTCAGTAGGCTCGCTTTCGCCTGAAGCCCATGAGACCATTGCAGAGGCTTGCAACAGGTTGGGAATGCGAAGTAACAGCGGAGAGGGCGGCGAAGACCCTGCCCGTTACGGCACGTCAAGGAACAGCGCTATCAAGCAAGTAGCATCCGGCAGGTTCGGAGTGACTCCAGCATATCTGGCATCGGCAAAGGAGATCGAGATCAAGGTTGCCCAAGGCGCAAAGCCTGGAGAAGGCGGCCACTTGCCGTCGAGCAAGGTCACAGACTATATAGCCCGGCTCCGCTACTGTAAACCCGGAACTCTTCTGATATCTCCTCCCCCTCATCACGATATTTATTCGATTGAAGACCTCAACCAGCTCATCCATGACCTGAAGCAGGCAAACCCTGAAGCCAGGGTCTGCGTTAAGCTTGTTTCAGAAGTGGGCGTGGGGACGGTGGCCGCCGGGGTTGCCAAGGCCTATGCCGATATAATCCAGATCAGCGGTTACGAGGGAGGTACCGGGGCTTCGCCCATTACGTCTATCAAGAATGTCGGCAACTATTGGGAGATCGGCCTTTCCGAAACTCAGCGCGTTCTTATCGAAAACGGTCTGAGGGACAGGGTCACCCTCAGAGTTGACGGCGGGCTAAGGACAGGCAAAGACGTGATCCTGGCAGCCCTGTTCGGGGCAGAGGAATACGGCTTCGGCACGGCAACGATGGTTGCGGCCGGATGCATTATGGCCCGCCAGTGTCATATGAATACCTGCCCGACAGGAATAGCGACTCAGGATGAGCGTTTGCGGGCCAAATTCAGAGGGACTCCGGAAGGCGTCATGGACTACTTCCGGGCGGTGGCTCGTGATGTCAGGGCCGCCCTCGCAGAAATGGGGTTCCGCAGCATTGCAGATATCGTGGGGAGGACCGATCTGGTAGTCATTGAGCCTGACGATCGCTTTACCGGCTCCCGCCGCCTGAGACTTACGCCGTTGCTTCAGCCGCCTCCTGAAACCGGCCCGCGCATGGGGTCCGGAAAAAGGAATGACAATCCGGGTTCTTCGCTTAACGACAAATTGACCGCAGATCTTTCGGGCTATATTGACGAAGCAAAGACGAGCAATATGGAATACAATATCCGCAATACCGACCGCAGCGTACCGACGCGTCTGGCGTATCTCATTGCTAAAAGATACGGAGCAGACGGCCTTTCTGCAGATACTGTAAATCTTGTCTTCAGGGGAACAGCCGGGCAGAGCTTCGGCGCCTTCAACCACAAGGGCATGTCCTTGACACTCATTGGCGAGGCAAACGATTACGCCGGTAAGGGCATGCACGGTGGCGTCATAGCGATAAGGCCGGATGAACATCTCCGTTATCCGCACCGGCAGGTTATTGTCGGGAATACGGTGCTTTATGGTGCCACTGGAGGTAGTTTTTATGCTGCCGGTATTGCAGGTGAGCGGTTTGGCGTGCGCAATAGCGGCGCGGTAGCAGTAGTCGAGGGGGCGGGACAGCACTGTTGCGAGTACATGACACGAGGTGAAGTCGCAGTCCTGGGCGATACAGGCATCAATGTCGGCGCCGGCATGACTGGCGGCGTAATCTACATGATGGATTGCAACGGTGGCCTTGACAGCCGCCTGAATTCGGCCTACGTCAAGTCACTGCCGCTCGATAATGGCGACAGGCTCCGGCTGAAGGAGCTGATGAAAGAACATCAGGTCCGTACCGGCAGTCCTCTGGCCGGCTCGCTGCTTGCAAATTTTGATGAGAAGGCCAGGCAGTTCAGAAAGGTTTTACCCAATACCTGAGAAATGCGAGGTGAAAATGGACAGGAAGGAATTGGTAGCAGTTGTCATCAGGAGACTGAAAAAGGAGTATCCAGTTCTGAAACCGGCACTTAATTTTAACAGCCCGTTTGAACTGCTTGTCGCTACGATACTATCAGCGCAGACGACGGATGTCCATGTAAACAAGGTGACAGAGGGGTTATTCAAGAAATACAGGAATGTGCAGGCGTTCGCAAATGCAGATCCTGCTGTACTGGAACAGGATGTAAGTTCAGTGAATTTCTATAGGAACAAGGCCAGGAACATTCGAAATACAGCAAGGCTTATAATGGAAAGGTTCAAGGGAGAGGTACCCCGGACGATGGAAGACCTGATCAGTCTGCCGGGAGTTGCGAGAAAGACCGCAAACATAGTGCTTTATAATGTCTACGGCATCAGCGCCGGCATTGCCGTTGATACGCATGTTATGCGCCTTTCAGGACGTCTGGGACTTTCAGAGAAGGATGATCCGGTCAGGATCGAAAAGGATCTCATTGAGATCGTCCCCCGGAAAGAGTGGGGCAACATCACGCATCTTCTTATCTTTCACGGTCGGAAGATCTGCCAGGCAAAGAAGCCGCTGCACAGTGAATGCGTTTTGTCAGATGTCTGCCCGTCGAAGGATATCTGAATATGCTATAGCAAGCGGTTATTTCCGCGCTTGACGGCGGGGGACCAGCCGGGGCACTTTGCGCATATATATGCGGTAGGAATCGCCGAAGCGCCGCAAAAGTTCACGTTCTTCGATCGGCATTATAACCGCGTTGACGACCGCGAAATCAGCCAGCGTTACAATCCCTACGGCTATCGATCCCGTGTAAAGAAAGACGCCGAGAAACATTATGGTATGGGCCAGATATGTCGGATGTCGTATGACCGAGAAGGGACCTTTGTCAATCATGCGCGACTCTTCTTGCGCAATGATTTCGGGGATGCCGATCAGACTCCGGGGTGAAAGGATCGCTCCGGTCCAGATATGAAGCAGCGTTCCAAGCACAAGCATGAGAAGCCCGGCCATAGACAGAAAGTCCGGCATGTGAATGATGTGATCAAAGATAAGACTGCGGTGTATAAAGATAACATAGACTACCGGCAGCCAGACCGCGAAGGTCAAGACATAGGTAATTCTTCCGAATCGCTTTAGTGTACCGCTGAATAGGTGCACCGGTATCCAGAACATGGGGATGATCGGCCAAAGCATCACTGTGAGAAGGGCTGCCAAAGGTTTCATGATGATAAGTATATCGTTTTGAAAGCCGAAACCGTAATATGATGTAGCACGGTTTATTGGTTATAATGATCGATGTATCTTGTAAGGCTTACAGAACAGCTGCCGCAAATGAGCGGCGAATGGAACAGTCCGGCATGGTTGCGAGCCGAGACGCTGGAACTGCTGCACTTCAGGCCCGAAGGCAGCGATCATCGACCCAGGACGTGGGTGAGGCTTCTTTATAACAGGAACGGTTTCTTCGGGATATTCAGGGTTGAAGACCGGTATGTCCGTGCGATCCAGACGCATTATGGCGACTCCGTGTACAAAGACAGCTGCGTGGAGTTCTTTGTTAAGCCGGGGCGCGACCCGGGATATTTCAATTTCGAGTTCAGCTGTGGCGGGACATTTCTTTGCAGCTACATAACAGACCCGGAGAGGACGGTGGACGGGTTCAGGGAGTTCGTATCCATCCCTGAAAATGACGCGCGGCTTGTTGCAGTGCATCACTCATTACCGTATGTTGTTGATCCTGAAATTGTTGATCCGGTAATATGGACGCTGGAATTTTTTATTCCGTTCGCGCTGCTCGGAAAATATGCCCGACCACTTGGAGGTTCGCCGGGCAGAGAATGGACGGCGAATTTCTACAAATGCGGCGATGAAACCTCGCATCCCCATTGGGCTTCATGGCAGCCGCTGCCTAAGCTCAATTTTCATATGCCTGAATGTTTCGGCGCGATCAGTTTCGAAGGCTTCTGAAGACAGGCCGCAACGGCGAAATGGCAAATAGGCCGATACTTACCGTGACCTGTCTTGCCATGGTTGCTATGCCAGCTCCGTCAGTTTCCTGGAAATGGCTTCTGCTGCCAGACGCATTTCCTGAAGGGCCTTCTCGACCCCTTGCGTATCGGAAGCGTTGACTTGTGTCACGACGCCTGCACCGGCCGCATGAAACCTTTCGCTCAGGCGTTCTACATCTGCGAATGCAGGTTTGCCGGCGAACTGTGACCTGGCGCTTTCATACCACAGACCGAAACGGCTGGACCTGTAATCCGGCAGAGAAGATGCAGCAAGTCTGAAAGAGCCGGCTGCGCAAGCCTCGAATTTGCTGACCATGTTTTTCAGATCGGCCCTGCCAAGCTCCACTGCTACACTTCCGCTCTTGCCGGTCCTGAATCCCGCGCTTGCAATCCTGAGCTGGTCAATCGCATCCACGATAACTCCAGAGCCACGAAGTATTTCCTGTGTGTGCTGCTCAATCTCGCCGGAAATTATGCTGGTTTTTTCGATGTTCATTGCCACTTCCTCTGACGCAGACGACTGCTCTTCCACGGCTGTGGCGATCTGAGTGACCTGGGAATTGACTTTATGAGATGCTTCGACAATCTGCTGGAGGGCGTTGCCCACCTCTCTCACCAGACCTGTAGCATTTTCTACTTCTCCTGTCGCCGTGTCCATGGACCTCGTTGTCATGGCGATTTCATTTTGAATGGAGGAAATCTTGCCTGTAATGTCTTCAGTAGCGCTCGATGTCCGTTCTGCCAGTTTACGCACTTCGTCGGCCACAACGGCAAATCCTCTACCTTGCTCGCCTGCCCGTGCCGCTTCGATCGCCGCATTGAGCGCGAGAAGGTTAGTCTGATCGGCGATATCCTTGATCGCGGTGACGATCGTCCCGATCTCCTGCGCCTTCTCAGTCAGGCTTGCCATCATCTGGGACAACTCAACGGTTGAGGTGTTTACGTGAGAGATAGAACTTATAGCATTTTCGGTTATCTCCTGGCCGGCAGTCGCAGTTTTCATCGCCTCCTGGGAAGTCTGCGATGCCTCCGAGGCGTTGTGAGCAATTGTCGTTATGGTCTGGCTCATTTCCTCAGCCGAAGCAGCGATCTGTGACGCCTGGGATGCCTGCGTCTTTGCACCGCTCGCTGTTCTGTTGGCTATGCCGCGAAGGTCTTCAACAGAATTGACGATATTAGTCGAGGCTGCGAGCGTGCCGTCCACCTTCTCGCCGAAATTGTGAACAATAGAATTGATGTCCCTTGCAAAGGCGCCGAGCTCATCCTGCGCGCTGAACTCGATCCGCTTTGTCAGGTCCCCGCTACCCGCGGCCAGCTCGTGCAATCTCTGTTCGAATTGCTTGACCGGCCGCGCTATAAGGCCGCCGCCTATGAGAAATGCAAGGGCCGTGATCAGGGCGGAAACTGCCGCGAGGAACACCATGGAGGTTATCCAGAGATGAAGGGTTGCGCTTTTCTTGTAGATGCCCGACCCTATTACCCATCCCCATTTTTTCTGCATCTTGACAAACGATATCTTTTCCTGCGGTTCCGCCTCACCGGCCTTTTTCCAGAGATACGTTATAAAACCCTCTCCCTGTTTCTGAGTCAAGGAGGTTGCTTCCTGAAAGACATTGAAGCCCTTCGCATCGGAGAATTCGGACAACGGCCTGCCCTCAATCTCCGCTTTCGGATGGACAATCACGGACGATGCGTCATTTATCCAGACATAGTCATCGCTTGAACCAAAGTGCATTGCCCGCACCGCGTCCTTAGCCGCCTCCTGAGCCTTGTCCTGGGCCATCTTGCCGCTGTCAGCCAGGCTGCTGTAATATTCAACTATGCCGTAGGCGGTCTCTACAGCCGTCTTTGGCACGGCCTGTTTTTCCGATAGTATCATCCTGTCAACCTTGGGCAACAGGAAGAAGAGCATCCCCAGTATTGTAATGCCCATAGCCATGATCGGCAACGAGCTGATCTTCCAGAAAATCGGAAGATTCCTGAAATTCATGAATTTACGTATGTTCAAAGTGCCCCCCAATTGTTTGTCGCAGGCGCCAATTCCTATAGTAATTCTTGCCGTATATATCAATTATAAAACATTTTTTCAGGATAATCTAAATAGGCGCGCCAGCATATCCAAAGGAACGAGGTCGGATCGATACAACTTACAAGATATAATTCATTGCACCTGTGCGTATATTAAATGAAAGAAACTTAATTAAACTTTCATTTAATCTTAATGAAACCCCCTTATTCTGTAAGCACGAACAGCAAGCGGGAAGCGATCCCGGCACTGTTGAGTCACATTTTGAAAGGAGGTGAAGTAGATGAGGAAGATGCTCGTAATAGTAGTAGCTGCTATCTTTGTTTTGGGCCTTGCCTCTTTTAGCTTTGCAGCCGGTCTTGAGAAGTGCGACAAGTGTCATAAGGGTGACAAGGCGCCTGCCCAGATGATTGAAAAGGCAAAGATCGCAACTTCAGCTGATCTGATGAAGGCCCTCAAGGAAGGGCCGAAGAGCAGCATGCACAAACTGCTTACAGATGACGACATCAACGGCGCCGCAGCGGCGCTGCAATTGAAATAGTTGTCGAAACTCCCTCCCAGACACGCCGGTTCCCCTCCCAAAAACGCCGGCGTGTTTCTTTTTTTTTTCACTCAAATACAACGTAACGCTTTATCTTCTGGAGCCTCTTGCCCTTAATGCGGAGGTCCTCCGGGCGGTAAATGCGGCCCTGCCTGCGAAGTAAAAGTATACTTTTGACGGTGTCGGGCCCAAGGCCAGGAACGCGCAAGAGCGACTGCCTGTCTGCTGTATTGATATTAAGGGGAAAAAAGTTTGTATTGATTTCCGCCCACATCTCCTTGGGGTCCTTGTTCATGCTGAGGTATCCGCTCGGGTCCAAAGGGATCTCCGATGTATCGAATCCGTACTTACGGATGAGAAAGTCAACCTGATACAGGCGGTGCTCGCGCATGAACCGCTCATCGGGGCTTGTCAGAAACCGGCGTTCGCCGGGGATATCCGAAGAGCCAAGTCCCTTCTGATAGGCGGAAAAATACACCCGCTTGAAGTTCAGCTCCTTGTAAAGCGACCGCATCGACTGCAATATCTCGTTGTCGGTTTCGTCAGAGGCCCCCACTATGAATTGTGTAGTGCATTTGACCTGCGAGAACTTCGTCCCCCTGCCGGTAAGCTTGCCCATCATTTGTATGGGACGCATTATGTCTTTATCGTAATCCTTCCTGGTTGAGAGAATGGCGGAATGTTGCCTGCCGGGGGTCTCGATGTTCAGGGAAACTGCGGTCGACAGAGAAACTGCTTCTTCGACAGCCGCGTCTGACGCCCCAGGGATTATTTTGAGATGCATGTATCCCCTGTACTGGTGTTTTTTTCGGAGTAGATGTGCCGTTGCAATGAGTTTATCCATTGTGTTGTCAGGGCTGTTGATGACACCGGAACTCAGAAAGAGCCCAAAGACTTTTTTACGCCTCAGATGCTGCATGAAAATGGACGCCACTTCTTCAGGTTGCAAGGTGCATCTGACAACATCGCTGCCGGTACGCAAAGGACAATATTTGCAATCATTGGAGCAGACGTTCGAGAGCAGGGTCTTCAGCAGGACGGTAAAGCCGCCCTGCGGCAGTGCGACTGGGTATAGCCATGACCCGTCTTTTCCGCGCCTCCTGTGCTCCTCCTTGCCGGTTCCGCATGCGCAAGCAAGATCATATTGCGAATCCCGGGAAAGCACGCCTAGTTTTTCGATAGCGTCCATGGCAGATCGACTCCGCGACAATTATATCATGGCGGGCTATAAGAGCAGAAATTGATTGCTAAAGGAATTCTCTGATTGCCCGTTCTACCTTCGTCCTGTCGGCAGACTGCCTCCGGCTAACCAGTGGTTGATTGCCGATTAGAGGGACACCGTCTTCAAAGGTGCGGCGGTTGTTCCGGTAGATGATGCCTATTGGGATGCGGTCCCCGAATTCAAGCGCCTTATCGAAAGCGGACAGCCTGTTTTCGGGGTCATATCTCTCGTCGAGACGATACAGTCTCCGCTGATACCATTCGTAAGTATTCACCTTATTGAAACTCACGCATGGCTGAAATATGTCAACCAGCGAGAAGCCTTTATGGAGAATCGATGCCTTGATAATCTCTTTTAGGTGATCAGCGTCGCCGGAATAACTTCTGGCCACAAAACTGCAATCCATCGCAACGGCAAGGGCCATCGGATTTAGCGTCTCCGAGAGAAGTCCGAACGGCAGGTTCTTGGGACGGAACCCCTCTATGCTTGTGGGCGAAGCCTGCCCTTTTGTCAGGCCATAGATCTGGTTGTCATGTACGAATAGCTTGACCCCGATGTTCCTCCTGAAGGCATGAAGCAGATGATTGCCGCCTTCGCCATAGCAATCGCCGTCGCCTGCAACGGCTATTACCATCTGGTTGCTGTTGACCAGCTTCAGCCCTGTTGCGACCGGCAGCGTCCGTCCGTGCAGACCGTTGAACGTGTTGCATTTCAGGTAGTGCGGAAATTTCCCCGCCTGTCCTATTCCGGACACTATCGTGAATTGATGGGGCTTCAATCCAAGTTCGGCAACGGCATCTTTGAATGTCTTCAGTATGCCGAAATTGCCGCAGCCGGGGCACCATGCAGGTATCTGTTCTTTATGCTCAACCGATGACATTTTCTATCTCCCCTGTCAATTCTTCCAGCAGAAAGGGACGGCCATTAAAACGGTTGATCTTGTGCTTGAAATTGTAGCCGGTTTCTGCCATCACAAGTCTTGCAAATTGTCCGGTGGCATTATTTTCAATGCAGATTGTCGCTTCAGCCCCATCAAGCAGATTTAGAAAACCTGTGCTCTCCAGATCCGGGAATGGATATAATTCGCTGAAATGCAGCATCGCGATCCGATATTTATTTGAGAGCACATCGACCGCTTCTTTCATCAGACCATATGATGATCCCCATCCCGTCAGGACTACTTCCGGCCTGGTGTTACCGTAAAGGGTTGGCGGAGATATCTCATGCCAGACCAGAGGCATTTTTTTGAACAGTCGCTTGTCGAGCATCTTCAGCCGGGTCTCTGCGTCTTCGACGATATGGCCTTCCTCATCATGTTCGTCGCTGTCTGTTACGACAACATGTTCGGCATCGCCAGGCACTCCCAGCGGAGAAACGCCGGTTTCAGTGAATGCATGGCGCCGGTATTGAGCGACTTTTCTGAAATCGTCCCCTCTAAGCCGGTAGTCGTGGTATACAACCTTTTCAGCGTCGAGTCCTCCGAAGGTCCATTGGCAATCGGCCAAATACTGATCGAAAATGATGATTGCAGGCACCTGATACTTCTCCGACAGATCGAAGGCTTTGCCGGCGGCATAAAAGGCCTGTTCAGGCGTGCCGGGCGCTAGTACCACTCTCGGAAATTCGCCGTGCGCCGCATGGATGGCGAACAGGAGATCTCCCTGCTCGGTTCGTGTCGGAAAACCGGTTGCCGGCCCTGGTCTCTGGCCGAGTGCAACGACAACAGGTGTCTCTGTCATTGCAGCAAGGGAGAGCCCTTCGACCATAAGCGCAAAGCCGCCTCCGGATGTGCCTGTCATCGCCCGGACGCCGCCGAACGAGGCTCCAAGAGCCATATTTATTGCAGCGATTTCGTCTTCCGCCTGTTCAACGACTATGCCGAATTCTGCCGAGCGCTCAGCGATATAATTCATGATGCCGGTGGAAGGAGTCATCGGATATGCAGAATAAAACTTCACGCCGGAGGCAATGCAGCCCAGTGCCAGGGCATCGACGCCTGACATGAGCAATTTGGGAGCGGATGTCGGGGCAATATCGAACCGGCAGTGAGGGCATCTTTGCCTGGCATACTCTTGTCCGGCAGCGGCCGCCCTGATATTGGCGCTTATCACATCGTCGCCCTTTTTGCTGAATGTCTGCCGTATTATGTCTGAGAGGGTGCCGGTGCCGATCCCCATCATTCCAAGGACGGCGCCGGTAGCAACAGTATTCTCCATTAGTCTGTTGCCGCCGTCTTCTGTCGCAAGTTTTATAAAGGGAATTTCCAGGAACCCCGGTCCTTCATGCTTCTCCTTCAGGGCTTCGGGATCGTATATGACAAGGCCGTTTTCCGATAGCTCGTTCGCATGGCGCGACACGGTTTCTTTGTCGAGTGCTACAATTATATCGACTCTCTCTCTTGATGCCATTATGGGCATGTCGGAAAGGCGAATCTGGTAGAAATTATGTCCGCCGCGTATCCGCGACTCATAATCCTGGTGCGAAAAGACGTGATATCCCGAGCGGGCAAAAACCTTCGCAAGCGCGTCGCCTATGGTTTGCAGTCCCTGACCCGCTGCACCGCCGACCTTTATCGTGTAGTCCAAGGGGCCTTCCTTTCGAACATATTCATTAAGAAGAATATAATCAAAAAGACACGCGGCAGCAAGAAAAAATCACAGAGGGAGAAGGTTAAGAGTCAGGCAATTCGATGACTGCGGCGTTTCGCTATCGCCTTATGCGTTGCTGAGCACCGGTGCGAGGTGGCGTCTGCGGCGATCGTAGAAGACCCTGTTGCGGCCCAACCTTTTTGCGGAATATAGCGCGCTGTCTGCCCTGCGTATCGCATCCATCGGGTCTTGGTCCAGTGCAGACACCGTTGCGATGCCGATGCTAACTGAGGCATGAATTTCCATTCCGTCATGGCTGAGCCTGTTATCAACAAGCTTCCTCCGAAGCCTGTCCAGAGGCAGCGAGGCGTTTGTGCCGTGCGTGTCCGGCAAGAGTATGAGGAACTCCTCGCCGCCGTATCTGATTACGATATCGCATTCCCTGAGTTCTGCCTTGATGGTCGAGGCGATATGCGTCAGCACTTTGTCTCCGACGAGATGCCCATAGGTGTCGTTGATATTTTTGAAATGGTCTGCATCAACCATTGCAACCGAAAGCTTGGCCCCGCTCCTTTTGGCCCTTGCGAATTCCTCGTTCAGGCGGACAAGGCCTGAACGGCGGTTGTATACCTTGGTAAGGTCGTCGTAAAGATACTCATTTTGTATTGATGCATATGACATGGTCAGGGATGTTTCGGTCTTGCGGACGAAGAAGCCGCTGATGAAATAGAAATTAGCTACGCAAAGGGCCATTCCGCCAAGGGCGGTTATCGCTGCCACGCTTGATGTCTCAACGCCCAGGTAAAGAAGGACGACGGGAATGATCAGGCAGAAGAACAGCATATTCACGAAGACCATTCGTTTGAGATATTTCGACAGGTCGTCTATGATCGTTTTAAGCCCCATTTCGTCATCCTTTCCGACTTTTTATGACATAAATGCAAGGTAGATGCCAGACTTGAATAGTCTTTGAAGTATAAGGATAAATGCTCTGGTGGTCTGTCAGCTTGGTCGTTCTTGTGTCATTATTTTGGCGCATACAGCGGCACAATTTTCCGAAGCGGAAAAAATTGCCGTCAGATTGTGGACTTGCCGCCTGACGCCAGATCTTCCAGAACTGCCCTGTCTAGTATCCTGAGCTTTCGCCCATTAACGCTGATCACGCCCTGGCTGTTCATTTTGCCAAGTATGCGCGACAGCGTCTCCGGTATCGTGCCAAGCAAACTAGCGAGCTGGCCCTTCGTAATGTCCAGTTCAACATCGTCCTGGCCGCTCTCGCTGCTCAACAAAAGAATATATGCCGCCAGTCTGCCGGGCACCTCTTTCAGCGACAATTCTTCGACAAGGCGTGTCATCTGGCGCAGCCTTCCTGAGAGCTCCGCAAGCATATTCATCGCAAGGGAGGGGTCATTTTTTATCAGCTCCAGAAACGCTGCCCTCGGGAAGAAGAATATCCGGCTTTTCTCGATGGTCTCCGCATTGGCAGGGAATCGGTCTCCTGCGAACATCGGAACCTCGCCAAAAGATTCTCCGGGACTTACAAAATGCAGGATCTGCTCCTTGCCTTCAGAAGAAATCTTGAATATCTTGACCCTGCCCTGGACGAGGACGAAAAAGCCTTCTGCGGGTTCGCCCTCCAGCAGTACTGCCTGGCCGCGATCAAAGGTCTGGTCCGCCATTGAATTGACTATCTCGTCTAGCTGCCCTTTGAGCAGGCCTTTGAAAAGAGGGATTGAGGCAACCAGGCGAACAAGTTCCATATCGTACAGATTTAATAACAGATTTCTTGATTTATGTCAAAGGATATTTACAGGTAGCGATATAAACTATATCTGGAGCGTGAATGGGTTTATTATATCGAGCACTCATCACTTGTTTTCGGCATTCGGAGGCATATTATGAAATGGACGAAAGAGGCTGAAGACGCGATTGCACGCGTGCCCTTCTTTGTCAGGAAGAGGGTTAGAAAGAGAGTCGAGGAAGAGGCTGCGAGCCATGGCAATCGCGCAGTAACCATGGAGCATGTCCGCATCTGCCAGAAGAGGTATCTGAATAATATGGACGATGAGGTCGCCGGCTTTCAGGTTGAGACCTGCTTCGGGTCTTCGGGATGTCCGAATCGATCGGTTGACGATGAAGGGATGGCAAAACAGATCGAGAATCTGCTCAGAAAGAAGGACCTCAGAAACCTTCTCAAACTCAAAGTCAAAGGGCCGCTCAAGATTCACCATGAATTCAGGGTCTCGATTTCTGATTGCCCTAACGCATGTTCGAGGCCGCAGATTGCAGACATAGGGCTTATCGGCGCTTGCAGGCCTTCTGTTAGTAACGATCCATGCAGCGGCTGCCGAGCCTGTATTGAGGTCTGCAAGGAAAATGCTATAGCACTACTGGATGAAAGCCCGGTTATGGATTACGGCAAATGCCTGTCATGCGGCAAGTGCTGCAAGGCATGCCCGTCCGGAACGCTTGTGCAAGGCGAAAGGGGATGGCGCATCCTGATAGGCGGAAAACTCGGAAGGCATCCCCGACTGGGGACCGAGCTGGAGGGCATCTTTTCGCGAGAGGAAGCGCTTGCGTTTATAGAAAAATGCATTGATTTTTATATCGAGCATGGTGTTGGAGGCGAGAGATTCGGCGAGGTGATCGATAGCGTCGGCATTAAAATGCTGTCGCCCTTGATCTAAGTCAAGGAAGAAATGAATTATCTGAGATAATCTAAGAATAACGACAGAATAACTCCAGGAGGACAAAATGAAAACAGTCAGAAAGATAATCGAAATCAACGAGGAGCTGTGCAACGGCTGCGGCGAATGCGTGCCGAACTGCGCTGAGGGGGCGCTTAAAATAGTGGACGGCAAGGCTAGGATGGTATCGGAGATTTATTGCGACGGTCTGGGTGCGTGTCTGGGACATTGTCCACAAGGGGCGTTGAAGATTATAGAACGTGAAGCGGAAGAGTTTGACGAGCATGCGGTCGAGGAGCTTCTAAACACCCGCGACGGTAAGGCGACGCCTGCCCCCGTGCATTCAGGTTGCCCCGGCAGCAGGCTTCATTCCTTCGGGTCGCCCTGCCAGGAGGCCAACAGGCCGGTCAGCCACGGCAAAGGAGCTTCAGCGCTTACTCATTGGCCCGTGCAGATAAGGCTGGTACCGCCGACCGCACCTTTTCTCAAGGGAGCACATCTTTTGATTGCAGCTGACTGCACCGCTTATGCCTATGCTGATTTTCACGGCGAACTGCTGGCAGGCAAGGCGCTGATGATAGGGTGCCCTAAATTCGATGATCCACAGGAATATCTGTCCAAATTCGTCGAAATATTCAGGAATGCCGGCATCCGGATGGTAACGGTCGTAGACATGGAAGTGCCGTGCTGCTCAAAGTTGCCGATGATAGTCAAAAAGGCCATGGAGTTGTCAGGCAAGAGCATACCGATGGAAGAGGTCGTCATAGGCATCAGAGGAGAGGTCCTGAAAAGAATCCAGCACGTAGCATAAAGGGCCCGTGGTCAAATCCGATGGTGCAGGTACCGAGACTCGAACTCGGACGGGGGTTGCCCACCAGATCCTAAGTCTGGCGCGTCTGCCAATTCCGCCATACCTGCGTCTAGAATATTAACATATCGAACTTTGATTTGAGGTAGATGTAATGGCTGCGCTGCGGTGATAGCGCATGCCTGGTTTGTTGCCAAGCTTCCGGGATATATTCGCGCGGTATATGAGGAAGCCTCTTGAGTTGGTATATTGATATTATCAACTCATTTAACAGGAGGAACAATGGCAACAACTAAAAAAGTATCTGCATCAAAGGCGGCCGGAAGAGGCAAGCCCAAGAAGGCTGTAAAGAAGGGTATAAAGAAGTCATCGCCAAAAAAGCAGAAAGAGCTGAAGACAGGCAGCCATTATGAGTGCTCAGTTTGCGGGCTCGCGGTGACGGTCGATGCGGTCTGCGGCTGCACCGACTTCTGCGATATAATCTGCTGTGGCGAACAGATGAAACCTTCGAAATAGTATTGTCCTTTAATCAAATGACCGGCATGCTGTCTCCTGACATAACAGGACGCAGCTGTCAATTAATGCAGGCCCGGAGGATAAATGGAAAGGATATGCGCAAAGTGCGGGGCGACCAAAGACGACTGTCTGGTTACGATTGCAGATTCAATAAAGTGTAAAAAGGAGACAGTTTGCTCCAGCTGTAGGGCGGTTCAGTCGGGGGATGAAAAGCTTGTCTCTACCGCGTTGGATATGTTTGCTAAAGCGGCGGATTCGAAAACTGCCGGCGGCGGCCTTAATGGTTATAAGTTCATGCTGGAGCTAATAGCCTCGCAGATGGCGGAAGAGCACGGCTGCGAGTCCGCCATTAAGCGGCTTCAGTTGATCGAGAATGAAATCAAGAAGCAATGTAAATGAGTATGCCATGAAACTTCAACGGTCGGATCTTCGACGCGGCCTGCATGCCTTAGCGCGGCAAGTCGCGATTCGAAGACTGCCGGATATCCCACGTGCTTTTCCCAGATATGATTCGTCATGTTGACATGAACCGGCATTCTTGATAATATGATTATATCGGACTGCGATATCGAGAACTGATACTATGATCAGAGATCTGTTTTTGGGTTTTATAAGGATACACATCCTCCACCATGCTGCGAAGGACCCGATATATGGCCTCTGGCTTATAGAGGAGTTGAATCATCACGGATATAAAGTCGGCCCTGGCATGCTTTATCCTGCTCTGCATAAACTGGAGCAGGCCGGCCTTTTGAAATCTTATAAAGAAGTCCGTGACGGCAAGGTTAGGAAGTATTACAGGACAACCCCTAAAGGCGCCCGTATGCTGGCGGAAGCGAAGAAGAAAATAGATATTCTGGTTGAAGAAATTAACGAGTGAGATCATCGGGTCTGGATTATCAGCAATAAGGAGGATCAATTATGAGAGTCGAGTCAGGTTTGCGGCGCTCAGCCGGCACAAATGTAATGTCAAGATTGCTTCTGCTATCTTTATGCACCCTTATAATGGTTTTCGTTGGATCAGTCGCATGGGCAGGCCCGCCGTTTGTAACTGACGACCCCGAGCCGGTCGAGTATAAACACGGAGAATTCTATATTGCCTCCGTCACCAATCATAATGCCGAAGGAACATCCGGCACCTTGCCGCATCTTGAGTTCAACTACGGGCCACTACCTGACGTGCACCTCCATATTATAGTTCCATTTGCATACAACAAGCCTCGTGACGAGTCCATGAAATGGGGCTACGGCATGACGGAACTGGGCGTGAAATTCCGTTTTGTTCATGAAACTGAATCCACGCCTCAGATCGGCACATTCCCGATTGTGGAAATTCCTACCGGCGACAGTACAAAGGGCCTGGGTGAAAAGGGAACCAAGGTGTTGCTGCCGATCTGGGTGCAGAAGAGTTTTGGGCCCTGGACTATTTATGGCGGCGGAGGTTTCTGGTATAACCCCGGAGAGGAGGACAACAAGAATTTCTGGCAGACAGGCGTCGTAGTTATGAGGGAACTTTCCAAGACGATTTCCGTCGGCGGCGAACTCTACGATTTTACCGCGCGGGTAAAAGGTGACAGGAATCAATTGGGATTCAATCTTGGCACGGTCATAAACCTGTCCGACGATCATCATATCCTGTTTTCAGCCGGTCGCGATTTTACCGGAACAAACAAGAATACTTTCAACATGTATGTTGCCTATCAGCTTACTTTCGGTCCGCATGATGAAAAGAAAGAAGGCAAATAACGCTGTTTTGACTGCGTTGGTAGCAATGCCCATGGACTGCGGCCTATGAAGGCTGTTTAATCACATTACGAGGGTGCAAGGAAAGGGCATCGGGGCAAAGGTATTTCAAAAAAAGTTGAGCGGACAGGCAGTTCGTATGAATATGTACAACATATATTTCAGGAGGCGCATATGTTCAGGAAAGGCGTTGTCATAATGGTGGTTGTTTGCATGTTTGTGCTTGGGGCGGGCATAGCAGCATATGCGGTAGACGATCTTCAGAAACAGATTACGGATATTAAAAACGTTCTGCCGAAGTTCGCTATACCTATGCGTGAAGTCGGTGACCGTTTTCAGAACATGTATTTTGCGGCTAAGGGCGAAAATTGGGCGCTGGCTTATTACATGTCTAAATACATGAATGGCGCCATGAATCCGGCAAAGGTGACAAAATCTGCTGAGTATCCGGTCTGGAAGTCCTTCTACGATGACACATTTGCACCGGTAAACAAGGCCATTTATGCCAGGGATTTCGCGGCATTTGAGAAGGAATATACGGCCGTAATCCCTAAGTGCAACGATTGCCACGCAGCAATGGGATATGGCTTTATCAAGGTGGTCAGGATGCCTGCACCGGCTGACACCGGGATAGCGTACACAGGCAAATCGAAAGCTGAGGATGTGCCTAAATAGGCAAAAAAGCTTTTTCAATCAACCTGTTCAGGCCGCAAGTCCATGTGTCGGGATTTGCGGCTTTTAATTGGCAGGGCATCAGGAAACTGTTTTCAGCGGGCCGGCGATTGTTGTCACCGCGATGCATTGTGAAAGCCTCTTAAAAAATACGTTACTTTTCGTCCTTTTTGGGAATATAATAATGTATGCTTACCCATGCCGAAAGGATTTTGTCTGCCAGAAGGGTGATCGAAAACCTTTTGCGTGCGCGCAAGGCGATCAGGATTTATCCCGACACAAACCCCGTCACGAAGAAATATATCGACGATCTTTATTCGGAGCTGCTTAAGCTTCTGGCGTTTCAGGATAAAATAGCGTTTGATGTAAGTGTTGACGAAATCCATTTCGAGCTTGAAGAGATCTTCCATTCCGCCTCTCAGGAAAACAATATTCCTCTCCTTTTGTTCAGGGACGGGGTCAGGGAAGTTATTTTCAGGAAAGGTTTGACAAGGGACGAGGTTGCGAGGTTTGCCGCTATTATAGCGGGGGAGGTGGAGGGGGGCGGCGACGATCTGGTGACCAGTATATGGGACCAGGACTTCGACCATATCCGCTGTATTATCTATGAACCAGACATGTTCGATTTGGCGGGCGATGCAGGATTCTCAGGGGTAGATGGCGCGATCGGACCTGAACTGTCGTCTGAGCTTCAGAGAGCGCATAAGGACGCCGTCTCGAAAATGGCCGATGAACAGCCGTCCTATAGTTCGATGGAATTCAGCGATGCCGAACTAATGACCCTGAAAAGGGAAATTGAACTGAATAAGGTGGACAAAACAGGCAAACTGCTTGCCATTATCCTGGAACTTTTCCTGCTGGCTGAAACCGATAACGAGTGCAACGAGATTGAGAATATAATGAAGAAGGCGGTAGAGCTGGCGCTTGATGCCCGGAAGATCGACGTTCTGGCTGATTTCTTTATCAATGTTAAGAAGGCCTATATGGACGCTGCCGACGATCCGCGGTTCAAGGCGAATCTGTCCCGCGTTTTTTCATTCTTCAACTCCGAGAGATTTTTGATAAAGGTTGGTGCGATGCTGGATGGCGGGGTAAGGCTCAGCGATGAAACAAGAGGACAGCTTATACGGCTGCTGGACAAAGGGTCGATTCGCACGCTCATATCAATACTTGGATATCTCGAAACGATTTCCGCGAGAAAGGCGATCGTCAATATTCTTGGCGAGGTTGGCAAGAATGACATAGACGAGGTCACGCGCGGTCTTGCCGATAGTCGGTGGTACGTTGTGCGCAATATAGTAATTGCGCTCAGAAAGACCGGCGACAGGCAGGCAAAACAGGAGCTTTTGGCTATAATCGGCCATAAAGACGCGCGGGTCCGCAGAGAGGTGGTCAAGGCACTTGCCGAGCTCGGAGGCGATGAGCTGAAGGGAGTTCTTAAAACCGCATTGGAAGATCCCGATCTGTCGGTCAGGTGGTCGGCATTGAGCTCTATCCCCTCTCTTGGCGAGTCTTCGGCAAGGGCGTTCTTGAAGAATGCAGTGCGGAGCAGCAGATTTCTCAATCTGGACTATGAAGAGAAGAAAGAATATTACAACACCCTGCTGAGATACAACAGCGAGGATGTGCGCTATCTGCTGGAACAACTGCTCAGGAAGAGGAGCCTGTTTGGAAAGGCCAGGAACGATGAAAACAAGTCTGCGCTGGCATACAGCATTGGCGTTAAGAGAGAAAAAAGCTTTTTGCCCTGCCTTCTCAAGCTTGTCGACAGTAAAAATGAGATGCTGAAAAAGACGGTGGATGAGGCAATAAGGAAGATTGAACATGGTAGCTGAAACCAAAGGCGGCAACGGAAACTCGGGCAACCTAGGCGTAAGGGAGCGCATAACGGGCATTTATAGCCGCATGGTGTCCCTTGCCAGAGAATTGCCTGAACAGCTTGCCGCAGGTGAGCGGGTCGACATACGGAACACGAGGCGCATTATTCAATGCCTTGCCGATATGATCGTGCATGGCGATCCGATGCTTCTGGGCATGGCGCTGAGCGAGAACTGCTATGATTACAGTTACCGCCATTCCGTCAACACGGCCATACTATCAGTAGCCCTGGGATGCCGGGTTGGCCTTAGCAAGAAGGAGCTGGCAGAACTAGGACTGGTTGCATTTCTTGCCGACATCGGCAAACTCCTGCTCCCTCCCGACGTTCTCAATAAGCAGGGGCTTTACGATGATGACGACTGGCGGATTATGAAGCGTCATACGGTTCAGGGCTTCAAAGCTATATTCGGCGTTCAAAGATCCGACAATCATCTTGCCTGCGCGGCCATAGCCTCGTTCGAACACCATCTGCATTTTGATCTTTCCGGCTACCCGCCCGTCCATCATATAGTTGAACAGGATTTCTATACAAAAATTATCGTGATCGCAGAATGGTATGATGCCCTTACCACATCGAGGTCATACACTGAAGGATACCGGTCTCCGGATGCAGCCATAAAGATAATGCTTGAAAAGGCCGGAAAAGAGCTTGACCCTGTGCTGCTCAAGACGTTTGTTTCGATGATGGGGTTCTATCCGGTAGGATCGTTCGTGATGCTCGACAGCGGTGAGTTGGGGATTGTTGTAGAACCGCACAGGGTACTTCTTAAAAGGCCGCGCGTGATGGTCCTCTCGGACGCCCAGGGGAAGTCAGTGCAGCCATTTATTGCCGCGCTAAGCCGCAGGGATGACAGCGGCAACTACATCCGCAGCGTCAGCAAAACACTTGATCCCAACAACTACAAAATCGACTATGCATCTTTCTTCTACCGCAGGACCGCACATCGAGTCGAGTCTGTCTGAACGGAGCCCTTGTTGTGTTGACTAGCCTCAATCCGTGCCTGTAAACTATCCCGATGGAAAAATTGATACTTGAAGCCTTTGCAGACAGCGCTGCAGTAAAAGAAAAATTCGTCAAGACTCATTTGGCTCTCATAGCCAAAGTTTCCAATCTAATTGCAGAGGCTTTCAGCGAGGGCAATAAATTATATCTTTTCGGCAACGGCGGAAGCTCATGCGATGCCTCTCATATAACGGCTGAATTCGTCAATCGTTTCAAGAAAGACCGGCCCGGACTGCCTGCGATTACATTGAACACCGACATGGCAGTGCTCACATCGATAGCCAATGATTACGACTTCTCCGATATATTCTCGCGTCAGCTCAAGACCCTGGCGGAGCCGGGAGATATCGCCATCGCCATCAGCACTAGCGGCGGCTCCAAGAATATCCTCAAGGCGGTGGAAGTCGCCCGGAAGAAAGGCGTCAAGACCGTGGCTTTCACAGGTGCCAAGGGTGCCAAGTTCGCCGCCAAGTGCGATTATGCATTTGTCGTCCCTTCCGAGGATACGCCAAGGGTCCAGGAAGTGCATATTACTCTGGGTCATGTGATCTGCCAGATAGTCGAAGAGATACTCTTTGAAGCGCCCAGGGGCAACAGCACATCTAAGAGCGCAGCCGGAAGCCGGTAATGAGAATCCTCGGCATCGACCCCGGAAGCCTCAATTGCGGGTACGGCCTGATAAGCGCTCAGGAGATAAGGAAAAAGGAAGCCGGTGTCTCCGGCAGCCGCTGCCTCAAGGGCTGTTCATACATCAAGTCAGGCCGGATCGTAATGCCCGAATCAAAACCTCTGCATGAAAGACTGCGAGATCTTTATAACTCGCTTGGCGAGGTCATTGCCGAGACCGAACCGGACGAGATCGTTATCGAAAGAATGTTTTTTGCCAAAGGTATCAGGGCCGCTCTCAGCCTTGGACATACTCGGGGCGTGATTCTGCTGGCTTCGTCGCTTAGTGGGCTTCCCATCTTCGAGTATACACCACTGGAGGTCAAACAGGCAGTCGTGGGTTACGGCAGGGCCGATAAGAGCCAGGTGCAGTACATGGTCAGGGAGATCCTCGGAATCCGTCACCAGCTGTCCTCCGACGGGGCGGACGCGCTTGCGCTGGCATTGTGTCATGCAAATACTCAGGGGCCGCTGTCGGATCTTGTCGCAAAGTCCAAACGCCGCAAGGTTATGGCAACATGATTGCAACTCTCAGGGGCAAGCTTATCTCTAAGAGACCTGATGGCGTAATAGTGGATGTGGGCGGTGTAGGTTACAGCGTAAGCGTACCACTTTCGACCCTCTCCTCCATGCCTGATGAATCATCCGAGGTCTTTCTTTTCACATATCTGCATGTGCGCGAGGACATATTGCAGCTGTTCGGTTTCAGGTCTGAAGAGGAAAAGAGGATATTTATGACCCTTATCGGCGTATCCGGCATCGGGCCGAAGATAGGATTGAGTATCCTTTCGACCATACCTGCCGATACCTTTTACGGGCTGGTCCACTCTGAAGATGTCGAGGCGCTCTGCCGCGTGCCGGGGCTTGGAAAGAAAACGGCTCAGCGCATTATTCTTGAACTCAGAGAGAAACTGCCGGCGCTAAAGGAAAGGAAGGACGCATTGTATGACGATACGCTCTCGGCGCTGGTCAATCTCGGCTATAAAAGGAACGTGGCACAGGACGCGCTCGACAAGGCGTACGGCGGCGGTCTTAGAGACATTGAGAGTTTGCTCAAAGAGACGTTAAAATATCTGACCAAGGAATAGGTTTCTGAGTAAACAGGCGATAATGCAATGAAGATCGAAGACAGCGGAATGATGCCGCTCACTCCGGAGGTCCTTCAGGAAGAGGCTTCTTATGAAGTGAACCTGCGGCCGCGCGCCCTTGCCGATTTTATCGGCCAGCCGAAGATCAAGGAAAACCTCAAGGTCTTTATAGATGCAGCTCTAATGAGAAAGGAACCTCTTGACCATGTGCTTTTTTTCGGTCCCCCCGGTCTCGGCAAAACCACTCTTGCCACGATCATCGCAAATGAACTCGGGGTTAATTTAAAGAGCACATCGGGCCCTGTGCTGGAAAGGCCGGGAGATCTGGCCGCCATCCTCACCAATCTTTCCGACCGTGACATACTGTTTGTTGATGAGATACACAGGATGTCACGGGTCGTAGAAGAAGTGCTTTACCCGGCCATGGAGGATTACAGCCTCGACATAATCATCGGGCAGGGGCCTAACGCCAGGACGCTGAAACTCAATCTTCCACGCTTTACGCTTGTCGGCGCAACAACCCGCACGGGCCTGTTGACGTCACCGCTAAGAGACCGTTTCGGGGTCATCTGCAGGCTTGAGTTCTATAACTCCGCTGACCTCAAAGAGATCGCCGGCAGATCAGCGCGGTTGCTGGGCATTGCACTGCATGATGATGCGGCGGAGGAGATCGCCCGGCGGTCACGCGGCACTCCGAGGATTGCAAACCGAATACTCAAGCGAGTGCGCGATTTTGCCCAGGTAAAGGGCGAAGGCATTATTGACATGAAGATAACACAGGACGCGCTGGCTGCACTTGATGTCGATACGCTTGGCCTGGATGAGATAGACAGGAAGCTGCTGCTTACCATAATCGAAAAGTTCGGCGGCGGCCCCGCCGGCATTGAAGCCATTGCCGCTACGCTGCGCGAAGACAGGGACACGATCGAGGACGTCTATGAGCCTTACCTGCTGCAGGAAGGGCTGATTGAAAGGACTGCGAGGGGAAGGCTGGCCACTCGCCGCTCCTATGAGCATCTGGGCAGATCGGTGCCTCAGGGGTTGTTTTAGGTCTTTCCCATGACTGTACTGATGCATATCTGCTGTTCCAATTGCGCTGTCTACCCGGTGCGCACCTTGCAACTGCGGGGAGTAGATGTCAGGGGGATGTGGTTCAACCCCAATATTCATCCCTATACGGAATACAGGAACAGGCTTGATGCGCTGAGAAAGTTGCAGGAGATGTGGAGCCTGGATATCGAATATTGCGACAGCTATGGACTGGTTGATTTCCTTAGAAATGTCGTCAATAATGAAAGAGAGCGTTGTGCATACTGTTATTCGGTCCGGCTGGAGAAGACGGCCGAGCGGGCTAAAGAAACGGGCGCGGACGCATTTACTACTTCGCTGCTCGTGAGCCCGTATCAGAATATTGATATGATAAAAGAATTAGGATACGCATTTCAGGGCAAGCACGGAGTCGAGTTCTTCTTCGAGGATTTTCGCGGTGGTTTTTCGGAAGGTCGCAGCGTTGCAAATGAACTCGGCCTGTACCGGCAGAAATATTGCGGGTGCATCTATTCCGAGATGGAAAGGTATATGAAGCATGGAGTCAGGAGCCGGCAGTCAGGATTCATAAGAAAGGAACAGGCATAGTCTCTATTCTGACTCCTGATGTCTGTTTATTGATATGGAGCAATTTGGCAGATCGCTTATAATAATAGGCGCAGTGATCCTGGTGATCGGATTGGTTCTCACCCTTTCCGGCAAGTTGCCGTGGCTTGGAAGGCTGCCGGGCGATATCATAGTGCAGAAAAAAAACTTCAGCTTCTACTTCCCCATAGCAACGAGCATTCTTCTGAGCCTGCTCCTTACACTGATCTTCTGGCTCATAGGGAGGAAATGATTGGCGACAAGTGAAAAGCTTTGCATGACAAGACGGAACGTGCGGGGCCGATGCCCGATTGTAAGGACTTTGCCGATATTGCTAGTTGTTCTTTATTTTGGCTGTTGCCTGACAAACGCTGCTTATGCAGAAATCTCTGTGCGTGTTCTGCTCACGGACAACAAGGACCTCAAAATGCCCTCAAAAGATGAAAGGCTCACCCGCATGGGGAGTGCCTCCGGCGATGTGCATCTCGTCGGAACAAAATACTCCGGCGTGATCGAGGTCTGGAAGGGCGACAAGGGCTTATACATCATCAACGATCTGCCGCTGGAAGACTATGTTAAGGGGGTCGTGGCTTCCGAGATGAAAAGCAGCTGGGACATCGAGGCCCTGAAGGCGCAGGCAGTTGCGGCCCGGACTTATGCGATTTATCAGATGGGCAATTCAGCGCCGGGTGCGCCGTACAATCTTACCTCTACAGTGCTTGACCAGGCATACAAGGGCTCAAATGGGTCAGCCGGAGTTGAGCAGGCAGTCAACGCCACAAGGGGAGAGATATTGACGTACGATGGAAGGCCGATCCTGGCCTTCTATCATTCGACAAGTGGGGGCATGACAGAAGACGCTGCCGAGGTTTTCGGAAGAGAGCTGCCGTATCTAAAACCGGTAAAGACAGGCTCGGAACTATCTCCGTATTTTATGTGGGAAAAAATAATCCCGGTATCCGAAATAGAAAAGGCGCTCGATCTGCAGGGGATAAAGGAGATCAGCATTGAGTCGCGCACTGCATCGGGCCGGGCGAAAGAAATCTCGATCCTGCTGGAAAGCGGTAATGCAAATTTGCCTGCAACTGAAATGAGAAAGAAGATGGGATGGGATCGCTTGCCCAGCACCCTTATCACAAGAATATCGAGGAACAACAGTCTGATGGTTTTTGAAGGCAGGGGCTACGGTCATGGTGTGGGCATGTGTCAATGGAGCGCCCTCGAAATGGCCAGGGATGGCATGACCTACAGACAGATCCTTGAATATTTCTACCCCGGCACCAAGATCCAGAAAAGTGAAGACCGCTGATTTCGATTTCGATCTGCCGGAGGAACTTATCGCCCTCCGTCCTGCTCCGGCGCGAGACGGGTCGAGGCTGCTCGTGCTTCACGGTGACGGGACTGTGGAGCATAGGGCCTTCAGGGAAATCGTCGACTACCTGGGTGCCGGCGATCTGCTGATACTCAACAACACAAAAGTGGTGCCTGCGAGACTTATAGGCCGGAAGCTGTCGGGAGGCAGAATTGATCTGATACTTGTCAAGGAGGACGGGAGCGGTGCGTGGGAAATCCTGTGCAAGGGCAGGTATCTGGGCCCGGTGTCCTTCCGGGCAGACGTTCATGCTGAAATCTTTGAGGCCGATAAGACCGGAGGTGATGCAAGACGCCTCCGCTTTGTCACTGCAGGCAGATTCAGTATTTCGGAAATCCTGGCTATGTGCGGGGCGATGCCTTTGCCGCCTTATATAAAAAGAATGCCTGATGAAGATGACATGCTGAGGTATCAGACCGTTTATGCAGAAAGGAGCGGCTCTATTGCGGCCCCGACAGCAGGCCTGCATTTTACGGAAGGTGTCCTGGAGAGGCTTGCTGAAAAAGGGGTTCTTGTGCGCGGGCTTACACTGCATGTCGGCCCGGGCACCTTCAGGCCGATTAAGACTGAGCTTCTCAACGATCATGAAATGCAGGCCGAATACTTTGAGATCGGAAAGACCCTCCTTGAGGACATAATCAGCGTCAAGAAGTCAGGAGGCAAGGTAGTTGCCGTAGGTACCACCGCTACGCGGGCATTGGAAGGCTATTTTAGCGGTATTTGCAGTTCGAAAGGCAACGGAAACGGCAGTATTTGCGGTTCAACGAACATCTTTATTTATCCAGGATATGAATTTAAGGCGATAGACTCGCTGCTCACAAATTTCCATTTGCCGCGGTCGACGCCGCTGATGCTTGCCACGGCCCTTGCCGGAAGCAATAAACTGATGATTGCATACCGCGAGGCCATTGCCAGAGGTTATAGATTTTTTTCCTATGGTGATGCTATGCTGATTTTATGAACGGAAAGGGCACCCAGTCGTCCTCTTCGCTTGTAATTATCAGTAGAAAGATGCTGATAGCAGGGATAGCAGGGACGGCTCTTTTCAGCTTTGGCCTGGGCTATTTTTTCGGGTACGGCGGTACTTCTGCAACACGCATGGTTAAACAGGTCGAGGCCGACAACAAGATTGCCCCGTCCGAAGAACGCACGGTCCTGGATTCATCCGGCAGGCCTACAATCGCGCCCCCCTCCGCTACGCCCGGCATTATACCAAAAGAACCCCCGCTTGTGACCAGGCGCAGTGATAGCACTGCATTGCCACCGAAGCCGGGAGATTTGCAGCCGAATGCTTCGGCGGAAAAAAAGCCAGAAGTCGTTGAAGCGCCGGTGAAAGGGGAGCCGACGAATTCAGAGAAAAAAGCGCCGGATGTCAGGATCAAGAATAAGTCTGACGTTGTGTCTCGGACTGGGCTGGAAAGTGCGACGGACAGATCCGGCAAGAGGGATGCGGAGTCAAAGGACAGTATGAAACAGTCGGGAAGAAAACACGCCCCAAAGGGTAGTGTTGCAGGCGGCCGTTTCTATACGGTCCAGCTGGGTGCGTTTGAAGACCACGGGAAAGCCGGAGCGCTCAGGAAGTTGCTTTCAAAGAAAGGATTTAAGGCTTCAATAACGGGATATAAATCGCCTGAAGGAGAAACGCTGTCAAGGGTCAGGATTGGGCATTACGCTACCAAGAGGGAGGCCGAGGCCCTCTTCGCAGGTCTTAAGCGTGAGGGTATCGAAGGTGTCGTCATCTGCAGCAGGAAATAGCGTGCAAAATATTTTTTATTATTGCCGGAGGCATTTACGAAGACTATAGAGCTGGACCTCGATCAGGAAAAAGAATACCCATTCATTTATGGCGGCGCCGACAAGGTTCTGAAGTCGGTTGAGGAGTCACTTGGCGTAGCTATCAGCATACGGGGCACGCGACTTTTGCTTCGCGGGGAAGACGAACTTGTCGAAAAGGCCGAGCGGCTTGTCGAGGAGATAAGGGAAGTCAACAGGAACGGGTACACGTTGCGTCCTGAAGACGTCACATACGCGGTCAGGTCGATTTCGGAAGGCAATGACGTCTCCGTGAAAAGCCTTTTTACAAGCAGTATCCCTGTGTTATCCAAGAAACGTTTTATAATACCGAAGACAGAAACGCAGCGTCTTTACATTGAATCGATTGGGAAAAGCGACATCATTTTCGGGATCGGACCTGCCGGCACCGGCAAAACGTATCTTGCAATGGCCATGGCAATACACGCATTTCTGCAGAAACAGGTGTCGCGCATAGTGCTGGTGCGGCCTGCTGTGGAGGCAGGCGAAAAGCTCGGTTTTCTCCCGGGCGACATTGCAGAAAAGGTGAGCCCGTATCTCAGGCCCCTGTATGATGCACTCTTCGATATGATGGACATAGACAAGGCCCAGAAGCTCATCGAAAGGGGGACGATAGAGATAGCGCCGCTTGCTTTCATGAGGGGCCGGACGCTGAACGATTCGTTCATAATACTTGACGAGGCTCAGAATACGACGACCGAGCAGATGAAGATGTATCTCACCAGGCTTGGGTTCGGCTCAAAGACCGTAATCACCGGCGACATAACTCAAATAGACCTGCCGTCGGGCAGGATGTCGGGACTGATCGAAGCGCTCAGGATCCTCAGGGATGTGGAAGGCATCGGGATCATCAATTTTACTGAAAGAGACGTGGTCCGCCACAGGCTGGTTCAGAAGATCGTGCAGGCATATGAAAGACATGAAAAACGGGATACAGAAGAGTAGCGGCCAGCGCATCGCGAAAGATGTGCGATCTCTGGTCGATATATTGAAGGAAAAATATGCCGATCAGTCGGCCAGCATATCGTTTCTGAGCGCGCTTGCCTTCCTGTCTGCGCTCATTATACAGGACGGGATTAATCCGAGCTTCTTCTTCGGCAGCTTTTTCATGTGCCTTGCCGTCTATTTCATTTTCTTCAAGGACATAAAGAGGTACAAACCGGCGTTTATCAATGATCAAAAAATGGTGCTGCTTCTGGGCATGCTCCTTGTTGCAACACTGCTTATCGGAAGGGTCTTCGATCATCTGAACTCCGGCATGGGCAGGGGCCTCGGGTTCCCTGACGGCATGACGGCCATGTTCGGCAGTCCCATCCCAGTGGGCGCTATGCTCGTTGCCCTTATATTCGACTTCCACGCGGCGCTGATGTTCGCCCTTATAATCAGCCTTATTACGGGTGTCTGGTTCCATAACCCCTATGTGCCGGCATATATTTTCATCGGAAGCCTAACGGCCGCTTTCAGCGTCATACGGTGCAAGAAGAGATCTGCGCTTATAAAAGGAGGCCTTTGTGTAAGCGCGGTCAATGTTGTGATAGCCGGGATCATCCTTCTGCTGACGTCCACTCTCTTTACCGATGCCGCACTTGCAGGAATTTTCTTTGCGGTAATGTCCGGATTTTTTGTTATGGCCCTTGTGTCTATCATGCTGCCGCTAGTCGAACACTTCTTCGGCGTCAGCACCGACATAAGCCTGCTCGAACTTCTCGACCTCGGCCAGCCGCTCATGAAGAACCTGATGATAAACGCACCCGGAACATACCATCACAGCATCATCGTCGGGAACCTCGCGGAAGCTGCCGCCGAGGCTGTGGGAGCCAATCCGTTGCTGGCAAGGGTTACAGCCTATTATCATGATATCGGAAAGATCAAAATGCCGGAATATTTTGTCGAGAACCAGCAGGGTGCGTTAAACAGGCATGAACGTCTTGCTCCGCATATGAGCGCAATGATTCTTGTATCACACGTTAAAGAGGGACTTGAACTGGCACGGCAGCACAAAATGCCCAAGATGGTTTCCGACATAATACAGCAGCATCACGGCACACGCCTGATGAGTTTTTTCTATCAGAAGGCCAAGGAACAAACCGGCGTTGCAAATATGGATGAATATCGCTATCCCGGCCCCAAGCCACAGACGAGGGTTGCAGCGCTGGTGATGATGGCCGATGCGGTTGAAGCGGCTGCAAGGGCATTGACCGACCCGACATCCGCGCGTATCAGTGCCCTTGTCGAGAAGATCATCAATGAGATATTCCTTGACGGGCAGGTCGACGAATGCGAGCTTACGCTTAAAGACATGTCCGAGATAAAGAGACGATTTACCTTTGTGCTGACCAGCATATTCCACAAGAGGATAGAATATCCGGATGTGGAAATCAGGGGCCCGCACCACAGGGCCGACGTCCCGCTCGAAAAAACACCACATAACAATGGAAATAGCGGTAAAGAACTCCCAAAGGTCGATAAAGGCAGATCCGCTTAGAATCAGGCGGACAATAGCAGCCGCGCTTATGCGACTGTCCGGCAGAAGAAGGGTCAGAGGTGTAAACCTTTCTGCCGGCGTCTCGTTTGATCCGTCTGAGGCAAGCGTCAGCGTTATGCTGGTCGGGGACAGGAAAATGCGTGAGCTTAACCATGCATACCGGGGGGTCGACCGTACCACTGATGTCCTTTCATTTTCACAGCTGGAGGGCATGACGGTCGAACAGGCGATAACCGAACTCGGAGACATCGTGATAAGTCCTGCTCAGGCTGCGCGGCAGGCCGCCGAAAGTGGGAATGATTTCGACAGCGAAATGCAGCGACTGCTGGTGCACGGGCTGCTCCACCTTATCGGATACGACCATGAAATAGACCGGCATAATGCCATGAAGATGAAAAAGAAGGAAAAGGAACTGTTGGATGCCCTTAAGAAAATGGGTTGATAGCGCAAACAACGCTATCGAAGGCATCCTCTATGCCGCCAAGACGCAGCGGCATCTGAGATATCACCTCTATTCGGCTGTTACCGTCCTCATCCTGAGCTATGTGCTCGGCGTCCAGCGTCATGACTTCCTGATTGTAGCCATTACGGTCATACTCGTGCTGATGGCGGAAATGGTAAATACCGCTATCGAGTATATAGTAGACATGATCTCTCCGGAATTCAGCGAGAAGGCCAGGATTGCCAAGGACGTCGCTGCCGGCGCAGTGCTGATCACGGCTTTCGGTGCGATGGTGATCGGCTATATAGTCCTGTTCCCTTATGTGCAGGATGCCTTCGAGTCGGGTGTTATCATAGCAAAGCATTCAAGCAACGAAATCGGGCTGATCTCGGTG
>DATHDF010000034.1:0-7383 GCA_035319185.1 Dissulfurispiraceae bacterium | reverse complement strand
ACGACTACTGCCATATCGGGCATGCCCGCAGCGCCATAGTCTTCGACATCATGTCGAGATATTTCAGATACAAGGGCTTCGACATGAAGTTTGTGCGGAACTTTACGGACATCGACGACAAGATTATCAGGCGGGCCAATGAGGAAGGCTCGACCTGGGATGCGGTCGCAAAAAAATACATATCCGAGTATTATGCCGACATGGACGCCCTCGGGGTCGCGCGCGCAGATGTAGAGCCGAAGGCAACCGAGCACATTGCTGAGATGATCGGCGTGGTGAAGGGGCTGATCGATAAGGGCTTCGCCTATGAGGTGCAGGAAGGAGAAAACAGCAGCGTCTATTTTTCAGTCGATAGGTTCAATGGCTACGGCAAGCTCTCCAAGAAAGAGCTTGAGGATCTTATTTCCGGCGCCCGCGTCAACGTGGACGAACGCAAGCAGAGCCCGGCGGACTTTGCGCTCTGGAAGGCCTCGAAGGAAGGTGAGCCATCGTGGGAAAGCCCTTGGGGAAAAGGCAGGCCGGGCTGGCATATAGAATGCACGGCGATGGTGATTAAGCACCTCGGCGAATCGATAGATATCCACGGCGGAGGGGCCGACTTGATATTCCCTCATCACGAAAACGAGATCGCGCAGTCGGAAGCATATACCGGCAAACCCTTTGCCCGCTATTGGGTGCACAACGGCTTCATAACCATCGACAAGGAAAAGATGTCGAAGTCGCTGGGCAACTTTTTTACAATCCGCGAGATACTGGCAAAATATGATCCCGAGGTGATAAGGCTATTCCTGCTTTCGAGCCATTACCGCAGCCCCATTGAGTTTTCTCACGAGCAACTGAGAGATGCAGAGTCCTCGCTCGACCGTTTCTACAGCACGGTTTCGAGGATGGACGATTTCATATCCAGGGCCGGAGATGCAACCGGAAAGGGCATGTCGCAGGGCTGCGGACTCGAAACCATGCTAGCCGAGTTCAAGGCGCGCTTCGAGGAGGCGATGGACGATGACTTCAACACCGCGCTGACGCTCGGTTTGATATTCGAGCTCGTCCGCGAGATCAACCGATGCCTCGATCTGAAGCCGTCGGGTGCAGAGGCCGTTAAGATTTTCGCCAGGGCGAAGGAGGTCCTGAAGAACGCGGGCAATGTGCTGAATCTTTTCGGGCGCACGCCTCATGCGTGGAACCTGAGCCTGCTGAAAGTGAAGAACATTCCAATGACGGAAGCCGACATCGAAAGCAGGATCAGCGAAAGAAAGACAGCTCGCGAAAACAAGGACTGGGCAAAGGCCGACAGCGTCCGCAATCAGCTGGAGGAGCACGGCGTGCTTCTTGAGGACAAAAAAGATGGCACGGCCTGGAAGATCAAGATCGTATAGCCCAGACAGGCCGCAGTACAGGCCTGCTACCCGCGAAGACTTTTATATCTACGGACTGAACCCCGTATCGGAGGCCCTGAAATCAGGGGCCAGGATCACAGCGATATTTGTTCACAGACAATCAGCAGGCAGTCTCAAGGCGGTTATGGGTCTAGCCGAGTCGAAGCTCATCCCGGTCAAACTGGTCGAGAAGGATTTCTTCGACGCAAAATTCGACAAGGGCCATCAGGGCATCGCGGCTTCGGTAGCGCCGAAGGAACTGCTCGATATAGAAGATCTCATCGACCGCGCCTTCAGGAAGAGTTCGACTCCCTTTTTCGTAGTGCTCGACTGCATAGAAGACCCGCGGAATTTCGGCGCGATATTGCGCGTCGCAGATGCAGCCGGAGCTGACGGAGTGGTGTTTCAGTCTCGCAGGTCTGCAGGCTTGACGCCGGTCGTGTATAAGGCATCGGCAGGCGCGATTCAGCATGTAGCCATGGCCGAGGTCGTAAATATCAAGCATGCCGTCGCCCTGATGAAGGAAAGGGACGTTACCATCGTCGGCGCTGAAGCGGATGCGCCCTCGGGCATATGGGAAGTCGATCTGAAAGGACCGATTGCCGTTGTCGTCGGTTCCGAGGGTGAGGGAATGCGCAGGACTGTTAAGGAGATGTGCGACGTCCTTGTCAGCCTGCCGATGAGAGGGATCGTCAATTCATTGAACGTATCGGTTGCAACAGGGATAATCGCCTACGAGGTGATGCGGCAGAGAAGAAAAATATAGGAGCGCAGTGAACTGCGCCCCTATAAGGAATTTACTGTTCCTTTACCCAGGCAGGTCTCTGGGCTTTCTTTATGTTCTCGATCTTGTCCCCTACCATCTGGGTCTGGAACATGATCCGCAGGTCGTTCGGATTGTATGATGCGGCCAGTGCGTCCTCCTTCGTAAGCATGCTTTCCTGCACAAGCTTGAAAAGGTGCTGGTTGAAGGTCTGCATTTTATAAAGCTTGGCCGATTCCTCGATTATCTTGTCGATCTGATCAAGCTTCTCGTCGGTTATCAGCTTTTTTATCGTCGGCGTGTTGATCATTACCTCCATCACAGCCGTCCTGCCCGATCCGTCCGATTTCTTTATCAGCTTCTGCGCAACCGTTGCTACGAGGGCCATGGCCGTCCTGATCCTTATATGGTTCTGCTGCGCGGGCTCGAACGCGTCGATGATCCTGCTGATGGACTGCTTGGCATACGTCGTATGGAGCGTGCTGACAACGATGTGGCCGGTTTCAGATGCAGTCAGTGCAGTATGGATCGTTTCAGGGTCGCGCATCTCGCCGACAAGAATGATATCGGGGTCCTGCCGGAGCGCATGCCTCAGCGCTTCCGAAAAGGACCGGGTGTCATTGCCGACCTCGCGCTGGTTAATAACGCACTTCTTGTCGTTATGGATGAATTCTATCGGGTCCTCGATGGTGACAATATGCTTGTCAACTCGTTCATTCAGGTAATCCACCATTGCCGCCAGCGTGGTCGATTTGCCGCTGCCGGTAGGCCCTGTTACAAGTATCAACCCCTGCTCGCGCGAAACGATCTCTTTGAGCACCTCCGGCAGGCCAAGCTCCTCAAGCGTCGCAATCTTGATAGGAATAACCCTGAATACGCCCCCCAGCTTGTCCATCTGGTAGAAATAGTTGCCCCTGAACCGGGCGAGCTCTTCGATCAGATACGAGAAATCGAGCTCACGCTCACGCTCCAGCCTGTCGCGCTGCACGCCGTTCAATATCGGCAGCAGCAGATCTTCCATGTCCTTCTTTCCGATGACCGGGAATTCGGTCGGCAGAAGATCTCCCCGAATCCTGAAGAGCGGCGGCCTCCCGACTTTGAGATGAAGATCGGAGCCTCCTCGCTTGATCAGTTCCCTCAGATAAAAATTGAGGTTCGGCTCGACCCCTGACACCGACACCTTGCCCATGGACGTTTTTCCCGCCGGCATGCTCTCAGGCGCAATCTTCATCACTGCGCCAAGCATGCCCTCCTGGAAGAATAGGCTGCACCTCAACTGAATGGTGCCTTGATATTCGTATGTGAAATCCACAGCCCTGCGTTTCTGGAGTATCTGTTTCTGGTTTTCGGTAAGCATCGGGACAAACATGACTTCAAGCATCTTCTGGGTGAGAGGAGGAAATTCAAGCTGCATCGGGTTGCCGTCGATCCTGATAATGGGCGGGCGGCCTACGCGCAGATGGAGGTCGCTGCCTCCCCTGTCCAGCAACTCCTTCAGACAATCGTCAATAGTCATGCGATAACTCCTGTTTATTGGGTCTTTATGCCCATAGATGCAAGCTTGAGCCTCAGGGTGTCAGGGTTGTTGGCCTTGGAAAAAGCATCGTCGATCGTGATGAGCTTGTCTCTCACCAGTTCCGCAAGAGACGCTTCGAGGGTCGTCATACCCTGCTTGGCGCCTGTCTCAATGGCCGAATAGATCTGATGGGTCTTGCCTTCCCTGATCAGGTTTGAGATCGCGTGGGTCACGATCATCAGCTCACGCGCAGCCACACGGCCCCTGCCGTCAGCCTTCGGAAGCAGCTGCTGACAGATAACGGCCTTGAGCGTCGATGCCAGCTGGACCCTCATCTGCTGCTGCTGGTGCGGCGGGAATACGTCGATGACCCTGTCCACCGTCTGCGGGGCGTCCTGCGTATGAAGGGTTGCAAAGACGAGGTGTCCGGTTTCTGCGGAGGTCACTGCAAGCTGTATCGTTTCTAGGTCGCGCATTTCACCGACCAGTATTACGTCTGGGTCCTGCCTCAGGCAATGTTTGAGGGCATCGGCAAAAGAGTGGGTATTCATGCCGACTTCCCTCTGCCTTACAATGCAGTGTTTATGATCGAAGACGAATTCGATTGGATCCTCGATAGTGATTATGTGCTCGCGCCTTTCGGTGTTGATAATATCTATCATGCTCGCTAGAGTTGTGGACTTCCCCGATCCGGTCGGGCCAGTGACAAGTATGAGCCCCCTCGGAAGCTTAGTCAACGCTATTATGGGGTCGGACAGACGTATTTCCTTTGAATTAGGTATTTTGCTCGGAATCAGTCTGAGAACCGCCTCGATACCGTTTTTCTGGGAGAGGACGTTCACCCTGAATCTGCTCAGACCGGGGACGTTATACGAAAAGTCGAGCTCGAGCTTCTCCTCGAACCTTCCGATCTGGTCCTGGTAAAGCATGCTGTATATCAGGCCTTTGGACCCCTCTTCCGTCAGCACAGGAAATTGTTTCAGCGGATTCATGCTCCCATTGATTCTGACCATAGGTGGCTTGCCGACCACGATGTGGATGTCTGAGGCCTTTGACTGGGCCCCCGCCACCAAGATATCGATCATTTCCATAAAGACCAACCCCCTCTGCCGAACGGCCGGCATCAACAGTATTTAGTTGTGAAATGTCTATTCGGATTATACCACAATTACGCGCCAAGAGAGCTTGCATTAATCACAATTTTATTTTTAGTATAAGGATTATGGTGGATATCCTGAAAAAAATCTTCGGAACGAAGAACGAACGTGAATTAAAAAGACTTTTCAAGGCCGTAGATGAAATAAACGCCCTCGAAAATGCCGTTTCATCGTTGAGCAGCGAGCAGCTGTCTGCCAAAACAGGCGAGTTCAGGGAGCTGATGAGCCGGGGCAAATCTCTCGACGATATCCGGAACGAAGCATTTGCAGTTGTCAGAGAGGCGTCGAAGCGCCGGCTGAACATGCGCCACTTCGATGTGCAGTTAATAGGAGGCATCGCCCTCCACGAAGGAAAGATCGCGGAGATGAAGACCGGAGAAGGAAAAACACTGGTTGCGACTCTCTCCGTATATTTGAACGCAATCGAAGGCAAAGGCGTTCATGTGGTAACGGTAAACGATTACCTCGCCAAAAGGGACGCTCAGTGGATGGGGCAACTATACGACTTTCTCGGCCTGTCGGTCGGCGTCATTCAGCACGACTATTCGTTTCTCTTCGACCGCTCATTCAGGTCAAGCGACAAGAGGTTCGACTATTTGCGGCCCTGCACCAGACGTGAAGCCTATCTTGCCGACATAACGTACGGCACAAACAACGAGTTCGGGTTCGATTACCTCAGGGACAACATGAAGTACGATCTTTCGGACTTCAGCCAGCGTGAACTGCACTACGCCATAGTAGACGAAGTGGACAGCATACTTATCGACGAGGCCAGGACGCCTCTCATCATATCCGGCCCGTCTGAGGAATCGACCGACAAATATTACAAGATCAACAGGATCATCCCTAACCTTAAGCCTGTTGTGCTGGATGAAGGCGGCAATGTCCTTTCAGGCGACTTCAAGCTTGACGAGAAGCTCAAGACCGTTACATTGAGCGAATCCGGAAGCTCTAAGGTCGAGCGGCTCCTCGGCGTGTCAAACCTCTATGACCCTTCAAACATAGAGCTGGTGCACCATGTGCTGCAGGCCCTGAGGGCGCATCATCTTTACAAGCTGGATGACGAATATGTAGTGAAGGATGGAGAGGTTATCATCGTAGACGAGTTTACCGGAAGGCTGATGCCTGGAAGGCGCTGGAGCGACGGTCTCCATCAGGCAATCGAGGCAAAGGAGGGTGTCAAGATCGCGAGCGAAAACCAGACGCTCGCCACCATAACGTTCCAGAACCTGTTCAGGATGTACGGCAAGCTCGCTGGAATGACCGGCACTGCAGATACGGAAGCTGCGGAATTCGCGCAGATATACAACCTAGAGGTGCTGGTAATACCTACGAACAAACCTATGCGAAGGGCCGACAATGCCGACGTCGTCTACAAGAACCAGAACGGCAAGTTCAACGCCGTTATCGGCGAAATAGAGGAATGTCACAAAAAAGGGCAGCCCGTCCTTGTCGGCACGACATCGATCGAGAAATCGGAGATACTCAGCCACCTGCTCAAGAAGAAGCAGATCAGGCATGCAGTCCTCAACGCCAAGTTCCACGAGAAAGAGGCTGAAATCGTTGCGCAGGCCGGCAGGTACGGTGCCGTCACAATCGCGACGAACATGGCCGGTCGGGGCACGGACATAGTGCTGGGCGGCAATCCCAGCGGCCTGGCGGCAGACCTCCTGAAAGACAAGGAGTCATACACCGATGAGGAATACGCAGCAGCCCTTGAAAAGGCGCGCGAAATCTGCACCGTCGAGCGGGAACAGGTCGTAGAGGCGGGCGGGCTCAACATCATAGGGACCGAGCGCCATGAGGCCCGCAGGATAGACAACCAGCTCCGTGGAAGATCCGGCAGGCAGGGCGATCCCGGGGCGTCAAGGTTCTATCTTTCTCTCGAAGACGACCTTATGCGCATCTTCGGCTCGGATAAAATAAACAGCCTGATGAACCTGCTGAAGATGGATGAGGACATCCCGATCGAAAACAGGATGGTTACGAAGGCGATCGAAAATGCCCAGAAAAAGGTCGAGGCGCATAACTTCGATATCAGAAAACACCTCCTGGAATATGACGATGTCATGAACAAGCAGCGGACCGAGATTTATTCGTTCAGGAAGGAAATACTCCTGGGCGAATCCCTGAAGCCCAAGGTCTTCGACATTATCGAAGACGTCGTGGATGAGTTTCTTTTCGTATACTGCCCGGAAGAGCGCTATGATGAATGGGACCTGCCGGGCCTTTCGGCAGCGCTCGAAGGCGCATACGGAATCAGACCATCTTTAGACGGATTCAAGGGGACCCCCGATTTGCGGGAGCTTATCGTTTCGTCGCTCAGGGAGATGTACGAGACAAAAGAGGCGGAATCTGGAAGCGACATCATGCGCTATCTTGAAAAGATGGTGCTGCTTCAGATTATCGATACCCAATGGAAAGACCATCTTCTGAATATCGACCACCTGAAAGAGGGCATCGGGCTCAGGGGATACGCCCAGAAAGACCCTTTGGTAGAATACAAGAAGGAAGCATTTGAATTGTTTGCCGACATGTCGGAACGCATCAAGTCAGAGGCGCTGACCAGGC
>DATHDF010000033.1:0-12762 GCA_035319185.1 Dissulfurispiraceae bacterium | reverse complement strand
ATATTTTTATCCGCGATTTCAGGCTTGGCGAGTTTCCTCTGATTGCAGGTATCCTGACGGACCGCGATTACCAATCTGTCGACAGCGACATAATGAATGCCGTCGATGTCATCGAGCTCAGGGTCGACATGTTCGACAGGCTTGAATCCGGTCACATCAAGGATGTCTTCAAGGGGGTCCGCAGCAGGTTCAACAAGCCGATCATAGCGACCGTGCGCGATCCGCGCGAGGGAGGTGAAAAGGAAGTCCCCGATCGCCTCGAAATCTATCGCGGCATAATACCGCTGGCTGACCTTGTCGATGTCGAGATCCAGTTCGGCGAATTGATGTCCGGCATAAGAAAGCTCTGTGATACCTTCAAGAAGCTGCTGATCGGATCGTTCCATGATTTTGATTCGACGCCACAAGACGCCGAACTTGACCGGATAGTAGAACGGGGAAAAGGCTGTGGTGCCGATATCGTGAAGATTGCAGTAAAGGCGACCAGCCGCGAAGACCTGCTGAGGTTTCTGGGCTTTGCAATGCGAAACCGGGACAGCCGGTTGATCACAATTTCGATGGGAGAGAAGGGCCTGCCGTCACGGATATTTACGCCGCTGCTGGGATCGCCGATCACCTTCGGCTATATTAACACGGCCTCGGCGCCGGGCCAGCTGTCGGTGCGGGAGATGATGTTGATCTTCAGAAAATTGAGGATGCGGTAGGGACGCGGCTTGCTGCGACCATCGGGCGTGGCAAGTGGCGACACACAATCATAATTTCAATTTCTTCTTGTTGCCGACTACGACCAGCACATAATTTTTGTCATCCAGGTATTTGCGGGCTACCTGCAAGACGTCTTCACGCGAAACGCCGGATATGTATGTTTTGTACCTGTCGATGTAATCGTCTCCAAGTCCGTAATAAAGCATTGCCGCAAGAAAGTCGGCTGTCTTTCTGCTTGTTTCAAGCCGCCGCGGAAAGCTGCCTATCAGGTAATCTTTTGCGTCGCGCAGCTCCTGCTCTGAAACGGGCCCCTCTTTCATCAGGCGCAGCTGTTTTAGAATTTCGCCGACGACGATACCTGCCGATTCGTTCTTGGTCTGCACCTCTATCTCGAACCGTCCCGGAAATTTCGTGGCGGCAAAAAAGCTGTTGATGGAATAGGTCAGCCCCATTTCATCCCTGATAACCTTCATCAGTCTGGATGAAAAGCCGCCGCCGCCGAATATGTAGTTCATCACCTGCACTGCGTAATAATCCGGGTCGTTCCTTGCAATGCCCACGTAGCCGAAAAGGATGTTGGCCTGCGCGACGTCCCTGTCTATTATATCGACCCGCGCGCCTTTCAAAGGTTGCGGCGTGCCAGGCTGCGTCTTTTGCTCAACGGTGTCGGCCTGATTATTCCAGCTGGAAAATGTGCGGCTGAGCAGACTGTTCAGCTCATCCCTTCCGATATCTCCGACAACGGTAAGAATCGCGTTGTCCGGGCGGTAGAGCGAACTATAGAAATTCAGGACGTCGTCCCTACCGATGCCGTCGATGCTCTGTATGCTTCCTTCTACAGGCCTGCCGTAGGGGTAGTTCCCGAAGACGTCTCTGCTGAATTCCCTGCCGGCGACATAAGAAGGGTCTTCCTCTCGCTGTTTGAGTGCGCCCTTGATTTGCTCCTTCTTCCTGGCAAATTCATCAGAGGGAAATGTGGGATGCAATGCCACATCTGAGAAAAGGTCGAATCCTTTGTTCACATCTTTCTTGAGGACTGAGAGCGATAGCGTCGTGTAGTCATGATTGACGGATGTGTCTAAAGCTGCACCGAGGAAGTCAATTTCGCGGCTTATGTCGGTCGCCTTCCGGGTTGCAGTCCCTTCTGAGAGCATCTTTGCCGCGATGTACGCTGTCCCTGATTTGGCTGAGCTTTCCTGCAGCGGCGAGGCTTTTACTAGAAGGGTCGCCATCACTATAGGGACTTCTCGCCTTTCTACATAGACAACCGTCAGGCCGTTTGCGAGCTTTTCCTTGTGCATTTCGAATGCATCCGTTGCGGCAGGCAGGAATGCTAGCGCAAACATGAAAAGAAGCGCAAAAGCATAAAACTTCAACTGCCTATTCATCGCGCCCCCCCCGCTTTTTGGGCTTAAGATATCCGACAGTCCTGTTCTCTATTATCAGATAACGGCGGGCAGCTTCCTGTACATCGGCAGCAGTCACCTTTCTGATCCCGTCAAGATACCTGTCCTTGAGCTTCCAGTCCCCCAGTATCTGAAACATCCCGGTATACAATGCCTCGGAATAGCTTGAGTCTCTTGCGATTTCGAAGCCAGCCTCGACCTGGTTTTTTGCCTTCTGAACCTCTTCCGCTGAAGGCGGCTCATTCTTCAATCGCTCTATCTCAGCCTCAAGAGCAGCCATTACGTCTTTCGATTCCTTACCCGGCGCAACGGCAGCGTTGACGATGAAAACATAAGGGTCGCGGTTAAGGTCGGTATAATCAGCCGACGCGTCGATGGCGAGCCGCTGCCTGTAGACAAGCTCCAGATAAAGCCGCGAGCTCCTGCCGCCTCCGAGGATTGTCGAGAGGACATCGAGTGCGTAGCTGTCTTTATCCGGGAAGCTCGGCACATGATAGACCGCCAGGATATAAGGCAGCTCTGCCGATTCGCTTTCGAGGTTCACGATTTTTTCGCCCTGCTGCACAGGCTCGACCGTTCTTATGCGCTTCAACTTGTCGCCCGCAGGGGGGATGGCACCGAACTCTTTCTTTATGAGCGGCAGCAGCTTGTCGGGATATACGTCACCGGACAATATTATGAAGGCATTATCTGGCGAGTAGTATGCGCTGTAATATGCGGCGAGATTTTCGCGCGTGATGGAAGCTATCTCATCCATCCAGCCGATTACGGGTTTGCGATAGGCATGCACCATAAGAGATGTGGCGAGCGTTTCTTCGAACAGGAGGTTCTGCGGGTCATCCTCCGTGCGCATGCGCCGCTCTTCCATCACGACGCTTCGTTCGGATTGCAGGTCCTTGAGCGTGAGGTTCTTCATGCGGTCTGCCTCGAACTCAATCGGCAGGCCGACGGCATCCGACGGAAGGGTTTCATAATACATCGTATAATCCCTGGTCGTGAATGCGTTGTCCGTCCCGCCTCGTCGCTGCACTGCGTTCGAAAGCTCTTTCGACCCGTATTTGTCGGTGCCCTTGAACATCATGTGCTCTAGGAGGTGGCTCATTCCCGATTTTCCGGCAGGCTCGTCGATCGAGCCGACCTTGTACCATATCTGAAATGTTGCGAGAGGGATCTTGTGGTCCTCGATGAAGAGCACCTTCAGACCATTGTCGAGAGCAAATTCCTGCACTGCCGGAAACGCAGGAGTAGTATGTACTAGAATTGCTAGCGACAGAACTGTCAGTGTGTGCAAGAATAATCTGGACATCGGTCGGGCTATTCCTCTCTCCAAACCTCGATGGCTATGTCTGGGCAGGAACAGGCGCAGATGGCGCAGCCGGTGCATTGGCCAGTGTTGACGAAAGAAGCCGGATAGTACCCGCTGGAATTGAATGAGTCCTCCTGTGAGATGCAGCCCTTCGGGCAGGCGCTTATGCAATATCCGCAGCCCTTGCAGAGCTCGCGGTCGATCACGATTGTCCCTGATGATTTCTTTTTTTCAGCCGTGGTTTCCTTCATCTCAAGATTCTGCCTTTCGTCCGCTTTCTTTGTCAATCTCCAGCATCTCTTCGGCATGCTGCAGCGAGCGGTCCGTCACTCTGCCGCCAAGCATTCGGGCCAGCTCCTCGCGCCTTGACTCGTCTGCAAGGACCTCGATTGTAACCGTCGCCTCTTTGTCCGAAAGCTGCTTGTCCACCCGTATATGGCTGACGGCCCGTGCTGCTATCTGGGGGAGGTGGGTTATGCATAGAATCTGGTAGTTCGCCGACAGTGCGTGAAGCCTGTTGCCGACATGCTGCGCCGTCACACCGCCGATGCCCGCGTCTACTTCGTCGAAGATCAGTGTTCTTACAATCGGCGTTGAGCCTTCCGCGGTCTTCGGTTTTCTGAGGCTGTCGTGCCTGCCGATCTCAAGGCACTTCATGCCCAGCATGATTCGTGACAGCTCTCCGCCGGATGCAACTTTTACGAGCGGTCGCGGCGGCTCGCCGGGGTTGGCTGAAAAGAGAAATTCCACATCATCCATGCCTGAGGGACCGATTGCGGTTTTCCGCCTGAAATCGATCCTGAATTCTGCCTTCTGGAATCCGAGTTCTCTTAACTCCTGAAGGATCAGCCTGGCCATCTGCTTGGCGGCGACTCCACGCTTGCCCGACAGCTGCTCTGCCATTGATGTCAACCGGGCTTCTTTCTCGGCCAGATCGCGCTCCGCCGTGTCCCTTTCTTCCTCGGAGTGATCGAGTCCCCGCAGTTCCTCTCGTGCCCCGGCAAGGTAATTCAGTATGCCTTCGACGCCGTCGCCGTATTTTCTTTCCAGCTTTCGGATCGTCTCGATGCGGTCGTCCACTTCAGTGAGCCTCGCCGGATCTACATCATAAGTCTCTTTGAGATTTCTGATGGAATGAGAGGCGTCTTCGATCAGGGAGGCCGCCGATTCGACGACTGACGCGCTCTCTTCGGTCCGGTTGTCGATTCGAGACATCTCTTTGAGCAGGGCTGCCGCCTTGGATATCCGTTCAATTACTGACCCCTCGGCCCCATAAAGCAGGTCGTATGCCGTCTCTGCCGATTCCCTTAACCGGCTGGCGTTTGTCAGGATAGACTTCTCCTCGTCAAGCCGGTGTTTTTCATTTTCCTTGAGGGCAGCTTCCTCGATCTCGCCGATCTGGAACCTCAGAAACTCGGACCGCTGTTCTCTCTCCCGCGCTTTTTCCTTGATCTCACGGACACGGTTTCTGAGGCCGGCGATATCGCTATAGAAGGCTTGAAGCGCTTCAGCATCTTCATTCAGCCCGCCGAAGGCATCGACAAAAGAGAGGTGGCTTTCTTTTTTGAGAAGACTCTGGTGCTCGTGCTGTCCGTGAATGTCGACAAGCTCGCTGCCGACAGAGGCGATCGCCTGGATGCTGACCGGACTGTCGTTAACGTATGCGCGGCTCTTGCCCCTGCCCAGGATTCTGCGCAGTATAATGCCGTCGCTGCCGCTTATGTCAAGGTCTTTCAATGCCGCCAGGTCTGCAGAGTCGAAACTCGCTTCGATGCGGGATTCCGCTGCACCCGTTCTGATAAGGTCCTGTGAAGCCTTGTCCCCGAGCAGGACGCCAAGGGCATCGACTATAATGGATTTGCCTGCGCCGGTCTCTCCGCTCAGCACGTTAAGCCCGGGCTCAAAGACGACGGTGAGGTCGTCGATTATGGTAAAGTCCTTGATTCTCAGTTCGCGGAGCATATCTTGCCTCAGAGCAGACCCGCGAAGTCCTCTTCCCTTATCGGGCCCAGCGCAGTAAGGCTCATGGGGCCTCCGTTGATCAGGCTCAAAGCAAGATCTCTGGCCCTGTCTAGCGTCACTGCATCAATCTCTTTCATGATTTCCAGCTGAGAGAAATGTCTCTGATAATATATCTCCTGGCGGGCGTTGCTTTGCATCTTGCTGCTGGTCGATTCCAGTGCGAGCACAAGGTTTCCCTTCAGCTGATCCTTTGCCCTTTTGAGCTCGACCTCCGTGACGGTATCTGCGAGGCCCTTCATCTCCCTGATTATCATGTCGGCAACGATGGTGGCCCTTTTCTTGCCGGTCCCGGCGTAGACGGCCCAGTAGCCGGCATCGAAATAGGAAGATAGGAAAGAATAGATGCTATACGCATAGCCTTTCTTTTCACGGATACCCTGGAAGAGCCTCGAGCTGACGCTGGCCCCCAGTATTGTATTCAGGAGCGAAAGGGTATAGCGCTCATCGCTTGCGTATGGTATGCCTTCGATGCCGATGCACAGATGTGCCTCTGAAAGGTCTTTGCTGAAAATGTCGATCTTCCTGCTGAAGGAGGGCGCCGCGAACGTTTCGGGCTCGGAGCCGCGCCTGAGTTTACCCAGATGGTGGTTGAGCCTGTCGAGCACCATGTCGGCTTCGAAATTGCCGGCGCAGGAGATCACCGTGTCAGCGGTTCCGTAGTATTTTCTCACATGGCTGATCAGGTCTTCACGTTTGAAAGCTTTTACCGTTTCCCTGTTGCCCAACACCGGCTGGCCCAGCCCTGACTGGCCGTAAATAGTCCTGCTGAAAAGGTCGTGAACATAATCATCAGGGGTATCTTCGACCAGTTTGATCTCTTCCTTGATGACCCCCTTTTCCTTTTCGAGCTCATTTTCATCGAAGGCGGAGTGCAGGAAGATGTCCGTCAATAGCTCAACGCCTCTATCGATATATTCATCCAGTATTTTAATGTAGAATGCCGTGTTTTCGCGGGATGTGAAGGCGTTCAGGTCACCGCCGAGGCTGTCTATATCGATGGCGATGTCGTGGGCGGAGCGTTTCTTCGTACCCTTGAAGAACATGTGTTCAAGGAAGTGGGATACCCCGTTCTTATCGGGCGGTTCGTTGCGGGAGCCGACCTTCACCCAGATGCCCAGAATGAAAGAGCGGGAGCTTTTGACCTGCTCCATTATAACCGGTATGCCGTTGTCCAGATGTCTTTTTGTAAACATACGCTGTTGGAAGGCGAATCGTGAGGGTTATAGAGCCGAGTCACGGGCATCAAAAAGATGCCCGTTGCCCTTTAAGTTAGCTAGTCGCGCCCTGGCGCTGCTGTTCTTTGAGTACTTCCTTTCGACTAAGCCTGATCCTGCCCTGGTTGTCGATCTCTATGACCTTGACAAGGACCTCGTCTCCCATATTGATCTCGTCGGTCACCTTGGCAATACGCTTCTCCGATATCTGCGATATGTGAAGCAGGCCGTCAGTGCCCGGCAGTATTTCGACAAAAGCTCCGAAGTCGGCAATCCTGACAACCTTGCCTTTGTAAACCTTGCCTACTTCTGCCTCGGCCACTATTCCGCTTATGATCTCTATCGCTTTCTTGGCAGACTCCTCATCACTGGATGCGATGTTGATTGTGCCGCTGTCATCTATGTCTATCTTGGCTCCAGTCTGCTCCACAATGCCGCGGATCACTTTACCGCCGCTGCCGATAACGTCCCTGATCTTGTCGGGCTTGATCTGCATAGTGTAAATGCGCGGGGCATGCGGAGAGAGGTTGTCCCTCACCGAAGGCATGGCATCGGACATCTTGCCGAGTATGAAGAGCCTTCCCTTTTTGGCCTGCTCAAGGGCCCGTTCGAGTATCTCACGGCTGACGCCCCCGATTTTCAGGTCCATCTGAAAGGCGGTAATGCCGTTTGTAGTGCCGGCGACCTTGAAGTCCATGTCGCCCAGGTGGTCTTCGAGCCCCAGGATGTCTGTAAGCACCACGACATCGTCACCTTCCTTGATCAGGCCCATTGCGATTCCCGCAACCGGCGCCTTGATCGGCACCCCTGCATCCATCAGCGAGAGGGTCGCGCCGCAGACTGTTGCCATCGAAGACGATCCGTTCGATTCAAGTATGTCGGAAACCACTCTTATCGTATAAGGGAACATCTCCTTCGTGGGCAGTATATATTTAATTGCGCGCTCGGCGAGTGCTCCATGGCCTATTTCACGTCTGCCGGGCGAGCGGAGCGGCTTCACCTCTCCTACACTGAACGGAGGGAAGTTGTAATGAAGCATGAAAGTCTTATATATTTCCCCGTCGAGGGAGTCTATTTTCTGTTCGTCATCAGAGGTGCCAAGTGTAGTGGCAACGAGTGCCTGGGTCTCGCCCCTTATGAAAAGGGCTGAACCGTGCACCCGTGGAAGCAGGCCCATCCGGCAGGTAATGTTTCTGATCTCGTCCGGCCTGCGACCGTCGGCCCTTTTCCCCTGCTTGATTATCGTCTCCCTTACGATCTCGTTTTCGTAGTCTTCAAACGCATTTGCGATGTCCCGCGTAAGGTCCTTGTCAGCGCTGCATGCGCATTTCTCTGCTGTTTCGGGGGTATTGAGCTTCTTTACGGTCTCTTCCAGGATAGCGTCAAGAGCGCCCTGCCTTTCATGTTTGCCCGGGATATGAATGGCCTCGTGTATCCTGCCGTCGACATACTGTCTAACAGCTGCCACAAGCTGCGGTTTTTCCTCGACGGGAGGGACCGGACGCTTTTCCTGGCCGATTTTGCTCCTCAATTCGTTTTGCAGTCCGACAATCCGCCTGATTTCCTGATGGGCGAAGTCGATGGCCTCGATCAGGGTTGCCTCAGAAACCTCGGCGCCGCCGCCCTCGACCATTATTACCGCATCTTCGGTGCCTGCTACAACCAGGTTCAGGTCGAGATTTTCCATCTCCGAAAGGTCAGGGTTGATAACAAGCTGACCGTCAAGCCTTCCGACCCTTGCAGCGGCTACCGGCCCGCCAAAGGGGATGTTGGAGATATGAATAGCAGCTGACATCCCTATTATGCCGAGGATATCAGCGATATTTTCAGTTCCGTAGGACAGGACCGATACGATGCCCTGCGTCTCGCAGTAGAAGCCCTTTGGGAACAGGGGCCTCATCGGGCGGTCTATGAGCCGCGAGGTCAGCACCTCTTTTTCAGAGGGCTTGCCCTCTCTCTTGAAGAAGCCTCCGGGGATTTTCCCGGCAGCGTAAGTCCTCTCCTGATAATCTATAGTTAGAGGGAAAAAGTCGAGACCCTCTTTGGGTTTCTTGCTGGCCACCGCCGTTGCAAGCACCACAGTATCTCCGAATTTCACTACCACAGCTCCATCCGACTGTCTGGCCATCTGGCCGGTTTCTATGATCAGCCGCTTACCCTTAATCTCCAGTTCTACACTTGTCATTTAATTAACTTTTTGTCTCCTTGCTTTAGTACTGTCTCTGCTGTAATGAGAATGCTATTTTCTCAGGCCGAGGCGCCCTATGACGCTGTCATAGCGGGCTTTGTCGGATATTTTCAGGTAATTGAGGAGTTTTTTCCTTTGAGCAACGAGCTTGAGCAGACCTCTCCTCGAGTGATGGTCTTTGGCATGCGTCTTGAAATGGTCTGTAAGATAGCTGATTCTTTCACTAAGCAATGCAATCTGCACTTCCGGAGACCCGGTGTCCTTCTCGTGGGTCTTGTAGGACTCGATGATCTCTTTCTTTTTAAGCGTGTCGAACATTTGCTCACCACCTTCCTTCAAACAGTTCTCATTAATCGCAGACAACGATAAATTGTCCAAATGGACAAATTTGCAGTATCAATACGTTACCACAAGCCTTCCAGCCCTGTAAAGCCGGGCGGACTATCCTTGTTTGCATGCGGAACGGCTCGAAGCTGCAAGGCACTTCTTCCGAAGCCGCCTATTCGACCGGGGTTACCACCGCCATGACGACAAGTTTCTCTCCCTTTGACGCCTTGAAGCCATGAGGCACTTCAGGATCGACCAGAATGGCTGTCTTTTCCCCGGCTTCTATCTCTTCATCGCCTACTGTGAAGACGCCACGCCCCTCTACACAATACATCATGAGCCTGAGAGGCGCTTTATGGGGCTTGAGTTCCTGACCTGCCTCCAGGCACATTAGGGCGACACGCATCTCCGGGGTGTCGGCGAGCATTTCCCTGTATATTTTGTCGGGATAGAAGGTGATGAGTTTCTTGATGTCCAGAACTGTGGCAGCCATGTGAGCCTCCTATATATTATGTTTTGATTCCAGTATATCAAGATAGCTATGCGGCGAATATGACTTATGTCAATGGTCGGGAGGACCAATCCATGTCCACCCGGAAAGGGGGCGGATCAAAGCGTGCTGTCTGGGTCTTCAGGGCCGCGCAAGCGGACTATTCTTTAACTAATTGCCTGTTTTGGGTTATCATGAATTTCATTTTGTATTTCAGGGAGGTTGTGAGGTGAGCGATCAGGTTAGGGTAAGGTTTGCCCCAAGCCCAACGGGGCATCTGCATATAGGCGGGGCAAGGACCGCCCTTTTCAACTGGCTCTTCGCCCGGCACAACGGCGGCTCTTTCATATTGAGGATTGAAGATACCGACACGACGCGTTCGACCGACGAGTACATAGAGGCCATCATCGAAGGTATGCAGTGGCTCGAGCTCGACTGGGACGAGGGGCCGTTCAGGCAGACCGCCAGGTTCGATATCTACCGCAGCTATGTGGATCGCCTTCTGGCTGAGGGCAAGGTTTACCGCTGCTACTGCACTCCGGAGGAGCTTGAGCACAGGAGAGAGAAGGCCCTTGCTGAAGGGCGCACCCCCAAATACGACGGCAGGTGCAGGAATATCACCGGGCCGATACCCGGAAAACCTGCTGCGATCAGGTTCAAGATGCCGCAGGAAGGCGTAACCGTCCTTGATGACATGATAAAAGGAAGGATCGAATTTGAGAACAGCCTGCTCGAAGACATGATCATCCTTCGCTCAGACGGAAGCCCGACCTATAATTTTGTTGTGGTTGTGGATGATATCGACATGAAGATAACGCATATTATCAGGGGCGACGACCACGTAAACAACACCCCGAAGCAGATCCACATTTACAAGGCATTCGGATGGGAGCCGCCGCAGTTCGGACACCTGCCGATGATCCTGGGCTCCGACAAGTCGCGCCTGAGCAAAAGGCATGGCGCAACTTCTGTCATGGCATATAAGGACATGGGTTACCAGCCGGACGCACTCGTTAATTATCTTGTCCGGCTAGGCTGGTCTTACGGCGATCAGGAGGTCTTTACGCGCGACGAGCTGACCAAATATTTCTCATTCGATAATGTCGGCTCGTCCGCTGCGGTCTTCAATCCTGAAAAGCTGCTTTGGCTTAACAGCCAATATATAATGAACACTCCACCGGAAAGGCTTGCAGAACTGGTTCTGCCATTTCTTGTTAAGGCGGGGTTTGTCATTGAAGGGCATTATCCGGACATGCAGTGGCTATCGAAGGCGGCGCTTACGCTCAGGGAACGGGCAAAAACGCTGGTCGAGCTAGCACAGTCGATGAAATACTATCTCCTCGAAGAGGTCGAGATCGATCAGAAGGCAAGAGACAAGGTCCTGAAACCCGATGGCATCGCGCTTCTTGCCGATCTGAGGGAGGCCCTCTCAGGGGTCGCCGACTTTACGGCTCCGGAAATCGAAAAGACCTTCGCCTCGATTGTCGATAAGAAGGGAGTGAAGCTAGGCAATCTCGCCCAGCCCGCCAGGGTTGCAATTACAGGCGGCACGGCAAGCCCCGGAATATTTGAGGTGTTCGAGATAGTGGGAAAGGACAGAGTGCTGAAGAGACTGGACAAGGTGATAGGAGGCTGAAATGGCTCTGAAAAAGGAATTGCTTGATATTCTCGCCTGCCCGAAATGCAAGGGCGACCTCGCTTACAGGGAGGCTGAAAACCTTCTCGTCTGCGAGAAGTGCAGGCTTATGTATCAGATAAAAGACGATATTCCGGTAATGATCATAGAGGAAGCACTGCCGCTGAAGTGAAGTCCGACTGTTTCTATAGGCTGTATTCGACCTCTTCATTGGCAAGAGGGCACCTGAATCTCAGCGAATAGGCCGTCAGCTTCATTCCGGCGGTATTTTTATTTCCTTTGCCGTATTTAGGATCGCCCATGACAGGATGGCCGATCATGTCAAAATGGCGCCGGATCTGGTGCAATCGGCCGGTTTTGATTGCGACATCGACAACGGATGTATCAGCAGCCTGATCATATGACCTGACTTCGTATTCGGTCAGCGCATCCTTGCCATCTAACGATAGATGTATAATACCCTTCCATTGTGGCAACTTGCCCAATACTTCGACCCGGTATTTCTTCTCGATCAGGTTATTCCGGAATATATCGGACAGAAGCGCCGCTGTCTTCTTTGCGTGCGCCACGAGCATGAGTCCCGCCGCCTCGCGGTCGAGCCGGTGTACAGGAAATATCTCCCTCCTGCCTTCGAAAAATATCTCGGCTTGCCGCATCAGAGAACAATGATCGCCGAACATCGTGCCTTGAGCCATAAGTCCTGCGGGCTTATACCAGACGCTGTACCCCTTGCGGTCCGAAATGCATTTGGCCTGCGGCGGGGAGAGGGAGAGAAGCTTCTCATCATAATGGAATTCTATTCTCATGCCGCCGCGAAGCTCAGCAGTGGCACTGCGGAGTCTTTTCAGTTTTCCCCGCTCCCGGCCGACCCATACCGCTCCTTTGTTCATGGCGTCCTTGATCCGGGCTTTCGAGAGCCCGGTTTCGGCAGCCAGGTAGTCAGACAGACGTCCGGTTTCTTTGGCAATAATCTTTTTTAGAGAAAACCTGTTCATCGCCGATAGCTTATATAGTTCACAACTCTTTGACAACTCGTCCACCTACAATTTAAATTATCACTTACTATTTTAGAGGAGGATGACGTGGCAGAAAAGATCAAAGTTAAAAACCCCATCGTCGAGATGGATGGCGACGAGATGACGCGCATTATCTGGCAGATGATAAAAGACAAGCTTATAAGACCGTTTCTTGATGTCGACATCAAATATTTCGATCTGGGCGTCAGACACAGGGACGATACCGACGACAAGGTAACGGTGGATGCGGCCAACGCGATCAAGGAGTTCGGTATCGGGGTCAAGTGCGCCACCATTACGCCCAATGCCGCGCGAGTCAAGGAATACAATCTCAAGAAGCAGTGGAAAAGCCCTAATGGGACCATCCGCGCGATACTGGACGGAACCGTGTTCAGAAAACCGATAATCGTAAGGAACATACCGCCGCTGGTTAAGCCGTGGAAGAAGCCGAT
>DATHDF010000032.1:0-29074 GCA_035319185.1 Dissulfurispiraceae bacterium | reverse complement strand
AGTTCGACAGGACAACGATTGAGGTAGTCGGCATTCCGTCGCTGGTGCTTATGGAAAATGCCGGGGCTGCTGTTGCAGCGCGGGCTGAAGAGATATGCGACGGCAGGAAAGTGCTGTTCCTCTGCGGCTGTGGCAACAACGGCGGTGACGGGCTGGTCGCTGCAAGAAAACTCCTAAACCGTGGATTTGATGTCAGGGCAGTTGTCTTTGCCAAAGCCGATAGTATGAGTCAGGACTGCAAGGCGCAGTATCAGATCGCCTCAAAGATGGGCCTGCGGATCGAGCTGAAAAAGTCGCTTACGGCCGCCGACCTTCACAGTGCTCTTGTCATAGACGCCGTTTTCGGCACAGGCTTGAGCAGGACGGTCGGCGGGCAACTGGCGGAGACGTTCAGGGCTGTCAACGAATCAGGCTCAACTGTAATTTCGGTGGACATCCCGTCCGGCATATCCGCTGACACAGGAGAGGTACTTGGCGAAGCGATAAGGGCTGACCATACGGTGACCTTCGGACTGCCTAAAAGGGGGCATTTTCTTTATCCAGGCGCTGGATATTCCGGAGTTTTGCATGTAGCCGACATAGGTTTTCCTTCCGGACTGCTTCGGTCGGAGTCTATCAAGACCGGGCTTATCGACCGAGAATATGCCGTTGGGTCCCTACCCGAAAGACCGCGCAATTCGTACAAAGGCGATTATGGCCATGTGCTGGCAGTTGCGGGCTCAAGGGAAAAAACCGGGGCAGCAATGATGACAGCCAAGGCATGCATTCGGGCAGGCGCAGGGCTTGTTACCATCGGAGTTCCTGAGACCTTGATGGATGTGTTCCAGGGAAGAGTGACCGAGGAGATGATATTGCCGTTGCCGGATAATGGGAACGGCTCTCTCGATGCAAGGGCATCCGATCTCATTCTGGACTTTGCTTCTCGACATGTGGATGTCATTGCAATCGGGCCCGGCATAGGCGTTTCTTCCGATATAGAGGCAATAGTCAGAAGACTCGTTGCGGTTTCGGCGCTGCCTCTCGTCATTGATGCGGATGGCCTGAACGCCATAACTGATGGTGGAGCGAGTCTAAATAAGGCGAAATCTCCTGTCATTATTACGCCCCATCCCGGCGAGATGTCCCGGCTGATTCACAAAGCGGACATCGGCATCCGGGAGATTGAGAAAGACCGGATAGGCACGGCCCAGTCCTTTGCTGAAGCGACGGGTGTTTACGTTGTCTTAAAAGGTGTGCCGACCATTGTTGCTACTCCAGAGGGACAGGCATTGATCAACACGACGGGAAATCCGGGTATGGCAACTGCCGGATCGGGAGATGTCCTGACGGGCATCATCGCATCCCTGGCAGGGCAAGGGATGGCGCCGCTTCGCGCATCTGCTCTTGGCGTATATTTGCACGGTCTGGCAGGAGACCAGGCTGCAGCTGAAACCGGCCTGCATTCTCTGGTTGCATCCGACATCATAAAGTCGCTTCCGGCTGCTTTCCGCTGCCTGGCGTGACATTAGGTATTTGTTTGTGATGCCGGGTCTTATCATTCCTCCTATCTTTGACGGTTTTCCTGTGAAGGCATATTTTACAACTAAATCTTCGCCTGTCGAATCTTCGCGCATCACAGCCCTGCTGCACGCCAATGAGGTGTATTTCCCGGTGCAGAAGCATACGGATACAGTTATTGTTGCCGATGGCGGCCGGGAGCCGGAAATAGCCGATGCCGTTGTAACAGACCGGAAGGGTCTGGCTGTCGGAGTCCGGGTTGCAGACTGCGTACCTGTTCTGCTGTATGATGCCCAAAAACAGATAGTTGCTGCAGTACATGCAGGATGGCGGGGTACGGCGGCAGACATACTTGGAAAGACCGTCAGGTTTTTCAGCAAGCGTTTCGGCTCATTGCCGGAGGACATCCTTGTGGCTATCGGCCCCAGCATAAAGAGAAGCTGCTATGCCGTTGGAAGCGATGTCGCAGATGCGGTTGCCGGTGCTGCAGCGACAGATTCCTGCATAACCGCCGTCGGCAGGGATATCTATGCCGACCTGCCCGAGGCGAACAGACTGCAGGCAGTGAACGCAGGGATTGCAGCAACTAATATCTGGATGTCGGATGAGTGCACGCACTGCCTGCCCGACAGATTTCATTCATACAGGTTCAGCAAGACATCCGCCGGACGGCAATCTGGAATTATTGTTCTGGATTGACGACGCAAAGGATGTCGCTCTTCACGCAGTTTCTGCCTGCATTTTTCCCTTCGTAGAGCAACCTGTCGGCCTTGGCAATAAGCGATTCTTCTGAGTCGTCCTTTCCGGCAGAGACAGCCCCCATAGTCATCGTGACCTGGATTCTGCGCTCTCCAATCTTGAAGAAGCTGTTGTTGACGAGTATCCTCAGCTTGTTTGCAAGTTTCGGGATGTTTTGTTCCGATATGTGAGATACAATTATAAGGAACTCTTCTCCTCCCCAGCGGCCAGCCACATCATGACCACGGACATTGCTGGCAAGAGTCTGAGCAACCATTCTCAGGACATCGTCGCCGATGCCATGACCGAAATTGTCGTTGACATCCTTAAACCGATCGATATCAGCGAATATGATCCCAAAAGGTATATTGTGACGGCGCAATTCCTCCAAACATGTGTGCAGTCTCATGTCCAGGTAGCGCCTGTTGGGTAGTTCGGTCAGGGCATCGATCGAAGCCGCCTTCCTGAAACTGTCCAGAAGCTCTTTTTCCATAATCCGTGCGGAATTGTCCCTGAACGTTTCAACGGCACCGACAATATTGCCGTCGGCGTCTCTGAGGGCAGAAATGCTGACGGTAACAGGCAATCGATGCCCATCTTTATGGTGGAGGAAGACCTCCCCATGGTTGCCGCATCCATCACGTAAGGTCTTGGCTAGCGGGCAGGTGCCGGTGCACAGACTGTTCCCCAAAGCGTCCACATGCACCAGGATGTCATCAGCGCAACTGGAGCCGATAACTTCTTCCGCAGTATAGCCGGTTATCCTCTCGGCAGCTCTGTTCCATAAAGTAATTTTGCGCGAGGCATCGACGAAATAGACCCCGTCGTTAATGTTGTCAAGGACGCTTTTGTAGAAGGCTTCAGGGAACTCCATGTATATATTATATATTCCGTCCCCATTGTATAAAAAGCCCTAGGCGGCTGGGAATCAGCCGGTTCTTTCCAGAAGCCCAAGCTCACAGGGAACCCTGTCAAGTTCTTCTACCGAGTAAATATGACCTTCTTGGGGGCGTTCGAGCAGCCATAGGACAACCGCCTGGTCGCCGGGATGCATGCATATCGCAATTCGGTTGAAAGGGATTTCGATGCCGATGATTTCACTCATTATCCGGGCGGTCCCTTCATGGCCAACCGCCGATACAAAACCGTCCGTCAGCAATGCCTTTGCCTGATCGGGGGTTATCCTTGCGAAACTGAATTGACCGAAACCGGTTAAGACGGGCGCGTTCAGGGCGTAAATCAACGGATCGACTCCAGCCTCTCACTGCAGGCCGCAGGTCCCATCCTGTCGAGAAGGCCGGCAACAACCTGCTTCCTCTCTATGAGCGAAAAATCGAAATAAAGAGTGCTTTCCATAAGTATCGAAACGACTTCCTTCATTTTATCCAGTCTGTCTTTCATATTAAACACCTGCCTTCTGCTAACGGAAATGCATATGCCATGCCAATATCTACCATATTGAAATATAAGGGAAGCCGTTAGTCACTCATTTGTAGAAGTGCAAAAAAGGGGACAGACTTCCCGCAATGAGGAGAAAAAATTGCACGGTGGGACGGCCAAATCAGGAGACGGGGCCTGATGCAGGGCCGCAAAGCTCACCGGCCTGTTTCTTCAGGATGAGGGCAGTCTGCCTGTCCAGGCCGCTGGCCTGGACGAAGGCCTCTTCGTCCATCGACGATATTTCATCGGCAAGGATAATGTCACGCGAGGTAAGGATCTGGGCTGTGTTTCTGGTGGCAGCAGGCAGTATCGTGACAGGGTAAAGGCGTTTTTCCTCAATCATCTTTTCAAGGCCCATTTTTTCGGGGTATCGCCAGCTTAAGACCTTCAACCCTACGCATTCTGCATACTTTATGGCGTCGGTACTGCATCGCGTATTGGTGACCAGCCATCCCTCCTGCACATGGGAATTTCTGTGCTCTGATATCTCGAAGGCCTTCTTTATGTCCTCGAATCTGGCATGAACATAGAGCGCTATTTTGACATCGGCAGGCTTTTCACTGCCTGCATGGTGCTTGCACTCGATCATGCATCTCGTGTCGTCGCGTGTTGCCAGTACGTCTACTTCATGCGTGACGCAGTAGCCCTTGATGATCCTGTTTACCTCCACCGTGTATCCATATGCCTTGAGGATGCGGGCCACATATTTTTCGAAAGGATAGCCGGTGGGCCCCAAAGAGAAGATCGCTCTCTTGATTGAATACCGCATGCCGCTGGAGCGGCTGTATTGTCTGAGCAGTTTTTTTGCCATCCTGAAGATGTGTCGCGTATGCATTGAATGCGTTACCTGCGTGGACACTCTGCCCGCTATGTCCCAGGCGACATCCTCCGGAGCGCCGGACCTGACGAGGGAGCTGACGAGCTTGCCTATGTCGAATTCCTCGGATATTCCAGAGGCCTTGGTCACCGGTATAGTCATCGTTAATTCTACACTATTTCTTCAGCCCAGGGGCTACGGCAGGCGAAGTCATATTGCAACGAACATGGTTTTTTTGATAGAGTCTTGAATTCGATAAATATGCGGGAGGGAAAGATATGTCTGAATTCAAGGGAGTGACAGTCGTCAAGAAGGCTAACGTGTTTTTTGGGGGAGGGGTTACAAGCAGGACCATCATTTTTCAGGACGGTCAGAAGAAGACGCTTGGGATCATGCAGCCGGGTGAATATGAATTTACGACGAAGGATGCCGAGATAATGGAGGTCCTTTCGGGCGATATGGATGTGCTGCTGCCCGGAACGGATGTCTGGAAGCCTTTCAGGAGCGGCGACGCATTCAACGTGCCGGCCAATGCCAGTTTCAGACTGAAGGTCAAGGAGCTGTCCGATTACTGCTGCTCGTTCGTAAAGTAGCCGGTTAATCCCGGATTCGGGGGTCCGCATGAACATTTATTCAGCGTATATCATCACGTTCATCGCCAGTTTCTGCATCCTGGTTATCGAGATCGTAGCAGGGCGCATCCTGGCGCCTTTTGTCGGCGTATCGCTTTACACCTGGACCAGCATAATCGGGGTGGTACTGGCCGGCATAAGCATCGGGGCTTATCTTGGCGGCAGGCTGGCGGACAGATTTCCTGACGTAAGGACGCTGGTATGGCTTCTGATCATATCGGGCATGGCCGTACTATTAATAGCGCCGGTCACCAATCTTATTGCTGCGTACAAGTTTCAGACATCGCTTATGATGCGGATACTGATTGTTACCTCGCTCATCTTTTTTATACCGAGCTGCATCCTGGGCATGATTTCGCCGGTAATCATAAGGCTTGCGCTGCGCAAGATGGAGAGGGTGGGCCATATAGTCGGCAAGATATACGCCATCTCGACACTGGGCTCCATAATAGGCACTTTTGCAGCAGGCTTTTTCCTGATTTCGTGGATCGGGACTAGGCAGATCATGCTATTGATGGGAGGCATTCTCATGCTGACCGGAATCGCCTACGGGACTTTGGCCGGTAAGCGCAGGATGATGTTCGGCGTTGTCGCACTACCGGCCCTGCTTGCCGGAGGATATTACGACTATGCATGCAAACCCTTGCTAGACAAGGATGTACTTATGTACAAGGAAAGCGACTATTACACCATAAAGGTCAAGGAGGCGACTCGCAAAGGAGGGCATAGGGTCCTTAAATCGCTGGTACTCGACCACCTGACGCATTCCTTTGTGGATACGTCCGATCCGTTGCACCTGGAGTACGAATACGAACTCATATATGCAGATATCCTGAAGTGGCGCCTGACGAAAGACGCTCAGTTCATGACGCTGTCTATCGGTGGCGGTGGATACGCCTTCCCGCGCTATATGGAAGCGTACTATCCGCAATCATATAACGAGGTGGTGGAGATCGATCCCCAGATCACCAAGATAGCCTATGACCATCTGGCCCTTCCGCGCGAGACCAGGATCAGGACATTCAACGAAGACGGAAGATGGTTCGTAATGAACTGCAGGAATAAGTATGACGTCGTATTTATTGATGCATACAATGATCTGTCCATACCTTACCATCTAACCACCAAAGAGTTTGCCGAACAGATTAAATCCATAACTAAACCCGACGGCATTGTGCTTACAAACGTCATCGACAACTTTCAGCAGGGATCGTTTCTGCCTTCATACATCAGAACGCTCCGCGAAGTCTTTGGAAAGGACAATGTCCACCTCATATCGATCAGCCCCGACTTTGAAAGGACCCGAATCAGCACATTCATAGTCTTGACCGGCAACAGCTCTGTTGACATAAGAAGCTTTGCGGCTTTTCTCGCAAAGGAAGGACGGGCGACGTCGAGTGTGGTGCCGGACGTCATGGTCAATGCGTATGTAGACAGAAACTATTCTGTCCTTCTTACCGATGATTATGCGCCTGTGGACAACCTTATCGCTCCGATTTTCGAAACCAGATTCGGATATAGCGGGGCGCGGTAAAACCCGGCTACGATTTCACCGCCGGAAGGTAGATATCGAAGGTAGTTCCCTTTCCCGCTTCAGACCTTACGGTGATTACTCCGTCATGACTCGTAACCGTGGAGTGCGCGATGGCCAGGTCCAATCCGGCCTTGAGGGAGACGCCGACATCTTTCAGGGCAAAGAAGGGGTCTAATATCTTTGGAGCGCTGTCACCGGCCGAGTCCGGACCTATTCCCGTCACCGAAATTTTGACATAGTCGCCTGCTCTTGTCTTAAGCCTGTGTTTGTCTTTAACTGTTACGTTCGACGCGGTGACCGTCAGTAATCCCTTGCCGTCAAGTGCTTCTCTGCAATGCATCAAAATACCTAGTAGCGCCTCGGTCAGCTGTGATTCGTCAGCCTCAATCTGCCGGAGATCGCCTGAAAGATTCAGGTCCACTTTCAATTCATTTCCCGTCACTGCAGGCACCACTTTCATCCTGATCAGATCGCCGGGTTTCAGCTTCTTTTTTAATGGAGTACCTCGTCTTGAGAATTTCAGCAGTTTCTGGGTCAGCTCTGCAGCGTGCAGAGATACTTCTTCAGCATTGGCGAGAAGCGTGTTCAGCTTGTCGTTGGAAGGCGCGATCTTTCTTGCTATCGAGATATTGCCCAGGATCGCCGTGAGCAGATTGTTGAAGTCATGCGCTATGCCTCCGGCTATCATACCGACTGCTTCGAACTCCCTCACTTTCATAAGCTCTTCCATCAATCCCCGGCGGCGGCTGATGTCGTGATTGCTTGCCCGTCGTCCAAGCCACTGCCCGTCGCTGCTGAATACAGGGCGGCAGCTATGGCTGATCCAGCGCTCCTCTCCTGCCTTGGTGATGATCCGGAAGTCGAAGTGGTGTGTGTCGTGAGTATCCGATAACGAGTCGTTGTAATGCGCCGCCACTGCTGCCTGGTCGGAAGGATGGGCAATCATGGTCACAAGGTCCGGGTTCAGGAGGAATTCTTCAGGACGATAGCCTGTTATCATTTCGCAGGCAGGCGACACATAAAGGAACTGGCCGTCCGGACCGAGCCATTCCTCCCAGTCACAGGTGAAGTCTGCGACTATGCGGTATTTTTCTTCGCTCTTCCGCAGAGCTTCCTTTGCCTGCTTGCGTTCAGTGATGTCCTGGATGAGGCCGTCATAGGCTATCAGTTTGCCCTCGGAGTCATACTGGCAGACAGGAGTGTTTATTACCCATCGCATTGTGCCGTCCTTCCTGACGATCCGGTGCTCGAAAGGGGCGGTCTCTTTGCCGGATATAATGCCTGCCACATGCTTCAGTACAAATGGTCGGTCTTCCTCATAGACCATGTTGATCCACAGGAAGTTGTTCGAGGCGAATTCATCCGGCGAGTATCCGGTTATCGGCAGGCAGCCCCTGCCGTGGACGGTTTCCACCGGGTTGCCGTCTACCATATGAACGCTGAAGATGTAATCTGAAACTACTTCTGTTATATGCCGGTACTGCGCAGTTACAACTTGCAGTAGGTCTTCATTCTGTCTGTGCTTATTCTCCAGATCGACAACGACAGCCCGTAAATAGGCTATTTCATACGATGCTTCATCCAGCGTTTTCTCTTCCTGTCCCATTTGTCCGCCTGTCTGTTTTGTGTGAAGAACTGAGGCTATTTTAATTATATCAGAATAGCAGGCTTCGGGCCCCCGGGAAAATTGAGCCGAGATGGTCGGTATGTTCGGTCAGATGTGCGCGAAATTGATTTTGATGCTGTTGTGCCGTAATATATTGTAGTATCGATATAGTCGGATATGAGAAGGAGATGAGATGCTGAAGGCAAAGGACATAATGACCAAAGATGTGATAGCTGTCAGCCCGTCCATGACGGTTGAAGATTTGGCTCGCATATTAGTCGAGCGGAGAATTAGCGGCGCGCCTGTGATAGATGCCGCGGGCGATCTTGTGGGTATTGTAACGGAAAACGATCTTATACGAAAAAACAAGAAATTTCACATACCGACAATCGTCAGGCTTTTCGATGCGTACATCATGCTGGACAGCAAGAGCAGGGTTGAGCAGGAGATAAAGGACATGGCTGCCGTCACGATCGGGGATATTTACCGCAAAGAGGTTGTAACGGTGAGTGAAGATGCGCCGGTTGACGAGATAGCCACCATAATGTCTGAGAAGTCGGTTCATCTTATCCCGGTTGTGGAAGGCAGAAAGATCAAGGGGATCATCGGTAAGATAGACATCATCAAGGGGCTGAGCATCGGGACACCTTAGCCTGCCGCGTTGCGATCAAAAAGCGCATGCAATGGACATTTATATAATCACGCGCTCGGCTGACGAGACCGAACTCCTTGGCTCTCAACTTGGTGTGTTGCTGAAGAAGAGGGGGACCGCCGCGACAGTATGCCTTTTTGGTGATCTGGGAGCCGGCAAGACAACGTTTGTCAGAGGTTTTGCGACAGCTTTCGGCGTCCCGGCAAGAGAAATAGGGAGCGCCAGTTTCGTTATCGTCGCCGAATACGAGACTTCGCCCCCTTTCTACCATATAGATCTGTACCGCCTGGCTTCGGAGCCCTGCGCCGAAGATATGGGACTCTGGGAGTATATAGAATCGGATGGCATCGCAGTGATCGAGTGGGCAGAGAAGCTGGGGGAAATACCTGATGCAGCTATACGTGTAACTTTGCGGCATACGGGCGAAGAGACGCGGGAAATCACAATCGACGGCATAGGGCACGCTGAAATGGACGCATTGTCGGAGATGCGGCGCAAAACATGAAGAAGATCGGGATCATATGCAAATCAGGCAGGAAAGAGCCTGTGGAGCTGGTGAAGCTGCTGCTGCCGTGGCTTGAAGAGAGAAAATGCAGCGTTGTCCTCGAGGCTGCGCCGGCTTCTGTGCTGGGGCAGAAAGGCATGGAACGCGATGCTATCCCCGATGCCGTAGAGATGATGGTGGTCCTTGGCGGCGACGGAACGATGCTCAGCGCCGCGAGGCTTGTTGCAGGAAAGGATGTGCCCATCCTTGGCGTGAACCTCGGCGGGCTTGGTTTTATCACCGAGATCAGTAAAGACGAGGTCTTCAGCGCGCTTGAGCAGATTCTGGACGGAAAGAGCCCGATCGAGGAACGCATGATGCTCGATGTATGCGTGTTACGGGAATCTGCAGAGGCGGGTTGTTTCCAGGCCCTGAACGATGCGGTCATAAACAAGGGCGCCATGGCGAGGATCATAGAAATGGAGACCTTTGTAGAAGCTTCTTACGTGACGACATACAGGGCGGACGGCCTGATCATATCGACTCCCACAGGATCTACGGCTTACAATCTCGCCGCAGGCGGGCCCATATTGTATCCTACATTGAGCAGCATAGTTATAGCACCGATCTGCCCGCACATGCTGACGAACAGGCCGATTGTGCTCCCGGACAAAAGCGATATCAGGATTGTGCTGAAGTCGGAGATCGAAAGCGTCTACCTTACTGTGGACGGACAGGTCGGAATACCGCTGCAGCAGGGCGACGTGATCGAGGTTAAGAAGTCGGACAATACCACCAGGATATTTACCCCGTGCGGCCACGACTACTTCAACCTGCTCAGGACGAAGCTGAAATGGGGAGAGAGATAGTTTATCGTGAGATCGGATGTTGGAAATATTTGTGAAGTTCTCGACTATTTCAAGTCGATGGGATTTGACCTGGTTCCGTTCAGGCCGATGAAGCTTATCGGAAAGGCTGAGCGAACTGCAGAGACGAAGATTGCACTGGCACCGGTACGAGACAAGGCCGCAGCTTTGCAGGCCCTGCGCGAAGAGATCGGGGATTGCACCAGATGCCCTCTTTCCGGCGGCAGGACGAATATCGTGTTCGGCGAAGGCAATCCGGATGCAAGGATCATGTTCATCGGCGAAGCGCCCGGAAGAGAGGAAGACATTCAGGCTAGACCTTTTGTCGGCGATGCAGGGCAACTCCTAACAAAGCTCATCGACAAGATGGGCGAGAAAACAGGCTTCGGACGCAAGGATGTATACATCGCTAATATCGTGAAGTGCAGGCCACCTCAGAACCGTGATCCGCACGAAGACGAGAGCCGCACCTGCTCTCAGTTTCTTCAAAGACAGGTTGAGATCATATCTCCGGAGATCATTGTAGCGCTTGGCAGGATATCAACCTTTTTCCTTTCGGGCAGGAGCGGGCCCATTACCTCTTTTTCGATTACGCGAGAACGCGGAAAATTCTTCGAGTTCAAGGCAGGCGAAAAGACTATCCCGGTGATGCCGACCTTTCATCCGGCATATCTGCTCAGGAACCCGAAGGACAAGTGGCTCACATGGGAGGATGCACAGGCAGTCCTGAGAAAACTGGAGGAGAAAGCTCAATGAAGGTCCTATGGGCGCCGTGGCGAATGGAATACATTCTGGGTGAGAAAGAAGACTACTGCATATTCTGCGTGAAACCGCGGGAAGACAATGACAGGGATAATCTGATACTTTATCGCGACAAAAGTGTTTTCGTAATGATGAACAAATATCCATACAATAACGGCCACCTGATGGTCTTGCCATATATCCACACATCGTCATTGGACGGCCTGGATACCGGCACCCTCGGTGACCTCATGCGAATCACGAAATATTGTGTCGAATGCATAAAAACGGCCTTTCACCCGGAGGGATTCAACATAGGGATCAACATCGGAAAGGTGGCCGGGGCCGGCATAGAGGAACATCTGCATGTCCATGTGGTTCCGCGGTGGGGAGGAGATTCGAACTTCATGGCAGTTACAGGCGAGGTCAGAATGGTCCCTGAACACATCCTCGCCACCTACGACAAGCTGCATCCCATTTTCAACAAGCCCTGAGGCAGACATAATCTCGATCCGGGCTTGCAGCTTCCCGTTTAACAGGATAAACTGAAAACAAGATCAAGTAATCTTCACGATGCCGGAGGTGGCAGATATGAAGGCATTTCTGCGAATTGCGCTTTATACTTTCTGTTTTTCTATATTGCTGGTGCTTTTAGTCGGGTGTGCCTTTAACCAGACCTACATTCGCACCACCGGTGCATCTGATGCCGAGATCACCGGCAATTACACGGTATTCCTCTTCGGGGCCAATCATTACGAGGATATCGCAACGGCTGCCATACTCGTGCCGACCGACGGCAAGTATCACGTCGATATCTATGCTCCGGATTGGGCATACCGAGTTGTGAAAGGGGTGTCGGGTAAAGATGCCGTTGCAATGGCCAAAAATTTTGTCAGCTGGCATTCTTCGGTCCTGCGTACTGAGACGGCTAGGATCGTGATGCCTGACGGTGCGGTCATCGGATATGAAATAAGGCCGCTATACATGATAACGACATTCGGACGCGAAGACGTGATGTATATCAATTATTTTCTCAAAGAAGGCAATAAGATTGAAGTGCATATTCACCTGTATCCCGATATAGAAAGACGCCTCATGACCGGCGACGGAAGGGCAGGCCGATTTGATTGATGAAATTGAAACCAGCGCGCGCTGTTCGAACTCCGGATCAGGCATCTCTTAATCATGCGGACAGGCTAAGCCCGATTGCGCTGCATCTCGTCCAGGATTTCCCGGACCCTGAGTAACAGGTCTTTCGGCCTGGCAGGCTTGACGATATAACTAATCCCTTCAGTTTGAAGGAACTCCTTGTCCATCCGGTCGGCTGTATATCCGCTCGCGAAGAGAAACTCCGCTGAAGTCCCGATTTCTTTCATTGCCGCATATGCTTCTCTGCCGCTCTTCTTGGGCATGATCATGTCTAGCACTATCAGTTTTATTTTGTCCTTGTTCTCGATAAATTGCATTATTGCATCATCGCCGTTGCCGGCCAGAATCACGTTATACCCATATTTTGAAAGTATCGTATAGTACAGCTTTCTTAGTTTCGCATCATCTTCAGCTACAAGAATGGTTTCGCTGCCGCCCTTGGGCTCTGCATTGTTGTTGGCGGCGACTGCGGCCTTACCGATTGGGGAGAGAGGCAAATATATCTCGAATGTCGTGCCTTTACCGACCTCGCTTTTTACCTCTATATGTCCGTCGAGCTGAGAGATTATTCCATAAACCATTGAAAGCCCCAGCCCCGTGCCTTTTCCCATTGGCTTCGTGGTGAAGAAGGGTTCGAAAAGCCTGGCCTTTGTTTCCTGGTCCATGCCTTGCCCGGTATCTGTGATGCTGATAAGTGCGTAGGGGAACGGTTTGCCGTATCCGTGCGTCAGTATGAAATTCTGGTCGAGCGTTACGATGCCGGTGCTCAGGATAAAGCTTCCTCCATCCGGCATTGCATCTCGGGCATTTGTGGCCAGATTAAGGACCACCTGATCCATTTGCGCTTCGTCCACAAGGCATATTAAGTCATCATTAGTCAGATTCAAAACGATTTCAATGTCCTCTCCTATCAGCCTTGTAATCAGTTTCATGGACTTTGTTATCAGGGCGTTGATATCCCACGGCAAAGGGTTTATCAGCTGGTTTCTGCTGAATGCAAGCAGGCTGTGCGTGACCTCAGCCGCTCTGTTGGCTGATTCCAATATCTGTCCAAGATCTGCTTGCAAAGGGTTGTCCGGTACCAGCTTCGTCTGTATAAGATATCCGTATCCGATAATGGCTGAGAGGATATTGTTGAAGTCATGTGCTATTCCCCCGGCAAGCTGTCCGACAGCTTCCATTTTTTGGGATTGAAAAAGCTGAGCCTGCAGCATCCTGCGCTGTTCGGCAGACCTCTTTTTTTCGGTCACGTCCCTTATTGTATTTATTCTGGCCTTGACGGAACCATCAGGATTTCTCAGAAGTGCGGCTGTGACGACAGTGTCAATTACCGTGCCGTCCCGCCGCCTGATCTGAAGGGGGTAATCCTGGACATATCCTTCCTGCTTAAGTTTTGCCAGGCCCGCCAGCATGTCGGCCGGATTCACGAAATGAGCGACCGTCGGCACCTTTGAGAGTTCATCGCGGCTGTCATAGCCCAATAACTCAAGCGTTGCATCATTGAAGTCGATTATTTGCTCATCCGCTGAAACTATGCTGACGCTATCGCGTGAAGTCAGGAAAAAACCCTTGTATAACGCTTCGCTCTCCACCAGCGCCTGTTCCGCCAGCTTCCTTGAACTGTTGTCCTGCAGAATTCCCAGTATGCAATCTTCACCGTCTATATGGATTTTCTTCGCCGAAATCAGCAAGTCGCGCATCTCACCTGATTTTTGCCGGCATTTCATTTCCACATCCTTTGCATAACCGTCATTGTGAACCATGTCAATAAAACGCCGACGATGCTGCGGCTCCCCCCAGAGGCCCAGCTCCAAAGATGTGCGGCCGATTATCTCGTTGCGCTCGTATCCGCATATATCGAGAAAGAAATCATTTATTTCTATGAAGACACCGTCTCTTACGCGGGAGATGCCTACCCCTGCTGGAATGGAGTGCCATATCCGATGGGCTGTCTCAAGGTTGTTCCACAAAGACATCCCGTCCCGGCGGGAAATGTTGTTGGCTCCTTCCGCTGCGGATGCCATTTCTACTTGCCCGGCCTGCTTATCCTTCATTCTGGCCTCCGAGACCTCCGATGCAGCTAATGCTGGTTCATAATTTCACAGCAGGAGTGCCGGCTCACTGCAACCTATGGTGCTCACGTAGTTATTTAATTATCGTATTTTTTGATGCAGATCACAATTACCCGGCTGCAGATTGCAATTTACAGGGAATGTTCGGCAGGGACCGGCTGCTTGTTCAGTGCGCCTCGGCCCAGTTGCATCCGTGGCCAATGTCCACACGCAGAGGCACCGAAAGTTTCAGCGCGCCTTCCATCTCTTCCCTGATCAATGCAGACGCTGATTCAACTTCATCTTCAGGCACCTCAAAGAGAAGCTCGTCATGTATCTGAAGTATCATTTTAGTTTTTAGCGCGCTGTCTTTCAATCTTTTCCATATGCGGACCATTGCTATCTTGATAAGATCTGCTGCCGTACCCTGCACCGGAGCATTGATGGCCATGCGCTCCGCCTGCATTCTAAGGTTGTTGTTGGAGCTGTGAATATCCGGTATCGGCCGCTTTCTGCCGAGCAGGGTCTTGACATATCCCCTCGACCTTGCGCCTTGAAGAGTCATGTCCATGTAACCGCGCACGCCGCTGTGCCTCTCGAAATAATGATCGATTATTACCGATGCCTCTCTCGGAGATATTCCCAGTGCCTCTGAAAGTCCGAAGGGGCTTATGCCGTAAATGACGCCGAAGTTTACGGTCTTGGCGACCCGCCGCTGGTCTGACGTTACATCTTCCGGGGCGATGGAGAATATCTCGGAGGCCGTTCTGGTATGGATGTCCACATCCTTTCTGAAGGCTTCGATCAATCCGGCGTCTTCGCACAGGTGCGCGAGTATCCTGAGTTCTATCTGGGAGTAATCGGCCGATATCAGCACAGAACCCTTGTCGGCAATGAAGACCCCCCGTATCTTCGGCCCCCATTCGCCGCGAATCGGGATGTTCTGCATGTTGGGATCGCTGCTGCTCAGCCTGCCTGTTGCCGTTACGGTCTGGTTGAAGGATGTGTGTATGCGTCCGGTCTTCTCGTTGATGAGCTTCGGCAGCGCATCGACGTATGTGGTCTTGAGTTTGTAATAGGTTCGGTAATTCAGTATTTCGGCGGGCAGATCGTGGCTTTTGGCCAATTCTTCCAACACCTCGACGTTTGTCGAATAGCCGGTCTTCGTCTTTTTTCCAGGTTTCAGTTTCAGGATGTCGAAGAGTATGCGGCCAAGCTGCTTGGGCGAGTTGATGTTGAATTCTTCTCCTGCGAGGCCGTAAATCCTTGACTGAAGAACAGCCAGTTCCCTTTCAAGCTCCTTCGAGAGCTCTTCGAGCCGCTTCGTGTCCACCCCGATCCCTGCTTCCTCAATATCGGCAAGCACGTGGATTAGCGGCATCTCAATGTCGAAATAAAGAGACGTCAGGCCTTCTGCTTCCAGTTTCTGAAAAAGGATATCTTTCAGTTCGAACGCAAGCTCGGCGTCTTCAGCTGCATATGCTGTTGCTTCATCCACCGGAACTTCAGAGAAGTCGGACCGCTTGCCGAGGATTTCAGCGAAGGGCCTCTTTTTATGGTGCAAGTATTCAAGGCCGACAGTAGCCAGGCTGTGCTCCGAACGGTTCGGGTTCAGCAGGTAAGAGGCAAGCATGGTATCGTAGAGCTTGCCCTTTGTGCAGATGCCTTCCTTTCTGAGGATAAGGGTGTCATATTTCATGTTGTGGCCTATCTTGTCGACGCATTCGTTTTCGAACACCGGCCTGACAATGGAAAAGGCATCAGGCACATTAGGGCCGCCGGAATGACGAACAGGCACATAGCAGGCGGAGCCTTTCTCTTTGCAGAAAGAAATGCCGACGGCAATGTCAGACATGGGCTTGCGTCCCGTTGCCTCAACATCAAAGCATATTTCGCCAAGCGGCGAAGGGCATGTCTGGTTGGAAGCAGCTATGACCGGCTTTGAACCGGCGTTTGACTTGCTTTCAATGTTGTCGAAAAGAGATTTCTGCTTCATTCCTTCAACCCCAGGTAATTCCGGAGGGCATTCGCGTCCGAAACTGTTATATAGGCAGCCCTCTGCTGGTGTCCTGATGATGGGACCATCTTGATGAGACTTGTAAATTCAAACTCTGAAAACATCTTGAGCAATGAAGGCCAATCAGGCTCTTTGACCGCCAGTTGCTTCATGTCGGCTTCGACCGGCAATCCAGTGTCAATAGTAGCAAGCCTTTCGCTCAGCCTTATGGAATCAATGCTGTCTGTTATCATCTTTCGCACGCGGTCACTTCGAATCCTTTCAGGGTGAGTTATCAGATCGTCCAGGCTGCTGAAGTCTTTGATCAGGTCCTTTGCCGTCTTTTCTCCTATCCCTTTGACCCCAGGGATATTGTCTACAGCATCTCCTGTGAGGGCCATGACCTCTGCAACCCTCGACGGCGCTACTCCGAACTTTTCTACTACAGCCGCTTCGTCGATTGTTATCTCTTTCATCGGGTCATAAATCCTGATGCCCTCGCCCACGACCTGCATCATATCTTTGTCTCCGCTTACGATGAGGACATCGACCCCCTGCGCTGAGGCCTTTTTTGCAAGGGTGCCAAGTACGTCATCAGCCTCGACCCCGGGGATCTCGAAGAACGTAATGCGAAAGGCCTCGATGATCTTCTTCATGTGAGGTATCTGCGCAACCAGTGCGTCCGGCGTCTCGGGCCTCTGGGCCTTGTATTCTTCATAGATTCGGTGCCGTTCGGTCGGTACGGGGGAATCGAGGACTACAGCAATGGCATCCGGCTTCTTCTCGCGCATCAGCTTAAAGAGCATGTTTGTGAAACCGTAAATAGCGTTGGTCGGAAATCCTTTCGAGTTGCTGAGGTTCCTTATGGCATGGAAAGCCCGGTAAAAATACGAATGCCCGTCGATGAGATAAAGCTCCATCGCTGATTATAACAGAACGGCAGAGGCGCATTGAGCTTTTAGGCGGCGATCGATTAAATTAAGAATATGGCGATCAAAGTCATTATCTTCGATCTTGATGGTACCCTGGTCGATTCAAGCGTCGATATCTGTCATGCCATCAATTATGCCCTGAAAGATTCAAAGGTCCCATTTGTGACCGTGCCCGAAACCATTTCCCTCATCGGCGAAGGAATAACCAGACTTTTCGAGAAGATCATAGACATGCATGACCTGCGAAAGGATAAGGCCCTCCTGATCAACCGCTTCCTTGAATTCTATTCGGCCCATCTGATTGATAATACAACCATATATCCCGGAGTGGTAGAGACACTGACAGCGCTTGGCGGGTATCGTAAGGCAGTCATCTCAAACAAGCGCGAGGACCTTTCTGCCAGGGCGCTTGAGATGCTGGGATTAAGAGGATATTTCGATTTCATCGTAGGCAGTGATACAACACCTGAAAGGAAGCCGTCTCCGGTTCCGATCAATTACGTTCTTTCGAGACTCAACATTGGTCGCGAAGACGCAATAATTGTTGGCGACAGCACATTCGATATCGATGCAGGCAGGGCAGCAGGCATCGGGACTATCGCGGTGACATACGGATATAGGCCCGCCGACATGCTTCGAGGGGCTGATTTTATGGTCGGCTCAATGCCGGACATATTAGAAATAGTTCGGGGAGTTGAAGAGTTAAGGAGTTCAAGAGCTGCGGAATAATAATGATTATTCTTTGACCCTTGGACTCTTCAACCCTTTAACCGTGAGGAGGTATTTTTATGGCATACGCTATCGCATTTGCAGGAAAGGGCGGTACAGGAAAAACCAGTCTTGCTGGTCTGACCATCAAATATCTGTCGAGTAAAAGAAAAGGGCCTATACTCGGAGTCGATGCCGACAGTAATTCGTGCCTTAACGAAGCCCTTGGCGTCGGTGTGCATACCACTGTCGGAAAACTTCGCGAAGAGTCGCTTGAGACCGTGAGAAGCGGCGCAGACAGGCCGGGCGGCATGTCCATGGAGCAGATGTTCGACTACGAGGTTCACCAATCGGTTATCGAGGCAAGAGGGTTCGACCTTATTGTCATGGGCAGGCCGGAAGGCCCTGGCTGTTACTGTGCAGCCAACAATATTATAAGAAAATATACCGACAGGCTGTCCGAAACCTATCCGTATGTTGTTATCGATAATGAAGCCGGGATGGAGCACCTCAGCAGGCGAACGACCCATAAGGTCGATCTGCTGATTATTGTCAGCGATCCTACCATGAAGGGCATACTGACGGCCAAAAGGATCAATGACCTGGTTGACGAACTCAAGCTGGATGTTGGAGAACGGGCGGTCATAATAAACCGGGTGATCGACGGCGCCGAACCGTCGCTGCGAGAGACGGCCGGCAAGGTGGGTGTCTCCCTGACCGGGATAGTGCCTCAGGACGAGCTGATAGCTCAATTTGACCTGCAAGGACGGCCAGTCTTTGACCTTCCGGAGGAAGCCCCTTCGGTTAGGGCACTGTTCGGCATCCTCGACTCGTATCGAATTCCATAAGCACAATTCCAGCGTTACTACGCTGGCTGAGAGGAACATCTCAAAGTCTTTAAAATGCGATGCTGAAACCATACTCATCGAGGCTCGCAGGCTTTCACCATTTATGATGTCCTGTTATTGATGAATTCATGGATATGAAAAGCTTCATAGGTATCGCTTTAAAGCCTTTGATTCATTCATCCCAGCCTTCGTGAACATTTATGCAATTCTGAGGTTTTTCCGCTCTTTCGAACGCGACGATTTCGTAGTTTTTCTTATGAATGAATAAGCCGAAACCGGGCTGAAATGCTACGAAAAGTTGCATCAAAAAAGTGGGCCGATGGGCCGAAATCAGCTGAAATTATAGATATTTATAATAAGTTTATAATTATAAAATATATGCCTTTACTTTACAAAAAAAATGATTATAATAGTGTAAGCCTAAAAAGGCAATTCCACCTTTGAAAGGAGGATACATGTTAATCATCGGGGAGAAGCTCAGTATTATCGCCAAACGTGTTCGTGAAGCAATGATGAAGTTCGACAAGGGACCGATTCAGGAAATTGCTGTGCGGCAGTGGAAGGAAGGGTCGGGCATGATCGATGCCAATATCGGCCCTGCTGAAGATGGCGGCGAGAAGATGATGGAGTGGATGGTGACGGCCATCCAGGAAGTGGTTCCCCTGCCTGTCTGTCTCGATACGACGAATGTGAAGGCTATCGAGGCCGGATTGAAAGTCCACAACAACCAATGGGGCAGGCCTCTTATCAACTCCACATCCAACGACCCCGAGAGATTTCCGATCATGGAGGTTGCAGTAAAATACCAGTCTCAGTTGATAGGCCTTACAGTCGGCAAAGGAGGCCTGCCCGCTGATGCTGAGGAAAGAGCGGCCATTGCATCCGAGATTATGGCCAGGGCGATGGAGTACGGTATGCCTGTAGAGGATCTCTATCTCGATCCGTTGGTCCTCCAGATGGCGACCACTCAGGACCAGGCCTTGAAGGTTATACAGTCCGTCAGGATGTTCCAGGAACTGAACGATCCCCCGATGAAGACGGTAGTCGGTTTGAGCAACATATCCAACGGTATGCCCAAGAACCTCAGGCATATCATGAACAAACACCTTCTTACTCTGCTGCTTTATGAAGGGCTGACCGCAGCCATCGCCGACGCAGCGGAAGTGACTGAGACCGCAAAGACGTTTGACGTCATAATGGGCAAGACCCTTTATGCGCATTCGTATCTGGAGATGTAGGCAGCTTTATTTGGTCTCGCGTTAATTTTAAGTTTGCAGCCTGCCGAAGCATGACTAATAAATGGAGGAATATATGGCATTTACAGCACCGAATGAGACATTTGCCGGGAAGGTTTTTGCAGTAGATGCAGGACTGGACAAGAAGATAGTTTTCGGCGGAGAGAATGTCCTTCCGTTCCATTTGTTCGAAGGAAGCGTGCCCAACAGACCGGTTATAGCTTACGAGATTCAGGATGTGCCGCCGGCTGACTGGCCGGAAACCATAAGAAAGGCATACGACGCGGTGTCCGGAGACCCGGTCACCTGGGCGAAACATTGCCAGGACAAGCTCGGCGCAAAGGCCATTGCACTGAGGCTCGTCGGTACGCATCCCGACAGGGAAAATCGCTCCCCCGAGGATGCGGCCAAGACCGTCAGTGATGTGCTTGCGGCGATCAGCGTTCCATTGATCATCCTGGGCAGCAACCATGTTGAGAAGGACGCGGCAGTTCTGATGGCTGCGGCCACTGCTGCCAAGGACAAGAACTGTTTTCTGGGCAAGGCACAGGAAGAAAATTACAAGACGATAGTCGCGGCGTGCATGGCCAACAATCTGAAGCTTATAGCCATGTCGCAGCTCGACATCAATCTTTCCAAGCAGCTGAATATCCTTATAACGCAGATGGGCTTCAACAAGGAGAACCTTGTCACCGACCCCATGTGCTCGGCTCTCGGATACGGCCTGGATTATACCTATTCGGTTATGGAGAGGATCAGGCTGGCTGCCCTGACTCAGAACGATGTCACGATGCAGATGCCGATGCTTGCCGACGTCGGGATAAACTCATGGAAGGCCAAGGAGTCCCAGGCTTCCGAAGAGGATCTGCCGATCGGCGGCGCACTCGAGCCCAGGGCTATCTCATGGGAAGCCGTGACCGCATGCGCCCTGATGATCGCGGGTTCTGAGCTGCTGATCATGAGACATCCGGAAGCCATCAATGCAGTAGAAAAATTCATTGATGAATTAATGTAAGGGAGGAATAAAAATGGCTTTATCTGGCGTTGAGATATTCAAACTGCTTCCCAAGACCAACTGCAAGAAGTGCGGCCATCCCACATGCCTCGCCTTCGCAATGAAACTTGCACAGAGACAGGCTTCTCTGGACCTCTGCCCCGATGTATCTGAAGAGGCCAAGAAGGTACTCGGAGAGGCGTCGGCGCCGCCGATCAGGCCGGTTGTGCTCGGTGCAGGCGATAAAGCGGTAAAGATGGGCGAAGAGACCGTCCTTTTCAGGCACGACAAGACCTTTGTCAACCCCTGCGCTATTGCAGTGGAAGTGAAAGACACAATGTCTGCCGACGAGCTTAATGCGATTGCCGATCAGGTGCTGAATTCAGAGATCGACAGGGTAGGGCAGAAGATCAGGATCGATGCAATTCTGGTGAGCAATGCGTCCGGTGACGCCGGCAAATTCGAGGCCGCCGTCAAGACCATTACAGCCAAGGCGCCGGCAGTCGCGCTGATACTTTCGACCACAGATCCCGCCGCTGCCGAGGCTGCTGTGAAGGTTGCCGCAGCAGGCAAGCCGCTTCTCTACGGGGCGAACGAATCAAATGCCGAAGCGATGGCCAACGTCGCCAAAACGCACAAGGTTTCTTTGGGAGTTGCTGCAAAGGACCTCGACGGACTCACCGCGCTTACTGACAAGATCAAGGGCCTGGGCGTAGAGGATATGGTACTCGATTCCGGGGCGCGGACCGCCAAGGAAATATTGAGGGATAACACCTATATCAGAAGGGCTGCATTGAAGAAAGGGAATAAGTCCGTAGGTTTTCCCGTGATCACCTTCGCGCAGAGAGATGATGCTAATCTGGAGACCCTTATCGCATCTCTCGGTATTACGAAGTATTCATCCATCGTTGTCCTCAGCAGCATCGAAAGATGGAAGAGCCTCGCCCTGTTTGTCCTCAGGCAGAACATCTATACTAACCCGCAGGTGCCGCTGCAGGTGAAGCAGGACATCTATAAAATCGGCACACCTTCCAATGATGCGCCGCTGTTGATAACCTCAAATTTCTCGCTCACCTATTTCATAGTCTCCGGAGAGATCGAAGGCAGCAAAGTGCCGGTGAGACTTGCAGTCCTCGACACAGAAGGTCTTTCGGTCCTTACGGGTTGGGCGGCGGGAAAATTCACGGCTTCGAAGATTGCCCAGTTCATTCAGGAAAGCGGCATCGAAAAAGAGATCAGCCACAAGGAACTTATCATCCCTGGCTATGTCGCGATACTGAGTGGTTCCATAGAGGACAAGCTACCAGGCTGGAAAATTACTGTTGGACCAAGAGAGGCCAATGGTCTGCCTGCATTCCTGAAGGCGCGTACAAACTGAAGTCTCCTTAACAACGGACTATAGGAGGTCAGGATGTCCAAAATTATCGCAACGGCGGTTGTGAGAGGCACAAAAGATCTCATAACCCGGACTGAAGAGTTGCTCAAGAAAACCATCGCCGAAAAAGGAAAAGATTTAGCGTTCGAATTCCCGGACACGGCATTCTTTCTGCCGATGATCTATGCCATGACGGCATTCAAGGTGCAGAAGCTGGGCGATATGGAAACCGCCCTGGGCTTCGCCAAGGATCTCCTCCATGATGAACCCACAGACAAGATGTGGCTCCCGTATTTGGGCGAGACACTTGACTGTGGCATGGCAACATTGTTTGCGGAAGAGATTCTTCTTGCCCTCAGGTATATAAACGGTATGGAGCCCGCAAAGGACCCTAAGACCGGTTATGTATACAACGGGTTCATCGGAGACACGATCCAGAGGAATTTGGGTATCCAGCTGGTCGACGGCACAATGCCGGGATTTGCCTGTATCCTCGGCGCAGCTCCGTCCGAGGATATCGCTGTGAACATAGCAAGAGAGCTTCAGGAAAAAAACATCCTTACCTTTCTTGCCGGAGAATCAAACGGCGACAGCTTCACAAAACAGCTTTTGCGCAAGAATATAGAGCTGGGATGGGACTCCAGAATAGTGCCTTTGGGCCCCGACACAGAGCATATTCTTTACGCTGCAGACTGGGCCATCAGGGCGTCGCTGATCTTCGGCGGCAAGAAGCCCGGAGATTTCAAGGGCCACCTGATTTATCAGAAAGACAGGGTCTTTGCGTTCGCAATCGCTCTCGGACCGATGGACAACATAAAGTGGGCGACCGGCGCGGGCGCCATCAACATGGGATTCCCGGCTATCTGCGACACCGATGTGCCGGTTATTCTGCCGACGGGCGTATGTACTTATGAGCATGTCGATAAAGAATTCGACCACGCCAAGATCGTCCAGAAGTCCATCGAGGTCAGAGGCCTCAAGATCACCATCGAAAAGCCGCCGATCCCCGTTGCTTATGGCCCGGCCTTCGAGGGCGAGAGGATAAGGAAGGAAGACACCTTCATCGAGTTCGGTGGCAACAGGACACCTGCCTTCGAATGGGTTCGCATGAGGGAGATGGAAGATCTCGAGGACAACAAGGTCATCATCAAGCCCGATAACTGGAAAGAGCTTTTTGAAAAGGGCGGGCAGCTGCCGCTTGGCATATTGATAGAGGTGGCGGGCCGCAAGATGCAGAAGGACTTCGAGTCGGTCATCGAAAGAAAGATCCATTCCGATATCAACGAGGCGCAAAGCATCTGGCATATGGGACAGCGCGACGTTAACTGGGTAAGGATCAGCAGGCAGGCAAAGGAAGCCGGGTTTACTCTTGAGCATCTGGGCATCATCCATACCACGATGGTGCATCACCGCTTCAAATCAATCGTAGACAAGGTACAAGTCACGTTGTACCTTGAAGCGGATGAGGTCAAGGAAAAGCTGAAAGAGGCGAAGACTGCATACGCAGAACGCGACGCCAGGCTGGGCAGTCTCACCGACGAAGCGGTCGAGGAATTCTACTCGTGTCTGCTTTGCCAGTCCTTTGCTCCGAGTCATGTCTGCGTTGTTTCTCCGGAACGCCTCGGACTCTGCGGCGCCTTCAACTGGCTCGACTGCAAGGCGGCTAATGAGATTGACCCGACAGGCGGCAACCAGCCGATCAAGAAGGAAGAGGTCATCGATCCCAAGATGGGTCGTTTCGCCGGCGTCGATAAATACATTTCAAAGGCGACTGCGGGTGCGGTCGAAACCGTAAATATGTACACTATAATGGACAACCCGATGACCTCGTGCGGCTGCTTCGAATGTATCGTCGGAATTATCCCCGAGGCCAACGGCGTTATGCTCGTGCATCGCGGATATCCCGGAATGACGCCGGTCGGCATGAAGTTTTCGACCTTCGCAGGTTCGGTCGGAGGCGGAGCGCAGACCCCGGGGTTCATGGGCGTAGGCGTCAACTTTGTAGCCAGCAGAAAGTTCCTCCAGGGGGATGGCGGCATTAAGAGAATAGTCTGGATGCCCAAATCGCTCAAGGAAAGGATCGAGGAGGTATTCAAGAAGAGGGCTGCCGAGGAAGGCGTCCCCGATCTGCTGGATAAAATAGGCGATGAGACAGTCTGTGAGGATTCCGAAAAGCTTCTGGAATACCTTACAAAGGTTGGCCATCCGGCATTGGAGATGCCTCCGATTCTGTAATATTAGAACGGGTAGGCTGTTGGATGTAAAACGTAATAACCTGTTCAGTGGAGGAAATAATGGAGAAGAAAGAAGAAAAAAAGAAGGCCAAGATAAGACCTGCGAATACCGACGCAGAAAAAATACTGCAGTGGGCGGAAGAAAAGGGCATTCAAACATGCTTCGACCGCTCTGAGAGCATGAAGCCGTGCCCGATCGGGCATACCGGGGCATGTTGCAAAAACTGCAGTATGGGGCCCTGCAGGCTTACGAGCAAGGAAGATGCGCGCGGCATATGCGGCGCAACAACCGATACTGTTGCAGCGAGAAATCTGGTAAGAATGATAGCAGCCGGTACATCTGCCCATTCCGACCATGGTCTTGATATGTGTATGCTCCTGCTGGCAGTTGCGGAAGGGCATACCAAGGATTTCGAGATCAAGGACGTCAGGAAGCTTTACAAAGTTGCCGGCATCCTTGAAATTGAATTCGAGGGAAGGCCTGTAACCGATGTCGCAAAGGATGTTGCTCACAAACTTATTGAAGACTTTACCCGCCAGAGCGGTGAGATCAACTACGCCAAGCGCGCTCCGGCAAAGACACTTGAGCGCTGGAGAAAATGGAAGATAGTCCCCAGAGGCGTTCAGCGCGAAGTCATCGAGGCGATGCACAGGACGCACACCGGTGTTGACCTTGACGCCGACAGCCTCCTTTTGACCGGGCTTCGGACCGCCCTTGGCGACGGATGGGCCGGCTCGATGATAGCCACCGATATTACTGACATCCTCTACGGCACTCCAAAGCCGTTGAGGGCGCGTGCCGATTTCGGAGTTTTTGAGGACGATATGGTAAATGTTGTGGTGCACGGACATGAGCCGAATCTGGCGGAGAAATTCGTCGAGGTGTCGACCGAGCCGGAGATTGTGAATTATGCCAAGTCCAAAGGCGCGAAAGGCATAAACCTTACCGGCATGTGCTGCACGGCCAACGAAATACTGGTCAGGCACGGTATCGCTACGCTTGGCGGCTTTACGAACCAGGAATTGGCAATATTGACCGGTATGGTTGATGCAATGACGGTAGACGTTCAGTGCATCATGCCGGCGGTGGCTGATGTATCCAAGAAGTTCCATACCAAGATTATCACCACCTCGCTCAAGGCGCAGATGCCGGGCGCAATTCATATGCCCATGGTCGACGAAACCAAGGCAAAGGAACTTGCCCGTTCGATAATGAAGGTAGCATGTGACAATTTCCCGAACAGGACCAAAGAGGGATATCGCGGCAAGAGCAAGGAAAGCGAAATGGTTACCGGCTTCTCGCATGAATATATCGAATACATGCTGGGCGGAAAGTGGAGGGCATCCTTCAGACCGCTTAACGATGCGATCATGTCGGGAAGAATTCGCGGGGTTGCAGCGGTTGTCGGATGCGACAACACCAGGTTCCCGGCGACCGCCAATCACAATTATCTGATCACCGAGTTGATCAAGAACGACGTCCTTGTGATCACGACGGGTTGCGGATCTCATGCATGCAGCATGGCAGGCCACATGACTCCTGAAGCCGCCTATGAATTGGCCGGCCCTGGCTTACGTCAGGTGTGCGAGGCAACCGGCATGCCGCCGATTCTTGCTCTCGGTTCGTGCGTCGATAATTCGAGGATATTGACCATTGCCAGCGCAATGGCCGCAGAGGGCGGACTTTCCGATGAGATCGGTGGAATGCCTGCCGTAGGCATAGCTCCTGAATGGATGTCTGAAAAGGCTGTTGCAATAGCTTGTTATTGTGCGGCCTCAGGATGTCCGGTCATCTTCGGAGGCGACAACATCTTCTCCGCAAGCCCGGGCGTCACAGACCTGATGACGAACGTTTGGATGGAGCGCTTCAGAGGCTGTTTCGTCTTTGAGCCGAAGGTCGAAAAGATACTTGAAATGACACTCGGATTTATCGACAAGGCAAGGGCCGATCTGAAGCTCAGAAAATACGAATACGGCAAGTTCGGCACCGAAAAGGTCCTCATGGACATGGCCGCACGCCGCGAGATCGAGAAGGGTGCAAAGCCCCATCTGGGCTTGTAAATCGCGTTAGGCAGTATGATCTGGAAGGAGGACGGAACATGCGTCCTCCTTTTTTTTGCGCGGATTAACTTTTTTCTTGACTGTATCCGCGATGGATTGTATATTAAAACAAGTTGGATGTGATGTAGATCACAAAATAACCGGCAGTTTGCTAGAGGGTAGAAATGGCCAGGATATTGATTGCTGATGACAGTCTGACAGTCGCAAAGTATGTCGAAACGGTTTTGAAGGCTGAAGGCCATTCATTGACCATGGCTACCGATGGAGTAGAAGCGATTGAAAGAATAAAAAGCGACCATTTTGACCTGCTTATTTTGGATGTCGTAATGCCGCGCAAGAACGGCTATCAGGTTTGCCGTGAAATTAAAGGCAACGAACAATACAAGGCTATCCCGGTAATTATGCTTACGACCAAAGGGCTTAATCATGACAAGTACTGGGGATTCAGGCAGGGTGCGAACGAGTATCTGACAAAGCCCTGTTCCCCGGAAGATTTGGTCGGTGCAGTCAATAAACATATTGTGACAGAGGCGCCCTCGGACTATAAAAGGGCTACCGATCCCCTGCTCAAGGAGAAACCGGTCTTTACGGCACCGTCGAGACCAGTTTTTTATCGGTTCAATTCCTAGCAGCGCAGCCTGCGGCGTGGGTCCGGCACGACAATTTGCGCTGTATCATAAATGCCCCTAATCCTTTTCAGCTACTATTTGACTTTATTAACCCTGACGCTTTAATATAAACGTCTCTATTATTATGGTCAGATATATCTGCAAGGGGATAATGTCATGAATAATAAAAAGAATTTGCTGAAAATGGGGCTTCCCAAAGGCAGTCTGCAGGAAGCGACCCTCCGTCTTTTCAGAAAGGCGGGCTACCATGTGGCCGTATCGTCCCGTTCTTACTACCCTGTCTTTGATGATGCCGAGATAAATTCCATGCTCATACGCGCGCAGGAAATGGCAAGATATGTGGAAAACGGGCATCTCGATTGCGGTCTCACCGGCTTTGACTGGATAAAGGAACAGAATGCGGATATCGTCGAAGTAGCCGAGCTGCAATACGGCAAGGAAGGCTTCCGTCCTGTCAGATGGGTGGTTGCGGTGCCCATGGAGTCGAAGATCAAAAGCATCAAGGATCTGGAAGGAAAGCGCGTTGCGACCGAGCTTGTCGGCTTTACGAAGAGATATCTCAAGTCGAAGGGGGTCACTGCGCAGGTCGATTTTTCATGGGGCGCCACGGAAGTCAAGCCTCCCTATCTTGCCGATGCAATAGTCGAATTGACCGAAACCGGTACATCTCTGAGGGCGAATAACCTGAGGATCGTGGAAACCATTATCGAATCTTCCACCCGATTTATAGCGAACAAGAAAGCCTGGCAAGACAAATGGAAGAGACAGAAGATGGAAAACGTCGCGCTGCTGCTTAAGGGAGCTCTTGCAGCCGAAGAAAAAGTCGGGCTGAAAATGAACGTCCCGCAGACAGCTTACAAGAAAGTCCTGAGCCTGCTGGCAGCGATGCATTCGCCGACTATCTCCTCTCTTTCTGATAAAGGCTGGTACGCCTTCGAGGTGATAACTGATGAACGGCTTGTTCGCGACCTGATCCCGAAGCTGAAGGCTGCAGGCGCGTCCGGTCTGGTGGAGTATCCACTTAACAAGGTTATATTGTAATTGTATTAAGTATACTTCCGGCAGCAGTGACAGGCTCTTTTTACTACATGAAGCCATTTATTTTAAGTTGACAATTATATGATATCGCCTTTATATTAATAAGTTGACGCCACCGTAGCTCAGCTGGCAGAGCTACTGATTTGTAATCAGTGGGTCGGGGGTTCGAATCCCTTCGGTGGCTCCAGGTAAAGATATATTTGGAGAGGTACCCAAGTGGCCAAAGGGGACGGGCTGTAAACCCGCTGGCTCTGCCTTCGAAGGTTCGAATCCTTCCCTCTCCACCATATTGGGAATTGGTAATGCGTGACATGATGGGGAAAAAAGGATGGCCGATAATTCCTGTCACGCATATGGATCACGGTTTGCGGGAGTAGCTCAGTGGTAGAGCGTCAGCCTTCCAAGCTGAGGGTCGCGGGTTCGAATCCCGTTTCCCGCTCCAAGAATGAATTTGTAGTGGCGGCTATATGCGGCCGCCCATGAAAAAAGGCAACTCAATAGGGTTGACCCTACAAGATCGGTGAATGCCGAAATGGCTTTGTTGTATTTGCCCATGTAGCTCAGTCGGCAGAGCACTTCCTTGGTAAGGAAGAGGTCACCGGTTCGATTCCGGTCATGGGCTTTGGAAAGAGTTACTGACATATTAAATTTTATATTATTAAGACGCTTGATTTATTAAGGAGGAGAAATGGCCAAGGCAAAGTTTGAGAGGACGAAGCCGCATGTAAACGTAGGTACTATTGGGCACGTAGACCACGGCAAGACTACACTGACGGCAGCGATCACGAAAGTATTGGCATTCAAGGGCCAGGCGACA
>DATHDF010000031.1:0-5475 GCA_035319185.1 Dissulfurispiraceae bacterium | reverse complement strand
GATCGGCGAACTGACCCAGGCCAACGACGACATGAAGAACATGCTGAACAGGACCGAGATAGCGACCATATTCCTGGACTGCGACCTCAAGATCAGGAGATACACGCCCGAGGCGACCAAGCTGTTCAACCTGATCCAGAGTGACATCGACCGGCCGATCTCGCACATAGTTTCGAACCTCAAGTACGAGCATGTATTGGCCGATGTCAAAAAGGTGCTCGATACCCTGGTATTCAAGGAAACCCAGATAGAGACGAAGGACGGCGAGTGGTACCTGATGAGGATAACTCCGTACCGCACGCACAGGGACTCCATAGACGGCGTGGTGATCAATTTTACCGACATTACGGCACTCAAGGAACTTACGAAAAACCTGAAGGAAAGGGAAGCCTTTGCCCGGAAGGCGCGCATGTTCGTCGAGGGCATAATAGAGACCGTCCGCGAACCGCTTATCATGCTTGATACGGATTTCAGGGTTGTATTCGCAAGCCCGTCGTTTTACCAGGCCTTCGCAGTGACCCCTGAACAGACCGAGAAGAAGTTGCTGTTTGAGCTGGGCAGCAGGCAATGGGACATCCCGAGGCTAAAAAAACTGATTGCCGATTTGGGCCGGAGCAATAAGCCCGTCAACGACTTTGTCGTTGAGCAGGATTTTCCGTCCCTGGGGCGCAGGAAGATGTTGCTGAATATCCGCGCGCTTGCACAAAGCGAAAAGCAGGAGGGAAGCATATTGATCTCAATAGAGGACATTACCGGGCGATGAGCGATGGCGCCAATGCATTGAAGGTCCTTGTTATCGAGGACAATCCGGATGATGCTCTTCTGATCGAAGAGGCGCTGATCGATAATGAGAGCGCAGTTGTCGTCAGGAAGGCCGACAGACTTTCGACGGGATTGAAGGCGATCGGCGAAAACCACTTTGACGTAGTGCTTCTAGACCTCGGCCTGCCCGACACATCGGGGCTTGATTCGCTTCAGACCATCCAGGCCAGGGTGCCTGATATGCCCGTAATTGTCCTGACCGGCAATGGTGACAGGGAGACAGCGGACGAGGCCATAGCAGTCGGCGCCCAGGACTACCTTGTAAAGAGCGAGGTTGACAGGAAGCTGCTCAATCGATGCATACATTTTGCGGTCACCCGCAAGAAGTCCGTAGTGGCGTTCGAAAGGTCCTACAGTGAGCTCGAATATGAGTTGAGAAAGCGTGAGGCCGAGATGTCGGTTTTCGATACCGAACTGAAGGCCGAAATAGAGGAGAAGAAGCTTGCCGAGGATGAGCTGATCGAATCTCATGCTCAATTGCGCGAGCTTGCCCGCCATCTGCAGTCTCTCAGGGAAGAAGAAAGGACCCACATCGCGCGGGAAATACATGACGAACTGGGTCAGATTCTGTCGGCGCTGAAGATGGACCTTGTATGGATCAAAAACAGGCTGAACGGTAATCAGCAGCCGATAATGGATAAACTGCAATCGGATGTAGACCTTATCGACGGGACCATAGGCTCTGTAAAAAGGATAATCACGGAACTGAGGCCGGCCCTGCTCGACAGCCTCGGACTTGAGGCCGCGCTGGAATGGCAATGTGAGGAATTTCAGAAAAGAACCGGCATAAAATGCAACGTGACTGTAAAGCTCAAGGGGCCTGTGACCGAACCGGAAATGAAGACGGCCCTGTTCAGGATATTCCAGGAGGTCCTCACGAATGTACTCAGGCATGCCCATGCCTCGAAGGTGGATGCCGTTCTCATGAGCCATGAGGGGGCCATTGTATTGAGGGTCAGAGATAACGGCGTGGGGATGAACGAGGAGGAAATGTCGAAGGCTAACTCTTTCGGCCTGTTGGGAATGCGCGAAAGGGTCTACCCATGGGGCGGAAGGATAGAGATAAAAAGCATGAAATATGGAGGCACGACGATAACGGCGGTAGTGCCCATCTCGCTGCCGGTCAAATAGCCTGTTCGCCTGCTCCTGGGTCCGGCGGTGCCGGATTCAGCGGGAGCGAAAAATAGAATGTCGCGCCTTTCCCTACGGACGCCTCTGCCCAGGTCCTGCCTCCGTGGCGCGAGATGATACGCCGCACATTCGCCAGACCAATGCCTGTGCCCTCGAATTCAGATTGGGTATGGAGCCTCTGAAAGACCCCGAAAAGCCTGTCGGAGTATTTCATGTCGAAGCCCGCACCGTTGTCACTGATAAAAAAACGTGCTCGCTCCCGACTTCGTGATGTCCTATCTCGACGAGCGCCTGGTTGCGCCCAGCCGTGAATTTAAGGGCGTTCGATATCAGATTGACCAGGACCTGCCTCAGCATCGCCTTGTCGCCATATACGTCGGGCAGGTTGCCGATATTCCATTTGATGTCGCGCCCCTGAGTCTCTTTGAGCAATTCATCCATTACATCCCTTGCAAGTTTATGGAAACCGACCTTTTTCAGCTGGAGCTGCCGGAGGCCCAGGCGCGAAAATTCGAGGATGTCGTCGATGAGGTCGCCCATTCTCAGGCCGGCTGAGATAATGGAGCTCACATGCTGCTGTGCAGTAGCGTCGGGATAGTCCTTCAGTCTTTTTTTCAGCAGCTCGGCAAAGCTGGTAATCTGGCGCACCGGGGCTCGGAGGTCGTGAGAGAGTGAATAGCTGAAGCTTTCTAACTCCCCGTATGCCGCCTGTATTTTATCTTGGGCGCATTTCAGATCTGCCGCCCGTATACGCTCCGAGATGTCGATTACAGCTGTCTGGCACAGGGGCCTGTCATTCGAAGAGTTCTTTACGGCCCTGCTGTGCAGCTCGGCGTAGAAAAAAGAACTGTCCTCGCGAACGATCCTTATCTCGGCGGCCCTCGCTGAGTTTCCGTTGCAGGCCTCGCTGACGTGGCTGCGGAAATCAGGCAGGGAATCGCCCTGCACAAAGTACGAGAATTTCCGACCTACAATCTTCGACTGAGGCAGACACAGCATTGCAGCGCCCGCAAGGTTCACCGAGCGCACCCTGTCGTTATCGTCGAGCGTAAAATACCCAACCGGGGCAAAATCGTAGAGCTTTTCAAACTCATCGCGGGAGGCCTCGATCTCTATCTGGTTCCTCTTCAGGTCCTTGTTCTGGATTTCCAGCTCTATCTGGTAAGTGCCAATCTCGCTCAGTAGATGCTAGATATCCTCTTCAGCGAGGGGCCTGAGGTCCCGAAGCTGCTGCTTCAGGCGTTCTTCGGCCCTTTTTCGGATACTCGCCTTCTAGAAGTCGCGGTTCTTGTCGTTCATGTTTCTATTCAGTATATTGCATTATTCCGCGTTTCAGAAATGATTGCGCCGGATGCGCGGTTTGAGACGAGGCGCGATATTCGTAAACTTGAATAAAAAGGTCGCGTGAAATGGAACTGAACCCCCTGATAAAGGTACTGCTGGTGGAGGGCGACCCGGCGGATGCCGCACTCTTCCAGGACCTGGTGAAAGCTGAAAATTCCGGACTTACCGTGCAATGGGAGGACCGCTTGTCTTCCGCTATAGAAATAATGGCGGCGGAACATTTCGATATTGTTGTCATGGACCTGGACCTTCCGGACAGCAAAGGCATTGATACCTTTGCGAAGGTGCACGAAGACTTCCCCTATACGCCGATAGTGGTATTGTCGGGCATGGACGATCAGGATATGGCGATCAGGGCTGTTCAGACAGGGGCGCAGGACTATCTGATCAAGGGACGGGCAAAGGGCGATTCCATTGTCCGGCTCATCAAATATTCTATCGAGCGCCAGAGGATTCTTTCAGAGTGCGACAGGAACTTGAAGGAAATAAAGACCCTGAGGGGGCTAATCCCGATTTGTGCCTGGTGCCACAAGGTCCACAGCGATCAGGGTTATTGGGAAAGGGTGGATAGGTATATCGAAGACCATTCGGAAGCCTTCTTTTCTCATAGTATCTGTCCGGAGTGCCTGGAAAAGACTGAACCTGAAATCTTTGCCCGGATGAGGCGGGAATCTCCTGAATTCTTCGAACAGGCGGCGGAAGCCCGGCCTGCAGCGCCCTATGAGATAAGGATACTGCTGGTCGAAGACGACGGCAGAGACGCTGAGCTTGTGCAGACCATTACCTCCGACATTGGGGACATACGCATTCAGATCAAACATGCGGACCGTTTAACCGCGGCAATTGAGCTTCTTCAGCAGGAGCGCTTCGACCTGGTGCTCTCAGATCTCGGGCTGCCGGACAGCAGGGGCATTGAGACCTTTGTACGGTTGAATACCGTCTGTCCGGATATACCCATTGTCCTGATGACCGGCGTTGACGACAGGGAGATGGCGGCAACAGTTGTAAGGAGCGGGGCGCAGGACTATGTTGTAAAAGGGGAGATCGACGGGGCGCTGCTGTATAAGACCATCCTATATGCTATCGAGCGGCACAAGATGCGGCGCGACCTGCAGGACAATCTGAGAAAGATGAAAAAGCTGCAACGGGAGCGTGAGAACATACTGTCGATGTTTGCACACGATATCAAGAATTCTGTTATTCCTTCATCATGGCTGCTGTCGCGCATGCTCTCCGGCAAGGCGCACCTGTCGGACGGTGACATTGCGCCGGCCAGGGACGCCCTTTTCGAAGCAGAGGGAATGCTTGCGGACTTCATTGAATTCTCCAGGTTCGAAACGACCGAATATAAGCCCGTGATAAGACCTTTCGATATGGAAGCGGCTGTCAGAAAGCAGGTTGCGATTGCCAAGCCCAAGGCGGACAAAAAGGCAATACAGGTTATCTGCGAATTCTCCGAGGCGCCCTTTCCGGAGGTATCGACGGATGGACCGATGATCCAGCGGGTCATTGCCAATCTTCTTGAAAACGCTGTCAAGTATACCGGTGCAGGCGGGTCTGTAAACATCTCGTCCCGTCAGTCCGGGTCCGGTGTGCTGATACAGGTGCGGGACACCGGGATCGGCATATCGGAAGAGCATGTGGGTCATATCTTTGAAGCCTTTTACAGGGCGCCAGGGACTGAAAAAGGGTCCGGTCTCGGGCTGGCTATCGCAAGGATGATCGTAAGGGCGCACGGTGGGGAAATATGGGTACAGAGCAACGAAGGCAAGGGCAGCACCTTCAGTTTCTCGTTGCCGCAGTAATTGCGCGGGGCCTATAGCGCCGCTGTCTTCTCGACAGGCTTCCTGTGCATCTTTGCACGCTCTATGCTCTGCTTCAACGCGGTCATTATATCCGTGACCGGCTTTTCCGCTTCTTCTACGGCTACGATTTCTTTGCCGGCTATCTTGGCGTCAATTACGGCCTTGAGCGCGTCGTGGTATTTGTCGGCCAAATCCAGTTTATCGAGGGTTGTACTCATCGATTCGACAAGGCTGCGCGCAAGTTTCAGCTGGTCCTTGTTGACGGGCTTGGCCTGAAGGAGTGGGACCTCTTTGAGATTCCTGATCTCGTTCGGTGACCTCAGCTTATACAGCACCAGGGCTTCGTTGCGAGGCGCTATCATCACCACGTCCT
>DATHDF010000030.1:0-18946 GCA_035319185.1 Dissulfurispiraceae bacterium | reverse complement strand
TTACGAAGTTGGCAAACAGGATTAAAAAGTCTCGCAAATGAAATTCCAGCATAATACCACCTTCTTTATCAGTTATGTTTGTCTTTTCCCGTTTCGAAAACGTCTGAAATTACCACAGGCATCTTTTTGAAGTCAAGATTTTCTTCGATTACAATTTTTAATAATTGAATAAATAATTCGCTGCAGCTTTATAAGTCTATGTCCCTGTGGATAATTGTTGCACCAATGCCTTGAGCCTCCTTGATATGGGCGGCAAGTTCAAGCGCTATTGCAGGAGCGCGATGCTTCCCTCCGGTACAACCGACTCCGACAATCAAATAGGACCTGCCCTCTTTCAGATATCGGGGGACAAGGAAGTCCAGTAGGTCATTGAGCTTTGCAAGAAGCGTCCATGTGTCGGGGCTTGCCATGACATAGTCTGCCACTCTCTTGTCGAGACCGGTTAGCTGTTTGAGTGAAGTTACGAAGTACGGATTAGGAAGGAACCTTACATCGAACAGCAGGTCGGCGCTTTGAGGAGGACCGAACTTATAACCGAAAGAGATTATGGTCACGCCAAGCCCACGCCCGTCGCCGGTTTTTCCATAAGAGGTAATTATGAGCTGCCTCAGCTGGTGCGGCGTATAATTTGAAGTGTCGACCACCTTGTCTGCGCTCTCGCGCAGCACGGCAAGCTGCCGCTTTTCCTCGTCAATGGCCTCTTCTATGCCTGAGGCCGCCTTGCTGGCTATCATCGGATGGGGCCTGCGGGTCTCCTTGAACCTGCGGATCATCACTTCCTTGTCCGCCTCCAAAAAAAGTATCTCTATCGAATAGCGCTCTCTGAGTGAGCAGATGATGCTGTAAGCGTCCCTAAGAAAACCCTTTTCCCGGATGTCAACTCCTATGCCGACATTTTGAACATTGTCGCCGGATTTGATTGTAGAGAGGAATGATTCGATAAGAGTTACAGGGAGATTGTCAATGCAGAAATAGCCGGAATCTTCCAGGGCCCTCAGGGCGACGGTCTTGCCTGCGCCTGAGAGCCCGCTTACTATTACTACCCCCAGCCTGCTGCTTGTTTCTTCCGGCATGGCTGGATCGAGGTCTCTACTTTACAGGTTCGATGAGGCCGTAATTGCCGTCGCCGCGGCGATATACGACATTAATGTCTCCGCTTGCAAGGTTGGCGAAGATGAAGAAGCTCTTGTCCAGCAGGTCCATCTGGTCTACAGCCTCCTCGGGGCTCATCGGCTTCATTTCGAACTTCTTGTACTTGATGATATTGCCCGTCCTGCCTTCCTTCTCGGCGGCAGCACCGGCGGCCTTCTTGTCGGACTTTCTGAACGACTGCAGCTTTTCCTTGTACTTAACGACCTGCTTCTCAAGCTTCTCCACGACCTCGTCAATAGATGAATATATCTCGCCGGTCACGCTTTCTGCTTGGATCATGTAACCGTTCACCTTCATCAGCACTTCTGCCTTGTGGCGATATTTTTCGACGCTCAGCGTTACTATCGCTTCCGAAATATTTGAAAGATATTTTTCGAATTTGCCCATCTTTTCGACAGAATAGCTCTTTAGAGCCGGCGTGATTTCCAGATGTCTTCCGTTAACGATAATGTTCATAAATAATTCCTCCTTTTTTTCTTGTAGGGACAGGACTTATGCCTGCCCGATTTCATAGTTTCGGGCGCAACATGTTGCGCCCCTACAATTCATCTCTAGTCATACTTCTTCCTCATATTCTGAGGTGGTATCTTTAGCTCTTCACGATATTTGGCAACCGTCCTGCGTGCTATCTTTATGCTGTGCTCGCCGAGCTTGTCCGCTATGAGCTTGTCGCTCATCGGCTTTACAGAGTTTTCAGCAGCCACGATTTTCCTGATCAGGTCTTTAACAGAAGTGGACGAAACGTCCTCGCCGTTTCCGGACTGTAGCGCACTGCTGAAAAAGAACCTGAAGCTGAAAACTCCATGCTCGCAGGACAGGAACTTGTTTGATGTTACCCTGCTTATGGTGCTCTCATGCATGTTGATGTCCTGTGCAACATCCTTCAGGTTAAGAGGCTTAAGATATTCTCGGCCTCTGTCGAAAAATTCCTGCTGGAACTTGAGTATGCTCTCCGAGACCTTGTATATCGTCCGATTCCTCTGGTCCAGGCTTTTTATAAGCTCCACCGCGAGCCTGAGCTTCTCGCGCATGAAACTCCTCTCTTCCCTGGTGAGGTTCTCCTTATTCTGCAGAAGCTGCCGGTAAGCGCTGTTCAGACCCAGACGCGGCATCCCCTCATCGTTCAAAACTATCTGATACCCCTCGTCGGTCCTGACAATTGATACATCAGGCGCAACATAGGATGTCTCGCCTCCCGAAAGGCTGGTCGCAGGTCTCGGGTCAAGGCCTTCGATGATCCTTACCGCATTCATGACCTCGTCAAGCGACAGCCCGTAAGCGCGCGCAATCTGGCCGTACTTGTGTTTCTGGAGGTCGTCGAGGTTGTTCGCTACAATCTTCTCAACAAGTGATCCGCACAGCACAAGTGCTTTCACCTGAAGCAACAGGCATTCCTTGAGGTCACGTGCAGCTATGCCCGGCGGATCGAAACCCTGAACCAGCGCTACGGCTGCCTGAATAGCCTCAGCTGATACGCCTGAAGCATTCATCAGCTCATCCTCGGTGGCCCTCAGATAGCCGTCTTCATCAAGGTTTCCTATTACTACTTCGGCTGTCCTTCTGATATCGTCGGCGGCGCTGCAAAGCCTCAGCTGCCACAGGAGATGAGAGTACAAATCAGGCTTCTGCGAATAGAACAGCTCGTATGAAGGCCTGTCCTCGAGTCCCGCGCTGAAATAGCCGAGGTCCCGACCATCGCTGCTCCTCTCCTCAAAATAGTCGTCAACGCTGAACTTGGTGAGGTTTTCTACAGACAGTTCGCCTTCGTCATAACTGTCCGAATATTGCGGCTCATCCTCATGACCGGCAGCTGATTCAGATGTTGTTTCGGGTTCTTCCGCGACCTCTTCGAGGAATGGATTTTCAGCAAGCTCCTGATTGAGCACGGACGCGAGCTCCAGCTGCGGCAGCTGAAGGAGCTTGATCGCCTGCTGCAGCTGAGGCGTGAGAATCAGCTTCTGAGAAAGCCTGAGGTCGAGCCTGTTTTCGAGCGCCATCAGAGTCTGAACTCCTCTCCGAGATACGCTTCCTTAACGGCTGCGTTTCCGACAAGCTCATCGGCCGTTCCCTCGGCAAGGACCGCTCCTCCGCTTATTATGTACGCCCTGTCCGTAATCGAAAGCGTCTCACGAACATTGTGATCGGTTATCAGTATCCCGAGTCCTTTGGACTTCAGATACGAAAGCATCTTCTTGAGTTCGATTATGGCTATTGGGTCAATGCCGGCAAAGGGCTCATCAAACAGCATAAATGTCGGCCTCACTGCTATCGCGCGCGCTATCTCGGTTCGCCTTCTCTCTCCTCCCGAAAGCCTGTAACCGTCGCGGTCCGCAAACTCGGTAAGATTGAATTCTTCAAGGAGCCTGTCAACTTCGAGTTTGGTATCAGTCTTGCTCAAAGGGCCCTCGGCAAATTGTGCGATCTCAAGCACGGCTTCGAGGTTCTGCTTTACAGTCAGTTTCCTGAAAATGGATGGTTCCTGCGGTAGATAGCCGATCCCCTTCCTGGCGCGCATATACATCGGGAGGCTGCTCATGTCCCTGCTGTCGAGAAGAATGTCTCCTCCCTCGGGCTTGATTAGCCCCACAATCATGTAAAACGTAGTGGTCTTTCCTGCTCCATTAGGACCGAGCAGTCCGACTATCTCGCCGGTGCTGACAGAGAGGCTCACATGTTTTACCACCGGCCTCTTCCCGTAGACCTTCAGGATGTCCTTTACTTCAAGTGTATGAGTATCTGTGGTAGTTGCAACCATAAGTTCTATTTTTTCTTCTTTTCTTTCGGCCTGTCGAGTAGTTTCTTTTCCGGAGTACCGGGCTCTTTTTCGACTATAAAAACCTTGCTGTTTTCGACAACAGACCTGTCATCCTTCATGTAGTAGGTCATTTTAGTACCGGTAACCACATTCTTGCCCTCAGACGCCCGCGGGCTTTCGGTAAAAACGGCCCTCTCGTCCTGCCCCGCATAATAGATTGCCTTGCCTGCCGTTACAACGCGATCACCGCGAATAAGCTTCACATTTCCGTCCGCTTCAATCCTGTCAATATTGCTGCCGCTGCCGCCCTCGGAATAAAAAACCAGCATGCGGTCGGCGTACAATGTCATGTCACCTTTCTTGGCAACAACCGAGCCAGTGAAAAGCGCAGTTCTGGCCTTGTTGTCGGCAGTAAGAGACTCAGAAGTGATAACTGTAGGAGTCGCAGCGTTCTTTTGCTCGGCGAAAGAGAGAGAAGTCAGGAGACAGAATCCAGAAGTCAGAATAAAAAAGAAAACAGAAAATATAATGACTCGAAAAAAATAATTCCTTGGGGCTATCTTCTGACTTCTAACTTCTGACTTCTGACTCCTGATCCCTATCTTATTTCCCATTGAAGACCGCCCTTACGTTTTTATGGAGAGTAGCCGTGCTGCCGGATGCGCTAAGATCCTCTCCTTCGACATAAAACTTCTTGCTGACAATCTTTACTTTATCGTCAGAAAACAGTTCGTTTTTGGCAGCATCCCACCTGAGCTTTCTGGTCATGATGTCGTAGTCCTTTGTTGTGGCCTTTATGTTGCCCTCTATCTTCAGGTTTTTGCTCTCTGTGTTGTATGTGCCGCTTTCAGAGGTTAATTTAAGATCTTTTGCAGGGAAATCAATCTTAAGCGCCGTCAGTTTCACTTCCTGAGCGGTCAGGAAAACCGCCTTTTCAGCGTGGAGGACAAAATTGGTCGCGCCCCCCTTCTTTTGAACAATGCCAACGTCTTCCATATAGGAATTGTCGCCCAGCCGCACCCGTCCTCGCACATCGCTGTCCTGGAAGAAATAAATCGTCAGTATGGCTAAAAGACCGATCCCCGAAAGCAGGAACAGCACTTTCTTCATAAGAAATATTACCACACGGTAGAAGGCTTGTAAAGGCAAGTTACATGCCAGACAGACGATGAAAGATTATTTTGTCAAGATTATTTGTTACTTCATGTTCTTAAGCAGTGCCTCTTTCATGATCTCCGCCGGAGGGACTATGCCGGTCCATATCTGGAAGGCAATCACTCCCTGCCATAACAACATTCCGAGACCATGCAAGGTCCTGCAGCCCTTATCTGCAGCAGCGCGCAGGAGAGGCGTCTCTTTATATATGAGGTCGCATACCACCTGACCGCTGCCGAGCAATGTAGTGTCAACAGGTGGCGGATCACCGTTCTTAAGCCCGAGCGGTGTTGCGTTGATGATGATGTCCATGTCGCTCACAAATTCCCTGCTCTTCATGGTTGCTCCGTCTATAATTGTAGCGTTCTGCCGTATCGAATGAAGATGGCCTGCAAGCGCCTCGGCCTTGGGTGTATCGACATCATACAGGTAAACTTTATCCGCCGCCTTGCATAGATAATAGCCTACAGCCCGCGCCGCGCCGCCCGTGCCTATGATAAGCACTTTTCTATTTTCAACCGCAATGGCGGCTTCTTCAAGAGACTTCATGAACCCCCTGCCGTCCGTATTGAAACCGGTTAGCCGACCCCCTTCATTTCGGATTGTGTTCACCGCGCCGATGAATCCGGCCTCTTCATCTATCTCATCCAGCAAGGGCATGACTTTTTCTTTATGAGGGACTGTCACATTGACACCACCCAGCGATAATGCCCGGATTCCCCGAACTGCATCGCCCAGCAGGTCAGGATGCACCGGATAGGTCACATAACAATAGTCAAGGCCGAGAGATTCAAAGGCGGCGTTATGCATATAGGGTGACAGGCTGTGCTCGACCGGATACCCGAAAAGCCCTACGATTCTCGTTTTTCCGCTTATATTCATTATGGACTCCTCCGTATTTGTTTCATCGAACCTACCATCGCTTCCAAAAGCCCGGCGGGCGTGGATTCGACAATAACAGATCTGATGCCCAGGATGTCCTCGACATCGCGCCTGGACACATCGTCGAGAAAGACATCATGCCCCTCTCTCAGAACAATGTCCGGGATAAGCAGTATAGAATCGGCCTGAACCCGTCCGGACAGCGTTTTCATCACATCGCGTCCGGTCAGCAAGCCCGCAACGGTCACGGTCTTGCCGAAATAGACATTTTCCACGGGGACCACTTCCAGGCTATAACCCTTTCTGCCAAGCCTTTCCGCAAACCTGGCCAGGTATGGATAAAACGACATGCCCGTAAACGTAACAAATTGGGGGGGCGGCGCTTCAGCCGGAGCCGGAATTTTCAGGCGCCTGGCCTGGCTGAGAAACAGCTGTACGAAGCCGACTCCGTTTTCGATCTGAGACAGCTCGTCATACTCCTTCAGCGGCGGAAATTCCATTTCTGCCTTGATATACAGTTCGTCTGCGGCAAAGACAATATGCTCTCCGTGTTTTCTCCTGAAGCGTGTCTGGAACCTGCGAATGATTTCCAGGGCGTTTATCGCATCATTCTTTTCCACAGGAGCAAGCATTTTCTTTCTATGGGCCGTAAGTCCAACCGGTACGACGGCTACCGACTGCACGTACGGATAGAGCTTGTAAAGATCATTGATTGTGCGCGCAAGTTCCACGCCGTCGTTATATCCCGGGCAGAGCACTATCTGCGTGTGCATCCTGATATTATTCTCGGCGAAAAATCTGAGGTCTTTGAGTATTTCCCCGGCCTTTGCATTGCCGAGCATAACCCCTCTGATTTCCGCGTCAGTGGAGTGCACGGATATATACAGCGGGCTAAGACGCTGTTCAACAATCCGCTTTCTTTCCTGGTCGGAAAGACAGCTGAGAGTTATATAATTGCCGTAGAGAAAAGACATCCTGTAATCTTCATCCTTGACGTACAGGGTTTTCCTCAATCCCCTGGGCAGCTGCGAGACGAAACAGAAGATGCAGCGGTTCCCGCACTTCTTTATTTTGAAGGGCTTCAGCGCTATCCCAAGTTCCGAAGCGCTTCCGGAAAGCTCAACCGGAAAATGCATCGTCTTGTCTCCGCGAGAGACAAACAGATCGAGTTCCGGCTCGTTGCCGAAATACATCAGGTCGATGCTGTCACGGACCCTGTTGCCGTTAATTGAAATCAGGCGGTCTCCGGTCAGGATCCCGGCTCGCGCGGCAACGCGTTCAGGCAGGACCTCTTCTATTTCAGCGCCATTATTTTTCATTGTATGACAATCCGCGGTACACATATTGGAAGCCCGAAACGATGGTGAGTGCCGCTACGATCAGCATTGAGGCCAGCGGGGCCTCATCCGGAAGGCCGGGCAGATTTATCGCCAGAAGAATATATGCAATCAAAAGAAGCTGGGACGCAATCGCCGCCTTGCCTGTCATCGTCGGTGCAACACCTGTTGTATGCGACGTCAGATAAAGCAAGAGCCATCCAAGGGTTACAACCAGGTCCCGGCTTATTACAGTTATGGTCAGCCATGTCGGCACCCAGCCGTATACCGAAAACAGAATAAAAGAAGTTAGCAGCAGAAACTTGTCGGCAAGCGGATCGAGGAAGGCGCCCAGTTTCGTCTTCTGGTCCGTAATACGGGCAAGCAGTCCGTCGAGCAAGTCTGTAATGCCCGCAACAGCAAAGAAAGCCAGCGCGTAATCGTATTTATGATAAATAAGCGCCGTAACGAACACCGGTATGAGCACGATCCTTGCCAGAGTGATCACATTGGGCAGGCTTATGAACTGAGACTTGAGGGTCATTAAGGTATGTTGAACGGCATGGTGTTCAACTTCAGATCGATCCCGATTTTCTCATAGCACGAAATCTCTGCAGCAGCCCCACCCCTGCGGAAAGGATACTCCAAATTCAGGAGTAGCAACCTTGAATGGCACTCTTCCAGTTTAAACTTATGTTTTTTTGCATTGGCAAGCGCGGACTTCATCAGCCCTTGGGCTTGCTTCTGTTTTCCCTGCATCCACGCTGCCTCGCCGTCCGCCAGGTCGCAATAAACGATTCCTCTGGGGTCTTTGGTCTTTTTGAAATTTCTGCGGGCGTTGGCAATGCAGACTGCGGCCTGCTCCAGATCGCCTTTCATCTTGTACACAGAGGCGAGACTCCAAAGCGTATAAGAAAAACTCACTATATCCCCGATCTGTTCATAAAGGGCGGTAGCCTTCTTGAAATGCTGTAATGCTTTGCCGAATTCGCCGGACATGCGGTGAGCGTTGCCGATGCCGCAATGGGTGTACGCTGTGCCGAATATATCTTTCTGGGCGCGAAACATTTCATTGGCGCGCAGGTAATATTTGCGAGAGTCGCTGAATCTGCCCGCTATGCGGTGTGTGCCGCCCAGCCCGGCAAGGCAGTAGGCGACGCCTGAGTCGAACCCGACCGATGCGAACACCTTTCTGGCTTCCTTAAACGTATCAATAGCCGTCGGTATCTTTCCCGCCACTCTGAGCGAGCCGGCCTCGGCCCAAAGTGCAAAGGCCAGACCCTTCTTATCGTCAGCAATTGAATAAATCTTGCGTGCCTTGCCGATCAGCCTCATTGCCTTCTGCCACATGCCTACAGCCCTGTAGGAAAGTCCGAGACCGACCATTGCATCAGCAGCTGTAACATCATTGCAAAGCCCCTCGCAGATTTCAAGCGACTCGGTATAAAACTCGATAGCCGTATCAAAATCGCCCATGATCCGGCAGACATCTGCAACAGCCATAGTTGCATCGAGCAACCCACCAGGGTCCTTGCGCTTCTGAGCCAGCAAACGCGCCTTTTTGAACAAGACCAGGGCGTCCCGATACCTCGACTTCAGCCTTAAGGCCTCAGCCTCCTCAATCTTTTCATATATTTTCTTGTCCATTATTTCGCCAGTTTGCCCCTCAGCTCTTTCATGAAGGCGGCATAGTCGCCCGATCCGAAAAAGGCTGAGCCCATTACCAGTATGTCGGCGCCGGCGGCAGCTATCCCGGCAGCGTTGTCGATCTTCACGCCGCCGTCGACCTCGATAAGTACGGACAGGTTCCTCTCCCTTATCGTGCTGCTCAGCTCCCCTATCTTCTGCAAAACGGAAGGGATGAATTTCTGCCCGCCAAAGCCGGGATTAACGGACATCAGGAGCACCATATCGATGTCTGCCAGGATATAGTCAAGATTGCACAACGGTGTAGCCGGGTTCAGCGATACGCCTGCCTTTACACCCTTTTCCCTTACACACTGCACCGAGCGGTGGAGATGCGCAGTGGCTTCAGCATGCACAGTGATATAATCGGCGCCGGCGGATGCGAAGTCGTGAGCGTATTTGTCCGGATCGGAAATCATAAGGTGGACATCGATCGGAAGCCCGGTTATTTTCCTTATGCCTTCTACAACCATCGGGCCAATGGTTATGTTCGGGACGAAATGCCCGTCCATCACGTCGACATGCACCAGGTCCGCACCCGCCGCCTCCGCCGCCCTTATCTCTTCACCAAGCCGCATGAAATCGGCCGACAGTATCGACGGTGCAATGCGGGTCACTTTTTATCCTCCTCGAAGCTGCCCAGACTTACAATCACCCGAAAATTCTCTCCACCCTTTTCATCGCTTTCAGGCCTCTGGGCAATAATTATATTCTTGTCAACATCGGAATGAACGTTGATCACCTTCGATATCCGAATGGATCTTCCCTCCAGAACAGCCTCGGCCTCATCAAGCTTCATACCGACAACGTCCGGCACATACTGGACCCTCGGCCCCCTGCTCACGACGACCTTTATGCCCCGTCCTTCTTTTACCTTGCTAGTAGCCGGGATATCCTGCCTCATGATCGCCCCCGCGGGCACATCAGTGTCGTAGTCTTCTGCCGCTCCCAGCAGATGAAGACCCGTTCTCTGAAGCAGATTAACGGCCTCTGCGACGCTTTTGCCCTTCAGGTCCGGGACTTCGACCGTATTGCTCATGCTCAGAATCTTGAAGGTCAGATGCCCCGCAATCATGCCCACGATAAAGAGAATACCAATATAAAGAGGGACTTTGACAAATCTGTTCATTTCTTCCTCTCAATCCTCGCGGCAAAAAAACCGTCCATGCCATAGGCCGGCGCATCCGCATGCGGCCAAGTCCGGTAAAAAATATATCCCGAACCGTTGCGGAAGGCAAACGGCTCAAGCAACGGACAGGCCCCTTCTATAATACTAAAATCGGCATGCGACTGTAAAAAAGATTCGACAACTTCCTCTCCCTCTTCCGGCTCCGTGGAACATACGGAATACACCATGGTCCCGCCTGGTTTTAGCAGAGAGGCTGCACGATCGATCAAGTTGGCCTGAACAGCCCCGAACCGCGCAAGGTCATCCTCATCATGGCGGTACTTAACATCTGGGTTTCGCCTGATCACGCCGATGGACGAGCACGGCGCATCTACAAGAACCCTATCGAACAAACCGTTTACAACACTCTTTCTTATATCGCCCCGAATTATCCTGACCGACTTCAGCCCCATCCTTGAAATATTATCTTTCAGTCTTGCAATTCGCATCGGATTGAACTCGACGGCGACGACTTCGCCCATATCTTTCATAAGGCGTGCGATATGTGTCGTTTTTCCTCCCGGGGCTGCGCAGGCATCCAGCACCCGTTCCCCGGCAGCCGGATCCAGAAGATAGGTGATCAACTGGGCAGCCTCGTCCTGTATTATATAAGTTGAGGCATCCAGCGGGATTTTACCGGGGACAAAATCTTTGAGAACAATTCCAGACGGAGAATAAACAGTCTTGCGGACATCCGCACCCTTTTCGAGAAGCCCCTGCAGGGCAGTATCGCGGTCGCCGTCGATCCTGAGTGTAAGAGGCGGGATTTCATTATTTGCCCGCGCAAGTTTGAGTGCGTCGTCGGGACCAAGCCTATCTATCCAGCGTCTGATGAGCCAGGCCGGATGGGAAGTCGTTATGGAAATATAGCTGAGGATATCCTTTTCATCAGGCTGCCCTATGTCTTTCCGCTGCCTGAGGTAGTTTCTGAGAACAGCATTTACCAGACCGGCCTTGCCTTTTCGCCCCCGCGACTTTTCGATTTCCACAGCCTCGCTGACAGCCGCCCATTCGGGCACACGCATAAAGAGCAGTTGGTACAGAGCCGCCCGCAGATTATTTATCGCCTCAGGATGCAGAGAGGACGGTCTGTCGAGAAGGTTCTTTAGCAGCCAGTCAAGATAGTCCCTGTACCGGACTACACCATAGACGATTTCCATGAGGAACGCCCTGTCGCGCTCATCAAGCCCGCCGGAGACTGATTCCACCGCATCTTTAGGCTTTAGCGTTCCAGCGTCGACGTTAGAGAATATCCCGACCAGCGCCTGAACAGCCAGAGACCTTGTGGACATCTTGCTTTTGCCCAATTATCGCGAACCTGCGAAAAAAGAGATCGCTTCCCGCACCTTGGCCAGATCGACGCGGGTATTGACGCATGGACCGAAAGGCCTTTCATTGAGGATTCCGATGACCGGAAGCGGATATGTGTCCACCAATCCGCTGCTGAGGTCCCTCTCGCAGGCGACTGCGACAATAGCCTCAGGATTCGCTTCCTTGACAATGCGGCGCGCTATAGTGCCGCCGGTAGCGACAAAAAGTCTCAGCCTGTTATCTTCGGATATCTTTATGAGGTCTCTGATCTCGCACTTGCCGCACCTCTTGCAGTTGTCGATATTGTGGGTTATCCGCACATCGCATTCTGTAGTCTGCAGGCAATGCGGCAAAAGAAGCAGCAGAGACTTGGCGCGGTAACTTCCGGCCCTCACCAGACGATTGTTCAGTTCTACAATAGCAACCTGGAAACCCTCTCTCCTTCCTTTCAGAAAGGCACCGGCAAGCATCATGGCAGGATAGAGGACCTTGAGGACAACGCCTCTAAGAAGGTTTTTCATCGCCCTCTCTTAACTTGCGTCCAGCCAGAAAAGCAGCTGCCGACATGGGTTTTTTGCCTTCGGGCTGAAGCTCCTCAACAACCAAAAGACCTTTCGACGTGCCCACCGCAAGCACCCCGGCGGACGCCTTTTCGATCCTTCCGGGCACGCCGCTTCCGGCTTCAGCTCTCGCCTTTGTTATCTTGATTCGCTCCTTGCCGAGCATGCATGTCGCTGAAGGCCAGGGGTTCATGCCACGCACAAAAAAGGCAAGCTCATCCGCGCTTCTGGTCCAGTCGATCCTGCCGTCCTCCTTCCTGAGCGGCGGCGCCAGACTCGCCTCCCCGGTCTGAGGTGTCGGCTCAATACAGCCCAGCCTGATCCCTCGAATGGTTTCGACGAGCGTCTTTGCTCCCAGTTCGGCAAGCCCGGCAAAGAGCGTAGCAGAAGTATCTTTGTCATCGATCTCTATTGCCGATTTAAGCAGGATGTCCCCGGTGTCAAGACCTTCATCCATAAGCATGGTCGTTACGCCGGTTATCTTCTCGCCTTTCAGCAGCGACCACTGGATAGGTGCGGCACCCCGGTATTTCGGCAATAGTGACGCATGTACATTTATGCATCCCCTGGACGGCAAGACGAGTATCTCTTTGGGTAATATTTTGCCGTATGCCACAACTATTATAAACTCCGGAGAAAGCCCTGCAAGTTCGCCATGAAACTCGGCTCCTCGTATCTTTTCAGGCTGCACGACGCGCAAAGAGTGTTTCAAGGCCAGTTCTTTAACCGGAGGCGCTGAAAGCTGATGCCCTCGTCCCTTCAATCTGTCAGGTTGAGTAACCACAAGGACGATATCCTCCCGGGCATGGATAAGGGCCTGAAGGGATGGTACAGCAAAGTCGGGAGTGCCGAAAAAGATAATTGCCACTAGAACCTCTTTTGGGGCTGCAAGCGTCAGGCCTTGGCCTGAGACTCTTTTAGGGCCTTCAAATATCTCTTTTTATAGAATTCCCGTTTGATGGCACTGATACGATCGAGGATGAGCACCCCGTCGAGATGATCTATTTCGTGCTGGAGCGCCCTGGCGAGAAGCCCCTCAGCGCTTATTTCCACGGCATTGCCCGTCCTGTCGAGGCCGCGCACAATGACCCGTTCCGCCCTTTTGAGGCTGGCTATATACTGCGGCACGCTGAGACACCCCTCCTCCGACTCCACAAGGCCTTCCGCCAGTATGATCTCAGGATTCACCAGGACTATCAGGCCCTCGTCTCCGCCTTCGCGGCCTCCGATGTCGATAACAATTACCCGCTTGGCGACGCCGACCTGCGGCGCTGCCAGCCCGATCCCGGCTGCCGCGTACATGGTTTCAACCATGTTGTCGATCAGGCGGGGCAGGTCTCTGTCTTCCTTCGCAACCGGAGCAGCTTTCTTATTAAGCACGGTTTCAGGATATTTCTTTATTTCCACAACAGACATGCTAAATTATAACATACGCCGTGGAGTTCATTGCGCACGCTTCATTTCCGCTGATTGCACAACTCTTTTCCGTTGCAATATTCCTGAAAAGATAGTAGAGTAAAGCAGAAAATGCAGGCGGCCCGGCGTATTGCCGAGCTGCATTCGGCAGTCTGTTACTAAGGGGATTTTCATCTTGATTAAGGTATTGTTTGTAGAAGACCACGCTATCGTTCGCGAAGGGCTGAAACAGATCCTTGCTGAAACGACCGACATCGTAGTCTCGGATGAATCCGGCGACGGCGCTGATGCCATTGAAAAGGCGCGCAGGGGGGATTTCGATATTGTTGTGCTCGACATATCCATGCCTGGCCGCAGCGGGATAGAAGTGCTGAAGGACCTTAAGTCCATCAAGCCTTCTCTTCCGGTATTGATTTTGAGCATGTATCCTGAAGAGCTTTACGCAGTCCGCTCCTTCAAGTGCGGCGCCTCCGGATACCTGTCTAAAGAAAGCGCGCCAACGGAGCTGATCACTGCAATAAGAAAGGTGTCGGGCGGTGGGAAATATGTCAGCCCTTCGCTCGCAGAAAATCTTGTCGTCTGCCTTGGAGACGACGACGGCAAGCCTCCACACGAGAAACTGTCCGAGCGGGAATACCAGGTCCTTTGCATGATCGCCTGCGGCAAATCCGGCAAAGAGATCGCCGGCGAGCTCAGCCTCAGCGCCAAAACGGTCAGCACTTACAGGGCAAGGATCCTTGAGAAAATGGGCATGCACTCAAATGCCGAACTGACCCACTACGCCCTCCAGAACGGCATCGTGTCCTGAATCTTCCTTTTTATACTGTTGACAAATGCTATATCGAACGTTAAAGTTTATATGCGTGACATAATGGCAGATATCGTCCCGGCCTGATATGTCCCCGAACTCGACAATAATCCATAAATTCTAAAGGAGGCTTTTAATGAAGGGAAACAAGAAACTTATCGATGCCATGAACTCGTTGCTCGCCGACGAGTTGACCGCCATCAACCAGTACATGGTGCATTCAGAAATGAGCAGCAACTGGGGATATGAAAAGCTGCACAAACTGTCCGAGAAGCGAGCCATAGACGAGATGAAGCACGCAGAAAAGCTGATCGCCAGGATACTGTTCCTTGAAGGTATACCTATTGTGAGCGATCTGAGAAAGATGCATATAGGCGCTGAAATCCCGAAGCAGGTCAACAATGACCACGCCCTTGAGATGGAAGCCATCAAGGCTTATAACGCGGCGATCGTGCTTGCCGGAGAAGTGGGCGACTTTGCAACACGCGACCTGCTCGAAAGCATCCTGAAGGACGAAGACAGGCACATTGATGAACTGGAAGGGCTGAACGACCAGATCAGCCAGATGACCCTGCCGGTATTTCTTTCGACGCAGCTCTAATAATTTTTTTCTGACCGGGTCGGCACGATTCCGCCTGTAAGCGGTCGCGCCGACCCGGTCAGAAAATGCTGAACTTGAAATATTTCCTAGGATTTTCCTTGATATCTTTTGTAAGTCCCTTGAGTTCCAGCACAACCTGATTCAGGCCTGCAACCGATTCCTTGACCTGAACCGCAAGCTCCTCATCCTTGACCATCTTGCCTGCAACTCCCTTACCCGCCTCGATGCCCGCAAGCACCTCCGCAAGTTGCCGCGACGCCTTGTCGAGGTTTTCATACATGGACGGATCAGATATCAGCCTCTGCAAGGAGCCGTTGCCGGAGTTGAGTTTGGAGCTGAAATCGTCAAGAGAGGCAGCAGCATCGGACATCCTGGCATAGAGTGTGGGGTCTTTGATGAACTGCTTCAAAGAACCTTTGGATGCTTCGTACTCCTTAAGGCTTGCAGACAGCGAGCGCGTCGACTCCTTAAGATTGTTATAAAGAGCGGGATCGTTCAGAAACTTGCCCAGAGATCCCTGGCTCTTGTCTATCTTTTCTATGAAGCCGCCGAGTTTCTGTACAATATCGGTAACCTTGGAGAGGGATTCCGCAGTAGCGTCCACAATATCTTTTATCTCGAGCTGGTACTTGCCCTGAATCACATCTCCGGGCTTGATGACTTCGCTTTCACGCGAGCCGTTGCTGATCTCCACATACTTGTCACCGAGCAGACCCATTGTCATGACCGTCGCCATGGAATCCCTGCGGATATATTCGATATCACGTTTGTCTATTGAAAGCCTCACCAGAGTCCCGTATTTAGGGTCCAGGTGTATGTTTGTCACCGTACCGACTTCAACGCCCGAGAGCCACACGGGCGAACCGCTTCGCAGGCCCCTGACATCCTTGATCTGGGCATATATCTGGATCTTCGGCTTAAAGAGGTTCTCTATGCTTCCCGCAAAAAATACGGTAAGGAAAACCACCAGCAGCGCGGCAGTGATTACTGCGCCCACCCTCAGTTTAGACCACATAAGCTGCTTTTTTAAATCGAACATCCCGTATCCCTGCCCGACGTATTAATCGACCTTAAACCTGAACTCATTCAGGAATTCCCCAATATGCGGATTTTCTGATTGTAACAGACCCGGCATGTCCCCATCAAAGATAATTCTTCCATTTTGCAGGAATAGAAACCTTTTGGCCACTTTGAACGCATCAACGACCTTGTGCGTCACGATGATCAGGCCGGTGCCCGCTTTGCACAGCTCGTTAATGAGCTGGCAGATCCTGTCGGCATTGATCGGATCAAGTCCGGTCGTAGCCTCATCATAGAGAAACATTTTCGGCTCGAATGCCGCAAGCGATCTTGCAATGGCAACCCTTCTGTGCATACCTCCGCTCAGCTCGTCAGGCATCAAATCTATGGCATGGGCGACTCCGACCACCTTAAGGAGCTCCCGGACTTTAGCGTCGATCTCTCCCTCCGACATGTCGGTAAATTCCCTCAGGCAGAAAGCCACGTTTTCCTTGACGTTGAGCGAATCGAAAAGCGCGCCTTCCTGAAAAACAATGCTGAACTTTCTCCTGATCTCTCTGAGATCATCCTCGTCCTTGCCGGTTATATCATCGCCTTCTATCGATATGCGCCCAGAATCAGGCCGGATGAGGCCCAGCATAAGCCTGAGTATAGTCGTCTTGCCCTCGCCGCTGCCACCCAGAATAGCAACCCTTTCATCGGAACCGATAGACAAAGAGGCATCTTGCAGGACAGGCTTCGGACCGTAGCCGAACGTCACATTCTCAAACAGTATCATACTGAGAATCCGAGTACATAGAGCAGTATCCTTGTCAGCACAAAATCAGCGACAATGATCATTACAATCGACAGGACGACTGCGGTTGTAGTTGAGTGCCGCAGCCCCACAGCACCGCCTCTGGTGGAAAGTCCCATATAGCAGCTGATTGCCGAGATTATAAAACCAAAAACAAGCGGCTTAAATGCCCCGGAAAAGACGTTCTCAAAGGTAAGCTCGTAACGTATCGAGGTCCAGTAGACATACCCGCTTTGATGACTGACAAATACCGCAATATAATAAGCTCCAAGAAGAGCTATCGCGTCGCCGACAAGTGTGAGGGCAGGCAGCATGATTATGGAGCTCAGTATCCGGGGCGTGACCAGCTTCTTGACCGGATCGACCCCGAAGACCCTCAGAGAATCCACCTGATGGCCCAGGACCATGAGGCCAAGCTCGGATGCCATACCGGCGCCGACCCTGCCAGCATAGACGAGCGCCGCAGCAACCGGACCTATTTCCCGAATAATTGAAATGCCGACAACCTTGCCGGTGTACATTTTCAGTCCCATTACCGACAGCTCGGCTGCCAACTGCAACGAAAGGGCCATGCCGATAAAAAGCGATACGAGGCAGACGATGAGAAGAGAACCGGCCCCGGCATAATCCATCTGGTCTATGAAGTCATGGTAATAAAAAGGACGCCTGATCGCACCCAGAAGCCCATTGGCGGACAAAAAGTAGAATTCCTGCAGTTCATCGATCGTCTTCTTGAGGTCGAATTTCACTGCGTCTAGGTTCTCTTCCAGCGCCGGTGAATCCACAGCCACTCAGAAGGATACGCCCGGATATAATTTTCTATATAGCCGCTAAACCTCTTGGTATCTTCGACAACGGCCCTTTCCTGGTCCTGTTCAGTGGACAGCTGTACTTCAGGATAGATCTTACCCATATATCGATTCCCCTCTCGATGGATGAAGGCCGGGATTACAGCTGCCCCACGTTTGCGCGCAAGAAGGGCTGGTATCTTGGTGGTCCATGCCCCCCGCCCCAGGAAATCTATGATGTAGCCCTCCTCCGGCAGCACAGACTGGTCCATAAGTATGCCCACTATTCCGTTCTGTCTGAGCTCCGACAGTATCGCCATCAAAGCTCCCTGCTTGTAGATAATCCTGTTGCCATACCTTGACCTGGCCTTTTCCACCATGCGGTTCAGATATGGATTGTTCTGCGCCCTGGCTATGACCGCCAGCGGAGCGACACGGGCCCCGAAGCCCAATGCAGTAAGCTCCCAGTTGCCGCAGTGACCGGTTATAAAAAGAATGCCCTTTCCCTTTTCCTTGGCCTTGAGGTAATTGTCGATACCCTCCACCTCTATGGAATCGATAAGACCCTGGCCCAAACCGAAATATATCTTGACTATCTCGGCCAGCGATCTGCCCAGATTCATGAAACTCTTTCTGGCGATCGCCGCAGCCGACTCGTTGATGGTGATGCCGCCGGCCTGCACGGCTTTTCCGATATTGTCTATGGCGATCTTCCTCCGGCTGCCCCATATTGCAAAGGCAAACAGGCCAAGAAGCTCACCTGCCCTGAGGGCCATAGCCCGCGGAAGGACCGCAAACGGCAAGGCCACGGCAAGCACGGCCGCGGCCTCAAAAAACCATCTGATCTTCTTCATTGATTATTATTGTTGCCGTCCTTCTCCTTCTTTTCCTGCTTCTCTTCATCCTTTTCTTTCTTCTTTTCAAGAGCCTTGGAAATCTCGTCGAACCTCTTCATAATGAGGTAATTGATCGTGCCCTCGGGATAAGTGCCGTCTTCTTTCATCTCTCCTGCCGTCATCCCGGTAAGGATTTCCAGCCCTTCCTCAACCTTTGATATCGCATAAATGGAAAACCTGCCGTCCTTCACTGCATCCACAACTTCCTGCTTGAGCATAAGGTGCTTGACGTTCCGCTCAGGGATAATAACCCCGTGGTTTCCGTCCAGTCCTCTTATCTTGCAGAGGTGGTAGAAACCTTCGATCTTTTCGTTGACACCGCCGATAGGCTGAACGTCGCCGTTCTGGTCCATCGAACCGGTAAGCGCAAAGCATTGCTTCAGCGGCACACCCGATATGCTGCTGAGAAGCGCATACAATTCCGCGCATGTGGCGCTATCGCCCTCGATCATCTCATAAAGCTGCTCGAAAGTTATCGAGGCCGACAGGCTTATCGGATTATTTCTTGCATACTTGCCGCCGAGATAACTCGTGATAATCATGATCGCCTTTTCATGAATCCGTCCGCTCATCTTCGTCTCGCGCTCTATATTGACTATACCCGCCTTGCCCACATATGTCCTGGCGGAAATACGC
>DATHDF010000029.1:0-24391 GCA_035319185.1 Dissulfurispiraceae bacterium | reverse complement strand
TGTGATAGCCTATCTCATCGCCTTGGGCACGGCTATTTTCGGAGATACCGTATTTGGGGTCAGGTTCCCGGCCGTGGTTTTTGCCGCCATTTCCAGTCTGCTGATTTACAGGTTGGTTTGCGAGATGTATAAGGACGAGGCCGCCGCGCTCTGGTCCGCGCTGATCTATCAGGTTATCCCGCTATTTGCGGCATTTTCAATTATATTCTCGATCGATTCGCCTTTTCTCTTTTTCTGGATATTATCGCTTTTCCTGTTTCACAAGGCAGTTGCCGATGCCGGATGCGCAGGGTACCCGGTCTGGATTCTGCTCGGCATTTCTTTGGGTCTCGGATTGCTGACCAAATATACGATGGCCTTTTTCCATCTTGCCATGTTTCTTTTTCTGGCAATGTCCGACAGGAGATATCTTCTCAAGACCACCAGGCCTTACGCAGCCGCATTGATCAGCATGATAGTCTTCAGCCCTGTCGTAATCTGGAATGAGCAGCACGACTGGGTGACTCTCCGGCATACTGCAGGACAAGCGCATATAGCCGAAGGATTCAATATTTCGTTCCGCAGTTTCGGCGAATTTATCGGCTCGCAGGTCGGCATCGTCACACCTGTGATCTTCATACTCATGTTCTATGCGCTGCATGTGCTATATCATTCCAGGAAGGACTATAAGCCCGTTTTTCTGGCGGCATTTTCTGTGCCGGTTATTGCCTTCTTCGTACTAAAAAGCATTCAGGGCAAGGTACAGGCCAACTGGGCGATGACCGGGTATATCACCGGCATCGTTGCCATGGCGTGGTATTGTGTGGCCGGCGGGCATGCAGCAGGCCCCAGTAAAAGAAAAACACTCCTGTTGGCTGGGGCGATTGTGGCGGTGTTTGTGACCGCAGTCGGTTATTACCCTGCCATCATCAAGCTGCCCCCAAAGCTCGACCCGTCTGCCCGACTGAAGGGCTGGCATCAGCTTGGAGACGAAATCAGCCCTATATACAGGGCTCTGTCTGCCCAGGGACCGGTGCTTCTTTTCTCGGACAGATATCAGATATCGAGCGAGCTGGCGTTCTACGTCGCAGGGCATCCAACAACGTATAGCATAAATCTCGGCAGAAGGATGGACCAGTATGATCTGTGGCCTGGCATGAACGAAAAGGCTGAACGAATACGGCATGATGCCGGCAGCAAAACTGTGAACATAAACGGCATTTACGTGACCTGGGGTGATAGCGATGTGCCTGCGCCGGTGGCAAAGGCCTTCGACAGGTGCGAGAAGAGACTGATAAGGGCTTTCGACAAGGGCATCGAATTGAGGGTATATTCGGTTGTAATCTGCTATAATTTCAAAGGCCTCGAAACCGGGGCTATCGAATCATATTAGGAGCGGCAATGACTGTATCCGTGGTGGTTCCTTTATATAACGAAGAAGAAAATGTCGAGATGCTCGATGACCGGCTCGGCGAGACCTTGAAGAATATAGGCAGCGATTACGAGATTGTTTATGTTGACGACGGCAGCACGGACAAGACGCTTCCGCTGCTTGAAGAGCTTCAAAAGAAAGACCCTCATATAGTTGTTCTGAGCCTGCGCAGAAATTTCGGACAGACGGCTGCCTTCGCAGCAGGCTTCGATTTTGCCCGCGGGGATATTGTGGTCACGATGGACGGCGATCTGCAGAACGATCCCAAAGACATTCCCCGGCTTCTGGATGCGATCAAGGACTGCGATCTTGTAAGCGGCTGGCGAAAGAAACGAAAGGACGACTTTCTGAGGACCTTCCTTTCCAAAATAGCCAATGGCCTTATCAGTAAGGTAACCGGCGTCAGACTGCACGATTACGGCTGCTCGCTCAAGGCATACCGCCGCGACGTCGTCAAGAATCTCAAGCTGTACGGTGAAATGCACCGGTTCATACCGGCGGTTGCGAGCTGGTACGGGGTGAGGATAGCGGAGATCGAAACAACCCACCACCCGCGGCTGAGGGGGAAATCCAAGGTCGGCATGTCGAGGACTATCAAGGTGCCGCTTGATCTGGTGACTGTAAAATTCCTGCAGAGTTTTTCCACCAAGCCGATTCAGTTTTTTGGGCCGCTTGGGCTGTTTTTTGGACTTGCAGGCATTGCGATATCTTTATATCTGACAGCCTCAAAGCTTTTCAGGGGGATTGACATCGGCGGAAGGCCGCTCCTGCTGCTGGGCGCCTTGCTCATAATAGTCGGCATACAGTTCATCGGAATGGGGCTGCTTGGCGAAATGATCGTAAGGGTCTATCATGAGAGCCAGAAGAAACCGATATATACCCTTAAGAAGATCCTCGGGCCGGGACGTTAATACGGGCAAATCGACTAAAAAGGTCATTTTTCTCCTCTTCAAGGTTGCGGTCAGTTCAGCGCTCCTGGCCTATCTTCTTTCAAAGGTCGGCGGGATGGCCGTCCTCGAAAATGCCATTTTGCTTTCACCGCTGCACTTCGGCGCAGCCGCTGCACTCTATCTGTTTGCAGCCTACCTTTCGTCCTTAAGATGGAAACTGCTCATACCTCAGCCGGTGAGAACGGGCAGGCTTTTTTCGATGTACATCATCGGGTCTTTTTTCAATGTGTGTCTGCCCGGGATAATAGGCGGAGATGCGATAAAGGCCTTTTACCTGAGCAGGGAACTTCAGCTGAAGCCGCCTGCGGCAAATGCCGGCGATGCAGGCAAGGGCACTGTTTCAGTAGCGGTAGCATCCGTATTCATGGATCGCTATATAGGCCTGGCTGCATTGTTGTTCATCGGACTGGCCGCGTGCCCGGCAGGGATAGATGTCCTGACAAAGGCTTCTGCGTTGTGGGTCCTGCCTGTTATCTTTGTGTCTTTCGTCGCTGCGAGCCTGATACTCTTCAAGGCGCGGCTTGGAGGCCGGGTAAAGTTCCTCATGGGGGTTTATAGCGCTTTCGACTACTATTTCGCGAAGCGCCACGTGCTTTTCAACAGCTTCATGTACTCAATCGCGATTCAGCTGTCCGGTATGGCATCGGTTTATATACTGGCCCGCGGCCTCTCCCTGGAGATAGGAATTGTGTCCATTCTGGTATTCCTGCCTATGATAATACTGATATCGATGGTCCCGGTTTCGATCTCCGGTCTCGGCATCAGGGAAGGGGCTTTCGTATTCTTTCTTGGAACGATGGGGATATCGGCAGACAGGGCAATGACCCTTTCAATCCTCTGGTTTCTGTCAGTTATTGTTGCCAGCTGCTGGGGCTTTGTCGAATATCTACGATTTAAGCATCTTTTTGGCGGCAGCGTAGAAAAGTAGTCTTTTAAGATCGGACAGGTTTTCCTTGAAAGCGTAAGTGTCGTAGAATTCCTGAAGGCTGAGCAACTGAACGGTATCGGTCAGCGGCAGATCGTATTTCTTTATTATTCCGTTGGCAATAAACCCGATATCCTCACGCCGGTCGCGCAACGGCGGCACCAAAATAATCTGCGGTTTCAGTGCGCGTAGCAGGGCCTTCGAAAATCTTTCCTCCTGAGCCTCCACCTCAAGGTTTTTCCGGGATGTCAGTATAAACAGCACATCGGGATATGAGGCCTTGATGCTTCTGGAGCGGTAGTAATCGATGCGCGTAATTATTTCCGCAAGTCGCTCCTGAAGCGGCATGGGCATCCTGTCAATATTTTTCAGCATTATGGTGCCTCCGTCAGCCAGGTCGAAGGCCCCCTTGTGCTGGTCCGAGCCCCAGAATCCGCCGCCTGACCCGAAGAGTTCCTCCTCCAGCGTGTCGGTATCGACGGTATCGCAATGAAATGCAAGAAACGGCTTGTCGTGTCTTGGATTGTCAGGATGATCGTGCAGGGCTACGGCCAGGAGCCTTTTGCCGACTCCGGCTTCACCCCAGACAAGGAAATTGCGTCCCGTCTCACTATCTGAGAAGACCTCGTTCAGGACTCGCAGCATTGGCGCCGAAGTTGTAAGGAATTTAACATCGGGTTCGTGAAACGTGCCTGCCGCAGCAAGAAGTCTGTCGGCGAATTCGCGCATGTCGAATTCCGAGCACGCATCTTCGAACCTTTCAACCACGTCAGCGAGCAGCTCTTCGGTGTCGCTTTCGATTATCTTGAAATACCGTTTGTTGAACTGCTTCAGGTTCTCCTGAGCCAGCACGCCGGCAGGGAAGAGTATCGACTGCGCAATCTGCTCGGCTGTTTCTGCCAGATGATACAACTGTGAAGCGGTATGAGCCGCAGACAGCCTCGTGGGTGCCGGCAACTCCTGCTCTTTCAGAATGTCCGGGAAGCGCTCCGCCTTTATAAATCCTATGATGTCTCTGTAAAGCTGCGGCATAGACAGGATGTTGTCCAGCGCCGAGATATGGTTGCTCCGGAACAGCCGGTTTTCCAGAAATGCCCTGTCTTCGATTGACAGCTTCAGCATAAGTGGTATTAACCGCCGGTATTCCGGCCTTTCACCGAGCATGAGCAGCATGCCTACCGTAGGCATCAGGGCCGCGAAGAAGACCTCCTCAGATTCAGCCACAGGAGATATCTCATTGACCCGGATCGCGGCCTCTCCGGCAAGGATGGCGCTGCACCACAGTGCCAGCGACACTTCGTCGTCAAGCACCATGCTGTGCTGGACGATTTCAGCTTCGATCGCGTTTGCCCCGAGCAAAGACACGGCCTGAGATATGACAGTCACTTCAGATTTCAGCGACGCTGCAGAGATCTTGCGCAGGAGTGAAAAGTACAATCCGGGGTCGTATTGAATCAGCCCTGATATTGACTGCAGGGATTTTTTGTCATCCTGGAGTGCCGCCGATATTTTCAGAACTGTGTGTTTGAAAACAGGCACTTTCATCTAATGCTATAATAATATAATGCTGTTTAAAGAGCAAGATTACGACGTCATCGTCGTAGGCGCGGGTCATGCCGGATGCGAGGCTGCACTGGCCGCCGCCCGCCTCGGGCTCGAAACCTGCATCTTTACCATCAACCTGGATACCATTGCCCAGCTTTCTTGCAATCCGGCCATCGGCGGTCTGGCCAAGGGCCATCTTGTGCGCGAAATCGATGCCCTGGGCGGCGAGATGGCGAAGGTGGCCGACAGGTCCGGAATTCAATTTAGGATGCTCAATCTTTCCAAGGGTCCGGCGGTTTGGTCGCTGAGGGCTCAGGCGGACAGGATGCTGTATCGAAGCCATATGAGGCAGGCCCTCGAAACCCAGCCGCATCTTACTGTAAAGCAGGGCATGGTCGAGAAGATCATCGCGGGAGGCGGCATGCTGCAGGGGGTGCAGACCTCTCTCGGCGTTCATTACGGTGCGCACGCTGTGATAGTAACGACGGGCACTTTCCTGAAGGGGCTTATTCACATCGGTATGGAAAATTTTCAGGCCGGCAGGGCCGGCGAGTTTGCCTCCATCGGTCTCTCCGATTCGTTGCGTGGACTTGGCCTCGAACTCGGCAGGCTAAAGACCGGAACGCCGCCGCGGCTCGATGCCCGGAGCATTGACTTTTCGAAGACCGCGGCACAGTGGGGCGATGATCCGCCGATTCCGTTTTCCTATTCTACGGACAGGATATGCAACCGTCAATTGCCATGCTACATAACCTATACAAATCCGGCGACTCACGACGCAATACGCAGCGGGCTGGACCGGTCGCCGTTATACAGCGGTCGGATCAGGGGAGTCGGGCCGAGATACTGCCCGTCCATAGAGGACAAGATCGTAAGGTTTGCCGAAAAAGAGCGCCATCAGGTGTTCCTTGAGCCTGAAGGGCTTGAGACAACGGAATATTACGCCAACGGGATATCGACAAGCCTTCCGTACGATATCCAGGTCAGGATGGTCAGGACTATAGCGGGCCTGGAAGAGGCGGTGATTATGAGGCCGGCCTATGCCATCGAATACGATTTTGCGTATCCCACGCAAATCAAGCATACGCTTGAAACGAAGGCCGTGCAAGGGCTTTACCTTGCCGGCCAGATAAACGGGACTTCGGGGTACGAAGAGGCGGCTGCCCAGGGCCTCATTGCCGGAATCAACGCAGCCATGAAGATAAGATCGCAGGAACCGTTTGTGCTTGGACGGGACGAGGCCTACATCGGCGTGCTTATCGACGACCTCGTAACCAAAGGGACAAAAGAGCCGTACCGCATGTTCACATCAAGGGCGGAATACCGGCTGCTGCTGCGGCATGACAACGCAGACTTCAGACTGATGGAAAAGGGGCATGAGATCGGTCTGATTTCCGAGTCTGCAATCAGTCGGTTCAGGGAAAAGAAGCGGCTCCTGGAAAATGAAATTACTCGACTGCGAACAGAGCGCATAAAACCATCTCAACCGTTGAATGAGGCCCTTGCTGCACTTGGCACTACGCCTGTCACCGAGGACATTCCTCTGGAGAAGCTGCTGAAGAGGCCAGAGATCAGGTATGGGTTCATTCGGCAGCAGGCCCCTCCTCCGGCAGATCTCAATGCGGAAATAGAGAGGCTTGTCGAGATAAACGTCAAGTACGAAGGCTATATACAGAGACAGCTTGATGCGGCGGAGAGGCTGAAAAAATTCGATACCAAGAGAATACCTAAAGAATTCGACTACAGGTCAACGCCCGGGCTGTCGCGCGAGATAGTCGAAAAACTCTCTGCGGTGCAACCCGAAACACTCGGACAGGCGCTGAGGATTCCTGGTATTACGCCTGCTGCGGTGTCCATAATACTGGTGGCGGTGGAAGGATTTTGGAGAAGAACCGGCAAATCCTGAGCAGCGGGCTGCAGGAGATCGGCATTGAGCCGGCGGACCGTTTAATCGAACAATTCCTCTTGTATCTGAGCGAACTCAAGAAATGGAATAAGGTCTACAATCTTACGGCAATAACCGATGACAGGGAAATCATAGTCAAACATTTCCTTGATTCGCTTCTCTTCCTGAAGGCCTTGCCCAAATCTCTATCCACAGTTTGCGATGTCGGCAGCGGCGGAGGGTTCCCCGGTATGCCGATAGCTTTAGCCAGGCCGGATCTGCTGGTAACTCTTCTGGAACCGTCGCGCAAGAAGATCGCTTTCCTGCGGCAGATGCGCAGGCTTCTGCATATTGAGAATGTAGAGGTCCTCAATTACAGGGCAGAGGAGATAGTCGAAAGCCAATTCGACGTCGTGGCCACTAGGGCGACATTTTCTGTTGCTGAACTGCTAAAAAAAGCTAGACATCTTGTACGGAGCGGGGGTTATCTCATCCTGACCAAAGGGCCGAAGTTTGAAGAAGAGGTCGGCAAGTTGCCGGAGGCAGTGCGATTTGAGGTTATTGCAGTGCCGCTAGATATGGGACATGCCGTGCGAAATCTGGTGAGGATTGCAGTACATGAAAATTGACTTGCCGCAGAAATTTGAGGTATTTTAAATGTTCACGGGGCGTAGCGCAGCCTGGTAGCGCACCTGCCTTGGGCGCAGGGGGCCGGAGGTTCGAATCCTCTCGCCCCGACCAAATGATCAAAGTCCGCAGTCTATTTCAGATTGTCGCCCAGGGACAGCGGACTTCTTGAAGAGGTGTATTAATTGCGCCTGTAGCTCAGCTGGATAGAGCAACTGCCTTCTAAGCAGTGGGCCAGGGGTTCGAGTCCCTTCAGGCGCGCCAAATAAGTTTGTCCGCATCCGAGCAGCCTGGAAAAGGCGTCCGGGATTCGGTATACTGCTCAGGGCGGCGCCAATGGTGGATGTAGCTCAATGGCAGAGCACTGGACTGTGGCTCCAGACGTTGCGGGTTCGAGCCCCGTCATCCACCCCATTCCTTCCTCTCAAATAAACCACAACTAGCTAGGACTGTAACCTTTCTCCGGGTTTGAGCGTCTTTAATTTAAAACAAAGGACGCACAAAGGAGGAAGTGAAATGAAAGGATCGAAGCGTTTTTCTGCAGCGGTATTTGCAGCGTCATTGATAATGCTGCTTGGAGGAGGCATAGTTTCAAATGTATCTGCCGATGATGAAACAGGTCAGAGGCAGATTGAGCAGAGGCATGGCAAGTATGAAAAGTTCGGCAAGGATCATGAATTCGACAGGCATGACGGGGGCCAGGCATTGCATATGTTCAAGGGGCTCAATCTTACTCAGGATCAAAAAGACCAAATGAAAAATTTGATGAAGGGTCATCGCAAGGAATTTATGGAGAACAGAATAGCAGTTCTCCAGGCCAGGCAAAATCTAATGGCAGCGACGACCGGCGGCGCATTTGATCAGTCAGCGGTGCAAAAGGCATCCGGCGATATGGCTGCAGCGCAGGAGAAGATGAACATCTTACATGCAAAGGTTTTCAGTGAGGTCATGTCGATACTTACGCCGGACCAGCAGACCGTGGTTCAGGGCAGACTTGCAAAGGCTAAACTTAGCACGCAAAAGAACATCGCTACCCTACAGTCCAAGATGGACGTGCCTGTTAGGTAATGTGCAAGCAGTCTCTCGGCAGCATTTGTAACCTTTGGTGCGGCTATTGGTGCAGGTACCGGCCTTCTATTCGGAACGCTGGCAGGCTCTGAAGGGGTTTGAGCAACAGCTTGCCCGCCTGGAAGAAGGGGAGTAGACTTAGATTAGATGAACGCACCGGTACAGGTGCCAGCCGATGAACGTCTCATCGCAGCCTCTCTCTCGGGCGACGATGAGGCGTTTGCCGAATTGGTCCGCAGATATAAACAAAAGGTATTCAGACTCGCTGCACGTTTCGTTAGAGACGATGACGAACTGGACGATATCTGTCAGGAGGCGTTTATCAAGTCCTATCAAAACCTGCACAGGTTTCGAGGCGATGCACCTTTCGAACATTGGCTTACAAAAATAGTTGTTAACGTCTGTTATGATATGCTCAGGAAGCAGGCCCGCAAGCGTGATGTTGTGCCGCTGGACGATGTTGCATTTGCCATAGGCGACTCACAGTCCGCGGAACCATCCGGCAGCCAGGAAGCATGGAGGATCCTGAGGAGTGCAATGGAAAGATTGAGGCCCGACGACAGGCTGGTAATTACAGTGCTGAACCTGGAGGAAAAAACGGTGCGGGAGACTTCGCTGCTTACCGGCTGGAGCGAGACCAATGTCAAAGTGCGGGCGTTTAGGGCAAGAAAGGAACTTAAACGTATCCTGGAGGGTGATCGTGAAGAGCGATAAAGATAGCGATAGTCTTGAAAGGCTCTTTGCCGCTGCGCGAAAGTCTCAGCCTTACGGGGATAAGGTTGAATACGGATTTGAAACGCGTGTAATGGCAAGGATCAGAGAGAAGCGCGATAGCAGGAAGCTGTTCTCTTTCTGGACCTGGAGATTGATTCCTGCCCTGGTTGTTCTTGTCCTGATGCTGGGCAGCTGGACCTTTCTTTCGGAGCATGGACAGCTTACAGGGCTCAGCCCGCTAATGGGGATTAATGGTGAAGAAATAATGCTGGTGGCTTCGCTGACCGGGGAATGACGATGAAGGGATGGAAGGCAATAGTTAGTGTTATACTTATTTTTCTGCTTGGCGGCATGGCTGGGGCTCTTGTTATGCATGCAGTCGATCGGCAGAAGATAGAGGGCATCATGAAGGGAGAACCTGGCGCGACGAGGGAATTTATTGTAGCCAGGCTCAGCCGTGAATTGAATCTGGATCAGGCTCAGCTCGCTCAGTTACGCGTTATTGTGCGCGAAACGCACGCCGAGATGAAAGTAGTGCGCAGGCAGGTCAGGCCGCAAATGGAGGAAATATTAAAGCGCTCCCAGGACAGGGTGCGAGCGATGCTCCATCCTGAACAGCTGGAGAAATTCAATAAAATAATAGAAGAGCGAAAAAAAAGACATGAGGGTGAAGAAGACAGCAGGTAAGCATTCAGTTATTGTTACTGAGAAACTTTCAGCAAGGAGGAACAAATGAAGGCAGGAAGGTTAATAACGATCTTTTTTGGTATGCTGGTCGTCATAATCGGCTGCGTTGGGCAAAGCGATGCGGGAGTAAACGTTAATGTTGGCGTCTTTGCGCCGCCTCCGGCATTCGTGGTGCCTGCACCACCGCCGGTTGTTGTCGTGCCGGGGACTTATGTTTATTACGCACCCGGCCTTGATGTGGACATCTTGTTCTATCATGGCTACTGGTGGCGGCCGTACGAAGGGCGCTGGTACAGGTCCAGGGGCTACAACGGGCCCTGGGGCTATGTGCGCGGCGAGCGGGTACCGCGGCCCATTATTGCATTGCCGCCTGATTACCGCCATGTGCCTCCCGGACATCAACGGATACCTTACGGCCAGATGAAGAAGAATTGGTCCAGATGGGAAAGGGATAAACACTGGGACAAGCATGAGCGGCGACAGGAATGGCGTGATGATAGAGGAGAAGGTTACGATCGCGGCAAGCACCACGGCCATGACGATCACGGAAGAGGTCATGACAGAGGAGACAGAGGCCGTTATTAAGCTGCCCCGGAGAAAATGGATAGCGCTTGCAGCCGTTTGCGTTTTGGCTGCAGGCGCCTATCTTTATTTCATATGGGCAGGCGGGTCGGGCAAGACTAAGCAGACGACTGCCCGTGCTGCGCCGGTCGTTACTTCAGTTGCAAAACGAGGTGACATAAGGATTTATATTACCGGACTCGGTTCCGTTACCGCTATCAATACCGTGACTGTGAAGAGCCGCGTTGACGGACAACTGATGAAGGTTCTGTTCAGGGAAGGGCAGATAGTCGAAAACGGACATCTGCTGGCTGAAATCGACCCAAGGCCTTTTGAGGCCCAGCTTACCCAGGCTTCCGGCCAGCTCGCGCGCGACCAGGCGCTGCTCGACAATGCCAGGCTCGATTTGAAGCGTTATCAGATGCTGGCTGAGCAGGACTCCGTGGCAAAGCAGCAGCTTGATACTCAAGCCTCATTGGTACGCCAGTATGAAGGCGTAGTGAAGCTCGATCAGGGAGCCATTGACAACGCGAGGCTTCAGCTTGTCTATTCCCGCATAACGGCCCCTATTGGCGGAAGGATCGGTCTGCGCCTCGTCGATCCGGGCAATATTGTGCATGCGTCGGACGCTAGCGGGCTCGCTGTGATCACACAGCTGCAGCCAATAACGGTTGTATTCCCGATTCCTGAGGATAACCTGCAGACGGTTCTCGGCAGGATGAAGTCCGGCGGGCACCTGCAGGTCGACGCCTTCAACAGGGATCAGAGTCAAAAGCTCTCGACCGGATATTTGCTGACTGCGGACAACCAGATAGATCCCACAACCGGGACGGTCAAACTCAAGGCGGAATTCGCGAATAAGGGCAACGAGCTTTTCCCGAATCAGTTCGTCAACGCGCGAGTGTTGCTTGATACTTTGCGCGATACTACAACGGTGCCTGCATCGGCAATACAGAGGAGTCCCCAGGGCACGTTCGTGTTTGTCGTTAAAGGAGATAAAACGGTAGCAGTCAGACCGGTGAAGCTCGGACCGGGCGAAGCCGATATGGTGTCCGTGGAAGAGGGCCTTGTCCCGGGAGATGTTGTTGTGGTTGAAGGCGCAGAAAAGCTGAAGGAAGGCAGCGCGGTCGAACTGCCGGCTGCAGAACAGGGCGACAAGGCCGAGCGCAAACGCCGGCAGAAATAGGCGATGAACCCTTCGCGCACGTTTATCCTCAGGCCGGTCGCGACCACTCTGTTGATGGCAGCGATATTACTGGCCGGCTTTGTGGCATATCGCGAACTGCCGGTCTCGGCTTTGCCTCAGGTTGACTATCCGACCATCCAGGTTGTAACCTTTTATCCCGGCGCAAGCCCCGATGTTGCAGCATCTTCCATTACCGCGCCTCTTGAGCGGCAGTTCGGCCAGATGCCTGGTTTGCGGCAAATGACTTCTACAAGCTCGGGTGGCAGCTCTGTCATAACCCTTCAGTTCAGCCTGGACCTGAGCCTCGATGTCGCCGAACAGGAAGTTCAGGCTGCGATAAACGCCTCGTCGAACCTCCTTCCGAGGGACCTTCCGAACCCGCCGGTTTACAGCAAGGTGAACCCGGCTGACGCACCTGTTCTGACCCTTGCCCTGACATCCAAAACGATGCCCCTTCCTGAAGTCGAAGACCTGGCTGACACGCGGCTTGCCCAAAAGATATCGCAACTGTCAGGTGTTGGCCTTGTAAGCATCAGCGGCGGGCAGCGGCCTGCTGTGCGTATACGCGCGAACCCGACGGCCCTTTCGGCTTATGGTCTGACGCTTGAAGACCTGCGCGCCGTTATAGCAGCTGCCAATGTAAACCAGGCCAAGGGAGGTTTTGACGGGCCGCGGCAGGCATCCATTATCGGCGCCAATGATCAGCTTGCATCCAGCAAGGAATACCGGCCTATTGTGGTCGCCTATCGCAATAATGCCCCGGTGCTGCTGTCCGATGTTGCCGATGTGGTCGATGGGGCCGAGAATGTGAAACAGGCTGCCTGGATGAATGACTCTCCGGCGGTGATCGTCAATATTCAGAGACAGCCCGGATCGAACGTCATAGAGGTTGTGGATCGCATAAAGAAACTTCTGCCGCAGCTTCAGAACACCCTTCCGGCGGCTGTAAATGTCACCATACTGACGGACAGAACAACCACTATCCGCGCATCGGTGGAAGACGTCCAGTTTGAGCTGATGCTTGCGATTGCACTGGTCGTGATGGTGATATTTCTGTTTCTCAGGACCGTTTCGGCCACCTCGATTCCGAGTGTTGCGGTGCCGTTATCTCTAGTTGGAACGTTTGGAATAATGTATCTGCTCGGCTTCAGTCTCAATAACCTGACCCTGATGGCCCTCACCATTGCAACGGGGTTTGTAGTGGACGATGCCATCGTCATGATCGAGAATATTGCACGATATATCGAGCAGGGAGAATCTCCGCTCCAGGCCGCGCTCAAGGGATCCGAGCAGATAGCTTTTACGATTATGTCTCTTACGATTTCACTCGTGGCAGTGCTAATCCCCCTTCTTTTCATGAGTGACGTGGTCGGCAGACTGTTCCGCGAATTCGCTATCACCCTTGGCGTCACCATCGTAATATCGGCCATAGTCTCGCTCACGCTCACCCCCATGATGTGCGCGAGGCTGCTTAAGCATACGCCTGAAGATAAACAGAAGAAGTTCTTTGCCGCGTCCCAGCGGATGTTCGACAACGTCATCGCATTTTACGGAAAGACGCTCAAGTGGGTGCTGGACCATCAGACTGCAACCCTGCTGGTCGCCGTAGCTACGATTGTGTTTACCGTAATACTCTACATTGTCATTCCCAAAGGTTTTTTCCCCGTGCAGGATACAGGACTGATCATGGGCATCTCCGAGGCGCCACAGTGGAGTTCATTCGAGTCGATGGCCGCAAGGCAGCAGGAGCTGGCAGCCGTGATCCTTAAGGACCCGGCAGTTCAAAGCCTTTCGACATTCATAGGAGTAGACGGCACCAATACGACCATCAACAGCGGTCGTGTACTTATCAACCTTAAGCCGCTGTCGGAGCGCGGCATAAGCGCGAGCCAGGTCATCCGAAGACTGCAACCTGAAATTGCCATGCTCAAGGGCATGAATTTATTCATGCAGCCGGTGCAGGACCTAACCGTGGAAAGCCGTGTCAGCCGCACGCAATTTCAATACAGCCTGGAGGACCCAAGCCTTGACGAACTCAATGCCTGGACCCCCAGGCTTGTGGATAGGCTGAGCGGGCTGGCGGAGCTTCGTGATGTAAGCAGTGACTTGCAGGACAAGGGACTACAGACGATGATAAGCATCGATCGTATTACGGCCGCCAGGCTCGGAATTACTCCGCAGCTGATAGACGACACTCTTTACGATTCCTTCGGCCAGCGCCAGGTCTCTACCATATTCACCCAGTTGAATCAGTACAGGGTAATTCTGGAGGTGCAGCCTGATTACAGACTGAATCCCGGCAAGCTGCAGCACGTATATATTCGCGGCTCGGGCGGCGGCATTACTCCGCTCAGCGCCTTCACAACGATGAGCGAAACAAATGGTCCGCTAATCATAAACCACCAGGGGCAGTTCCCGGCGACTAACCTTTCTTTTAATCTTGCCCCCGGAGTTTCGCTCGGAGACGCCGTAAAGGCAGTCGAAGCCGAGGCAGGCAGGATTGGGATGCCTCCCAGCATAAGGGGAAGTTTCCAGGGCACGGCCCAAGCCTTCCGCTCGTCCCTTGCAAACGAGCCGATACTCATACTGGCTGCGCTCATCACAGTATATATCGTTCTCGGAGTTCTTTATGAAAGCTATATTCATCCAATTACGATTCTCTCGACGCTGCCGTCAGCCGGAGTAGGCGCTCTTCTGGCGCTGATTATCTGCCGGACCGAATTCAGCATCATAGCCCTTATAGGCGTCATTCTGCTGATCGGCATTGTCAAGAAGAACGGCATCATGATGGTCGACTTTGCCCTGGATGCCGAGCGACGCGAAGGCAAAAGCCCTGTCGAAGCGATTTATCAGGCCTGTCTGCTTAGGTTCAGGCCGATCATGATGACGACCATGTCGGCCATTCTTGCGGCAGTGCCTCTTGCGCTGGGGTCGGGCGTAGGTTCTGAGCTGCGCCGCCCCATGGGAATCTCGATAATTGGAGGGCTGATATTCAGTCAGGTGCTCACTCTCTATACGACGCCGGTCATTTATTTGTGGTTTGACAGACTGGCGTTGCGCCTGGGCAGGAAACAGGCTTCAGCAGGCCCCGACGATAAGGGCGGAGCGCAGGAATCAGATTAGGGATCGACCCGGATGAATATATCCAAGCCCTTCATAAACAGACCGGTTGCAACCACCCTGCTTACCATAGGGATGGCGCTGGCGGGACTCGTAGCACTTAAAATGCTTCCTGTTGCTCCTATCCCGCAGGTCGATTTCCCGACCATTTCGGTGCAGGCGTCATTGCCTGGGGCCAGCCCTGAGACAATGGCAACGTCGGTCGCCGCCCCGCTGGAGCGCCAGTTCAGCCGCATAGCAGGCGTGACGGAAATTACGTCGTCCAGCGCCCTGGGATCGACATCCATCACCCTGCAGTTCGAGCTCAGCCGCAACATAGACGGGGCTGCCCGTGATGTGCAGGCGGCAATCAACGCTGCACGCACTTATCTGCCGGCCAACCTTCCGTCAAACCCTACCTACCGCAAGGTAAACCCGGCTGACGCGCCGATTCTAATCATTGCCCTGCAGTCCGCGACGCTGAGCAAGCCGCAGATTTACGACGCAGCATCGACTATTCTTGCCCAGAAGCTCTCGCAGATTGAGGGGATAGGACAGGTGATCGTAGGAGGAAGCTCGCTGCCGGCGGTTCGCGTGGAGCTTAATCCCTCGGCGCTGAACAAGTACGGCATCGGCCTCGAGGATGTCCGCAACATGCTGTCGGGCACAAACGTGAGACGACCCAGGGGCCAGCTTGAGGATGGTGCGAGGGCCTGGGAAGTACGGACAAACGATCAGCTTTACAAGGCGGCAGAGTACCGGCCTCTGATAGTTACTTATCGATCCGGTTCTGCAGTGAGGCTGTCTGATGTGGCGAGCGTCGAAGATTCTGTCGAAGATGTTCGCAATGCCGGACTCGTGAACGGCAAGCCGGCGATACCCTTGATACTTTTCAAGCAGCCGGGCGCCAATGTTATAGAGACGGTGGACCGAGTCAGAAGCATGCTTCCGCAGCTGCAGGCCTCAATCCCTGGAGCCATCAATATGTCCATAGTCATGGATCGGACAACTACGATCCGGGCCTCTTTGTCGCATGTTGAGCTTAATCTTGTCATTGCTGCTGCGCTTGTCATCCTTGTGGTATTTGCCTTTCTGCGGAATGTCAGGGCGACCATGATCCCGAGCGTAGCGGTGCCGGTGTCTCTTGTCAGCACATTCGGGGTGATGTACCTTTTCAATTACAGCCTGGACAATCTCTCTCTGATGGCCCTTACAATAGCCACCGGCTTTGTCGTAGATGACGCGATAGTCGTCCTTGAAAATGTCACCCGACATCTTGAGCAGGGAGTGCCTGCAAAAAAGGCGGCGATTGCCGGAGCCAGGGAGATAGGCTTTACGGTGCTCAGTATCAGCGTCTCGCTCGTAGCCGTGTTTATCCCGATCCTCCTTATGGGGGGCATGCTGGGACGCCTGTTCAGGGAGTTTGCGGTCACCTTGTCGGCTGCGATACTTATTTCCCTGGTCATATCTCTCACGACGACGCCCATGATGTGCGCATTTTTGTTGAAGCCTGAAAAAACGGCTTCTCACGGGCGGTTTTTTCAGGCCGGCGAGCGGGCGTTCAATTGGGTCCATCGTCATTATGAATCGAGTCTGTCGTGGGCCCTGCGCCATCCCAGGCTGATGCTGAGCCTGACATTGCTTACTGTGGTTGTAAGTGTGGTCCTTTTTGTGGCGATCCCGAAAGGCTTCTTTCCGCAGCAGGATACGGGACGGCTCGTCGGCACTATCCAGGCATCGCAGGATATTTCGTTCCAGGCGATGCAGGGAAAGCTTTCGGATATCGTGAACGTCATTATGAAAGACCCGGCAGTCGATACTGTTACCGCCTTCACCGGAGGCGGGCCGGGAGGCGCCACAAGAAACACCGGCAGGATGTTCATAGCCCTCAAGCCCATCGAGGAGCGGAAACTTTCTGCAGACAAGGTGATTGCGCGCCTGCGCAAGGGGCTCAGCAGCGTTCCGGGTGCGCCGGCCTATCTGCAGCCGGTGCAGGACGTGCGGGTAGGAGGCAGGCTCAGCGGCGCACAATACCAGTACACGCTGCAGGGCGACAACCTTCAGGAACTTATGACCTGGGCGCCGCGGGTTGAAGGTCAGCTTCGATCCATCTCCGGTGTGGTCGATGTAAACAGCGACCGGCAGGACAAGGGTTTGCAGACGTCGATCGTAATTGACCGCGATACGGCATCGCGCTTCGGCATCACGCCGCAGCTTATAGACAACACTCTTTACGATGCGTTCGGTCAGAGGCAGGTTTCGATTATATATACATCCCTGAATCAATACCATGTCGTCATGGAAGTCGCTCCACAATATTGGCAGCGGCCTGAGACATTGCGGGATATCTATATCCGGACGTCTTCAGGCGCCCAGGTGCCCCTAAGTTCTTTCGCCCGTTATGAGCCGACGTCTACCGCCCTCGCAGTCGCCCATCAAGGCCAGTTTCCGGCGGTGACACTCTCGTTCAACCTGGTCCCGGGGTTGGCTCTTGGTGATGCAGTAAGGGCGATAGAGGAAGCAACGCGGAAGATCGGAATGCCGTCGAACATCAGGGGCAGTTTTCAGGGCACGGCCCAGGCCTTCCAGTCGTCCCTTGCCAACCAGCCTGTCCTCATCCTGGCGGCACTACTTGCAGTATATATCGTGCTCGGCATACTTTATGAGAGTTATATCCATCCCATCACGATCCTCTCAACGCTTCCTTCCGCAGGCGTAGGAGCTCTGCTCGCTCTTTTGCTTACCGGAACCGATCTCACCATCATCGCCCTGATCGGTATAATACTGCTGATAGGAATCGTCAAGAAGAACGGCATCATGATGGTGGACTTTGCACTCGAGGCGGAGAGGAAGGATGGAAAAAGGCCTGAAGACGCAATATACCAGGCATGTCTTCTCAGGTTCAGGCCGATCATGATGACTACGATGGCTGCGTTGCTTGGCGCCTTGCCGCTTGCGATCGGGGGCGGGGTGGGAAGCGAGCTCAGGAGTCCGCTGGGTATTGCCATCGTTGGCGGGCTTGTATTCAGCCAGATGATGACCCTCTATACTACCCCGGTCGTCTATCTCTATATGGATCGGTTGAGACTTCGGCTGGAGGCCGTGCGAAGCAGAAACAGAAAGTCGGCAGGCAGCGGGCAGGGCAAACCGGCCCTGATGGACAACTGATCAAGGAAGGAAGCGTTATGATAGGACAAAAGTCAACAGGCGAACTCCGTAAAAGGCGCGGGCTGAAGCCGCTGATCGTTGCCGCGGTGTCCTGCGCATTGCTGACAGGCTGTACTGTCGGGCCGGATTATGTAAGACCGACGGCTGAAACGCCGCCTTCATTCAAGGAAACTGACGGCACGGAATGGAAAGTCGCCCGTCCTACTGATGATATCAGGCGCGGTGTCTGGTGGGAGGTATTCGGCGACAAGGCACTGAACGCCTTGGAAGAACAGGTCAGGATATCGAATCAGAACATCGCGGCTGCAGAGGCCCAGTATCGGCAGGCCCGCGCGCTTGTGCAGGCCGCGCGTGCAGCGTACTTCCCAACAGTTGCGGCTGATGCATCGTACACTCGTTCGCGCAGGGCCATAAGTGGCGCGGGACTCTCTGCAGCGCGATCGTCGTCCACAGCCTCGGATTATCTTTTGTCCGGAAGCGCATCATGGGAGCCGGACATATGGGGCAAGGTGCGCCGCAGCGTCGAGGCGAGCGAGGCAACTGCTCAGGCAAGCGCTGCCGACCTCGAGTCTCTTAGCCTGAGCGCGCAGGCGGAACTCGCCCAGAACTATTTCCAGCTGTGCACTCTTGACGCGCAGAAGCAGATGTTTGCATCGACCGTGAGCGCCTATCAGACATTCCTCGATATGACAAGGAACCGCTATGCAAACGGCGTAGCATCGAGGGCCGATGTGCTGCAGGCTGAAACTCAGCTCAGGACGGCGCAGGCCCAGGCAATCGACATAGGCATCCAGCGGGCCCAGATCGAGCACGCGATTGCCCTGCTCATCGGCAAACCAGCGTCTGTTTTTTCGATTCCCGAATCTCCGCTTTCGGCTTATCCGCCCCGAATACCGGTCGGAATGCCGTCTGAACTGCTCGAACGCAGGCCCGACATAGCTGCCGCCGAGAGGCGTGTTGCTGCCGCGAATGCCCAGATCGGCGTGGCAATAGCAGCATATTATCCGAATATAACGCTCTCTGCATCCGGTGGCTTCGAATCTTCTCATCTGTCGAAATGGCTCACATGGCCCAACAGGTTTTGGTCGGTCGGCGCGAACATCCTTGAAACAGTGTTTGACGGCGGGCTCAGGGCGTCTCTAACGGAGCAGGCAAGGGCGGCTTATGACGCCGATGTGGCCTCATATAGGCAGACTGTCCTTACGGGGTTTCAGGAGGTTGAGGACAATCTTGCGGCACTAAGAATACTGGAGGAAGAAGCCCTGGTGCAGGATGAAGCGGTGAAAGCAGCCAGGCAAGCGGTGGCGCTCACTACCAATCAGTACAGGGCGGGTACTGTCAGTTACCTCGACGTAGTAACTGTACAGGCCATCGCATTAAATAACGAGCGCACTGCGCTGGACATCGCCGGACGTCGAATGGCGGCCAGTGTGCTACTCATCAAGGCGCTTGGCGGCGGCTGGGAAGGGTCTTCTCTTAGTCAGGCCCGGCAATCGGAACGATAATTCTGCGGGTCGTTCTCTTTATTTCTTGATCATATCGGCCAGCACCCTGCATGCGTGGCCGTTGAGACCTACGTTATAAAACGCCGCTATTGGCTTATATGCAATCAGCTTGCCTGCGAGTTGTCTTGCCGCTGCAGCGTCACCCACATTCTGGGCCGCCATTGCCCACCAGACAATCTTATCGAACTGGGTCTCGTTTGAGATCATGCCCGGCAGCGCAGAATAGAACCGGCCCTTCATATAATTGAATAATCCTGTCCTGTCGGCACTTAGCGGCAGCCAGGCAACCGCCATGAGCTGAGCCTGCTGGTCAGGATACCAGCGTTTCCAGTTTGAGATGTCCTCACTCATTCCATAGGAAGCAACGCCAATAACATAATGCATCGGCGCCCGAGATTTGAATAGCAGGGTCTCGATTGCATATCTGGTGTCTTCAGCCTGTTCTGCGGGGTCTGGCCGACCTGTCCGGTCCCATGAAGGGATTTCCGACGCGGCGATCATGCCCCGATAGCCCTCTACGTTGTCCTCCAGGTAAGCAAAATCATATCCCGGTTTTGCGAGTGTCAGGCCGTTGGGCAGCATGGTGAGCTGCTGGGCATAAAGCAGCCCCGGCACCGCTTGCGCCAGCATTTGAGCGACCGGCTGATCGGCAGGCGTATATAAGAGGATTTTCTGCGTTACCTCAAGAAATGTCGATGCGTATGAGTCCGTCGAATCATAATCATAGGTGGGCGTCCATTGCCCGACCTGTCCGAAGTAATCGTAAACCGTTCCGTCCGGGTTCTGGTGGCCGATATACCAGACGGCCCAGGCTTGCGCTGCATTCAGATAGCGCGGGTCGTAGGTGATATCATAAGCCCTCATCAGTCCGAAAGCGGCCAGATTGCTGAAATACGGCATGACCTGAAAGGGTGGAAAGGTTGGGTCGCCCATTACTATCGCGCCGTCAGGCAGCTGGTTTGAAAGGATTCGGTCGGCGAACCGGACAAGGGCATCCTGCGCGGAATCTGCGGCAAAAGCGGAGGTGCTGAAGCTAAACAGGCTTAACAAAGCCAGACATATTATGGGGATTTTTATTGCCGGTATGATCACTGCGGCACCTCCGAAAGCTTTCTGATCTCAGGGCTTGTCCAATTTGCAGATAAGGCTCAAGGACCGTAATCATAGGATAGGACCTTTTAAGAAGCTTATCTGTGAGCTATGTCACGACAGATGCGGGATGGAGCGGTCTTTGCGCTTCTGTGTGCTAAACTAGAACTGCTCATGAAGGAAAAGCGCCATGAATGACAAACTCCCTGATGATCTTCGCGCCATTGCCGTCCGGTTTGCGACTACCGGCCCGGTTACTGCCGTTCAGCCCTTCGGGAGCGGCAATATAAACGACACATTTCTGGTGACGCTTGCTTCCGGCAAAGAACGCTTCATCCTGCAGCGTCTCAACACACATGTCTTCAGGCAGCCGGATCTTGTCATGAAGAACATGCTTGCAGTTACGGAACATATCAATGCGCGAATACGTAATATTTCTTTGCCGAACGGCAGACGCTGGGAGACCCCGGTAGTGATTCGCTCAGTGGACGGGCAGGACCATTTGATTGATGATCGCGGCTCTTTCTGGCGGGCCATCAGTTTTATCGGAGATGCCGAGACCTTCGACGCAGTGCGGAACGAGGCACATGCGGAAGAGATAGGGTTTGCGCTCGGCATGTTTCATAATCTTGTAAGCGACCTGCCGCCTTATATGCTTGCTGATACTCTTGAAGGGTTCCATATCGCGCCGCAATATCTGCTGAACTTCGATGATATCAGGAGAAAAAGATCTGTGAATTCTCCTGATGAGAGATATTGCGTTCGGTTCATAGAAGCCCGGCGGCCGCTTGCACCGGTGCTTGAAGATGCAAAGACGCGCGGCCATCTGCGTGTCAGGACAATGCACGGCGATCCAAAGGTCAACAATGTATTGATTGACACTTCGACGCGTCAGGCCGTGGGAATGATAGATCTTGATACCGTCAAGCCGGGGCTTGTCCACTATGACATCGGTGACTGTCTGCGGTCTGCGTGCAATCCTCTGGGCGAAGAAGTTGACAACCTGGAGAGTGTAAGGTTCGAGCCGGCCCTCTGCAGCGCCATTCTTCGTGGGTATCTTTCTCAGGCAAGAGACTTTCTTCTGACGTCGGACTATGAATATCTGTTTGATGCCATCCGCCTGATAGCATTCGAGCTGGGCCTTCGTTTTTTCACCGATCACCTGGAGGGCGATGTTTATTTCAAGACCAGGCGCGAAGGCCACAATCTGCAGAGGGCGCTCGTGCAATTCAAACTTGCCGAGAGCATCGAAGCGCAGGAAACAGCCATTCGCTCCATAATAAGGGACGTAAGGTAGACATGCTCCATTTAACAGGGGGGGTGGTTTTCAGAGTGCTACCCCATCAGTCGAGGTATCATGTACTTATTGAACTTCCTCAACCTTGCCTTCCCCGAACAATCGATATGGGCCGGTATATTTGAGTTTTTGTACTTGACCTTTAGTTATTACAATTTCTCTGGTAGTTGGTTTGCCGAAGGAAACCTTTTCGCTTTCTTCCGATTTGCTAGATACAGCATAAAATTTTAGGCTATGTTTCCCGACGTCTAGTTTTATATTAGTATCACTTTGCTTGGAAACGACCAGCGGAGAGTTGGAATCGATCTTAATTGCATATCTTTCAACCGATATCTGATAAGATGGTTGCCTGCATTGAACGATAAAACTCCCTGTATCTCTATTAGGTGTTGAAAGATCGAAACTAAACTTTTCCACATCTGGCGGAGCTGCTACTGAGGCTGTTTTCTCTGCTATCATCGTAGAGACATCCACATATTGAAATCATCATCAGGATGCCGACGAGCACAATAAGTTTCCTTTTCATTTGAACCCCTCCTCTGTATTTTTCAGAATGCTGCATGCAAAAAGGCGGTGGATTTCTCCACCGCCTTTTGATTATTACTGCAATAATTTTATTCAGCCGGAATATTCGGCCTCGGATAAAGTCCGGCCGCCTTAACGATCTTTTCGATCGCAGGCTCCCAGTCTATTGCCTGCACATGCACGCCCTTGACCCCAGGTATTTCAAGTGCCTGATGGATCAGCTCAACCGTGATCTTAATACCCTCTTCTTCCTGTAGCTCCTTCGCTTTCTTCTTGTCGTCGCCTGCTGCAGCCTTTGCCTTGGCCATGCGGTCGATCAGCGCCTTCGGAACAGTCACGCCCGAAACGCTTGTATCCATGTACTTGAGCATCATGGCGCTCTTCGGCACTATGATACCTGCAAGGAGGGCCGTTTTTTCGAGGACGCCGAGATTTCGCGCCTTTTCGCACTGGGACTTGAACAGCTCCATATCGTAGATGCCCTGGGTCTGGATGAATTCAGCGCCTGCATCGACCTTTTTCTTCAGGTTGTACGGCCTGAAGTCCATCGGGTCGCCCATTGGCGTCCATGTGGCGCCGATAAAGAACTTCGGGGGCACTTCGAGTTTGTCGCCGCCCTGCTGCAAACCCTCGTCGCGCATCTTCTTGAGGATGCCTACAAGCTGGGTGGTATCGACATCATAGACGTTCTTCGCACCCGGATGACCCTTCAGCTTACCGGCTGAGCCGAATTTCTGGTGATCACCGGCAATGCAAAGGCAATTTTTCAGGCCCAATGCCGCTGCGCCTAAAAGGTCGGCCTGCATTGCTATGCGGTTACGGTCGCGGCATGTCATCTGCATGACCGGCTCCAATCCCTCGCGATAGGCAATGAATGCGGCTGCGATGCTCGATATGCGAACGACAGCTGTCTGGCAATCGGTGATATTTGCCGCATCGCAAAAACCCTTAAGGATATGGGCCTTGTGGACGACCTCGTCCGGCGATGCGCTCATAGGGGGGCCAAGTTCGGCTGTAACAGCCGGATTTCCGCTCAGGATGACCCGTTCGAGATTGCTTCCGGATTTCATTGCTTGCCCTCCCCTTGCGCAATATTTTCTTTGGCTTCAAGCTCCGCTATATGTTCGATAACTATTCTCCTGGGGCCGCCTGCATAGGCTGTTGCCCAGTCTTTGGGCGGTTGTATCTCGAAAAGCTTTTCGAGCTGGCCTATCTTCTTCATCTTCTCGATTATGAGGTACCATGCGCAGTCTATCTCGTTGCTCACCTCGCATTTGCCTTCGTTCGTACCGCCGCATGGGCCGTTGAGAAGGGATTTGGAGCAGCGAACGATCGGGCATATGCCCCCGGTCAGGTGCAGCACGCAGTTCCCGCAGCCGCCGCACATCTCGGTGAAAAATCCAGCCTTGGGCACGGCGCCATAAAACGAGGTGTTCAGGCCCGGGTACACCGGCATATCGCCGATCTGCGATGCCATGAGATTGACGCCGACGCCACATGCCGTCGAAAGGATGACGTCCTGGGCTTTGAATCTGTCAATCGAGGGCATGAAAAACTCGGGTTCGCACTGCCGCTCACAGGCCCCGTGCTCCACGGTCATCTCGATCCCCTCTTCAGCGGCCTTGATTCGAAGGAGAGAGGCGATTATCTCAGCCTCTTTACCTCCTCCAGCGTGGCAGACTGCAACGCAGGTATTGCACCCGAAAACCAATATCTTCTTAAAGCCTTTAACCATTCCCCACAGTTCTTCAATAGGTTTCTGTTGGCCTACTATCATTGGTTTGTTCTCCTCTTTTTTTCTATCGCAATCCTGACCGGCGAGGGGCCGAGCTGTTTTATGCGTTCTGTAAAGTCCCTGCATATCTCTGCCCATCTCGGTCCCATGGCAGCTGAGAGGTTGAACATTTCGAGCCTCTCCGGATCGATGCCAACGTTAAGCAGGAGCTTCTTGATATGTTTCACCCTCTTTGCTGCGTTTGTATTACCTTCCAGGTAATGACATTGACCTTGGAGTCAGCCCGCGACAAAGACGCCGTCCACCCCTTTTTCAAAGGCCCTGAGGACATAGGCGTGGTCGAGCTTGCCCGTGCAGGGCATTCGTATGATCTTGACCCCCGTGGGATAAGTGAGCCTCATGATTCCCGCCATA
>DATHDF010000028.1:0-32374 GCA_035319185.1 Dissulfurispiraceae bacterium | reverse complement strand
GCTCAAGACAGGCGAAGATGTCTTTGTGCTGAACTACCCGATACACGCGCGTGATGCCGTTAAGGTCTTGATGCTGGCCCTTCATCCATATCCTGCAGAGAACATCATCCGGCAGGCAAGGCTTCAGGCTATAAGCATTGGCGCTGCAGTGGTTGCGATCTGGATAATGGGGGTCTTTTTCATAAAGGCGGTAAAGCGCTCAGAGGCCCTATCAGCCCAGATGGCCGAGCGGGAAAGGCTCGCCGTGATCGGAGAAATGGCGGCTGTTCTTGCACATGAGATCAGAAATCCGCTTGGAAGCATAAAGGGCTTTGCCCAATATCTTTCCGAGAAAGGCGGCAGCGGGAATGCAGAGCTGGGCATAATAGTCGGTGAAGCCCGTCGCCTCGAACGTCTGACCGAGGACCTCTTGCTGTACGCGAGACCTTCGGAAATAAGGATGGATGAGTTCAGTGTGGCCGATCTGGTTGATGAGGTGGAAAGACAGCTGCAGGAGTCGGAGCCTGCGAAGATGGCGTCGATAAGTATTCAAAAAAATATCCGTCAGAACTTGGTAATGCTGTCCGACAGGGAGAAAATAAAGCAGGTTCTCGTTAACATTCTCAGAAATTCAGTCGAGGCGATCAGCGGCGCAGGACTTATCGAAGTGAGCGTTGAAAAGTCCGGCACAGAAATCATTATAATAATCGGTGACAATGGGGCAGGCATGGACGAAGAGACTGTATCCCGTGCCTTCGAATCTTTTTTTACGACAAAGACGACCGGCACAGGGCTTGGATTGGCCATAGTTGAAAGGCTGTCCGATGCCCTTGGAGGAAAAATATCAATAAACAGTGCCCCCTCGCGCGGAACTGTTTTCAGGATGACGTTCCCCGGCGGGCCTGACGGTGCGAACCATGAGTAGTCGAGAGAACTTCCGAATCGTCATCGTTGACGACGAGCGCTCGTTTCTACTTCTTATGACCAGGATCCTTGAGGATGCGGGTTATTCGGTCAGGGGTTACGCCGACCCCGAGGAGGCGCTCAAGGCGATCAATTCCATGTCGCCGAACCTTGTAATATCAGATCTAAAGATGCCCAAAATGGACGGTATCCGTTTTATGGAGGAGGCCCGGAAGATCAGCGATGCCGACTTTATAGTTATCACCGCCTTCGCCACGGTCGAGACCGCGGTGGCTGCCATGAAAAAGGGAGCTGCCGACTATATAACAAAGCCTCTCAAAGACCCTGACCAGCTCCGGATTGCTGTTGCAAAGATATTCGACCGGCAATGCCTGCTCAGCGAAAATGCGCTGCTACGGTCATCTGTCTTTGGGGATATCCCTTCGCTGGACATTGCATTTGCGGGTATGGATGACGTGCTCAGGACAATCATGGATGTTGCGCCGACTGATGCAACCGTAATGCTGTACGGTGAAACCGGGACCGGCAAAACACTTGTAGCAAAGGTGCTTCATCGCTTGAGCGGAAGGCCGGGCCCATTCGTAGAGATCAATTGTGCTGCTATTCCCGAAAACCTGCTCGAATCGGAACTTTTTGGACATGAGAGAGGTGCATTTACCGGGGCATTGCAGCAGAAAAAGGGAAAATTCGAATTTGCGAGCGGCGGCTCTATAATGCTCGATGAAGTGTCCGAGATGAGTATTGCTCTGCAGGCCAAGCTGCTTAAGGTTTTGCAGGACAAGACGTTTGAGCGGCTCGGATCGCTTAACACGCTCAAAACCGACGCGCGCGTCATAGCGGCAACAAACAGGGACCTGAAGCAGATGGTAAGCGACGGCAAGTTTAGGGAAGACCTTTATTACCGCCTGAATGTATTTCCGGTGGCGATCCCGCCCTTGAGGGAGCGCAAATCGCATATGAAAGAAATTGTGCGCTATCTCGCCGTTTCGATAGCCGGACGCCTGGGTAAGGAAGAAAGGACTGTGTCTGAAACTGCAATGGATAGCCTGATGAAATACCCGTGGCCGGGAAACATCCGCGAGCTTGAAAATGTGATCGAGCGTGCCATAATAATTTCCAGAGGCAGCGAGCTTCAAATCCCGGATATTGACGGCTTGTGCGGTTTGCGACCGGAAAAAAGCGGCGCTGACTTGAAGAGCCTTGAAAAAGAAGCTATTAAAAAAGCTCTTTCAAGGACGGCCGGAAACCGAAGAAAAGCGGCTGAGATGCTCGGCATATCTTTGAGGTCGCTCCAGTACAAGATTAAGGAATATGGGTCGAACTGAGCCTTTTTGTGCAATTAATGCATTGATGCAGACGCAATATTTGCACACGTTAAGTGGTGATACTTAGTAAAATTCATATATATCAGCCTGTTATTTTTGGCACGTTGGTTGCTTTCTCATGGTTGGAATTAATTGACCATGAGAGGAGGTGAGCAGAATGAAGAGAGGTGTTATAGCAAGCCTGGCAGCGGTATTGGTTGTGGTTGGAGTGACTGCAGCCCTTGCGATCGGACCGGGCTACGGCATGGGAATGGGTGCGGGCTACGGGAATTGTCCGGGGGCCGGCGCGGCAGTCACGCCTGAGCAGGCGCAGAATTTTGCCAAGTTTCAGAACGATATACTGCCATTGAAGCAGAAGATGCTGCAGTTGAGGACTGAATTGATGACACTGCGATCCCAGACCCCTACTGATTGGAATGCGGTATCGGCCAAGCAGAAGGAAATGGTCGACGTCAGGACCGAAATACAAAAGCGCGCTGCGACAAGCGGATTGGCGGGAGCCGGGTGCGGGATGTGCGGTCGCATGGGAATGGGCGGCATGGGCAGAATGGGCAGATGGTAAGAACGGATACCAGCTATACAAGATGCGGGGATGGGTCTGGAATTAAAGCCCTATCCCCGATTCTTTTGAGTAGATGAAATGCTGAATCTTTACGACATGAAGGCCTGCTCAAAGTTGTTCCTTCTGGCGGTCTTTTTTCTTTTTTTCTCATTTCCCCATGCCTTTGCCGATAATGAGGGCAATGAGAGCTGGGAAGGCTATGACGAAAACACGGAGACTACTATCAACGGAATCCTTACGGACTTTGGCCGTGAGATGAGAGGCCCGGTTATTGTCATGCTGCGGGCAGGCGCAAAAGATTATCGGGTAATCACCGGGCCGCCGTGGTTCATCTCGGAGCAGGGCTTCGAATTTCAGCGAGGAAGGCCATACGAAATTACCGGCTCAAAATTCTTTTCCCGCGATGGCAATCTTTTTTTGGCTGCGAGCCGCATAAAAGATTTGTCTACGGGAAAGGTCATACGATTCAGGGATTCCTCCTGCATGCCCGTCTGGAAGGGAAGACGCATGATGAGGGGCATACGGTAAGCATCTGGGTTGCTGTTGCCAAAGGGGGCCGATTCTGCTATTCTTGTAATAAAATTTGTTCTTGCGGAGCGTGATTTGAGGTCCCCGTGCTGAAGCTCAGAGAAGGAATCGTTGAATTGTACAAGAAAGTAGCGTCGTCGATCCCGAGCGACGTTGAAGACGCGCTGAAAAAGGCCTGGGAAGCCGAAACGGACGCGGGTGTCAGGGAGTCGATGACAAAGATACTGAAGCAGATCTCGGCTTCCCGTGCGGCATTGCGGCCACTCTGTCTCGATACGGGCATTCCTTTTTTCTTTGTATGGGTGCCGCGCGGACTTAGCCAGCTTCAGGTGCGAGAGGATATTATTGAGGCTACAAGAATCGCTACCAGAAAGGTCCCGCTCAGCCCAAACGCGGTGGATATGCTTTCCGGATCGAATACCGGCGACAATATCGGTCTTTATTTCCCGCTTATTCATATCGAGGAAACTGAAAAGAATTCGCTTACTATCGACCTGATGTTGCAGGGCTCGGAATGTGAGAACCTCGGCAGCCAGTACAAGCTGCCGGCCTCTTTTGCGGAAGGCGGACCTGAAGCAAGCGGCATTTCGGTTGCTGAACGTGATCTTGACGGCGTAAAACGTTGTGTGCTGGATGCCGTTGCCAGGGCAAAAGGCAAAGGCTGCCCGCCCTATATGCTGGGAGTAGCGATAGGAGGCGCCCGCGACCAGGTGGCCTATCTTTCAAGGCGTCAGCTGTGCGGCAGGATAAATGTCTCGAATCCGGATACGCGTCTCGCCGCGCTCGAAGCCGATATAAAAAGGGAAGTGAATGAGTTCGGGCGTACTGCCGAGGGGCTGATGAGAAATGTTACTGCTTTCGGTGTCCGTATTGCTGCTGCCCACCGCCATCCCCAGACCTGTTTTGTTGATGTCTCTTTTTCGTGCTGGGCCAATAGGAAGGCACGATTGATCTGGTAGCGCACTACTTTCTATATATCACTTAACTACGAGCACGGGGCACTTGGAATAGTCTACGACTTTGCCCGATACGCTGCCGAGAAGAAATTTTTTTGTCCCATGCCGGCCGTGGGATCCCGTTACAATCAGGTCCACTTTCATCTTCTGCGCAGTCTCCAGTATCTTTTCAGCCGGATCTCCCTGTCTGATGACGGTCTTTACATCTATTGATTTACCTGAAAGAGACTTCCTGATTTTTTCCATTGCATCGGTTGTTTCGCGAGTAAGGGAATCGGAAATCCGGTTGCGGTCGACGTCGGCCAGCTCCGTCAGGTAAAGTTCAGGCACGACGGCGAGGATGGTCAGCGCAGCATTGAAGCTTGTGGTGAGCTCAATAGCTTTTTTCAATGCCTTGTCGGACGATTTTGAACCGTCGTGGGCAACCAGAATTTTTTGCATTTTGTCCCTCCTTAGAGATGAAGATGCTTATCTCAGGCCGGTGAGAACAGTACATTAAAGCCGTAAGGCGCCATAAAGTATGCAGACACACCGGCACGTTATTTTACCATATTCCGTCTCGCCTTAACAAAAAGGCGAATAGGTGTTCCCTTAAAAGAATAGCGAGTTCTCAGGGCTTTTTCAATATAACCGAGCTGAGGGGCCTTTACCCCTGAAGGATAATTTACAAAAATCCTGAAAGTGGGCGGCTCGATGCCTGTCTGTGTGATGTAGTAAAATTTCAATTCCTTTCCGCGGTAAAGAGGAAAAGGCTTTCGTGACAGGGCTTTTAAGAGAAGCTCATTGAGCTCGTGTGTCCTTATCCTCCTGCGGCGTTCCGACATTATTTCCCTGATGATCGGAAAGATGTTCGTGATCCGCGTCTTTTTCAGCCCCGATGCAGTTATCCACGGGACGTATTCCATGAACCAGAGTTTCCGTTTGATCTCATCGGCCAGGCGTTTGTATGCGGCTTCAGGATCTTCCACAAGATCCCATTTATTGAAGAAAAGGACCAATCCTTTGCCAAGATCCTCGGCCATGCCCGAGATCTTTTGTTCCTGGTCTCCGATTCCCCTGGAGGCATCCACGACAACTATGACAATATCGGCTCTCTCAATACTTCTCATTGTCCTCATCACCGAAAGCCCTTCGACCGAGTATTGTCGCGGCTTCTTCCTGATGCCGGCGGTGTCGATGAACAGAAACTTTTCGCCGTAGTATGTGCAGACCGAATCTATCGCATCCCGCGTTGTACCGGGCAGGGGGCTGACGATAAGTCTTTTTTTGCCCAGAAAGGCGTTTATCAGCGTTGATTTGCCTACATTCGGCTTTCCGATCACTGCAATCTTCGGCAGGTTTTGAAAAGCCGGGTCGAGGACTGACTCGGAAGCCGGCAGTTCAGCGGCTATCCTTTCCATCAATTCTTCAAATCCGAGGCCGCTGACTGCTGAAACCGGGTGGATGTCGCCGGCGCCAATCGTATAAAAATCGATGATGTTGTTTTCCCTTGACGGGACATCGATCTTGTTGACGACCCAGAAGACCTTTTTCCCCGATGTCCTCAGGAAATCAGCCATTTCGCGGTCTGACGGTATTAATCCCTCCTTGCCGTCCAGCAGATGAATTATGAGGTCTGCCTCCTCGATCGCGAACAACGCCTGCTCGCGCACCTGGTCGGCGATCTGCCGCTCCTCGTGCGGGAGGCCTTCAGGATAAAATCCGCCGGTATCGATCACCGTGAATCTCCTGTTTTCCCACTCTACAAATCCGTAATTCCTGTCGCGCGTTACACCCGGCGTCTCCTCGATTATTGCCGCAGGCTTGCGCTGACCTACCTTTTTGATCATGCGGTTGAAGAGGGAGGACTTGCCGACGTTCGGCCTGCCGATAATTGCAACTATGGCGCTCATTGCTTCATCCTGTTCTCAGCGATGCCGTAGGCTTTGATCTTTTTGTGCAGATTGCTGCGCTCGACGGCAATGGCGTCGGCTGTCTTCGAAACATTCCAGTCGTTGTCCTGCAGTTTTGTCAGAATGAATTCCTTCTCAAAGGCATCGCGTGCCTCTTTCAGGGTTATAAAGGAGCTGAAATCATTTCCGGCAGACCTTGCCGGTCCGAGCATGCCTAGGGCCGATATGTCAGCAGCGCTTATATCAGAAGACGGCGTCATGATGAGCAGTCGTTCGATAGCATTTCTGAGCTCCCTGATATTTCCGGGCCAGTTGTATGACTGAAATAGGCGTATTGCGTCAGGGCTGAGCTCCTTGGGTCTGGTTCCGCTTTCCGACGATAATAGCTCAATGAAGTATTCAGCCAGTTGCTGAATGTCTTCTTTTCTTTCACGCAGCGGCGGCACGTTCAGCGGGATTACATTGAGGCGGAAAAAGAGGTCCTCTCTGAAACTGCCCTTCTTCACCTCCTCGGCGAGGTCTTTATTCGTCGCCGCGATAATCCGTACATCAACCTTGATATTCTTCCCACCGCCCACTCGCTGGAAAACTTGGGTTTCAAGCACCCTCAACACTTTCGCCTGGGTCTGAAGGGCCATATCCCCTATCTCATCCAAGAAAAGAGAGCCCTCATTAGCAAGCTCGAATTTCCCTATCTTGCGTTCAGAAGCCCCTGTAAAGGAACCTTTTTCGTGGCCGAACAGCTCGCTCTCGATCAGCTCCTGTGGAATAGCTGCGCAATTCACCTCGACAAACGGGCCGTTTGCCCGCGGCCCATTTTCATGAAGCTGTCTGGCCACAAGCTCTTTGCCGGTGCCGCTTTCCCCAAGAATGAGCACCCGTGAGCTGCTTTGAGAGGCCATCTCGATCTGCTTTCTCAGGGCGCGCATTTTTTCGGACTCTCCGACCAGCTTCCATTTCTTGCCGAGGTCGGCCCTCAGCGTTCTGTTCTCGACTTCTAGTTTGCGGCGCTCCAAGGCTCGTTGCGCTACGAGCAGCACTTTTTCAAGGGAGAGCGGCTTTTCGAGAAAGTCGTATGCCCCTAGCCGGGTCGCTTTTATCGCCAGCTCTATATTGCCATGTCCGGATATGATGACAACAGGGAGGTCCCGGTCAATCTCGCCTATTTTAGTTAAGGCCTCTATGCCGTCCATCTCAGGCAGCCACACATCCAGAAAAACGATGTCCGGCATTCGCTCTTTGAGCAGGGATATGCCATCTTCTGCAGTGGAAGCGGTAAGTGTTTCATACCCCTCATCTTCGAATATGCCCGTCAGGCTTTCTCTTATTCCTTCTTCATCGTCAACTATCAAGACTGTTTTTTTTGCCATGCGAGTTCTCCTTTGCTATGTGCCGATAGGAATTTCGATGGTAAAAATGCTGCCTTGCGGTTGGTTATCGCGCACGATTATGCGCCCGCCGTGGTCTCCGGCGATCTTGCTCGATATGGCCAGCCCCAGCCCTGTCCCGCCTTTGCGTTTTGAGAAATACGGTAGAAAGAGTTTTTCTTTCTCATCATCCGGAATGCCGGGGCCTGTGTCGGATATATCCACAAAAACCAGGTAATCACCCTTTCTGACCGAGATGTTTATCTCGCCGGCCTGCTTCATTGCAGCTATGGCGTTATCGAGTATATTTATAAGTGCACGTCTGATCTGCTCGGCATCGATGTTGACCTTTGGAAGATCAGGTCCTGCTTCAACATTCAGCCTGATCTCCTTATAGCCTCTGTAAAGCGCAGCAACGGAATCCACAAGTTCGCTCAGATCTGCAGGGGCCTTGTTTATCTCCGGCATCTTTCCATATTTCGAGAAAATATCGACAAGCCTTCTGAGGTCCTCGACTTCGGCGATTATCGTTTTGGTCGATTTTTCTAATACAGCCCCGAAGTCTTCATCCCTGTTCTGCCATTTCTTGATCAATCTTTCTGTCGAAAGCTTTATGGGCGTCAGCGGGTTCTTAATTTCATGGGTGATCCTGCGGGCCACCTCCTGCCAGGCTTCTGCTTTCTGGGCCTTGATTACATCGGTAAGATCATCGAAAACGACGAGCATCCCCAGCGCGGAAGATGCATACGACTCGCGGATGCCGGAGATTGTGACCCTTACTATCAGCGGCCTGCCGCCCGGGTTGACCCGCACTTCACGTGTTACTTCTCGGACTTCCTTGCCCTCGATATCCCTGATCATTCTAAGCAGATCGTCCGAATGCAGTTCTGCTATAAGCTTCCTGTAGTCCATGCCGACGACACGGGTTTCTTTCAGGTCCAGTATTGCGCAGGCGGATTTGTTGATGGTCAATATGCGGCCGCTGTTATCCAGAAAGATAACGCCTGATGTTATGTTCTGAAGGATGTTTTCGAGATAAAGCCTCCGCCTGTCTGATACCTCGTAGGCCTCTTCGAGGGATGCCTTGTTGTCCTTTAGCTGTGCGACCATCTGGTTGAACGATCCGACCAGCAGGCCGATTTCGTCCTTGCTTGTAACTTCCACCTGCACGTCGAGGTCGCCTGAGGCGACTTTAGCCGTCGCCATTGCAAGGCCCTGAATCGGGGTCGTGATATCCCTCGATATTTTCAGGGATACCCACAAGCTGCTGAAGACCATTATTAAAGTCAAGAATCCGAGAGTGAGCACGTAAGTGAGTTTAAGCGGCTTTTGCAGTTCGCCAAGCTTCAGATATTCCTCATGGATGGACCGCAGCTTTTCGGACTTGGCAGCTATTGATGCGGGAACATGAATATCGGCAAGCACTATACCGCCGCCGGAGCTGGGGACTGCGGCCCTTATCATATCGCCATCCGGCATGGATATTACCTCGGTGCTTTCTTTGCCTTCGAAGGCTTCCCTGACAACATCGCTTGCATCACGGGGCAAGACGTTCAGCTTCCTGATCGTGAGTCCGGGAGCTGTCACGGTGGCGCCTCGCGCCGCCTCGCGGCCTGCCGTCAGGACCCGCTCCCTTTCCAGATCATAGAACGAGCGCGCCAGCTCGACAGACCTGTCTATCGGTTCGCGCAATTTCGGAGAGAACAAACGATTGAAATAGTCCGTCGCAAGCCCGCTCGCCGCAAGAAACAGGAAGATCGAGGGGATCAATATCAGGGTCATAAAGATAGCTACGAGCTTAGTCCTGAACTTGTATCCGGGGACTTTCAGATGCATGTCGACAAAGAGGCGATAAAGGTTTTTGCCGACAAAGAATATCAGTGTCAGGAGCGCAGCAATATTGACGGTCAGCAGCCCTGTGAGCACAATGCGCGTTGTGACATCAAGGCTTGGAAGCTTGATGAAATGAATCTGGATAGCTGTTATCAAAACAACGAGCAGGATAAGCGAGATCGTGATGATAAGAGGTTTTAATATATTCATTTGGCCTCTTTGTGTTCAGGCACCCTGAAATGCGTCGAGTCTTTGGACAGGCTGAACTCCTTGCTCGGAGTGAAGAACAACAGGTAGCCAATGACAGGCGGCAGTTTCTTCAGATTGGATTCCACAGTTACTTTGATGTAATAATCGTCCGCTTCCAATGCCTTAATATTTGTCAACTTGAGATCGGATATGTTCATGGCCCACGCCATCATCGAATCAAGGTCCTTAAAGCGTTTTATCGTCCTTATATTTCCTTCGGTACTTGTCCCGACGTATTCGCGTTTTATCGGGTCGCTCTGCAGCACGCGCACTATTTTTTTCCCAAGCACAAATTCGTCTGGCCAGATGCTCCAATGCCTGAAAAGATCTATGTAGAAGACAAGCTCCTTCGAAAGGCCGCTATTTAAATCGTCGATCAGTTTCTGGTCCGGTAGAAGCGCTGCTGTTACTATCACTTCATTGCCGGCTTGCCTGACTACAACCGGAGCAATTTCGGAAGCGGCAGCCGCACCCAGTATAGGAAGGGAAGCTGCAACCATGAACGCAACCAACAGTATGGTAGACTTCAAGAGTCGCACCAGTGCTACGGCTCGCTCGGCGCACAATGCTTTGCCATGTACGGTTTTCATAATTCGGGCATTACCCTTTGACATATAAAGAATAAATCAAACTCCATTATAACACAGCACAAAGTGGGGAAATTCCGCCGCAAAACGGTTATCATGTAATAACAATAAGAAAAAAATGGAGGAGTATCATGGAGATTAGGGCGGTCAGGATAGACATTCCGGAAGGCTGCAATATAATCCTGGGTCAGACCCACTTTATCAAAACGGCGGAGGACCTTTATGAGGTGATGGTCACATCGGTACCGCAGGCCAGGTTTGGAGTTTCGTTTACCGAGGCATCCGGTCCATGCCTGATCAGGAGCGAAGGGAATGACGATGCCCTTTCAGCCGCCTGCATCAGAAATCTTCAGGCGATAGGAGCAGGACATGTGTTTTGCATCCTGATCCGGGACGCGTTCCCGATAAACGTGCTAAATCGCATCAAGGACTGTCCGGAGGTGTGCTCTGTCTATTGCGCTACGGCAAATCCCCTGGAGGTGATCGTTGCTTGCACGGAACAGGGAAATGGTATCATAGGGGTTGTTGACGGTTTTCCCCCGAAGGGCGTTGAAGGGGACGAAGATAAGATAAAGAGGAAGGAATTCCTGAGAAAGATAGGATACAAATTGTAATTCGGAGGATGAACTAAGGAGGATTTATGCTGCCCAATCTGAAATATGATGAAAAGGGATTGATCCCGGCCATCATACAGGACGCTGAAAACGGGGATGTCCTGATGATGGCATATATGAACGAGACCTCTCTGAAACAGACCCTTGAGAGCGGCTATACCCACTTCTGGTCGAGGTCGCGCCAGAAGTACTGGAAGAAAGGCGAGACGTCCGGGGCCGTTCAGGAGGTTAAAGAGGTCTTATTCGACTGTGACGCCGACACTCTTTTGATAAAGGTTAAGCAACAGGGCGTCGGAGCGTGCCATACTGGAAACCGGACATGCTTCTATACCGAAATCCCACGATAGCGGTACAATAAGCCGGCTGCAAACGGAGAGATGTCGTATGAGCGATTGTGTTTTTTGCAGGATAGTGCAAAGGCAGAGGCCGGCAAGGATTCTCTACGAAGACGATGCCATTCTTGCCTTTGAGGACATCAACCCGCAGGCGCCTGTGCATGCTCTGTTAATACCGAAGAAGCATATAGCCACTTTGCTTGACATTACAGACGAGGATGCCTCGGTTTTGGGCCGCATGCTGCAGGTTGCCGACAGGATAGCAGCCGACAAGGGCATTGCAGACAGAGGGTTCAGGATAGTCAACAACTGTAATCCAGCAGGCGGCCAGACTATCTATCACATTCATTTGCACCTGTTGGGAGGCCGGCAGATGCGCTGGCCTCCCGGATAGGCTGCTCTTTTGAGAACGATTTGACAGACTCTTCCTTAAGCTCATGGCTGGCCAAAAGTCGCTAAATATCATAAACAAGAAGACGGTATGGGAAGGAAACTTCATCCGGGTCGTCTTACTTGAATACTGCGATGAAAGTGGCAATGTACGGCGCTGGGAGGCGGTCGAACGGGTTAACTGCGATGGGATCGTAGCTGTAATTCCGGTGACCGAAGAGGGCGAATTATTGATGATCCGGCAGTTCCGGCCTGCGTTGAACAATTATGTCATTGAATTTCCGGCAGGCTTGAACGACAAAGGCGAGAGTCTTGCCGATGCAGCCCGGCGCGAGTTGATCGAAGAGACAGGATATGTCAGCGATGAATTAGAACTAATGGCGGAAGGTCCGGTTTCGTCAGGGCTTTCGACTGAAGTCCTGACCGTCTTTCTTGCAAAAAAGGCGGTGCCTGCGTCAGCAGCGCTCAGGGAGCGATATCCGATTGAAGAGACTGAAGATATTGAGGTGATCAAATGCCCCCTGATGTCAGCATACGAAACAATCAACGAGTATCTGAAAAAAGGGGATGCGGCTGATCTCAAGATTTATGGCTTTATAGAACTTGCCCAGAAAAGGATGGACAGCTGGTAAGAAGGATCAGAGGGCGGCAGAATAGCCGCCCCCACAGCTATGGCTCTTACTCCAATTTTATCGCTTCCACAGGACATACGTTCATCGCCTCTTCGCAATCGCATGTGTCGCACTTGCCAGGGCCTATCACCCACGCCTTGTCGTCCTTTAATTCGAAGACCTCCGGGCATAGCTCCACGCACGAACCGCAGCCAATGCATAGATCGAAATCAACTACCGGTGTCGACATAAAACCCTCCCCTGTTCGCGTAATAGATACAATATAACAGATACGCAATCCTTGTTCAACCGGACGCCCTTGCTATACTATATGCTATACGTATTGATTTTACATGCGGTTTAGGATAAGTTATAAAAGCCGTCAAGTTTCGGCATGCGGGGGATGGATGGACATCAGGGCGTACGTGACTCAGAAGGCGATCGAAGCCAAGGCAGGTGCCAGATGCCTGGTAAAGGCTTCATCGGAACACAAGAACAGGGTGCTTGCCAGAATTGCGGAAGCCCTTAAGGAGAAATCCGCCGACCTTATCAGAGAAAACCGCAAGGACGTCGAGTTTGCAGAACAAAAGGGCCTTTCGCGGGCCCTTATTGACCGCCTGACCATTACCGAAAAAAGGATTTTAGAGATGTCGCGGGGCCTGGAAGAAGTAGCTCAGCTTTCGGACCCGGTCGGTGAAATTGTAAGGATGATCAGAAGGCCTAACGGCATGGAAGTGGGGAGGATGAAGGTCCCCATTGGTGTGATTGCCATTATCTATGAATCGAGGCCTAATGTGACGGCTGACGCGACCGGTTTGTGTCTCAAGGCGGGCAATGCTGTTGTCCTGCGTGGCGGTTCAGAGGCTATCAATTCAAACAGGGCTGTAGTAGGCATTATGAGAGATGTTGCAAAGGCAGAAGGTCTTCACGAGGGGGCTATTACTTTTATCGACATACCTGACCGCGATGCGATCATGGAGATGCTCAAGCTCGAAGGCATTATTGACCTTGTGATCCCGCGCGGCGGCGAGGGGCTCATCAGGACGGTTACCGAGAATTCCAGGATACCGGTGCTGAAGCATTATAAGGGCGTCTGTCATGTGTTTGTCGACCGCGATGCAGACCTCGAAATGGCATCGAACATATGCTTCAATGCAAAGGTCCAAAGGCCGGGCACGTGTAATGCTATGGAGACAATGCTGGTAGACAAGGCGATAGCCGGTCAATTTCTTCCCGGCATGATCGACCGTTTCCGCAAGGCCGGCGTGGTACTTTGCGGCTGTTCCAACACTTTGGCGATTTCGCCCGATATCAAAGAAGTATCTGAAGAAGACTTCGTGAAGGAATATCTCGATCTGGTACTGAATATCAGGATCGTCAGGGATATAGACGACGCGATGGACCATATTGCTGCTTACGGCTCCGCGCATTCCGATGCCATCGTTACTAAAGATTATGAAAAAGCCACAAGGTTTTTGCGAGAGGTTGATTCTGCAGCGGTTTTTGTCAACGCTTCCACACGCCTTAATGACGGGTATCAGTTCGGCTTGGGTGCCGAGATCGGCATATCGACCGACAAGATACATGCCCGGGGCCCTATGGGGCTTGAAGAACTTACATGTACCAAATTTGTCGTATTCGGCCATGGGCAGCTCAGAGAATAATTGACGGAACAAAAAAGGAGGAAGGGTGCTATGCCGGAAAAACTCAGCTATGAAGACTTTATCAAAAAAGCGATCGTAAGTCTCAGGAAAGAGGGATTCAAGGGTATACATACGGTCTATTCCGGATTCAATGAGGCCTTCAAGAAATATTATGATGGTGAAGACCCGATAAAGATAACGAACCAGCTTGCTTCGGAAAGCAAGATCGTTATCAGGCCTGTTAAGGGCGGCGTTATGCTCTATCTGCCCGAGGATGCCCCTGCTGCCAAGAGCCGCGGTGAGGATGCTCTGGGTAAAATGGGGTTGTAGCCTATCGGGATTAATCCAGATCGTCGACTGGTGAAGCCTGCATCTCAGGAGTTTTCGTCCTGAGGCGGCGCTGCTTAATCGACTTAATCTGCATTTATCTTTATTAGAGTGAACCGGCGATGAGGCTTGGAATATTCGGCGGGACCTTCAATCCCGTTCACTTCGGGCATTTGCGCGCTGCCGAGGAAGTCAGGCAGCTCCTGAGTCTTGACAAGGTAATTTTCATACCGTCAGGCAATCCGCCCCTAAAATCGTCGGCACTTGCGGAGGCATCTCACAGGTATTCGATGACACGGCTGGCCACAGGGTCCAACATCTATTTTCTGGTCTCGGACCTTGAAATGAGGCAGGACGAAAGGTCCTATACTGTCAGCACAGTCGATAATTTGCACCGGATATATCCTGAGGATAAACTATTTCTGATTTTGGGTCTTGATGCATTTATGGACCTGCCCCACTGGAAAGAGCCACGCCGGCTTGTCTCTTCGATAAGCTTTATTGTTGTTACAAGACCCAGCTGCTGCGAATCCGAGCTGACCGCATCGCCTTTTGTCGAGGCAATACGGCCTTCTGACAAGCCGGGGATAGATTCGCTTGTCCTCAGGGGCGGAATGGAGTCGTATGTGGCCAGGGTGAGCATGTTCGATATCTCGTCAACGATGATCAGGCGTTTGACCAAAGAGCGGATGAGCATCAAATATCTGTTGCCGGAATCCGTCGAGCAATATATACATTCTCATAACCTCTACTGCGAGTAACATGGTATCACTTGAAGGGCTGATAAATAATCTGGATGAAGCGGTCTGCCTGTTTGACGGCAAGGGGCGGCTTGCTTTCATAAATAAGGCCGGGGAGGAGTTCTTCGGGAGGGGTCTCAGGGAAGTCAAAAACTTGCCTCTGAGCCATCTTTTTGGGGGCAGCGACGAGATCGAGATGCTCTTTCAAAAAACGCTAGTAGAAGGCAGGCTTTACAACTGCAAGGAGATGGAAATCGATATCGGCAGGATCGTAACCGTAGACCTTCATATCGCCCCGTTTTACTTAGCCGACAATCTGGAGGGCGTAATCTTCTGTATGAGAGAGAACCTTTCTCTAACCGAAAGGGAAGACTATCAGTTCGACCATCTTCTCTATCTGCTCGGCTCGCTCGCTCATGAAATAAAAAACCCTCTCAGCGGAATAAAAGGGGCTGCGCAGATTTTGAAGTCTTCTCCGGGCAGCGCTTCCGAAGGGGAGTGTGTCAACCTCATACTGAAGGAGGCTGACCGGCTGAATGCAGTTCTTCAGGGATATCTGACTATGACCAGGCTGCCCCGTTTCCACCAGCTTAATATACATGAGGTAATAGAATATGCCCTCAGGGTAATGGATTCCGCCCTGAAGGAACGAGCCGTTGCTATCGAGAAGTCTTATGATCCCAGCCTGCCGTACATATCGGGCGATGAGGGCAAGCTGATGCAGGTCTTCATCAATCTGATCAAGAACGCAGTCGAGGCGACGGAAACGGTGAAGCATAACAGAACCCTGAGCATATCTACGCGACCGTCGAACGAATATGTGTTAATATATGACGACTCGGGGCCGGGCAAGAGCAAGAAGAGAACGCGGAAGAGACGGTGGGTCGTAGTCAATTTCCAGGATTCGGGGATCGGCCTCAGCAGGGACGAAATAGGCAGGATTTTTCTGCCTCTCTACACCAAGAAGGAAAAAGGCAGCGGTCTGGGGCTTGCCCTTTCAAAGAAGATCATAAAAGACCATGGCGGGATCATTAAGGTGAAAAGTTCAGTCGGAGAAGGTTCTGTATTCAGCGTGTACCTCCCGCTTCCGCCTACCAGTACCCAGGAATGACAAGGCTAAGCCGGTAGACAAAATGGACAAAAAGATTCTTGTAATAGATGATGAAGAGAGCGTTGCCTGGGTCATAAGGAAGACGCTGGAACCGCTAGGCTATGACGTAGTTGTAAAAACGACCATCAAAACAGGTCTGAAGGCCCTCGACAAGTTCAATCTGATACTGCTTGATCTGATGCTGCCTGACGGCAACGGCATAGAAGCCCTTCAGGAGATACGTATTTTCAATCCTAACGCCCTCGTTATTATTGTAACGGCTCATGGCAGGATGGAGAGCGCTGTGGAAGCCATGAAGGAAGGGGCTTACGACTACCTTGAGAAGCCCTTTGACATAGACGAGCTGAAGATCGTTGTTGAAAAGGCCTTTCGCGACATCTCTATGAGAGAGGAACTGCTGAAGCTGCGGCAGACCAAGGAGGAGACGAAAAGCTCCGAGATTGTCGGCAAAAGCAAAGGCATGATGAAGGTGTTTAAGGAGATAGGCCGCGTAGCTACAAAGGACGTTACAGTGCTTATATCCGGCGAAAGCGGCACAGGCAAGGAACTTGTAGCCCGCGCTGTCCATAACAACAGCAGACGAAAATTTGGGCCCTTTATTGCGCTGAACTCCGCCTCTATCCCCAGTGAACTTCTCGAAGCTGAGCTGTTCGGATGGGAAAAAGGGGCATTTACAGGCGCATCCGAAAAGACTGCAGGCAAGATTCAGGCAGCCGATGGCGGTTCGCTGTTTCTCGATGAGATATCGGAGTTGAACATAGACCTTCAGGCCAAACTGTTGCGGTTTTTGCAGGAGAAGGAATACAGCCCCCTGGGCAGCAGCAAGATAATCAAGGCGGATGTGCGCATTATTGGCGCAACCAATAAAGACCTGATGTTGTGCGTCAAGGGCGGGCATTTCAGGGAGGACCTTTATTACAGGTTCAACGTAATTGACATAAGGGTGCCGCCGCTCCGGGACAGAAGAGACGATATTGTGCCGCTGGCCAGGCACTTCTTGAAAGAGTCTGTAAGGACTTTCGAGCTCCCTCCGAAAGACTTTTCGAAGGATGCCGAGAAGGCGCTTTCGCAGTATGATTGGCCCGGCAATGTCAGGGAACTGGAAAATACCGTCAAGCGCACCTCGATCTTGTCAAGGGACAGCGTGATCGAGAGAAGGGACCTCTTCAGCAATGATTACAACTCCTGCTCGGTGAAGGAATTTCTCGAGGAAAAGCTGAACGGGTTTCTCACCGAGATGAAGAAACTCGATAAATCGAACCTATATGAGACAGTCATTTCCGAGGTCGAAAAGGCACTTTTCAGCATTGTTCTTAATGAGACCGAAGGTAATCAGGTTGGAGCTGCCAAGATACTCGGGATCAACCGCAACACCCTCAGCAAGAAGATGAAGGAATATAAAATTATTTGATTTAGAAACCAAAAGTATGGTATAAAAACAAGTTGATTGCCGTCGGTTTGATCGATGGTTCTCCATGCCCTTTTCTTTGAGAAAGGGCTTTATATCCATGTGGAGGCAGTTGATGAATTTCTATGAAACCGTTGTAATTCTCTCCCCCTCACTCAGCGACGAGGAAGCCAAATCTGTGGTGGATAAGGTAGCCGACATTATCAAAACCTCAAACGGTGAAGTGTTCAAAATCGATGTCTGGGGCAAGAGGCGTCTCTCGTACGAAATGAACAAGCAGAAAATGGGCAATTATGTTTTTCTGCTTTATAAGGCGTCTGCGGACACGATTAAGAAGCTTGAAGAGCATTTCAAAGTCCTGGATACTATCCTTAAGTTTATGGTTATCAAACTCGGCAAGAAACAGATTGCTGCATTGCCCAAGGAAATCAGCGGACTGCCTTCAACCCCTGAAGAGGCACCTGCCGCCGCAGGTAAAGAGGGCGTATAATGTTTAACCGCGTCATCCTCATAGGCAATCTCACCAAAGATCCCGAGGTCAGATATACACCCGGAGGAACGCCGGTCGCCACTCTCTCCATTGCCGTTAATTCCAAATTCAAATCCGGCGATGACTGGAAGGAAGAAACCCTCTTTATAGACGCCGTAATTTTCGGCAAACAGGCTGAGGCCTGCGGGCAATATCTCAGCAAGGGCCGGAGCGTGCTTGTGGAAGGCCGTCTGCGCGAGCGGAGATGGGAGTACGAAGGCCAGAAGAAGAGCAAGATGGAGATTGTAGCCAACACTGTCAGGTTCCTTTCCAAGAAAGATTCATCGCCGGGCGGACCGACGTCCACTGATGTCGGCATGCCGGACGAGATCTCGGATGTTGAACCATTCTAAATCAATAAACCCGGAGGAGATTATATAATGCAGCCCAAGAGATTTCAGAGAAGGAAGTTTTGCAGATTCTGCGCCGACAAGATAGCGTTTATCGACTATAAGGACACCAAGGTCCTTCGCGGTTACATGACGGAGCGCGGCAAGATACTTTCCAGAAAAGTCACCGGCACCTGTTCTGTGCATCAGAGGGAGTTGACCACAGCGGTCAAAAGGGCGAGGAACATTGCGCTGATACCGTTTATGGAAAGGTAAGATGAGAATTCCGAAGAGCTGGGTCCCGACCATGGCAAGGAGGATAGCCGAGAACCTTGTGAGAAAGGAGCTGGTCGAATCCGCAGTGCCCTTGGAGACCCTGATTTCGGAAACTGAAAGGCTTTTGCTCGAAGAATTGATGGTGGAAGACAGACTGAATGATGAAGTCCGTCAGATACTCAAGAAGTTTGAGCCGGAGATAGAAAAGGGCAGGCTCGACTACCGAAAGCTTTTCGATATGACTAAACAGAAGATCGTGAAGGAGAGAAACATAATCTTATGATGCTCTCCGATGATAAGATAACCCACACGACACATATGCTGCTCAAGGGTTTGCTCGACAACAAACTGTTCACGGTCAAGGTTGATGACAGCGAGATTCGGCGCGAGATAAAGAAGACTATATTCAACGAACTTAAAATCGGAGAAGATATAGACGAAACTGTGACCAAGAAACTCCTCTCTTTTTCAAGAAAGCTGGTAGAGGGCAGCCCGGAATGGGAAGTCCTTTACAAGAAATTTTATGAGGAAGAGGAGGTAAAAAAGGGACGGAAGTAGTGTTGTTCGTTTCAGAAGTTTCAGACGAAGATGCAAAACGGGAGCGCAATGCGGCGCGTGCCCTTCGCGCAAGCGCTTGGTGGAAGAGAAAATGCTCCCGGGGAAGATGTTACTACTGCAATGCCTCAATCCCTCCGAAAGAGCTTACCATGGACCATATCGTGCCGATTATCCGGGGCGGCAAATCAGTCAGAAATAATATTGTAACCGCCTGCAAGGAATGCAACAACAAAAAGAAGCATCTCCTGCCCATAGAATGGGAAGAGTATCTGTCTAATCTCTGATCCTGAAGAATTGTCGAATTTCAGCCAAAAACTCGGCTTTCGCGCGCTGAATTAACCCTTGTGCAGCAAAAGATAAGCACGCTCCAGCAAACAAATGTCTCATCAGTAGATGGCGACGTAGTTTTGTTTGAAGAAAATGAAAGTATAATTTCTATAAGCTCTCTGTACGACGAGGAGGAACCATGAAACGCATTGCTTTAATAGGACTTGGCACGATGGGAACCGGGATAGCCGGTAATCTGCTCAAGGGCGGCTTTGAGTTGCATGTATATAATCGCACCAAAGAGAAGGCTGCGGCCCTGGTTTCACAAGGGGCGAAATGGGCGGAATCGCCTGCTGCAGCCGCTTCTCGCGCAGAAATGGTTATTGTTGTTGTCGGGGATGACACTGCATCAAAGGCTGTCTGGTTCGGTCCAGAAGGAGCGCTTGAGGGTGCTAACCCGGGAACATACGCTGTCGAATGCAGTACGCTCTCGCTTGCATGGGTGCGCGAGCTTCATTCGGTGGTGCAGGCGAAAGGCTTGAAATTTGCCGATTGCCAGATGGCAGGCAGCAAGCCCGCTGCGGCTGCCGGGACCATGCAGCTGTACGTTGGCGCTGAACCGGAGGATTTCGCGGCTATCCAACCTGTCCTCGGCAGTTTCAGCAGGGGGCAGATACACTTCGGGCCGCCATCATCCGGCGCGACTTACAAGCTCATCAACAACATGATGGCAGCTGCCCAGGTTGCAGCGCTTGGGGAAGGAATGGCCCTTGCTGAAAAGGCCGGACTGAATATGGACAAGGTTTTACAGGCGATCAATGAAGGCGTTCTGGCAAGCATGGTAGTAAAGATGAAAGCGCCTAACATAATAGATCGCAGGCATGCCGAGGCTCTGTTCGCCCTTCGATGGATGCATAAGGACATGACATATGCCCTGCGCATCGGAGATGAACTGGACGTGCCGCTGCCTGTGTCGGCTGAAGTGCGCGAGATGTTCCGCATGGCGATGCAAAAGGGTCTTGGCAACCTTGACTGGTCTGCAATCGGTGAGATTGTGCGCGGGTAGGTTTAAGCCCGGTATGGCGCTAACGCTGCATTTGGCCTTGGTTTCATTGACAAGCATCAGCGCATTTTGAGATAATAACAAGTTTCCTGGGTAGCTCAGCTGGCAGAGCGGGTGGCTGTTAACCACTTGGTCGGGGGTTCGAGTCCCTCCCCAGGAGCCACTTTCTTTTTTTCAATCATTATCTTATTTTTAGCCGGCAATCCAAAAAAATCTCTTGACAATCAGGTTTGAAATCTTTATTCTTAAATCAGGACAAAACCAGTCCTGATTATGGAAATAACACGAGAAACAGATTACGCAATACGATGTCTCCTCTATCTGTCGAAAAAAAAGGGGCTGCCGACTGTTGTCGACGAGATAGCCCAAGAAATGTCTATTCCCAAGAGTTTTCTTTCCAAGATCGTTCAAAAGCTGAGCCGCGCAGGCTTGCTTGAATCGTTCAGGGGCATTAAGGGTGGATTCAAACTGGCAAGAGAGCCCGAGGCGATAAGTTTACTTGATGTCATTTCGGCTATGCAGGGTCCTGTAGCATCTAATAAGTGTGCTGTTGACAGGAGGTCGTGCGGTTTCAGTTGTACTTGTGTTGTGCACCCTATATGGATAGAGTTAAGAAAAATGACTGAGGATTATTTAAGCAAGATAAATTTTGAAGATATGAAAGGCTACTGTCGTTAGCATGCATATTCAATTGGGGTCCCTTTGGGATCTTACAGCAATTCTTTAGTGGAGGCGAAAAATGGCTGATTATCAATACGATAATCAAACAGTGAAGGGCTTTATCGTCTCCTCGATCTTCTGGGGCGTGGTGGGAATAGTGATAGGTCTCTGGATCTCTGTCCAGATGTGGAACCCATCATTTAATTTCCCGCCATATTTCACGTTTGGAAGATTGAGGGTAGTGCACACAAACGGGCTTGCGTTCGGGCTCGGAATCGGTTCAATATTCGGACTGGCGTATTACATTGTTATGAGACTTGCCAAGCGGCCGCTGTTGCTGCCCAAACTTGCACGTTATCATCTTTATTTGTTCAACATTGCGATTGCATTGGCGGCACTGAGTCTCTTCCTGGGCATGAATCAGTCGAACGAATATGCCGAACTCGAGTGGCCGTTCGATATTGTGGTCGTCATTTTATGGGTCATGTTCGCGATAAATATCTTCGGAACAATACTAACGCGAAAAGAAGAACAGATGTATATTTCGCTCTGGTATCTGATCGCTACAGTCATCGCAGTTGCCGTGCTGTACATCGTGAACAATCTTTCGATCCCGGCAGGCATCTTCAAGTCGTACCATCTGTTTGCGGGTGTAAACAGCGCCAATGTGGAATGGTGGTATGGACACAACGCCGTAGGCTTTATCTTCACGACTCCGATACTGGCAATGTTCTATTACTTCCTGCCGAAATCCACGGGCATTCCGATATACAGCCATCGGCTGTCGATCATTGCGTTCTGGTCGCTGGTGTTCGCATATCTCTGGACCGGAGCGCACCATCTCGTGTACACTCCTCTTCCCGATTGGATCCAGACCTTGGGCATCGCTTTCACGATGTTTCTGATTGCCCCGTCGTGGGGCTCGGTTGTCAACGGGTATTACACTGTCGGCGAGGACTGGTCGAAGATGAGGACTAACTATCTCACCAAGTTCTTTCTCCTCGGCATCACATTTTACGGACTTCAGACCATTCAGGGGCCGACGCAGGGACTAAGGATCGTCAGCCAGCTGATCCATTACACCGACTGGGTCCCCGGTCATGTACACATGGGCACGATGGGCTGGGTTACCATGACGGTGGCGGCATCTATCTATTACGTAATCCCGAAGATTTATAATACCGAGATTTACAGCATAAAGATCGCGAACACCCACTTCTGGTTCGTGCTGATAGGACAGCTCATGTTTTCGATTACGATGTGGATTACCGGCATTCAGCAGGGCGCCCTGTGGAAGGCGGTCAATCCTGACGGCAGCCTCAAATACACCTTCATGGAGACGCTTGTCAAAAACTATCCCTTCTGGCAGATGAGGACGGTCGCCGGGCTCATCTTCACCGTCGGCATGCTCTTCTTCATTTACAACATTTACATGACGATCCGCAAAGGCAAGACCTTGGCGGCGGCACGGGCATAGGGAGGGCGAAATGTCAGGCGAATTTCATAAGAAGCTCCACAATAGTCCGATTCTGTTTGCCCTGCTCGCAACGATTGCAATACTTGTGGGCACTATAGTCACTATGTTTTATCCAATGATGACCGAGCAGATGCATCCGAAGCTCGAAAATCTGAAACCGTATACTGCGCTGCAACTGGCCGGCAGGGATGTTTACCAGCGGGAAGGCTGCAACAACTGCCACACGCAGACGGTGAGACCGCTGAAAACGGAGGTTATGAGATACGGTGAATATTCAAAGGCGGGTGAATTTGCGTATGATCATCCTTTTCTGTGGGGATCGAAGAGGACCGGGCCTGATCTGGCCAGGATCGGCGGCAAGTATCCGGACATGTGGCACTACCGTCATTTTGAAAATCCACAGGCCTTCTTTGCGCAATCCAACATGCCGAAATATGGCTGGATAAAGGACAGTAAACTCGATCCATCCGATGTTGAGGCGCATATGAAGGCTCTTGATTTCCCTTACACTCCTCAGGAAATTGCAGCCCTGAAGGACAAGACGGAACTGGATGCACTGGTTGCCTATATGCAGGTTATTGGGACAGCTGTTACCAAGAAGCCCGTTGCTGCTGAAAGTGCGGCTGCCGCGACTCCGGAACCTGTGAAGGTCCTTTTCGCGGTGGGAAAATACGACATGCCGGAAGATGCAAAAAAAGAACTCGCCGGGCTTGCTGAGGATATGAAGAAGACCGCGGGCGCTAGCGTTGTTATTTCCGGCTATACCGATAAGACGGGAAGCGCCGCCGCAAATGAAGAGCTTGCGAAGAACCGGGCCAAGGCTGTGCGCGATGTCCTACGCGCCGCCGGCATTTCTGACGACAAGATCACAATGAGGAAACCTGAGGTCATTACCGGCAGCGGCACTGACGAGGATGCGCGCCGCGTCGAAGCCAGAATCGAAACGAAGGCTTCGGGCGCTACCCCGGCAGCCAAAGTCGAGCATGTGGACAATCCGCTTGCGGGCAATCCGAAGGCTGTTCACGAGGGTGAAGAGCTTTATGAACACAACTGCGAGTCCTGTCACGGGAAGCACGGCAAGGGCGATATCGGACCGAGCCTTGTCGATCGTGAGTTCCTCTACGTCAAGAGCGATGTCCCTGACAATGTCTATTTTGACATTATAGACAAAGGCACTTCAGAGGGCGCTGTATTTGCCGGAAGAAAGGCAAAGGGCGGAATGCCGGGATACGACGGCCAGCTGGACAAAAACAAAATATGGTCTATTGTGGCGTACATTAGATCGATTCAGTCAAAATAAGGAGGCGGAAATGGCGGAAGATCTCGATGATTTGAGTGAGTTTCAGGTTGAAGAGAGCATAGACGCTGCCAGAAAGATTCCGAGGGGATGGCTTCTTCTGCTGTGGGGCCTGATCGTTTGGGGAATTTACTACGTGGCTGCCTATTCGCCGTCCTTTACCGGATGGACGCAGGCCAAGGCCTACGAGGAGTCAATAAAGAAATAGATCAAGTGCCGGCACCCCCGGTTTCTGCGCCTGCATCGGGCGGACCGGGGGCTTGGCCCGGAATGCAAACAGACGGGCCATAGACGTCAGGCACAAGTCATATCAAGGAGTTGACAATAATGAGCGCGCAGGCCTTTGCCTATTTCTTATTCGGTCTTATCCTTGTAATACTATTCGGTATAATAATCGGCTACTACTATTCAAAAAATAAAAAGCGTCATAAAAAGGTGGAAGAAGCCAAATTCAAAATGATGGACGATGATGATTAAGGCCATTCAATCCTGGAGGAGATTTGCGGCAATACTCCAGGCGATCCTGATGTTGGGTCTCCCTTTTGTGCAGATCCACGGTCAAAGCGCTCTGAGATTCGATGTGCCTTCACTGCAGCTTCACTTTTTCGGAGTTACACTATGGATGGAAGAGTTCTTTATCGTGCTGGCCGGGATCATATTTATCACATTTCTGATCGTTTTGCTGACTATCTTGTTCGGCCGGATCTGGTGCGGCTGGCTGTGTCCGCAGACAGTCATCGTGGACCTCAGCAGATTTGTCGACAGACTCGAAAGCAAAAGCGCTATTCACAAGGCTTCAGCATATGCGGCCATGTTAGCCATAACCGCGATCGTTGCCGCTGATTTGATTTGGTACTTCGTGTCTCCATATGAATTTATAGGCAGGCTTTTGGCCGGCGAACTCAGCGGCTTACTCTGGGGATTCTGGATAGTACTCACAGCCATCTTGTTTCTGAACTTTGCATTTCTCAGGCGGAGATTCTGTGCCACGGTCTGCCCTTATTCGAAGGTGCAAAGCGTGCTTTACGACGATAGGACACTTGTGATCGCCTTTGATGAAAAGCGCAAGGAGGAATGTATGAACTGTGCTGCGTGCGTCAAGACCTGTCCGGTAAATATTGACATAAGACATGGGCTGAATGCTGCTTGCATCAACTGCGCAGAATGCATTGACAAATGTGCAACTATGATGGGCAAAAGACAAAAGAATAGTTTGATAGGTTATTCCTTCGGCCTGTCCGGGGAGACGGGCAAACTCCTGAGACAGAATGTCCTGCTGATCGGCGCCATTGTTCTGGCTGCATTTGCATTTCTCTTGTATCTTTCTTTTTCCAGGGTTACGCTGGATGTGACTGTTTTGCCGAATCCCGCATTCACGCCCAGGGCATCCGCCGACGGCTCCATCGTCAACTCGTATATTCTGGCTATCGAAAACAGGGCAGACAAGGACGCCGATCTCATCATAAGCGCTGTGGGCAGTGAAGGAAGAATCATGGTGGCTCCGGACCGCACGCGAATCTTCAAGGGCGAGAGTAAAAAGGTTACTGTATATGTCACGGCAAAAAGTCAGACGGATCAGGGAAAGCCTCGGCAAATCGAGATTGACATTACGCCGGCAGGAGACAATGGCGCAAAAATACTGAAGTCGGCATATTTACTCATGCCGGGAGACTCCAGATGAGATATTTCATTGTTGTGATTGTATTGGTGGGCCTCGCGGCGGTGGCGGGCTCGATAATTGTAGGCAATCAATATTTCGACGGCCTCGTGATCGAGAAACCATATGAAATGGGCTTGGCGTGGGATCAGAGGAGGCATGAAAATGAGGCCGCCGGATGGAAGGTAGATGTTGCAAATAAGGAATTTGTAGTCGGGAAAAATGAAATTATATTGTCGGTGAGGGATGGGGCGGGTGACATGCTGAAAGATGCAGATGTTTCGATAGCGATCAGCAGGCCTTCAACAAAGCAATATGACAATACCTTCAAGGCAGCATGGTCTGCGGGATTTTATAAAGCATCGGTCGTGTGTCCGCTCTATGGATATTGGGACCTGAAAGTCGTTATCCTTAAGGATAGCAGACAGCACAGTTACGAGCAGAGAATCTTTGCTGACAAGGAGGTACAAAGATGAAAACGACGATTGTGGTGGCAGTTGTTGCAGCGTTTGTATTTGCATTTGCGGGTATGGCGATATCGGCGGAGTCACAGAAAAAGAATCCTTATGCAGGCAATGAGAAGATTGCCGAAGAGGGGTCGGAGATCTTCAAGATGAATTGCCAGACCTGCCACGGAGTCGGTGGAAAGGGCGATATCTGTCCGAATCTTACAACCAAGAGCAAGAAATTTGGTGATGGCGATCAGGACCTTTTCATGACGATATCAAAGGGTAGACCGGGTGGAATGCCCAGCTGGGACAGCGCCCTTGGTACTGAGCGAATTTGGAAGGTGATCACGTACATCAGGAGCATCGAGAAATAGTGTCGATGTCCGCCGGGACAGTGTTGTGCGGGGCCCGGATTGCGATCACTGCTCTGTGCTGCTGCCTGGTGCTTGCCTGGGAGATTGGTTTTTCGGCTGCGGAAGAAAAGTGCGATCTGCTTAAGGGCCCTTGTAAAAAGAAAGCCGGCGACATCGAGATTTCCCTCGATATCTCGCCAAAGCCGGTCAAAGCAATGGAGAGGCTTCTTTTTTCGGTATCCGTTAAAGGAGGACATACGGGAGAAACTTTGTTTCTTGATCTTGCCATGCCGGGCATGTATATGGGGAACAACCGTGTTTTTCTGAAAAAAGCAGGCGACGGTAAATATTACGGCAAAGGCATCATCCCACGTTGTCCTACCGGAAAGCCCCTTTGGTCCGCCACTATCGAACCGTCCGGCAAAACCAAAGTTGAATTCCCATTCGATGTCCTCTATTGATTCGATTTATTTGATGATGTTTATGACCGGACTGATGGGCGGTTTCGGCCACTGCATCGGCATGTGCGGTCCGGCCGTTACTGCGTATTCGATGGGGCTGGGCGAAAGAAAGGCAGCCGCCCATCTTCTCTACAGCCTCGGTCGAATCACGACCTACGGCATCCTTGGCGGGATGGTAGGCTTGACGGGTTCCTTCCTTGGTATCGCGAAATCTCTGGAAAGGCTGCAAGTTGCTGCTGTTGCTCTTGTGGGTTGTGCCATGATTGTTATGGGGATAAGCGTGATCGGATGGAGAGGATTTGTAACGGGCCCCGCGCCGGCATTCGGCGGACGCCTTAGTGCATTAGTTTTCAAGGCGATGAAGATCGTTTCGGAATCAAGAGGGCTCGGCATGTATTATCCGATGGGTTTGGTTCTAGGATTCATCCCCTGCGGCCTGCTCTATACGGTCTTGATCGCAGCTGCCGGCGCAGGCGCTGCGGCATCCGGCCCGGTGGAGGGCTTTCTCGGCGGACTGGTGATGCTCCTGCTTTTCGGCCTGGGGACAACGCCTGCCCTCTTCATGCTGGGCCAGTTGTCTTCTGCCCTGTCGGCGAAGTTGAGGGGAAGGCTGTACAAAGCGGCAGGCGTTATGATGATTGTGACCGGAGTTATCTATATCAACAGGTCGTTTCAATGAGCTTAGATGAAATGTGACCATTGTCTGCTCGAATTCCACGAGCGCGAAGCTGTCTATGGAGAGATCGCAAATGTCCGCAAGGTTTTTTGTTGTCGCGGGTGTTTCGGGATATCCCTTCTGATTCACGACGAAGGGCTGGACAAGTTCTACGAAAGCCGGAAGTGGAACGAGACGGGTATCTCTCGCGATTTTTTCGATTCGGCTGTGAATGCCGGCCCTTTTGCCGCCAATGTCAGGGACCTTGGCCAATCGAAGGAGATCGACCTTTATATCGACGGCATCCGCTGCGCGTCATGTGTATGGCTCAACGAGCGCGTTCTTGCAAAAACAAAAGGCGTCGAGTATGCAAGGGTCAACTATGCAACTAATATGGCGAGAATCCGCTGGGACCCTGCAGTCCTGAACATCGACGCCATACTGGGCAGAATACATTCAATCGGTTATACCCCGAAGCCCTATACTGAATCCGAAGGCTTCAGGGCCAGAAGGTCTGAGACAAAAGATCTGCTGCTGAGATTCGGCACGGCTGCGTTTCTTTCATCGCAACTCATGATATACAGTATTGCACTATACGCCGGCTATTTTCAGGGGATCGACCGACAGACGAAATTCATTCTCGAAGTCATTGCTCTATGCCTGACTGCTCCCGTGATTTTATATTCCGGCATGCCTTTGATCCGAAGCACATTCACGGGTATGAGCAGATTTCGTTTTAATATGGATTCGCTTATCGTGCTTGGCTCAGGGTCGGCATTTGTATACAGCTGCTTTCAAATGTTGCGGGGCGGAGAGGTTTATTTCGACACGTCCGCCATGATTATAACTCTCATACTGCTGGGAAGATATATAGAGGCCGCAGCAAAGGGCAAGGCATCCGAATCGATTGAGCGGCTGAGAGAGCTGAACCCGAAGGAGGCCCGCGTGCTTGTAAGGCCTGATGACCAGGCGGCCTGCAAGAAATGCAATGTGCCTCTGGAGGCTGTTAAGAAAGGAGACCTGGTGGAGGTTGTGCCCGGCGAACGCATTCCACTCGATGGAATCGTTGAAGAGGGCAGCTCCGAGGTCGATGAATCCCTGATTACAGGCGAGTCGAAGCCGGTCGGCAAGAAGGGGGGAGACGAAGTTGTAGGCGGCAGCATGAATCTATACGGCAGCCTGATATTCAGAGTTACAAGTACTGTTGGTGATACATTATTATCCGGAATAATCAGGGCCGTTCAGGATGCGCAGGCTCGAAAACCGAGGATACAGGGCGTTGCCGACAGCGTAGTCGGCTATTTTGTGCCTGCGATCATCACAATAGCCACCGGGACAGTATTCTATTATATAATGCGCGGTGCCTCTTTGCAGATTGCTTTAATGACCGGCATATCTGTTTTGGTAATAGCCTGCCCATGCAGCCTCGGCCTGGCCACTCCTCTTGCTGTTCTTTTGTGCACGACCGCGGCATCAGCCAAGGGCTTGCTCATGCGGAGCGGCGAGGTCATCGAAAATATGTCGCGGGTCAGGCATGTAATGTTCGACAAGACAGGCACGTTAACCAGAGGCAAGCCCGAGTTGAAAGAGATTATATTGCTGGACGGTGCTTGCGAGAAAGATTATATTTTAGCGCTTGCTGTTTCTATAGAGGACAAGTCAGAGCATAGCATTGCTCGTGCAATAGTAAGAGTCGCAGGCGCGGTACGGAGCCATCCGGATCAGATTCACGTGGACGAATTCACGGCGATTCCGGGAGAGGGAGTAGAGGCGGTTGCTGATGACAGAAAAGTAGTAATCGGCAACAGGAATCTGATGCTGCGAAAAGGCATGATCTTGCCGCCCGACAATGCTGCGGCGTCAGAAATCAAACATGTCGAAAGTGCGGGAGACTCTGTTATTTATGTTGGATGGTCTGGTCTGGTCAGGGCCGTTATGATCGTTTCAGATATTCTGAGGGATGAGGCCGCCGGCGTGGTTTCCAGTCTCGCGAGGGCCGGCTATTCCGTTTCTGTGGCGAGCGGAGACAACAGACATACAACTGAATCGGTCGCAGCAGCGGCAGGTATCGGCCATGTGGTGTCGGAGGCGTCGCCGCTTAAAAAAGGGGAGGTTATTGAAGAAATGCAGACTGGCGGAAAACGCGTTATGTTTGTTGGAGACGGCATAAACGATGCGCCTGCCCTTACCGAATCACTCGTAGGGATTGCAATGGGTAAGGGCACCGACATCGCGATGGAGAGTGCAGATGCAGTCCTTGTGAGGAATGACCTGAGAATTATTCCATACTGTCTACTACTTTCGGCAAAGGCTTTTTCGATTATCAAGCAGAATATATTTTGGGCTTTCTTTTACAATATGTGCGCAATACCGCTGGCGATAGCAGGATTATTGCATCCCATAATTGCGGCTGCAGCGATGGCTGCAAGTTCTCTTTTTGTAGTAGGAAATTCGCTCAGAATCCGTAAGGGACCGGGCTTGTAATACCGTGTGGACCATAGGTTTTCTTATATTTCTGTCGATCATATTGGGTATAGGCGCCTGGCTTTTCTTCGTTTGGTCCATTAAGAGCGGTCAGTATGATGACCCCGAAGGTCCTAAACACAGGATGCTCGAAGACGACGAGGACGAGAAGAGGCCGGATAAATAGTGGATTTTGCGCGCCGTATTTGCATATTATTTAGTATATGAAGCCATCAGAGATTCGATATCTGGTAAGATACTGGTTGCCGGTCGCCCTTGCGATGTTTTTCATATTCTTTATGTCAAGCGGAACCTTCTCGGCCACCAATACATCAAGATTTATAGTTCCGCTCCTTCATTTCTTTTTCCCTGACATGACTGCAGCGCGTATCGACCTGATTCACGCGCTGATAAGAAAGTGCGGCCATCTTGCCGAATACTTTATCCTTAGCTTCGCCCTGTTCAGGGCTTTTCGGGGAGAATCAAGCAAGCGCTGGTCCCTGAGCTGGGCGCTTTGGGCCTTGACCATATTGATTGCATTTGCCTTTGGTGATGAGTTTCATCAATCCTTTGTCCCATCAAGAACTGCCTCTCTGTCTGATGTCGCGGTTGATGTTGTCGGCGGCATGTTGGCGCAACTGACGATTGCCGGGCGAGGCCTTATTGTTCGAACCGGCAGGGAATTCAGCCGGTAAAGTCCTGGCCGCGAGCTTGCCTGTTTAGCCTCTCATGGTATAATTTGCGATGTCCTTTATAGCCGATCTGCATATACATTCCAGATATTCGCGGGCTACAAGCGGCGAAATGACGCCGGAGAACATATGGAAGTGGGCGCAGTTGAAGGGGATATCTGTTGCAGGAACCGGCGACTTTACACACCCGAAGTGGTTCAGAGAACTCAACGACAAACTGGAGCCGCTAGGAAACGGCCTTTTGCGGTTGAAAAAGGCATATCGAAATATCGACATCCCGGACCTATGCCGAAATGAGGTGTCATTCCTTCTTACTGCCGAGATCAGCTGCATCTACAGTAAGAATGGAAAAACCCGCAAGGTACATTGTCTGGTATTTGTGCCGGACTTTTCCAGCGCAGCTAAATTGAGCATCTCGCTTGCAAAGATCGGCAATCTCAATTCAGACGGCAGGCCGATCCTTGGTCTCGATGCAAAGGAACTGCTCAAAATAGTGCTCGATACTTCATCCGATGCAATGCTTGTTCCGGCTCACGCGTGGACGCCTCATTTCTCTGTTTTTGGAGCAGCATCCGGATTCGATTCACTTGAGGAGTGTTTTGGCGATCTCTCTCATCATATCCATGCGATAGAAACCGGTTTATCATCCGACCCAGCTATGAACTGGCGTTTATCCGCCCTCGACGGGATCACTCTTATCTCCAATTCAGACGCACATTCTCCGGCTAAAATGGGGCGCGAGGCCAACATTTTTGAGACTGAAACCTCCTATGGTTCAATGATGGAAGCCCTTCGTACGGGAACTGGTTTTGCGGGCACCTTAGAGTTTTTTCCGGAGGAGGGTAAATATCACTATGATGGACATAGGGGCTGCGGAATAAGTCTTACTCCGGAGGAGACAAAAAGATATGACCAGCTATGCCCGGTATGCGGGAAGAAAGTAACGATAGGGGTCATGCATCGTGTGCATGAGCTGGCGGATAGGGCGGCGGGAGTCAAGCCCAAAGGGGCAAAGCCGTTCAGGTCAATCATACCATTGCAGGAGATCGTTGCTGAAACGTTGCGCGTTGGCGTCAACAGCAAGACAGTCGGTGAGTGTTATTATAGGATGCTTACCGCTCTCGGCAACGAATTTAGGATCATAATAGACGCTCCTCTGATTGACATAAAGAGTTCGACTTCGGAGCAAATGGCAGAGGCGATCGCCAGGATGAGATCTGGCAAAGTCCATATTGCGCCCGGCTATGATGGCGAATACGGAAAGATACGGATATTTGAGCAAGTCACAAGAAAGAAGGTAAAAGGGCAGGAGCTTCTTTTTTGATCAAGTCGAGTCGACTTGGTTGAAAATTATGCCTTTATAACAATAGGTTGTAAAATATGTTGACACGATTATGGAAACCTGCTATCCTAAGACTGTCAGCAGTTGATCTTTGAAGTTTGACATTCTCTGCAGTACCGAAGGCCTTTGTTGCTGAGGTGAACACAAGAGAAACGGCCCAATCGGCGGATTTGATGAGTCCCCTATGGTTTGATAGACGGGGTGCCGAAATTCGATCCGGGGTTACTTGGATATCACCTCAACAAGTAGAGGCATGGGTACTGGAGGGATTTTTGTTCTTTGAAAACTAGAGGCAGGTTCTATTTATTCGCGTTTATTGAAGTATAGCCAGAGAAAACATTTGAGAGTTTGATCCTGGCTCAGAACGAACGCTGGCGGCGTGCCTAACACATGCAAGTCGGACGGGTCTGTGCGGAGCACAAAGGGCAAAAGGAAGCAGGATAGGTCTAATAAGTCTTATAAGAC
>DATHDF010000027.1:0-41421 GCA_035319185.1 Dissulfurispiraceae bacterium | reverse complement strand
AGCATCACAACGACAGCACCGGAAATCAGTATAAGAGCCATATACAACAGGGCAAGCCTGTCGATTATTATCAGAGAAGAGACCTGACGCGGCGCCTCAGGATACGCGATCGCAAGGGCCAGCAGTGCGACATAAATAGAGTAAAGAGAGAGTGCCGCCGTGAATCTGTGGCTTCTGGATACGGCTATGGCCAGCATCACTGCAATAGGTGATGCCGTCATTATTATCAGTGGCATCAGGGCCTGAAAATCGTTCAGGCTCATCTGATAACCCCCGGTTTGACGGCAGCCCGGCTTTGTTGTGAAAGGGCAGCCGCGTCAGGTACCACATATGTATTGTTCAGAATAGCCCGGACCGGTAAGGCTGACACCTTTAGCAGCGGCGCCGGATACAGCCCGATTGCGACGATAGCTGCAATCATCACGACTGCAACTGCCATTTCACGAAACGAAAAATCCGGGAATTTCCATTCGGTCCCGGCGCTGCAGAAGAAGGTTACGTGCATCAACCATACAGCATAAACCGTCGCCGCAATCAGGCCTGTAGTTGCGATCGCGGTTATTGCTGCGCCCGCTTGCCACGATCCCAGAAGCACGAGAAACTCTCCCACAAAATTCCCGGTACCGGGCAGGCCTAATGAAGCAGCCGCAAAGATCAGTGTCACCGCTCCCATCCTTGGTGCGGTCGACCACATGCCGCCCATCAATGTCAGGTCTCTCGTATGCATTCTTTCCTGAAGTGCACCGGCTATGAAGAAAAGCATGCCGGTGCTGATGCCGTGCGCCACCATCTGAACGATAGCCCCCTGTACGGCCACTTCATTAAAAGCGAATATGCCTAGCAGTACAAATCCCATATGGCTTACGCTCGTGTATGCTACCATCCTCTTGAAATCCGTCTGGGAAAATGCCATCGCTGCGCCGTAGAGTATCGATACTGTCCCGATTATCATCGCCGGCAGTGAAATGGCGGCAGATGCCGCGGGGAACAGGGGGATAACGAAGCGCAAAAAACCATACGCCCCTGTTTTTAGCAGCAGACCGGCGAGAATTATGCTCCCGGCAGTGGGGGCCTCCGTGTGTGCATCTGCAAGCCAGGGGTGCAGAGGCACTGCAGGCAACTTCACTGCGAAAGCAACGGCAAAGCCGAGCATGAGCCAGGTGCCTTCAGGCTCCGAAAGAGCAGTACCGAGCAGCTGAACATAGTCGAAGGTATAAATGCCCGTTGCCCTGCCATGGATAAAGTACAGGCCCAGGATCGATATCAGCATCAGCAGGCCGCCGGCCTGGGTGAAAATGAAGAATTTCATAGAGGCATATGCGCGGTTTTCGTGTCCCCAGATGCCGATCAGGAAATACATTGGGACGAGCATTAGTTCCCAGAAAAAATAAAAGAGAAACAGATCGAGCGACATAAACACACCGAGGATCCCCGATATTGTGAACATCAGGTTCGCATAAAAATAGCCGGCGCGTTCGTTTATCTCAGACCAGGACGAAATGGCTGCCGCTATGCCGAGGAACTCCGTAAGGCCGACGAGTATAAGGCTGAGGCCGTCTAATGCAAAATGAATACCGACGCCGAGTTGAGGGATCCAGTCGATCCTGAAGGAGATCAGCCAGCGGCCTGCAGACGCGGCGGCAACTGCATCGGTCTGACAGTTCGCCCATATTGATGCAGCGACCAGCAAATCGGCGGTAAGGGCCGCCAATGACAACCAGAAAGGGGCCTTCCGGTGAATAGTCGAGAGAGGCAGGCACAGCAGGCCGGCAAGTAGCGGGACTGCTATCAGCAGCACGAGCATCATTTCAGCGCCACCACCCCAAGAATTAGTGCCGCTCCTGCTGCTATGCCAAAGGCATATTTTCTGACGAGGCCGCTTTGAGAGGCGCACAGAACGCGATTGGCTCCTTTATGCAGAAGCGCAACAAGCAGGAAGAACAGGTTGATGATATCCCGACAGTTTGTCTGCGCTGCATAAATGAAGGGCCTGACGAACAGGATATCGTAAAGTCTGTCCACGTTCCAGCCGCTGCTGAGAAAGCAATGCAGCGCAAAGCCGAAAGGCTTGCGAATGAAGTTCCTGATATAATCGGGGTTGTAAAGAAAGAAGATGTATGCCAGAAATATTCCCAGCAGCGAAAGGAAGCCGGAAAGATACTGCATTGTGCCTTCAGACATTGCGGTCCCAATGGTTGGCGTCGAAGGCAGAGCTGTAGAAATGAATGCCGAAAAAAATGAAATACCGCCGAGTGATTCAGGTGTCTGCAGGAACCCTGCAAGAAGGGCAAGCAGCGCAAGGATTATCAGTGGCGCCTTCGTCCGCAGACCCGAATGGACTGCTATCCTGTACGAGGCCTCGGACTGCGCCTTTCCGTAAAAAATCAGGAATACCATGCGGAACGCATATGCTGACGTGCAGAGCGCTCCCGCCATACCTGCAGCCCAAAGCCATGCACTGCCGTTGGCCGATGCCAGGGACTCCCACAGGATAAGATCCTTGCTGTAGAATCCCGCGCTGATAAGCGGCAGCGCCGAAAGCGATGCAGCTCCGATCAGGAAGCACCAGAAGGCGAGCGGAAGCTGATGGCGGAGCCCTCCCATCCTGAGCATGTCGCGTTCGTGGTGAAGCGCGTCGATTACGATTCCTGCGCTCAAGAAAAGCAGCGCCTTAAAAAATGCGTGGACCATGAAATGAAATATGGCTGCCGTCCAAGCCCCGACTCCGAGCGCTACGAACATGTATCCTATCTGGCTCATTGTTGAATATGCCAGGGCGCGCTTGATATCTGACTGGGCAAGGGCGCTGATGCCGGCGAGCAGAAGCGTAGTCGCTCCGACAACTGCAACTGCAATCCGGACCTGGGGCGCCAGGGTAAAGAGAATATGCATGCGCGCAATAAGATAGACGCCTGCCGTGACCATAGTGGCCGCATGAATCAATGCGCTGACCGGCGTAGGCCCGGCCATTGCGTCGGGCAGCCATGTATGAAGCGGGACCTGCGCCGATTTGCCCACAGCGCCTCCAAGGAGCAGGGCAGCCGCGGCAACCGCGATTGTCGAACCCGAAGACCACTGTGCCGCCGCCATATTCATGACTTCGGTAATCCTGAGCGTGCCGAATTCCTTATATAGAATAAACAGGCCGACCGCCATGGCCGCATCGCCTACTCTTGTAACGATAAAGGCCTTCATCGCAGCGCGGCTGTTTGCAGGATCACTATACCAGAAACTTATCAGCAGGTAACTGCACAGGCCGACGCCTTCCCATCCCAGATATAACAGCAGCAGGTTATCGGCCAGCACAAGTAGCAGCATCGAACCCACGAAGAGATTCATGTATGCGAAGAACCTGCTGTACCCATCCTTTTCTCCGGACATAGACTCGGTTGCATAAAGATGGATCATGAATCCGACAAAGGTTATCACAAGCACCATCACGACGGACAGCGCATCAAGCGTGAGTGAAATGTCGGAACTGAACCCACCGGCATCGATCCATTTCCACAGATTTTGAGTATGGGCGCGCTGATCAGGGAAGAAGGCGGCAGCTGTCACCACAGCTATCAGAGCAGACAGGCCGACCGATCCCGCACCGATCGAGGCAGCAAGCGGCCTCGGCATCCTCGCGCCGGCAAGCGCCAGGATAACGAATCCTGCTAGGGGCAGGGCGGGTATCAGCCAGAGCAGTTCCATTCTAACCTCTCATTGTATTGGCTTCATCGCTGTTCACGGTCTTCAGGCGATGAAACAACTGCAGCACTATCGCAAGACCGACGGATACTTCGGCGGCAGCCATCACCAGGATGAAGATGAACATAACCTGACCGTCGGCCTGTCCCCATCTTGAACCAGCCGAAATGAATGCCAGACCTGCGGCATTGAGCATGATCTCGATCGAGAGCAGTATGAATATGATATTGCGGCGGGCCAGCACTCCGACGAGCCCTGTAGCGAACAGGAGCGCGGCAAGCACCAGCCCATATTCTGCCGGAATATTAGTCATGATTCGCATCCTTCGTCTGGGGATTCTTTTCAGTGTGCTTGCCGATATGATATGCGCCTACAAGTCCAGCAGTCAGCAGCAGAGAGGCAAGTTCGACTCCAAGCATGTACGGCCCCAAAAGCGTTATCCCCACCTGTTTGGATTCAACTACAGGACCGGAACGCATCTGCACATCCGATGCCGACATGACCGACAGCAACTCGGCAACAAGAATAATCGTAAGGACCGACGGGCCGATCCATAAGCGTCCGTCCATCCACTTCCGCTCCTGCTGCACAGCTCCGGGTCCGGAGCTGATCATCATAACTACGAATACAAAGAGGACCATTATCGCACCGGCGTATATGACGACTTCCAGAGCGGCTGCAAAGGGTGCGCCGAGGATGAAAAATGTCATTGCAACCGCAAGCAGGGATACTATTGCGTAAAGCAGTGCATGGACCGCATTGGAGCGGCTTATCGCGAGAACGGAAGATACGAGCGCAACTGCCGCCGATATGTAGAAAAGGGTCATCATGGCATCAGACTCCTTGTGTCGACGGGCGGTCTTTCGTTGTCGGCGTCCCCCTTGCTTTTACCCGATATGGACAGACCGGCCACCCTGTAATAATTATAGCCGCTGTACTTGCCGGGGCCGCTTATAAGAAGGTCGTCTTTTTCGTAGACGAGGTTTTCACGCCTGTATTCAGCCATCTCGAAATCCGGCGTCAGCTGTATAGCATACGTCGGGCAGGCATCTTCGCAGAAACCGCAAAAGATGCAGCGCGAAAAATTAATCCGGAAGAATTCGGGATATCTTCTGCCGTGCTCGTCCTCGGCAGCCTGAAGCGCGATACAATCCACGGGACAGGCTACGGCGCAGAGATAGCAGGCAACGCAGCGTTCTCCACCATCGGGATCCCGGGAGAGGATGATTCGCCCGCGCCACCGCGGCGGCAGATAGGGTTTTTCTTCAGGATACTGGACGGTCTCCTTTCTGTGCCAGAGATGGAGAAAGACGTTCCATATGCTTTTTAATGTTCCGAGCATATCCTTCCTATCCTCCCGATAACAGCAGCGCGCCGGTGATCAGCAGGTTCGCCATTGCAATAGGCAGCAGTATTTTCCAGCCGTATGACATAAGCTGGTCGTAACGCGGCCTGGGCAGAGCCGCCCTGAGCAGTATGAACCCGCATATGAATAAAAAGGTCTTTATTGAAAACCATGCGAGCGGCGGCAGAAACGGACCGAGCCAGCCTCCGAAGTAAAGCGTGACTATCATTGCGGAAACGAGAGTGATGCCTATGTATTCGCCGACAAAGAAGAGTCCGAATTTCATTCCTGAATATTCGGAATGAAAGCCGGCCACAAGTTCGCTCTCGGCCTCCGGCAAGTCGAACGGGAGCCGCCGGGTTTCAGCAAGTCCGGCGATGATGAATATGATCATACCGAGAAACTGCGGCGCCCAGAACCAGCCTGCCCTCTGGGCTTCGACGATTTCTACAAGGTTGAAGGACCCGGCCATCATTACCACGCCCATGACGGATATGCTCATGAAGACTTCGTAACTGAGCATCTGGGCAGATGCCCTCAGCCCGCCAAGCAGCGAATATTTGCTGTTTGAAGACCAGCCTCCGAGCACCACGCTGTATACGCCGAGGGAAGACATGCCGAGAAAAAAGAGCAGCCCGATGTTCAGGTCGGTGACCACTATGCCCGGCGCAAAGGGTATCACAGCGAAGGCCATGATTACCGTTATAACGATCACTACCGGAGCGAGTATGAAAACGGGTTTATCGGCAAATGGCGGCACCCAGTCTTCCTTGAACATGAGCTTGATCGCGTCCGCAAGCGGCTGAAGGAGGCCGTATGCGCCGACACGGTTCGGGCCGAAGCGATCCTGCCAGAACGCCAGCAGCCTCCGTTCGAGCCAGATAAGTCCTGCGGCAATGGTCAGCACGGCAACAAGGACGCCGATAGGAATTATTATGCCGGCAATAGAGTTCATGATATGGCGCTCCCGGGTCGTCCTATGCGGTATTTTGCTGAAAAGTCAAACCAATAAATGCCCGGCAGTCCATACGGCAGTCCGGCTACGCCTCTCGGCAATGAATCATTCCGCGTTAAGGGCAATTCCAGATGAGTATGTTTTCCGGTCACAACGACCATATCGCCTTCGGCAATCTTCAGATGCCTGATCTCCTCTCCGTTAAGCGCCAGATATGGCTTCGGGGCTAGTCCTGCAATCGGCGCGGAAAACATGCTCATTTTTTCAGATCCGAAGATGTGATAGAGGGGCACCACCGTCCACTCTCCGGATTTGTGGCCGGTGCGCCGCGCGGTTTTTTCCCGCAAGGCGAAAATGAGATAATCACGTTGTGTGATCAGACGAACGCCGGGATCTCCTCCGCGCAGATGAGCGCCGATCTCGCTTTGAAATTTCGACAGGGCCTGGACGGAATTCCAGCCTGAAGACCAATAACGGGCGATCAGTGATGGCGGCGGGATATTTTCGTATCCCTCCATCGAAAAGGCGAGGGCGGACGCGGCATCGTTATACACCTCCGGCTCACGGATGCTGATATCGGCATGCATCGCCGTCCTGCCGCTGTGCCTGTGGTGCTGCCGCGGGACCATCATGCCGCTGATTCTGAACCCTGCCGGAGGCGCAATCCCCGTCACGCCCTGAAATGCAGGCAGTGCAACGGCGAGTGATTCCGTTATGTCGTCGATCGTATTCCAGGAGGCTGCCTCGGTATTTCCAGCCGCCTGCAGCATGTCGGCAATCCAGCGCCAGCTGTCGCGAACCCCTTCGGTTGGAGGAAAAGCGCTGTAAAAGCGTTGTGCGCGCGCTTCATTATTGACAAGCGTTCCTGAGCTTTCGGCGAAGGTGGCTGCCGGAAGCAGGAGATCGGCCCTCGAAGTCGATTCCGAGGGTAAATAATCAAAGACTATCACATTTTCAACCTTAGAGAAAAACGAGTCAACGGATGATCTTTCCGCGAGGCTGTAAAGGTCCTGTTCAAGTATTACTGCTGTATCAATGTGACCCCCGGCAGCCGAGAGCACGTCTTCCATGCTGCCTCCACCAATAAGTATAAGCCCCAGAGAATTGCATTCAGGCACTATGCAACTAAGCATGGCAGAGCCGCCGCCGGCGTTCAGGGTCTCTATAATATCTGCAGCAGCTGTTATCACTGCCTCACTCTTGCATCCGGTCCCGCATATGACCAGCGGCCGTTCCGCTTTGCGCAGGGCGTCTGCTATGTTACTGATAAGATCGAGTTCGGCCTCAGAAAAAGCGCCAGCCTGTTGAGATTCGGCATCAAGCGCATGAGCTACCGCAAAACCAAAGGCAGCGAGGTCCTGAGGCGCGCCGCGAAATGAGCCTGCGGCTATGTCGTCGAGCTTTGTACGTGCGGGGGTAGCGATGAATACGGGCCCCAGTTCCCCCTGCGCAATGTATCCCAGTGCGAGATCGTTCCAGCGCGCTATGCCTTCTGCGTCAAGTTTTTTCAGCGGCCCCTGACGAGAAGCGCATCTAACGGCCAGGTCCGCCAGTGGAGCCGTATTGGTAATATCTTCGCCGAGCACAAACACCGCGTCGCAATTCCTGATATCTTCCAGTGAGGCGATAGCTGCGGGCATTTGCTTCATAATGTCAGTTATAAGCGAGACCAGTCTGTAGTCAACCGCAGACATGCCGAGATAAAAGGATTCAGGGCCTACAAGGGTCCTAAGCGCAAAATTTGACTCGAGAGATGCTCGCGGCGATCCGATACCGATTGCGCGCATGCCGAAATGAAATGACCTGCTGAAAAAATCCCCGATATCGCCAGGCGTAGCTTTTGCCGGTTCTGCGGCCTTATTTTTCAGCAACGGCACCTTTACCCTGTCCGGACTGTTGACGAAGAGATAGCCGAAGCGGCCTCTGTCGCACAGAAAGTAGCCGTTGACATTGAAGTTGAATCTGTTGAGCACCCGCCGCAAATATCCGTAGCGTTCGCCCGGCATGGTGTTGCAACCGAGGCTGCAGTGCACGCAGACCGAAGGCGCTGATTGAAGGTCCCACTTGCGGGTGTAATGGTGCTTTAAAGTCTTGTCTGTGAATACCCCTGTAGGGCATATTTCGATCAGGTTGCCGCTGAACTCGCTTTCGAGCGTGCCGTCTTCGTAGCGCCCGAAATAGACATGGTCATGGGCCGAAAAAACGTTCAGGTCACGGCCTCCGGCATAATCCTTGTAGAACCTTACGCATCTGTAACACTGGATGCAGCGGTTCATCTCATGGTTCACTAACGGTCCGAGATACTGGTTGTTGTACGTGCGTTTCCTGAAGCGTGTCCTGCGATACACATGGCCCGTCATTACGGTCATGTCCTGCAGATGGCACTCGCCGCCTTCGTCGCAGACAGGGCAGTCATGGGGATGATTCAGCATCAGCCATTCGATGACACTCTTCCTGAATTCGAGGACCTCCGGGTCATCCACGGATATCCGCATGCCGTCTTTTACCTGGGTCATGCACGACATGACGATCCTGCCCTTTGTGTCGTGCTCGTCCCTGAAATGCTTGACTGCGCATTGTCTGCACGCGCCTACGGAGCCTATGGCGGGATGCCAGCAGAAGTAGGGGATATTGAACCCGAGGTCGAGGCACGCCTCAAGGAGGTTCCGGCCCTCCCTGGCTTCGTATGGTTTATTTTCTATATATATCGTCGCCATTATTTAAAAATTCTTAACTCTTCAACCCCTTAACTTTTATATGGGCATCTTCCCTTCTTTACGTGCTCTTCGAAATCCTCGCTGAAATGTCGCAGGGCGCTTTCAAGAGAAAACATCGCAGCCGGCGCAAGCGTGCAGAATGTGTTTCCGGTTTCAAGAAGCCTTGTATGGGACTTAAGGATTTCGATATCCTCCATAGTGCCTCTGCCTTCTTCGAGGGCCTCGAGCATCTGAACTATCCATGGCAGTCCTTCGCGGCAGGGGGTGCACCATCCGCACGACTCGCGAGAGAAATATCTCTGGAGACTCAGGACCATTCCTATCGGGCAGTTCCGGTCGTCAAGTACAATCAGTGTTCCGGTACCGAGATGGCTATCGACAGTTCTCATGGACGCAAAATCCATTCTCGCATCGAGATGCTCAGTGGTAATAAACTCGCTGGACGCGCCACCCGGCATCACGCCCCTGAACTCATATCCTTCCTGCATTCCGCCGGCATGGTCTTCAAGTATTTCCCTGAGCGGAGTACCCATGGGCAGCTCCCAGGCCCCCAGCGTCCTGACCCGTCCGCTAGCCCCGTAGATTTTGGTGCCGCCTTCGTCCGTATAGCTCAATCCCTTGAACCACTCCGGTCCATTGGCTGCGATGTGCGGTACGTTGCATATCGTCTCGACATTGTTGACAACCGTCGGCTTGCCCCAGAGTCCGACGGACGACATGTGCGGAGGCCTGCTTCTTGGGATGGCCCGCCCGCCTTCAAGGGCATTCAAAAGGGCGCTCGACTCGCCGCATATATAACGGCCTGCGCTTCCGTGCAGATGCAGTTCGAAATTGAACCCGGAGCCGAGTATGTCCTGTCCGAGATATTTCTTAGAGTAGGCTTCGTTTATTGCGTCTCTCAGGATTCGTTCTGCCTTCAGGTAATCCTTGCGGATAAAGATATAGCCGATTTGAGCTTCAATGGCATAGCCGGCTATGATCATGCCCTCGATCAGCTGGTGCGGATCGCCTTCGGCAAGAAATCTGTCCTTGAAGCTGCCGGGCTCCATCTCGTCGAAATTGCAGACTACATATTTAGGCCGCGGCGCGGACGCGCCCATAGGCACTACACTCCATTTCTTGCCCGCCGGGAAACCGGCGCCGCCCCTGCCAAGAAGATTAGCATTGACCACCATATCGACAACGTCCTGGTGGTGCCCGGCAAGGGCCTTGCGCAGGCCCAGATATCCGCCGGACTTCTCATACTCCTGCAGGTTGCATGGCGGCCCCCCTGGCCTGATATTCCTGGTTAGCGGCTTTTCAGTTGTCATCCCGATATCCAGCCAATATCTCATCTACAGAATCAGGAGTCAGTTTTGTATACAGCCGATCGTCTATCATCATGGCCGGCGCCTCTTCGCATACGCCCAGACATGCGGAAGGCAGCAGGGTGAACTTCCCGTCGCCGGTGGTTTCTCCGGGTGCGATGCCCAATCGTTCCATCAGGCGCTGCTTAACATCCTCGTACCCGACCAGCCAGCAGCTGACGCCGTCGCAGATGAGTATGACATGCCTGCCGACGGGTTTTCGATAGATCAGCGAGAAGAAGGTTGCAATGCTGTCGACCTCGGCGGCCGTCATGCCGAGCAATGCAGCCGCTTCTTCAAGCGCCTCGTCGGGCACCCAACCGCGATGCTTCTGAACCGTCTTCAACACATCTATCACCGCCGCCTTCATGGTCGGGGCCTTCCTTATCTCCTCTTCTATATCTCTTCTTTCTTCGACTGTCAGCATCTATTCACCTGTCGACATCCGCAAGAACGAAATCTATGCTTCCAAGTATCGCCATGAGATCTGGAATCATAAGCCCGCGGCATATCTGCGGTACCATCTGGAGGTGCGCAAAAGAAGGCGCCCTTATCCTGACACGGTAGGGCCAGGTGCCGCCATCGCTTATAAGATAGTAGCTGTTTATGCCCTTTGCAGCCTCTATGGGGATGGAAGCCTCTCCGGGTGGGATGACCGGCCCCCAGCTTACGCCCAGGAAATGATTGATGAGGGTCTCTATGTCATGCATGGTGTGTTCTTTCAGCGGTGGCACGGCGAGCGGATGGTGTGCCTTGTATGGGCCCTCAGGCATGTTATTCAGGCACTGCCCGATTATGCGCAGACTCTGGCGCATCTCTTCTATGCGGACGATGCCCCGGTCATAGCAGTCTCCGTTGACAGCGGTCGGGATATCGAATTCGAACTGGTCATATCCGCTATACGGTCTTTTCTTTCTCATGTCCCATTGCAACCCACAGGCGCGAAGTCCCGGCCCGGTCACGCCCCACTCGACCGCCTCATCTTTTGTATAACAGCCGATGCCCTTTGTCCTCGCCCTGAATATCTGGTTCCCCATGACTATGCGATCATACTCGTCGATCCTCGCCGGCAGATAGTCGAGAAAATCCTTTATCAGCCCATCCCATCCGCGCGGAAGGTCCTGGGCAACGCCTCCTATCCTGAACCAGTTGGGATGCATCCGGCCGCCGCATATGGCCGAGATGATGTCGAAGACCCGCTCCCTGTCGGTGAACATATAAAAGACCGGAGATAGAGCGCCGACGTCCTGCGCAAATGTGCCGTACCACACCAGATGGCTTGCGATGCGAAACAGCTCGCATAGCATGATCCTGATGACCTTCGCCCTGTCCGGCACACCTATCCCCGCAAGTTTTTCGACCGACAGTACATACGCGAGATTGTTCAGCACTCCGCCGAGATAATCTATCCGGTCCGTGTAAGGTATATATGTATGCCATGACTGGCGCTCGCCCATCTTTTCGGCCCCGCGATGATGGTAGCCGATGTCGAGCACAGACTCAACGATCTCTTCCCCGTCAAGTTCGAGAATTACCCTCAGAAGCCCATGGGTTCCGGGATGCTGCGGCCCCAGATTCAGAAACATCACGTCGGTGTCGCGGAGGTTTCTTTGCAGCCCCCACTCTTCGGGACGGAATTTGAGTTCCTCCTGACGCATAGTTTCCATTTCGTCCGGCAGGGTGAAGGCGGCCATATCAGTGGCCCGCGCAGGGTGGTCCTTGCGAAGGGGGTGGCCCTGCCAGTAATCCGGCATCAATATCCGCCTTAGCATCGGATGGCCGTCGAAGACAATGCCGAACATATCCCAGACCTCGCGTTCGTACCAGTTGGCCGACGGCCAGATTTCGACAATGCTGTCGACCGTTGGATATTCTCCCTTTAGCGGCACCTTGAGCCTTATGTCCTCGTTCCTTCCGAACGACATCAGGTGGTAGATGGCCGTAAACTCGCTGCTGGGCCTGACAGCGTGCGGATTGGGTATTTTGGCGCGTGCCCTTTCGTCGACGGCTGTCAGATCATAAAGCATTTCGTAAGGATGACCGACGTCATTCTTGAGGTAGCGGAGGATTGCCTTCAGCTTCTCTGCCGGTATTGCAGCGGTCGGCACATTGTCCCTGGAATCGAGCTCTGTTATATCTTCGCTCCCAAAGGCATGCTGAAGCTCCGAAATCACAGTGGCCTGGCCGATCATGTCCGCTTACACCTCATCCGGCGATCTCAGATCAACGATCCCAGTTCTTTCCGCGCGCAGAATGTCGCGCATCGATGGCGCAGGTGCCTTTTGCACTTCCTGAGGTCCTGCAACCCAGCTGAGTGGCCTCTTTTCGGCTCCAACCGCTTTTTGTAATAGCAGCAGACCTTCCATGAAGGCCTCGGGCCTTGGGGGACATCCGGGTATGTAGACATCCACAGGCAAAAATCTGTCCACTCCCTGCACGACACTGTAAATATCATACATCCCGCCGGAATTTGCGCATGATCCCATCGAGATCACCCATCGCGGCTCCATCATCTGGTGATACAGACGCTTGATCACAGGGGCGATCTTTACAAAGACGGTGCCTGCAACTATCATTACATCTGCTTCCCGGGGCGTGCCTCGTATTACTTCAGATCCGAATCTGGCTATATCGTGTCTGCTCGTGAGGCTTGTAGCCATTTCTACGAAGCAGCACGAGAGCCCGAAGTTGAAGGGCCACAGGGAATTCTTTCTTCCCCATGCGAGCAGGTCCTGCAGGCGCGAGAGTATGAGCACCCTGCCGACTGCCTCATCCAATGACGATGCCTGGACTTGAGGAGACCGATTGAACATCAGCGGGAGGGCCTTTCGGCAAAAGCTGCCGTATCTTTTTTCCGCGGGCCCCAATCGAGCGCCCCTGTCCGCCAAAGGTATGCGAGCATCGCCATTAACACAGATATGAAGACAGCCATGCCGATATAACCCGGCCAGCCGGTCTCAAACAGCGACACCGACCAGGCAAATATGAATACCGACTCAAGATCGAATATTATGAAGAACATTGCGATCATGTAGAACTTGATGTCGAACCTCATCCGCGCCGAGCCCGTGGACCTGACGCCCGATTCATAGGTCTCTTCCGTATCGCAATCCCTGTGCTTCTGCCCCAGAAGGTACGAGGCCACAATCATGGCGGCTGATACGACAAAAACGGCTACGGCATACAGAATGAACGGCCCCAGGGCCCCCTGACTCATGGACACTCCTTGTTACGGTTTATATGTATGAGTACCAGTGTAGCAAGTAAATAATCGAGATACAATTTCAGTGCAAGATGTAATATAAATCATGTCTTCAAACTTTGCAGGGATAGAGGCTCTGGCGCTCCATTGAAATTTCCGGGGTTTTTCCTGAGTATCATCTTCAGCCTGCTGATTCCGGGTGTATTGCGCTATTGCCATGAATCCGAATGATATATGATTTCAATCGGTATCCCGGATGAAGTATAGTTATAGAAAATATCCGAAAGGGAGGAGTGCATCATGAAAAGGTTTTCTCTTGCAGTGCTGGGCGCCTTCGTGCTCATGCTTTTCGCAGTCAACCTTTATGCAGCCGATCTCGAACTCGCCATCCCGCTTCCGCTGACAGGCTCAGAGGCCAAGTTCGGAGAGATCCAGAAGAGATCCTACGAGATAGCGGCGGCCGAGATCAATGCCAAGGGAGGCATCAAGGGCAAGAGGCTTGTCCTTCACTTCGAGGATTCCCAGGCAAAGCCCGAGACCGCCAGGGCCATTGTGGAGAAGCTCATCGGAAACAAGCAGCCCATAATCGTGGGAGAATACACCTCTTCCTGCGCCAAGGCGGTCGCAGCCGTTGCCGAGGAGAGGAAAATCCCCTATCTGGTGGTCGCGAGCGCAGCCGACGAGATCACCCAGAAGAACTATAAATACGTATTCCGTCAGAACGCCACTAACGCTCATTACGCCGATGCGGTCATATCCTTCATGACCCAGGTAGTTAAGCCCAAGTCAATGGCCATCATTTACGAGAGCACCAACTTCGGGACCTCCGGCGCCGAGGACATGGAAAAGCAGGCCAGGAAACTGGGCATCAATGTAGTCGTAAAGGAGAAGTACGAAAAAGGCGCAGTCGATTTCAAGCCCATCCTCTCGAAGGTTAAGGCAGCGCGGCCCGACGTCATCTACATGGTCTCATACGTCATGGATGCCTCCCTTCTGATGAAGCAGATCAAGGAGCTCCGCATCGACGCAAAGCTCTATGCAGGCGGCGCTGCCGGCTTCGCCATCCCCGAATTCATCCAGAACGCCAAGGACGCTTCGGAATACGTTGTCACCGCGACCCTGTGGTTTCACAAACTCAATTATCCTGGGGCAAAGGCCTATGCGGATAAGTACAAGCAGAAATACGGAGACTATCCTTCCTATCACGGGGCTTCTGCATACTCTGCCATGTATGTAGTTAAGAACGCCCTTGAAAAGGCCAAAAGCTGGAGCCCCGAAGACATAAGGACGGCTCTCAAGTCTACCGATATGATGACCGCATACGGCCCGGTAAAGTTCGAGGACAAGGACGGATACCAGAACCAGAATTTCCACGAGACCTTCGCGCTTCAGGTGCTTAAGGGAAACCATGAGCTGATCTGGCCGACCAAGTATGCCTCGGCCAAGTACATATATCCGATCCCTGCCTGGAGAGACAGAAGGTAAGGGGGATAAGCGACCGATGGCGCCTCATATCGAACTGCTCCTGCAGACCCTGATAGCCGGGATACTACTTGGCGGGCTCTACGCCCTGATAGGTCTCGGCATGGCGCTCATCCTGGGAGTCATGAGGATCATAAACCTTGCGCATGGCGATCAGATGATGATCGCCATGTACATCGCCTTCTTCGGGTACGACCTCTTCCAGATAGACCCTTACCTCTCGATATTCATAGCCGCGCCTGCCCTCTTCCTCCTCGGGGTGGGGCTCCAGAAGTTCCTCATTACGCCTGTCCTCAGGGTCGAGTCCATCCTGCCCCATAACCAGGTCATCCTGACGGTCGGAATAGGTATGGTCTTATCTAACCTGGCTACGGTCTTCTTCACCTCGGACTACCGCTCGACGCCCGTCTCTTATGCGACCACGGCATGGTATCTGTCCGATTATTGGAAGGACGCTCCTATCGAGCTTTCTCTTTCCCTTCCGTGGTCCGTATCCTTTGTATTTTCGGTAGCCATAACGGCACTATTATGGTTCTTCCTCGGCAGGACCGATACGGGCAGATCCATCAGGGCGACCGCCCAGGACTTAGATGCGGCCCTCCTGATGGGCGTGAACGTGCAGCGCATGAGGATGCTAACCTTCGGCATAGGCTCGGCCCTGGTCGGGGCTGCCGCCTGCCTCTTCATCCCGATCTATTATCTCTATCCGGCCCTGGGCAAGCAATTCACTAACATAGCCTTCGTCATCACCATCCTGGGAGGACTCGGCTCGGTCGAAGGTGCCATCGTCGGGGGTGTTATCCTCGGCATCTTCGAGTCCCTGACATCCACCTATCTCGGGATGGGATGGGCGCCCGCAGGAAGGTTCATCATCTTCGTCCTGGTACTCATCTTCCTGCCCGGCGGTGTGGCCTCCCTCATAAAAAAGAAGAGGTTCGCCAAATGACGACGATGAAGAAATACTTTCCCCTCATAGTCCTCGGATGCCTGGCGATGCTTCCTCTCATCGGGCTTAGCGACTACATAATGCATATCATCATACTCGTGCTCATGTGGTCGGTGATAGGCATGGCCTGGAACCTCCTCGGGGGCTATTGCGGCCAGGTATCCTTCGGGCATGCGGCCTTCTTCGGGGTCGGTGCCTACAGCGCAGGAATACTTTATTACCACACCGGCATCACCGCCTGGTGGGGCATGCCGATAGCCGTAGGCGCGGCGCTGCTTGTAGCCCTGGGGATAGGCTTCATAAGCCTGAGGCTGAGGGGACCTTACTTCGTCCTTTCCACACTCGCCATCGGCGAGATCTTCAGGATCTTCGCCGAGAACCTCGAGGAATATACCCAGGGCAATCTCGGCATCATGATCCAGCAGAGGTCCTGGGTCGAGAAGGCGCCTTACTTCTATATCATCTTGGGGATAGCCGCTCTTACATTCGTCGTGGTAAAGATCGTCGCCGAGTCGAAGTGGGGTTATTACTTCGTCGCTATCAGGGAAGACCAGGATGCGGCCGAATCCCTCGGTATAAATTCGACCCTCTTCAAGACCATAGCCCTCTCCTTAAGCGGCGTATTCACAGGGATCGCGGGGGCCTTCTACATGAACTATATGGGATACATAGATCCGGGCATCGTCTTTGCCTTGGGCGAGATATCGATCCTTACGGTTATGGTCGTCATGGTCGGAGGAGTCGCAACCTATTGGGGGCCTATAGTCGGAGCGGTCATCATGGTTTTCTTCTCCGAGCTAATCAGGTCTCTTCCCACCGTCGGTGCCGCTCACCAGACCCTCTTCGGCATACTCCTGATAGTGATCATCATCTTTCTGCCCAACGGTATCGTAGGTGACTTCCCGAAGCTCCTTCGCCTCTTCGGCATAGGGAGGAAACCGTAATGTCCCTTCTCCAGGTGAACAATGTCTCGATGTTCTTCGGGGGCCTCGCCGCTGTAAGCAACGTCTCATTCGAGGTTAAGAAGGGTGAGATCCTCGGTGTAATAGGCCCGAACGGTGCGGGCAAGACTACCCTCTTCAACATGGTGAACGGCTTCTACAAGCCATCGAAGGGCGAGATATTCTTCAAGGGCGAAAAGATATCGGGCCTCAGGTCTTACCAGATCTGCAAGAGGGGGATGGCGAGGACCTTCCAGGTCGTAAAGCCACTCCAGAGGATGTCGGTTCTAGACAACGTCATAGCCTCGGCCTTCGTAAGGACGAACAGCAAGTCCGAGGCGGAGGAGATCGCCCGCGAGACGATCAAATTCACAGGCCTTACTGCCGACATGAGCAGCATATCCAAGGGCCTCCCGCTCGGAAAAAGGAAGAAGCTCGAGATAACCAGGGCACTCGCAACCAGGCCCGAGCTCCTGCTACTGGATGAGAGTTGCGCGGGGCTCAATCCCTCAGAGCTCGACGAGTCGATAGAGATCATAAGGAAGATCAAGGAAAAGGGCATAACCATAATGGTTATAGAGCATCACATGAAGGTCATCATGTCCATCTCCGACAGGATCGTAGTCGTAAACTACGGACAGAAGATCGCCGACGGCAGCCCTGATGAGATAGGCAACAACCCCCAGGTGATCGAGGCCTATCTCGGGGAGGCCCACCATGCTTGAGATAAAGGGTATAGACGTATTCTACGGTGATGTCCAGGTAATTTGGGACGTCTCCTTCGAGGTTCGCAGGGCCGAGGTCGTGGCGATGATAGGGGCCAACGGTGCCGGTAAATCGACCGTCCTGAAGACCATATCGGGGCTCCTAAAACCCAGGAAGGGAGAGATCATCTTCGACGGCTCTCCTATCCATAAGGCCGAGGCTTACAGCCTCATCGAAAAGGGGATAGCCCATGTCCCCGAGGCGAGGAGGCTCTTCGTGGAGATGACCGTCGAGGAGAATCTCGAGATGGGCTCCCTTAGGGGTGAGGCCAAGTCGAAGAGGCAGCAGACCAAGCAGATGGTCTTCGATCTCTTCCCGAGGCTCAGAGAGAGGCGCAAACAAAAGGCAGGCACTTTAAGCGGCGGGGAGCAGCAGATGCTCGCCATAGGCCGGGGCCTCATGTCCCTGCCGAGGCTCCTCATGTTCGACGAGCCCTCCCTGGGCTTAGCCCCTATACTCGTTAAGGAGATTTTTAACGTCATCAAAAAGGTGAGGGAAGAGGGCATGACGGTGCTCATAGTCGAGCAGAACGTAAAGCAGACCCTCGCCATAGCGGACAGGGCCTATGTGCTCGAAAGCGGCAAGATAGTTATGGAGGGGGCAGGGCAGGCCCTCCTTAACGACGAGCATGTGAAGCAGGCCTATCTGGGTGTATAGAATCAATAATTAAGCGGAGGCACGACATGTTTGTATCCGACTGGATGACTAAGAAGGTCTTTACCGTTACCCCCGACGACAGCGTATCTTCGGCCATGACCCTTATGAGGGAAAAGGAGATAAGCCATCTCCCGGTCCTGAAGGGCCAGCAGGTGGCCGGGATCGTCTCGGACAGGGACATAAAGGAATTCTCTCCTTCCAAGGCCACTACCCTCGATGTCTACGAGCTCCATTACCTGCTCGAGAAGGCCAAGATCAGGGATGTAATGAAGAAGGACGTCATCACAGTGCCTGCCGACATGCCCGTCGAAGAGGCGGCCATGATCATGCATGACAAGGGCATCGGATGCCTGCCGGTGATATCCGACAACAAGCTCGTCGGGATCCTCTCGGACAGGGACATGTACCGCATCCTCGTCGATATAACCGGGGTAAGGAGGGGCGGCCACAGGATCTACATGACCATCGAAGACAGGCCTGGCTCGATCAAAGAGGTTGCAGACATAATAAGGAAACACGGCTACGGTCTGCTTAGCATACTCACATCTTACGAGGGCATGCCCGAGGGTTTCAGGAAGGTCGTCATCAGGGCAAGGATAAGCGGAGCCGATGACTTCGAAGAGATGAAGAAGGAGCTGACGGATCTTTACAAGGACGTTCAGATAAAGAGGGCCGGCTAGCGATATCTCCGACTCTGCGCAGGGGCGGTCAAAGGGCTTTATAGTGTGATGAGGTGGTATTCGGTTATACTTTATTGTGGACAAAAAAGCCGATCTTAAACCCATTCTCGACCGCTTCTACCTGGACTTCGATTTTGCTGCCACCATCCCCCGCGACCCAATAGAATTCCCTCATTCCTACACCGACCCTCGGGACAAGGAAATAAGCGGCTTCATAGCCTCGGCCTTCGCCTACGGAAACGTAAACATCTTCAAGCCGGTCCTGAGAAACCTCCTCTCCATAATGGGGGAGAGCCCTTACCGATTCATTCAGGGATTTGATCTGAAGAAAGCCCTAAGGCAGTTCGAGGGCATAAAATACCGCTTCAACGAAAACAGCGATATCCTGGCCTTTTTCTTCATACTCCACAAGATCATAATAAAGTATGGCTCACTCGAAGAGGCCTTCAAGAGGCATTACCGGCGCGATGATCCCGACATTGGGCGCGCACTTGCAGGGTTGATATCAGATATGCTCGAAGTAGATACTTCTCCAGTTTATGGAAAGAATATAAAGCCCGCGGGGCTCCTTCAATTCATGCCCTCACCCAAAAAGGGAAGCGCCTGCAAGAGGATGAATCTATATCTGAGATGGATGATACGCGACCGCGACATAGACTTCGGCATCTGGAAGGGGATACCAAAGGGCAAGCTGGTAATACCGCTGGATACTCACATAGCCAGGATCGCCAAGTGCCTGGGGCTCACATCCAGGAAGTCTCAGGACTGGAAGATGGCCGTCGAGATCACCGAATCGTTGAAGAAACTCGATCCGGAAGATCCGCTGAAATACGACTTTGCGTTGTGCCACCAGGGGATATCGAAGGCCTGCAGCTCCAAAAAGTGCGACGGCTGCGGATTGTTTGGATCGTAGGGCTGGACTATGCCTCGCCCGAATATTATCACAAATAGGGCGACCCGCCGTTCGCCCTACGCAAAACGGTCGGGCGCCGACCTCTTCAATAATTATTCTTAATCAATTCATAAATTAATGTCACCCGAAAATATCTTTCTTATCGATCTGCTAAATGTGCTATCATAGTCGCGATAAAATCCAGGCCTTGGGAGGGCGATGAAGAGATCCGGGGGGAAGTATCTTGGAAATGCGCTCCATTGCGTATTGATATCGTTTGTTTTGTACATGATGTTTCCGATGGCGGCAATCGCCGAGCAGTTAGAGGAAGAGAAGAATTTCCTCCTGATGTATTTCAAGGAAGATGAGCTTCAGGTCGTTTCGTCCACGCGTAGCATCAAGTCTATCTCGCGAGTTGCGGAAAACATGACCGTTGTAACAGCCGCCGACATTGAGCGCATGAACGCCCATACTTTGGCGGAAGTGCTGAATACGGTGAACGGGGTGCAGGTATGGTTCTCGCCGACCACACCTGGCAATGTTGCAAGCATCCTTATTCAGGGCTCCGATCAGCGACATGTCCTTGTCCTTATCGACGGCGTCATTCAGAATAACCTCTTTAGCAACATAGCTGTAGTCGGAACGATACCGGTCCAGATGATAGATAAGATTGAAATAGTCAAGGGGCCTGCATCCTCGGCATGGGGCTCGGCCCTTGGCGGAGTTATCAATGTCATAACAAAAAATCCGCCTGACAGCGGCATACGCGGCATGGTCTCTGCCTCATACGGCACGAGGGACACAGAGGATTACCGGGCTGAGATCAGGGGCAGGAAGGGCGATCTCGGCCTGTATCTTACAGGAGGCGGAATACATTCCGACGGGCTGAGATTCGGCTCTAGTGTAATCAACAATAGCCTGTATTCAAAGGTGACTTATGCTATAGCTCCATCAACGAATATCCAGGCCACCGGTTTTTATCTGAACAGCCACAAACAGCGCGGCGACTTCAGGGAATTTGACGAGATGGACAAGGACAAGGCTGAACAATATTTCGGGACAATATCCTTATCCTCCAGATTGGCGTCAAATCTGGTTCTGGATCTCTCCGCATATGCACAGAGGCTGAGAAATAGAACTTTATTTAATACGCTTAGCACAAGTGAGTTAATTGCAATTGGTTTAGCCAATGAAAAACGGTTCGAGAGTGCCGCTAAGGTCACATGGAAGCTTAACCCGCACACGATTGTTGCCGGTATTGATTATAATCACGGAACATACAGAGCCGTCGATCTGCTGGATGGAAAGCAGACATTAAAGAGATGGGCCTTATTCGTTAATGATTCCATTACGCTTGGTGATTTTGCCTTTACACCGGGGTTGCGTTATGAAGATACAAACACAAACGGTCATTTCCTGAGCCCGAGTCTGGGCGCTACCTATATGCTGACGAAGAGGACAATTCTGAGGGCCACTGTTGCACGCGGTTTTAATATCCCTGGCCTGGGGGATACTTTCAGCACTGCTGCGGGTGGCTTTCCAAATCCTGATCTCAAGGTCGAAAAGGTGATGTCGTATCAGGTGGGTGCCGAAAGCGGAGAGCTTAAATATGTATGGGCTAAGATTTCCATCTTCCGGCATGATATCAAGGACGTGCTGGCAGTGATAGACAGCGACGGCGACAGCTTTGTAGATAAGACAGTAAACGCCGGAAGACAAAGGCGCCAGGGCTTCGAGGCCGAGATAAGGACGATGCCTGTATACAATACTGCTCTCGCCGTTGGAACGACATATATCCTCGCTAAGGACCGGGATACGAACGAGGTAATACAAAGGATACCAAAATTTACATATGACATATCGGTGTCGTATGATGACCAGAATACCTTCAATGCGTTGTTGAAAGGACGTTACGTATGGTGGAATAGTGAGGCTGATATAAATTCTAAATATTCGAACTTCGTATTCGATCTCAATATGATCAAGACTCTTTATAAACATCAAGATCAGAAAGTTGAAGTCTTTCTGTCCGCCCACAATCTGCTTAATGCCAATCAGTATATGGGCTATTTTTACAGAAATGCCGGCAGATGGGCCGAGGCAGGGCTCAGATACAAATTCTGAAACAGGAAGCCTGTAGTGACAAAGAAAGAAATAATCATGATGGCGTGCTGCGTGGCAGGGGCAAGTGTCGCAAAGATATAATTTATAACGGCACGCGCCGTGAACCTCGACTGCAATCTCGCCTGCACGTATTGCTTCGAGGGAAGCAGGAAGGGCAAGCATTACATGAGCCCTGAAACTGCATCGGCGGCAATTTCACCGAGTGTAATTGTGCTACTCCTGATTCCAAGCTGCTTGCCTTTGAACTGCCGCGGCAGCTGATTCAAAATAATAGATGCAAAGTCCTGTGCAAAATGTTATAACTGATTTAGACATTCTGCAATCGTAAACATTGCTGTCACGCGGTGAGATCCCGTAACTCAGGACGATGCGTCGGACACTACTGTCATTGCATAAATCCTGTTTCACAATCGCGCTGGTATCCGTCCTGATAGCGGCTTCCGGGGTGCCATGCCCGGCTGCCCCGCCTGAGCTGGTAGTCGTTCAGAGTGCCGATATCAAGCCCTTCAACGATACTCGCGCCGGTTTCGAGAGAACCTGCGGGTGCGACATTGCAGACGTTATCATTACGAGTGCAGACAGGCAGGACATTGTCAGCATCATACGCCGCACCAATCCGGACGGCGTGCTGGCAATTGGACTTGACGCTCTAGCCAGGGTGAAGAATGTTCATGACGTTCCGCTTTTCTACACCATGACCGCCGGAACCGGGCATCCCCTGGAGGAGATGAAAAACCTGTCCGGTGTCAGTATGTCCATTTCTCCGGAAGTGCAGATCCAGACGGTCCTGGAAATTCTGCCCAAAACGAGACGGATCGGCATAATTTACGATGTCAGGCATTCTGCGCATTTTGTGGAGAGGGTTGCGAGGTATGCAGCCGAACGCAAGGTGGAAATCGTGGCGCAGCAGGTGTCCGACAGCCGGGACGTTCTGACCCTTTTAAACGGCTTGAAGGGCCGAATAGACGTCCTGATCATGCTGCCGGATATGACTGTGATAAACAAGGAAAATATAAACGGCATGCTTCTGTTTTCTTTCAGCGTCGGCGTGCCGATATTCACTTTTTCGGAAAAATACGTTGAGATGGGGGCTCTGGCCGCCCTGACCGTTGAACCGTTTGATCTGGGCGCGCAGACCGGAGAGATCGCGCACATGTTGCTCGTTGGAGCGGAGCGGGGCCCGATACGCATGTATGCGCGGAAAAGAATCCTGTTCATAAACCCGAAGATCGCACAGAAGCTGGGGATAAGCATTCTGGACGCAATCCTGAAAAACAGTGTGATTGTCAAATGATCAGCAGACTGGGAGCCATAAGCAGACTTGGGAACCTCCTCAGGGACTTGAGGGGGCATGGATCCTTTACGATGAAAGTCTTCAGGATTTATGTAACGATTTTTATCGCAGTATCTTTTTTCTCCACGCTCTATTTTGTGGACTATCAGACCTCAAGCGAGAAGAAGGCGCTCGAGTCCAAAGGCAAGACAATCGCGCTTTTTCTTGCAGACAGCGTCCGCACCGGCGTCTTTTCCGAAAACAGGGATATGCTGAACGAGGCGGTCGCCGGCGCCATGGGGCAGCCGGAGGTCTTATCTGTAGCTGTCTTTAATGCCGGCGGCACGGAGCTTCTGCGAAGAGACAGGGGAAGGTCAGGGCATAATGCTGAGATAATGGAGTTCTTTGAGCCTGTTGTCATGCAGAAGATGCCGACCAGCGAGGAATCCATGTATTTCACCGAGCGGGACGCAGGCGGTGAAAAAAGAAATATCGGTTTTGTGAAGATAGTCATAGATTCATCAGGAATGGCCCGTGGAGCTAGGGACATTGTCAAACAGACCGCGGGTCTGGCCTCAATTTTTATTGTGATCGGGAGCGCTTTGCTCTTCTTTTCAATCAGGCGGGTGCTCAGGCCGCTGACGATGCTGACGCGCGAGGTCAGAATGATCGGCGAAGGAAAGGAGATCAAACTAGTTTCGGTTGCAACTTCGGATGAGATCGGCAGGCTGGCCGAGGCCTTCAATTCCATGGCCGACAGCCTGAAGAAACGGGAAGACGAGGCGCGGGTGTTTGAGAAACAGCTGAGGCATTCGCAGAAGATGGACGCGGTCGGCACCCTGGCTCGCGGCATAGCCCATGATTTCAATAATATATTGACAACGGTTCAGGCGTCGCTTTATGCAATGCAGAAGAAGATATCAACTGATGATACGCTGTATAATTATATATCCAGAATGGACAACTCAGTGGCGAAAGCCAAGTCTCTGATACAGGGGCTTCTCGCCTTTGGGCGAGGGCATAGCTCACGGTCCTATCCTGTGGATATAGCTTCCATTGTGGATAATATGGTCCCGACTATCGAGGGCATGCTCGGCGACGAGATAGCTTACAGGATCGTGAAGCCGCATGAACAGCTGATTGCTATGGCTGATTCGGCACAGATCAAGCAGGTATTTCTTAATATGGTGTCCAATGCGCGGGATGCCATGCAGGCAGGCGGCAGCCTGACCATAAGCCTGGAAAGGGTGGATGCAGCGCATGATAACAGAATTGCCGAAGAGGGCGGCTTTGTGCTGATTTCGGTGAAAGATACGGGCCACGGGATCAGCGACGAGATCAGGGAAAAGATATTCGATCCTTTTTTTACCACCAAGGAAGTCGGAAAGGGAACCGGGCTGGGGCTTTCCATAGTATACGGGATCATAGAACAGCACCATGGACATATATTTGTAACATCGGCCCCGGGCGAAGGCACAGAGTTCAGGATTTATCTGCCCGAAGGTGATCCGGCGGGCAAGGCAGTCGATTATGCTGCGAGGGGGACAGATGGGGAAAGTTCTGATAGTCGATGACGACCAGGATCTGCGGGCCGTTGTCGGAGACGTGCTGAAGGACGAAGGTTTCGCTGTTGTCGAGGCCAAGGACGGGGCTACGGCCCTTGCCCAGCTGAAGAAAGCGACGCCTGAAGCTGTGCTTCTCGACCTGAAGATGCCCGGACTCGATGGCATGGCGGTGCTTTATGAGATGAAAAATATGGACCCTCATCTGCCGATCATCATAATGACGGCGCATGGCGACATCCCGACTGCGGTCGAGGCGATCCAGAAAGGCGCTTATGACTTCACCGTCAAGCCGCCCGATTTCGACAAGCTGATCATATCGCTGAAGAGGGCGGTGGAGAGACGCAAGCTCGAGGTTGAACTTGACCGTTACTGCGATGCGCTCGATCTTTCTCTTGAGCGGACCTTCGGCAGCAGCTCCGCGATAAAGAAGGTAATTGCGCAGGTGGTCCAGGTTTCAGGGACTAATCTGTCGGTGGTGATTCAGGGCGAAACAGGGACCGGCAAGACATTCGTTGCAAACGCCGTGCATTCTGCGAGCAGCAGGGCGCGCAGGTCTTTTGTGCGGGTGGATATGGGGCTTATCCCGGACACCCTTTTCGAGAGCGAGCTCTTTGGATACCGGAGGGGTGCTTTTACCGGCGCCGACAGGCTCAAGACCGGCTATTTCGAAAACGCTAACGGAGGCACTATCTTCATCGATGAGATCGAAAACATACCGCTTCACATACAAGGCAAGCTGCTGAGCGTGCTTGATGAAAAGAGGATATATCCGCTGGGCAGCACTACTCCGGTGCCGATAGATGTGCGCGTCGTCGCAGCCACTAATAAGGACATCAGGCGGTGTGTTGCAGCAAAGAGCTTCAGAGAAGACCTTTACTACAGGATGGGAGAATTCGTGATAGACATACCGCCGTTGCGGGAGCGCGCGGAGGACATACCGTTTTTTATCAACAAATTCATCCTTGACGCCTGCACTGAACTGAACAGACAGATACGCGAGATTTCGGATGGCGCGCTTGATATGCTGATGTGCCATGCCTGGCCCGGAAATGTCCGCGAGCTGAAAAACGTAGTAAAAAAAGCCGTCCTTATGGCTGCTGGAGATATAATCGACGAGCATGCAGTGGGGCCGCTGCTGCAGGAATTCGAGGTTGAGGAAAAGACGGCCTCTCTTTCCATTAAGGAAGCCATCAGGGACGTCGAGAAAAGGAAGATCAAAGAGGCCCTCAGGCGAACCAATGGAAACAAGAGCAGGTCATGCGAACTGCTGCAGATCAGCTATAAGAACCTGCTTGAAAAAATAAGGCTGTACGGATTGGATTAAAATGCAAGGGCAGGATTATCTGCCTGCCCTTTGTCGCGCAATAAATAAAGCAACCACGCAGGGTTGCCCCTATGTTGCAACCCGTTTGATTATCTCATCCACCATGGCCTTTATTGTCGCCTCTTTGGGCATTATGGCGACCTGAAGGCCTTTCTTCTCTATGGCCTTTGCGGTCACCGGTCCGATGGCGGCGATGGGGATTCCCTTCAGGAAATCGATAGCCTCATCGCCGATTATATCGCAAAAGTTCGTGAAAGTGGCTGCACTCGTAAAAGTTGCAACAGATATCCTTCCGGTTTTCAAAAAACGGATGAGCCGCTTGCCGTGTTTTTCCGGTTTCACGGTGCGATACGTTACGGGGCAGTCAATTTCCCCGCCCAGCTCCCTGACACGATCTGGAAATACCTCGCGGGCGTTCTCGGCGCGCGGAAGCAATATTCTCAGGCCCTCCAGGTTTGATGTTTTGTACCGCGGGTCCTGGACGGAAGAGCGGGCCTCTCTGATGAAAGACTCAATCAATCCCTCGGCATTGAATTCCTCCGGTATGAGGTCCACCCTTAGCCCTGCCGTTCTGAGAGTGCCTGCGGTTTTCGGTCCTATGGCACATATCTTCAGGCCTTTCAATTCCCGGATGTCGCTGCGCGTGGCGGCAAGACGGCGCATGAAATAAGAGAAGCTGTTTGAGCTTGTGAAAATTATCCAGTGATAGGACGAAATATTTTCAATGGCCTTGTCCAGTTCGGAATAGTCGGAAGCCGGTACTGTCTGGATCGTCGGGAATTCGAATATTTCAGCGCCCAGGTCCTCCAGTGGTTCATAGTCGGCAGAGTAGTCCCGTGTGATCAGGATGCGCTGCCCGAACAGGGGTTTCTTTTCGTACCATTTCAGCGTGTCTCTGAGCCTGACTACATTGCCTACGATCATCACTGCCGGAGGTTTAATCCCCTCTGCAGCTGCCCTTGAGGAAATGTCATCGAGCGTGCCGACCACCGTCTTCTGATCGGGCCTAGTGCCCCACCGAACGATTGCAGCAGGCGTATCTCCGGGCTTTCCATGCTCTATGAGCTTCGAGGATATACGGTCCAGGTTTTTGACACCCATGAGGAACACAAGGGTGTCGAAACTCTTTGAAAGATGAGGCCAGTCAATGGTGCTTCCGTCCTTACCGGCGTCTTCGTTGCCTGTGATTACCGCAAAGGAAGAGGAATATTTTCTGTGAGTCAGCGGGATGCCCGCATAGGCTGGGGCCGCAATCGAAGAGCTCACGCCGGGAATGAGCTCATACCCGATTCCGTTATTCACCAGGGCTTCGGCCTCCTCTCCGCCGCGGCCGAAGACGAACGGGTCTCCTCCCTTGAGGCGGCATACTATCTTTCCCTCGCGCGCCTTGTCGATCAGAGCCTGGTTGATCTCGTCCTGTGTCATGGCATGGTGACCGCCTCGCTTGCCTGCATAGATGAATTCAGCGTCGTGGTCTATATAATTGAGTATCTGCGCGTTCAGATGAAAATCGTAGACCACCACCTCCGCCTTCTTCAGGCATCTGAGACCTTTGAGAGTAAACAGGCCTATATCGCCAGGCCCTGCCCCTATAAGATATACCTTCCCTTTTTTCGTGTTGTCCATTAACTCGCTATATCTCCATTTATTTTTGGCGCGCATTTGCCGTAGACTTCGTCCAGTATATTCTTTGCGCCCCGCGCCAGGAGGCTTTCCGCCAGCCTGATACCCAAAGATTCGGCATCCGATGCTTTCCCCTCCGTCGAGTCTTTGATGATCAGGTCTCCTGCCAGATTGCCTACCAGCCCTTCCATGATCAGCATGTCCGACTGCAGCCTGGCGTATGCTGCTATCGGCACCTGGCATCCGCCTTCCAGCTTTTTCAGGAACGCCCGTTCGGCCACAACGCATACTGATGTATCCCTGTCATTGAGCGGAGCGATTAAATCATTTATATCGTCCTCCATTCTGCATTCTATGCCGATAGCTCCCTGCCCGATCGCCGGAAGGCTTGTCTCGGTTGACAGTATTTCGGTTATTCTGTCAGACCATCCCAGCCGTTTGACCCCTGCCGCCGCCAGTATGATCGCGTCGAAAAGTCCCTCGTCAAGCTTTCTGAGGCGTGTGTCCAGATTGCCGCGCAGCTGTTCGATCTTGAGGTCCGGCCTTGCGTGAAGCAACTGACATGAGCGCCTCAGGCTGCTTGTGCCGATGACTGCGCATTGAGGCAGGGAGGCAAAATTGGGGATTGCGGACGATCGGATGTCCGGGCGACCCGCCGGATTGCCCCTGCGGGTTATAAAGGCGTCGCGCGGATCTTCGCGCTTGCATATGACGGCCAGGTGGAGCCCCTGCGGAAATTCGGTCGGCACGTCTTTCATGCTGTGCACGGCGATGTCCGCTTCGCCACGCAGCATCGCCTCTTCGATCTCCTTCACGAACAGGCCCTTGCCTCCGACCTTTGCGAGCGGAACGTCTACTATCTTGTCTCCGGTCGTCTTGATCTTGTTGAGCTCGACCACAATCCCGGGGTGCAGCCGCTCAAGCTCGGACTTGACCCATTCGGCCTGCCAAAGGGCCAGCTTGCTCGCCCTGGTGCCTATCACTATTTTTCTATTCATCATCTTCACCGTCAATCCCGTAGAGTTTTTTTATTATTATCGTCATCATCTCGCGGTCTTCCACGCTTTCCCTGAGGGCTACAGTAGGGTTATGCATCAGCTTGTTGGTGATGGCATTGGCCAATCCTTCCACTGCGTCCATCTTGTCCTTGTCAAGATCAGGAAACCTGTTTCGGAATTTCTCGATTTCTTCTCTCCTGATATCGTCGGCCTTTTGCCTGAGTGCAACTATTACAGGCACTGAGTCCAGAGTGGCAGCCCAATGGGAAAATTTCTCGACCTCCTCCTCGATTATCGCCTCAGCCTTTGCAGCCTCTTTCTTCCTCTCCAGGATATTTGTATCGACAACTTCCTGGAGGTCGTCAACATTGTAAAGGTAGACGTTGTCGATCTTGTTTATCTCCGGATCGATGTTCCGCGGCACAGATATATCTATTATGAAAACGGGTCTGTGTTTCCTCTGTTTCATGACCTTTTGCATCTGGTCTCTGAAGAGTACGTACGAAGGCGCGCCTGTAGAGCATATTAGGATGTCGGTTTCAACCAGCGCAGAGACAAACTCTTCGAAGCGCACTGCGCAGCCGCAGAACTCCTTCGCCAGTTCGCACGCCCTGTCATAAGTCCTGTTTGCGACGCGCACATCGGTAACCCCGTTGTTTACGAGGTGGCGCGCGGCCAATTCAGCCATTTCGCCTGCGCCAAGCAGCATGAACGATTTTCCGGGAAGTCCGGTAAATATTTTTTTTGCGAGCTCGACGGCTGCAAAGCTTATGGATACGGCGTTTTCAGCGATCCTGGTTTCAGTCCTGACCCGCTTTGCAGTCGAAATGGCTTTTTTCATCAGCCGGTTCAGAATGACGCCCGTTGTCTTTTTCGCAAGCGCGAACTCGAAGGCGTCCTTAAGCTGGCCGAGGATCTGCGGTTCGCCTATGATCATGGAATCAAGACTTGAAGCCACTCTGAATACATGACGAACGGCTTCCGACATTTCGCGAACATAAAGAGTCTTTTCGAATTCCGGCCTGGCGATATCATGAAATGTCGCCAGAAAATCCTTTATCGCATCGGCGGCTTCGGGTGCGTTATCTGCGGATGCATATATTTCAACCCTGTTGCAGGTCGAAAGCAGCGCGGCTTCGCTTACTCCGCGGGTCTGTCTGAGCGCGAGCAATCCCTTTTCCAGCCTGGCGCCGTTGAAGGCGAGCCTCTCCCTGATCTCAACAGAAGCGGTCTTGTGATTGAGTCCGATTACGAAGAAGTTCATTGGAAGGTATGCGCGCTCTTTAACAAAAAGTTTACGCCGAGGAAGGTAAACATGACGGCGATGAAGCCGATCACTGAAAGGATGGCAGCCCGCTTTTTACGCCATCCCGCAGTGAGTCTGAGATGCAGGATTACTGCATAGATCAGCCAGGTGATGAGCGACCAGACCTCCTTGGGGTCCCAGCTCCAGAAGCGGCCCCAGGCGCTTTCTGCCCAGAGGGAGCCGCTGATGATAGCCATTGTCAAAAACGGAAATCCGGTATTGATGAGCTTATGGTTGATCTCATCGAGCACCTGCAGGCTGGGAAGCCTCTTGAAAAGCCCGCTGAGGTGCTTTGATTTGAGGTAGTATTCCTGCATGAGATACATTGTTCCGACGCCGAAGGCCACGGCAAAGGCCGCGTTGGAGACAAAGGCGAAAATGGTGTGTATCCAGAGCCAGTGGCTTCTCAGAACAGGGGAGAGAGGCACGATAGCGCGCGGCAAAAAGGCGGATGTCAGCATAAGCATGAGCACGAGCGGCAGTATGAACGATCCCATTATGCCGATTTTGTATCGGTACTCCAGTGAGAAATATATGAGGACAACGCACCATGCAAAGAATGAGGCGGCTTCGTGCATACTGGCCACCGGAAGGTGTCCGCCTGCAAAGGACCTGTACAGGATGGAGGCCGTGTGCAGAATGAAGCCTGCCGCCGAGATGGAGATCATCAGTCTGGATGATTCCTTGCCGCCCTTGAACAGGTCTACGATACCGATTATGACAGCGACAAAGTAGCCTGTAAGGGCCAGTTCGAATAATATGGTGCCCATCAGAAGCAGCCGAGCTCGCAGCTCTTTATTTTGATCTTGAGCCCGTTGGCTGCGGCGCCGACCCGGGCATAAGGCACGCCGAGGTCTTCTGCTATCTTCCGCGCCTGGGTGCAGGTAACCCGGTCGTCAACCGCCATTGCCCTGAGCAGATGCTCGATTTCTTTATTTTTCTCGATCGTTTCCATGAAAGACATTATATCCTGTGCAACGCCGTCGTCAAATTCGTATGGATAATGTTCGAGGGCCAGATGCTTCGCCTCGCCCTTTATCGGGGTGCCGGTGAGTGAATATGCCGCCGGTGCTACGACTATGTCAGCCTGTCGGATGATAGCAGGTGCCGAGGGCTTGGTGTTCTCCGTCGACTCCCCAAAAATAAATATTACAATATCGGGAAGCGCAAACTCAATTGCACTATTGCCCTCTATGATCACACAGTCCAGATCCGCCAGCTTTGAAAGCGCAATTGACAGCGGCGTATCCAGCCCGTCACGGGGAGACTTTATCCAGATAACCTTTTCGGCACCGGCCTCCAGAAGCCGGGAAGTGTCCTTGTCCCCCTGTTTGAGTGTTTCTTCATCTTCGATGACGGAAGCGTATAAATCCGTTTTCGTGAATTTGATGGCGCCGATATGCGGCATGCACTTGACGAGGCATGGATGATGATGTTTCAGGCTTTTTATCAACGCGCAGGCGAGAGAGGTCTTGCCTACGGAGCTGTGCGCGCCGCCGATGCCGATGAGGAAGGGTTTGGACTTATTCCTTATGCTCGGCCTCCGGCTGCCCGGTGGCTTCCTTGTGCCCGCACTTTTTCTCCTGGCAGACATGGAAGACCTCACCTGCCTTGTTTCTTTTCTCAAGCATGAAGGGAGCGCCGCATTTCTGACACGGCACAGGCACCGGCTTGTACCACAATGCGAAGGTGCAAGCCGGATAGTTGCCGCAGCTCCAGAAAGGCTTGCCGCGCCTGGATTTCCTTTCTACGATGTCTCCTCCGTCAACAGGGCATTTGACGCCCGTCGAAAGAGGCTTTGTGGTCTTGCACTCCGGATATTTGGAGCAGGCGATGAACTTGCCGAAACGCCCGGTCTTCATCATCATCGGTGAGCCGCACTTCTCGCAGACCTCACCGGTAAGCACTTCATCGGCTGTCTGAGGCTTCTGGTCGCCGCTTAGCGGTCTGGTGTTCTTGCATTGCGGATAGCCCGAACATGCCATGAACCTGCCGTGCCTGCCCCACTTTATCACCATAGGCGCGCCGCATTTCTCGCAAACTATATCGGTCGGAATGTCTTCAGGCTTCACCCTTTCTTTGTCTTTTGCGGCAGACTTGAGGTCCATATCAAATGGAATGAAGAAATCCTTGACGACGCTGACCCAGTTCAGCTTGGCCTGCTCTATGTCGTCCAGCTCGTTCTCCATGGTGGCCGTGAAGTTGTAATCAATGAGCTCAGGGAATTTCTCGACCAGCAGATCGTTGACGACAATTCCAAGCTCTGTCGGCGAAAACCTGTTCTCCACTCTTTGGGCATATTTTCTGTCCTGGATCGTTGAGAGGATAGAGGCGTAAGTGCTTGGCCGGCCGATCCCCTTGTCCTCAAGGGCCTTTACCAGCGTCGCCTCCGTATACCGTGGAGGAGGCTGGGTGAAGTGCTGCACCGGTTTTATTTCTTTCTGGTCGAGTGGGGCGTTTTCCGAAAGCGGAGGAAGCAGGCCGCCTTCTTCTTCCTCGATGTCCTCTCTGCTTTCCGTGTAGAGGGCCATAAAACCCGGGAACCTGATGACCATGCCGGAAGCCCGGAATTCGATCCCTTGCATCTCGGCCACTCCATCCTTCAGTCCAATGATGAAGGTCGTCTGTTCCAGCTGTGCAGGGCACATCTGGCTTGCGACGAAGCGGTTCCAAATCAGCTTGTACAGGTTGTACTGGTCCCTGCCCAGAAAAGGCTTGACCTTCTCCGGCGTCTTTTCCTCGTAGGTAGGTCTTATCGCCTCGTGAGCTTCCTGTGCCGACTGCTTGCTCTTGTAGAAAGGCGGCTTTTCGGGCAGATAGTCTTTCCCGAACTTTTTCCCGATGAAATCCCTGGCCCACTCCTGAGCTTCAGGTGCGATCCGGAAGGAGTCTGTCCTCATATACGATATAAGGCCTACCGAACCTTCAGGGCCGAGCTCGATGCCTTCGTAAAGTTGCTGGGCGATCATCATAGTCTTCTTTGCCGGAAAACGCAGTCTCCGGGCAGCTTCCTGCTGGAGAGTGCTGGTAATGAAAGGGGCTGCGGGTGTCCTTTTCTTGAGCCTGGTGTCAATCTTCGCGAGGAAGCACTCCTTGCCGGTAATGCTGTCAACCACCTGGCCGGCCTTTTCCTCATTTCCTATAAGGAAACGCTTGCCTTCCTGGGAGTCGCGATCTACAACCAGTGTCCCGTCGTATTTAAAAAGCCTTGCAGGGAATGAGGCTGCGGAATCTCCGCGCGACTGCAGGACGGCCTCGATTGTCCAGTACTCCTCTTTGTTGAAGGCCTCTATTTCGCGTTCCCTGTCTACCACGAGGCGCACGGCGACCGACTGCACCCGGCCTGCGCTCAATCCCCTCCGAACTTTCTTCCAGAGGAAGGGGCTCAGATTGTATCCGACCAGCCGGTCGAGCACGCGGCGGGCCTGCTGCGCGTCCACCTTGTCATTATTTATCGAACCGGGCCGGCTGATTGCTTCCTTGACGGATTTGGCCGTGATTTCATGGAATGTGACGCGGAAGATCTTGTCGGGGCTCTTGGGTTCCCTGATTTCTTCGGCGATGTGGTAGGCGATCGCCTCTCCTTCGCGGTCAGGGTCTGTTGCGAGGAATACTTTATCGGCTTTCTTGGCCTCTTTCCTCAGCTCCTTGATCACCTTTTCTTTTCCAGGAATGACTATATACGTTGGAGTGAAGTTTTTGTTTACGTTCACTCCCAGTTCCTTTGCCGGCAGGTCCCTGACATGCCCTACGGATGCCTTGACCTCGAAATCGCTGCCGAGTATCTTATTTATCGTCTTCGCCTTGGCCGGCGATTCTACTATGACCAGGGATTTCAAAAATTATCCTCCTGCTTTGCGCAGCACCTGCTAATTCCAGATAATCTGGCGTCCTCTGCCGAAGATAAAGGCATAGACATCCTCGACTTCGAGGTCCGAATCTCTCATCAGAATATAAGCCAAAAGCGCCTTGATCGTATCGAGCTCGGCTTCATCTATATGCTTCGACTGTTCTAGGATCTGCAGCTCCTCTTTCACGGTTATAAAATCGATGTCGACCACATTGATCTTCTTCAAGGCGTCGTCGGCATCGTACCCCTTTTCGATAATCTCCTTTGCAAGGACCCGTAACAGATCCATCAATCTTCTCGGCATTGCCCTCCCCACGGCCTCTGTCAGCTCCTGCGCATTCAGATTAATAATATTGCCCAGCCAAGGCAAATCAATCGCCCTGTTTGGGCGAAGTCTACGCTATGAAAAACCTTTTTCCTTCGGCCTGCCTCACAATGCCTTTAAGCTCGAGGTCCAGCAGGATACCGGATATTCTCTGTGCCGCGATGCCTGTCTCTCTGGAGATAATATCGATATGGCGGGGTTCGCTGCCCAGAACACTACATATTGCCCTTTCTTCGGCATTAATTTCAAGTGCGTCAAGATTAGTGATCAAATCTGGACCCGTCTTCTGCCCTTCCGCATAGAGCAGTCCCCTGAGCATGGGAGTCAGTTCTGCAAGAACGTCATCGGCCTTCTGCACCAGTTTTGCGCCTTTCTTGATAAGGCCGTTTGTGCCGACTGAATTCATGGATGTGATATTGCCCGGAACGGCAAAGACATCCTTTCCCTGATCGAGCGCGCAGTTTGCCGTTATGAGAGAGCCGCTTCCGGCTGTTGCCTCCACAATCAACACGCCTAGTGAAAGACCGCTGATCAACCTGTTTCTCTTTGGAAAATTCTCGCGCAGCGGCGGCGTACCGAGCGGGAATTCGCTTATGACAGCGCCGCTCAGGGACAATTCGTCGTAAAGGCCGCTGTTTTCAGGCGGGTATGGGGTGTCGATGCCGCATCCAAGGACGGCTATACTCCTGCCCTTGACTCGCAGCGCGCCTTTGTGGGCAGCGGTGTCTATGCCTCTGGCCATGCCGCTGACTATTGTCAGGCCTTTTGACGCAAGCTCAGAGGAAAATGCATCAGCAATCTTTCTTCCGTACGGGGTCATATCCCTTGATCCTACAATGCCGATTGCGTACCTGTCCTCATCCTTTATCTCTCCCTTTATATAGAACAGTACCGGCGAGTCGTCGATCTGCCTGAGGGAAACAGGATAAGCGCTGTCGTCAAAGGTGACCGCCTGTATTCCGAGTTCGCCGATCTTTGAGATTTCCTGATCTACCAGCTGCCATGCATCGAACTCACGGATCGCCCGCGCACGCGACTCCTTGATGTCGCCCACCTGCATCAGCTCTTTTTTCGAAGCTGCCAGGATTTTTTTCGGCGTATGGAATGCCGACAGAAGCTTTTTTATGGTAATTGGCCCTATCTCGCGGATAAAGGTAAGAGCCAGCCAGTATCTGAGCCTGTCTGCTCCAGACCTTTCTTCAGTCGATGGCGGAGTAACACCCTTCATTTTTCCCTCAGTATGCTCCTTACCTTCAGACGAAGCGCATTCAGCCTGATAAAGCCTTCAGCATCCTTCTGATTGTAAATTTTTTCGGATTCGAAGGTCGCCAACTCAGGATGGTAAAGCGATTTGGCCGACTTTCTCCCGACTACAAGGCAATTACCCTTGTACAGCTTGAGCCTGACAGTGCCTGTTACATCTGTCTGGATATTGTCGACCATATTTTGAAGAACTTCCCTTTCCGGTGAAAACCAGAAGCCGTAATAAACGAGCTCTGCAAACTTCGGGATAAGAGAATCCCTGAGATGAAGTACCTCCCTGTCCAAAGTAAGGGATTCTATTGCTCTGTGAGCGACATGCAGTACGGTCCCGGCAGGAGTTTCATAGACGCCGCGCGATTTCATGCCGACGAATCTGTTCTCGATCAGGTCTACCCTGCCGATGCCGTTAGCTCCGGCGATCTTGTTGAGCTGCTGGAAGAGTTTGAATGGGGAGAGTGTCTTGTTGTTTATCTTGACGGGGTTGCCGTTTTCGTACTCAATCTCTATGTAGGTAGGCTTGTCCGGCGCCTTTTCGGGAGGCACCATCATTGTGAACATATCCTTTGGCGGCTCGGCCCACGGATCTTCCAGAATGCCGCCTTCATAGCTTATATGAAGGACATTGCGGTCCGTGCTGTATGGTTTCTTTTTTGTCGCCTCAACGGGGATCCCATGCTTGCGCGCATAGGCTATGAGTGACTGACGGGAGTCGAAGGCCCACTCCCTCCACGGGCTTATGACCTGAACATCCGGCTTAAGCGCATAGTAGGTGAGCTCGAAGCGCACCTGGTCGTTTCCCTTTCCAGTGGCCCCGTGAGCCACTGCTTCAGCCCCCTCTTTGACGGCGATCTCTATCTGCTTCTTGGCTATCAGAGGTCTGGCTATTGAGGTGCCGAGCAGATATACACCTTCATAGACCGCATTGGCCCTGAGCATGGGGAATATATAATCCCTGACGAATTCCTCCCTTGCGTCCACGACATATGCCTTTGAAGCGCCGGTTTTCAGAGCCTTCTTCCTGACCGCCTGCAGGTCTTCGCCCTGGCCCAGATCGGCGCAGAAGGCTATGACATCCGCATTATATTTCTCCTTCAGCCACTTGATCGCCACAGATGTATCCAGACCTCCGGAATATGCGAGAACAATCTTGCTTGCCATCGAAACCTCCGATAAATAAATATGTAAGGCGCATTATAATACTCTTAAATCCCCAAACTTCTCAACCCGCTCTGAGCTTGATTATTCTTAAAAATGTCGTTTAGAGTAATTCATGGAAATCATCCGCATTCCCCGAATAATGAGGGAGACATCGAGGAGGCTGCTGGTCAAGGGCAGGACAGTTGGTTTTGTTCCGACGATGGGCTCTCTGCACCAGGGCCACATGTTTCTGTTCAAGACAGCCAGGGAAGAAAACGATATTGTTGTAGCAAGTATCTTTGTCAATCCTATACAATTCGGCCCCGGCGAAGACTTTGATAATTATCCGCGCGACCTTGAAACTGACGTGAAGAAGCTCGAAGCCGCCGGGGTGGATATTCTTTTTGCACCGGAAGCGCCCTCCATGTATCCAGAAGGTTTTTCGACCAGCGTTTCAGTCAAGGGATTGTCGGACAGGCTATGCGGCGCCTTCAGACCCGGACATTTTGACGGCGTAGCCACTGTTGTCTGCAAGCTGTTCAGCCTGGTTTTGCCGACCAGGTCGTATTTCGGGCAGAAGGATTACCAGCAGTCCCAAATTATCAGGAGGATGATAAGAGACCTAGATTTGGGCATCGAGTGCATAGTCTGTTCAACTGTTCGCGAGAGCGACGGGCTTGCGATGAGCTCAAGGAACCGATATCTTTCGCAAACCGAACGGCATGCAGCCGCGGTTATCTTCCAGAGCCTGCAGGCTGCCGCCGCGATGATCCGAAAGGGCGCCGGTCCTTCAGACGTGTCTGCACATGTGAGGACACAAATCGAGTCTGAGCCGCTTGTAACTGAGGTGCAATATGCAGGCGTCTACGATCCCGATACCTTGGAGGCTCGGACTGTTGCCGCCAGGGCGAGCCTGGTAGCTGCTGCTGTCAAGATCGGCAATACAAGGCTGATCGATAATATAATAGTGGAATTGAAGGACAAGTAAGAAGACAGAAGCCAGTAGTCAGAAGTCAGTAGTCAGGAAACCTATATGCTGTATTCCGGCTCCTGGCTTCTTACTTCGGTATCCAGAGCTTCCCCTTGTCGATTATGTGCTCTATGGTCCAGCCTTTGAAGTGCAATTCCCTGGCGATCCAGCGGCGGTGGCATTTCCATGGAAATCTTTCGGCACACATTACAACTGCCGGCGCTACCGTTGCGATACCTTCAAGCTTTTCTATGCCCAGCCTGAATTCCTCCGTTTTTGCATAGGCGCCGTAGCCGCCTTTTCTCAGGCCGCCCAGCTCACGACCCATATAGACGTACTGTAGCCCCTCACGCTGCAGGAGACCTGACAGGTATGCCTGATTGAATGTCGGGATCTTGCTCTTTGGATAACTGCGCACGTCGATGACCACCTCAATCCTGTAGAACAGAAGTATTTCGATGAAGTCTTCCTCGCTCCTGCTTGAGGTGCCGATGGTGAATATCTTTTTGGTTTCAGCCTCCACGCGAAAGTATATCATATGGGTTCTTTGGATATTTGGACTTGAAATAGGTATACTACTCTGATAAAATCAAAAGCTGATTTTTGCCGAGGAGGACGGAGTAATGAAAGGTCATACAGCGGTCATAACCGGAGGCGGGCGAGGCATAGGCAAGGCAATTGCTGAAAACCTGGCGCGGCGCGGCGTAAATATCGTTGTCGTTGATGTTAATCTGGACATAGCCGGCGAAACTGCAGATTATCTTAAGACCCTCGGAGTGAAGAGCATTGCGATCAAGGCGGATGTTTCGAAATCATCCGACGTAAGCGCAATCTTCGAAACCGCTGTAAAGGAATTCGAAAGGGTTGAGATCCTGATTAACAATGCGGGTATCACCAGGGACGGCCTTTTGATGCGGATGAAGGAAGAGGACTGGGACTCGGTGCTCAACATCAATTTAAAAGGCACGTTTCTGTGCTCAAAGGATGCGGTGAGATTGATGTCTAAACAGAGATACGGCAGGATCATAAATATTGCTTCAATAGTAGCTTTTATGGGCAACCCAGGCCAGGCGAATTACAGCGCGTCGAAGGCCGGCATAGTCGGACTTACGAAGACGACAGCGAAAGAATATGCGGGAAGGGGGATAACGTCCAATGCTGTCGCCCCCGGCTTCATCACTACGGCTATGACCGACGCCCTTCCAGAAAACGTTAAGACAGAGATGATGAAGGCTATTCCAATGGGCCGTTTCGGTACCGTTGACGACGTTGCGAATGCAGTCACTTTTTTCGCCGCCCCTGAGAGCGGCTATATATCGGGGCAGGTCATTCATGTGAACGGCGGAATGTATATGTAATTCAGAAGTGCGGGTGAATGATGCCGCATTGTGACACATACATGAAATTGAATTTAAAAAAGGGAGGACATAATGGTAGAGGAAAAGGTAAAAGAGATCATATCGAAACAGCTGGGTGTTGACAAGTCTGAGGTTACTCCTGAGGCTTCCTTTGTAGAAGACCTCGGTGCGGATTCGCTTGACACGGTCGAACTTGTAATGGCGTTTGAAGAGGCCTTCAATATCGAAATACCCGATGAAGATGCCGAAAAGATCGCCAAGGTCAAGGACGCCATTGAATATATAACCAAAAAAGTCTAGGGTTTAATGACCGAAAGAAGGGTTGTAGTTACAGGGCTTGGCTTAATATCACCGGTCGGCATCGGCGTGCAGGCTTCATGGGATGCTGCTGTTGCCGGCAAGGTTGGCATCGGCCCGATAACCCAGTTCGACGCTTCCACCTTTCCGGTCCGCATCGCCGGAGAGGTAAAGGGCTTTGACCCGGCCCAGTACATTGACGCAAAAGAGATCAAGAAGATGGACCGCTTCATACATCTGGCAATGGCCGCCGCGATGATGGCTCATGAAGATTCCGGGATCAAGATCACTTCCGACAATGCCGAAAGGGTCGGGGTTTTCATCGGCTCCGGAATCGGCGGTCTCAACAGTATCGAGCATTATCACAAGGCCCTCCTTGAAAAAGGCCACCGCAGGGTTTCGCCTTTCTTCATCCCGATGGTATGCATCAATCTGGCGTCCGGAAACGTCTCGATACATCTCGGTGCAAAAGGCCCGAATTCGGCTGTGGTTACGGCCTGCGCAACCGGCAGTCATGCCATAGGCGAGGCGTTCCGGATCATTCAGCGCGGCGAAGCCGATGTAATGTTTGCAGGAGGTTCGGAGTCTGTTATCTGCCCTCTCGCTGTGGCCGGGTTTGCTGCAATGAAGGCGCTTTCCACCCGCAACGATGAACCCGAAAAATCCAGCAGGCCGTTCGACTCCGCGCGGGACGGTTTTGTCATGGGCGAGGGCACCGGTATCCTCGTGCTGGAAAGCCTTGAGAGCGCAATCGCCCGTAACGCCAGAATATACGCTGAAATTTCGGGGTATGGGATGTCTGGCGACGCCTACCATATTTCATCACCGGCGCCTGAAGGCGAGGGCGCGGCGCGCTGCATGAAAGCCGCTCTCAGGGATGCCGGGATAGGTCCGGAAAAGATCGATTATATCAATGCCCACGGTACGTCCACCAAATACGGCGACGAATTGGAGACGATGGCCATAAAGACTGTATTCGGTGAGCATGCGTACAGGCTCTGCGTCAGCTCCACCAAATCGATGACAGGACATCTGCTCGGTGCCGCAGGCGGCGTTGAGGCTATATTCAGCGTTCTGAGCATAGCCAAAGGCATTGTGCTGCCTACCGTGAACCTCGACAACCCTGATCCGGAGTGCGACCTCGATTACGTTCCCCATAAGGCCAGAGAGCTGAAGATAGAATACGCATTATCCAACTCTTTCGGATTCGGCGGAACCAATGCCTGCCTCATTTTCAGCAGATACCACTGAGCCGTCCGGGCTGGAAACTCAACTCGGATATGTGTTCGCCGATCGTGCCTTATTAAGCGAAGCCCTGACCCACAAATCATATCAACATGAAAATACTTGCGGGCAGTCCGTCCATAACGAGCGGCTGGAATTCCTCGGTGATTCGGTCCTGGGTCTCGTGATTGCGGAAACGCTTTTTATTGACAAGGGCACTCTCGACGAGGCCGAGATGTCGAAGATGAAATCATACCTCGTAAACAAGTCTGTCCTGCATGAGCTGTCGTCGAAACTGTCGCTCGGTAATTATGTGAGATTAGGCAGGGGAGAGGAATCAACCGGAGGAAGGCAGAAACGATCGATCCTCGCCGACACCCTTGAAGCGCTGCTTGGCGCAGTATTTCTGGACAGCGACTATGCCACCGTAAAATCCCTTATATGCAGGCTTTACAGGGACAAGATTCCCGACGTGATAGAGAAAAAGGAGGGTTACGATTTCAAGAGCGAGCTTCAGGAGCGCTGTCAGGCCCTCTTTGGTCGTCTGCCTGAATACAGGATTGTCAAGCAGGAGGGCGAGGAGCATCGTAAGGTTTTCACAGCCGAGGTGCTGATAACGGAATCGATTAGTGGCAAGGGGACGGGCAAAAGCAAGAAAGAGGCCCAGATGCTGGCCGCAAAGGAAGCCCTCGACAAGATGCCGGACGACAAGACCGGACCGTGACCGATCCCACGCCCACTATCAGGAATCGATATTATGCGCTGGCATTGCTGTTTGCGGCAAACCTGCTGAACTATATCGACCGGCAGGTGATTTACGCTGTTTTCCCGCTGATCAAGACAGACCTTCAGATTTCAGATACGGCATTGGGTTCCATCGGAAGCGTCTTCATGGTGTGTTATATGTTTTCGGCGCCTTTGTTCGGGTGGCTCGGCGACCGGGTGAAGCGTGTTAGAATAGCTTCCTGTGGTCTTCTGGCATGGAGCATCGCCACTGCCGGAGCCGGCTTTGCAAACAGCTATGCCATGCTGCTGACGGCGCGCACGCTGGTCGGCGTTGGAGAGGCCAGCTTCGGCACTGTATCTCCCGGCATCATATCCGACTATTTCACGAAGGCGCATAGAGGCAGGATAATAGCTCTTTTCTATCTGGCCATTCCGTT
>DATHDF010000026.1:0-39091 GCA_035319185.1 Dissulfurispiraceae bacterium | reverse complement strand
AGAACGCCTATCGATACGGTGTCAAAGGGAAGCTCCGACTTCCCCTGTAACGTGTATCCGCAGCTGGACGCCAGCAGCGACATCACAAGAGATATTATTAATGCAACCTTCATATGCGCCCCCTCCACGCGGTCACTTGACCACTATGTTGACCAGCTTGCCCTTTACAACTACTACCTTCACAAGCTCCCTGCCCTGCAAAAGCTCGGTGATCTTGGGGTCCGCGAGCGCAAGCTCCCTGGCCTTCTCATCCGGCAAACCGGCCGGCGCCGATATCTTGGCTCGCAGCTTGCCGTTGACCTGCACTACAAGTTCAACTTCCTCATCTTCGGCCAGAGACTCATCCCACTCCGGCCAGGGCTGAGCAAAGATACTGGGCTCGCCGCCCGCCGCTTCCCATGATTCCTCGCAAATATGCGGTGCAAAAGGTGCAAGCATCAGAAGCATACTCCTGACAGCCTCAGACATCGCAAACCTGTCTTCCTCACAATCCACGCCGAAAGAAGAGATTTCGTTGATCAGCTCCATCAGCGCTGCAATTGCCGTATTGAAATGATAATCCCTTTCAATATCGTCCGTCACTTTCCTGATAGTTTGATGCGTCTTCCTGAGCAGGGCCAGGGCCTTGGAGCTGCTGATAGCTCCAGCTGCAGTTGCGCTGACAGTGCCATGCCTATAGACAATACCCCAAATCTTGTTGAGAAAGCGGTATGCGCCTTCAACGCCCTTATCGGACCACTCGAGATCGCGCTCCGGCGGGGCAGCGAAAAGCGAAAACAGCCTCATCGTGTCTGCGCCATAACGGCCTATGAGTTCATCCGGATCGATAACGTTCTTCTTGGACTTGGACATCTTTTCCACACGTCCTACTTCTACAGGTTTCTCGCACAGAGCACATTTACCGGCCGTCATGTCCTCCGGAAAAAGCCATCCATGCTCAGGACATCTGAGCGTCTCTTTGCAGACCATGCCCTGCGTCAGCAGATTGGTAAAGGGCTCGCTGAAACCGACAATCCCCAGATCCCTCATGCAGCGCGTAAAGAATCGGGAGTAGAGGAGATGAAGCACGGCGTGCTCGATCCCTCCGATATACTGATTCACAGGCATCCAGTAGCCTATATTTGCCCCGTCAAGCGGTTCTTCGTCCTTGCGGGAGCAGTACCTGACGAAATACCAGGAAGAATCCACAAAAGTATCCATGGTGTCAGTCTCGCGCCTGGCAGCGCCACCGCATTTCGGGCAGGTTGCAGCGATAAAGGAAGCCGCCTCTGCAAGAGGTGATGCCCCCGTCCCGGTGAGCCTGATGTCTTCGGGCAATATGACCGGAAGGTCCTTTTCCGGGATCGGCACGATGCCGCACTTGTCGCAATAGATTATCGGAATTGGCGTGCCCCAGTATCGCTGGCGCGAAATCCCCCAGTCGCGGATCTTGTAATTGATGGTGCCCTTGCCGATCCCCTTCGATTCGAGATATTCATTGATCTTTTTCTTCGCCTCCGCGCTCCGAAGACCGCTGAATTGTCCCGATCCGACCAAAATACCCTCATCAGCGTAAGCGGATTGCAGCTGTACCTCTTGTCCATGCCCCCCTTCAGGAACTATTACAACCCTAATAGGCAACCCATATTTGATTGCAAATTCGAAATCCCTCTGGTCATGAGCAGGAACCGACATGATCGCACCCGTCCCGTATTCCATGAGCACAAAATTGGCCAGGTAAATGGGGATCTTTTCATCGGTCAGCGGATTTATAGCGTAAGCCCCGGTGGAAAGACCGAGCTTTGCTTCGTAATCGCCGTATTTCTCCATGAGCGCGGCGATTTTATCGGCATCGGCGACAAGCTCTTTTGCGAGAGGATGATTCGGGGCAAGACAGACAAATGTGGCCCCAAAAAGCGTATCCGGTCTGGTCGTGAATATCTTTATTTTTTCGCTGCGGCCTTCAATCGGGAAATCGACTTCTGCGCCTTCGCTTTTGCCTATCCAGTTCCGCTGCATCGTGACGACGCGCTCCGGCCATCCCTTTAATTCGTCGCAGCCCTGCAGAAGTTCCTCGGCATAAGCTGTAATCCTGAAGAACCATTGCTCAAGCTCCTTCTGCATGACATCGCTGTCGCAGCGCCAGCATTTGCCGTCCAGCACCTGTTCGTTGGCGAGAACGGTCGCGCAGGAGGGACACCAGTTGACATATGACGCCTTCTTGTATGCCAACCCCTTTTCGTAAAGCTTAAGGAAGATCCACTGGTTCCATTTGTAATACTCAGGGCTGCAGGTAGTAACTTCACGGTCCCAGTCATAGCTGAGACCCATGCGGTTAAGCTGCTTCTTCATGAAATCTATGTTCTCGTAAGTCCATTTTGCCGGGTGCACCTTGTTCTTGATGGCTGCGTTTTCAGCAGGGAGGCCGAAAGCGTCCCACCCCATGGGATGCAGGACATTTGCTCCGCGCATATGCTTGTATCGTGCAATCACGTCCCCGATGGCATAGTTCCTGACGTGCCCCATGTGGATCTTACCGGAAGGATACGGAAACATTTCGAGGCAGTAGAATTTCTCGCGGGAAGGGTCTGTTTTACTTTTATGGAGCTTGCTGATATCCCAATACTTCTGCCACTTTATCTCGATTTCATTGAACTCGTAGCGGTCTTTCATAGCTTGTTATTATATCCTGAAACACCGTCCCTTTGCTTACATCCTGATTTCGAGGTTCGGGAAAAGGCTTGCAAGCCAGCCAAGGCTGTTGGTCAGCAGAATAATCCCAAATGCGATCAGCACCAGTCCGCTGACTATCGAAACACCCCGCATGAACTTCTGGAGTTTGCGGGTATACGAAAAGAAGATATTGATCGCCATAGTCGAAAGGATGAACGGCACGGCAAGCCCCATAGAATAGACGGCAAGCAGCTTCATCCCGTATGACGCCGAGGCCTCGGATCCTGCATAGATCAGGATAGTACCGAGGATAGGGCCGATGCAAGGTGTCCACCCTGCCGCAAAGGCGATGCCTATTAAGAAAGCCCCGACAAGCCCTGCCGGATGTTTCTCGAGATGCAGCCTTCTTTCCCTCATTAAGAAATCAAGCTTCAGAAAGCCTGCGGAAAAAATGCCGAAAACGATGACGAGGACTCCGCCGCCTATACGGATATAGTTCTGATATTTCACAAATAACGTGCCGAGAAGCGATGACGAAGCGCCAAGCGCCATGAAAATAGACGAGAAGCCCAGAACAAATGCTACGGTGCTGCGCAGGCCTTTTGTGAAACGGTGAGTATGCCTGAGTTCATCCAGCGACAATCCGCTGATGAATGAAACATATGCCGGTACGAGCGGCAGAACGCACGGAGACAGAAATGAAAGCAGGCCGGCCAGGAATGCAAGGGGATATGAGACATCGTGCATTCAGATAACCTCACCGGGCGCAGTCGCCAGGGTCGCCCTTGATCTTTTCGATTGCGTGCGGCAGGGCATCGATGATCACAGCTAGATTTTCCCGGACGGCACGGGGGCTGCCGGGAAGATTCACTATAAGGGTCTCTCCACGCACCCCTGCGACAGCGCGGGAAAGCATCGCATTTCTGGTCTTTTTGAGGCCCTCAGACCTCATGGCTTCGGCCATGCCCGGGACCTCCCGTTCGATTACATCCAAAGTCGCCTCCGGAGTTACATCGCGCGGGGCAAGGCCCGTCCCGCCGGTGGTCAATATGAGATCAACCTTCCCGCAGTAAAAAATAAGGCGCTCCTTTATCAGATCACGTTCATCCGGAAGAATATCGTAAAATCTTACTTCGCCAATACCTTTAAGCATATCTGCAATGGCCGGCCCGCTTTCATCGGCCCTCTCGCCCTTTGACCCTTTGTCGCTCAAGGTAAGCACTGCAACTGTGATGGTCATAGCCTGTGCTCGACTGCAGTGAGGTCTTCGCGAAGGGACACGGCTATCTCGTCACCCACTTTTACTGTACCGCCCTTAAGGACCCAGATAAATATACCCTCCTTCGGCATTACACAGTCACCCGCCTGTTCATAGATCGCGCACCTCGTATGACAGACCTTCCCTATCTGACTCACCTCGCCGATCACGTCCCTGCCGATCCTGAGTCTGGTTCCCAGCGGAAGCGCCGGCAGATCCAGCCCTTCCGTAGTAATATTTTCAGCGAAATCACCCGGCTTGACATCAAGGCCCATGTCCTGCATCTTGCGGACGCTCTCAACAGCAAGCAGGCTCACCTGGCGGCGCCACTCGGATGAAGCATGCGCGTCTCCCTCAATGCCGAAGTTTTCACGGATAACGGCCTCCTGAACCGGGGTCTTCCTCTCGCCCTTCTTTTCGCTGATGTTAATGGATACAATCTTACCTGTCATCTTGATCCTTCCTGCGATGATTTTTTATTTAATCTAACACAGCCACATGTCATAAATCAGGCCAACATGCGGACACCCCTGCCGGCAAGTCACTTTCGCATATCAGGATGCCTTAAAATATATATTATGATAAACTTAATCTTATAATTTTCAAACCGAACCATTCGCGTGGAAGGATTAGCGCATGAACGACCTTATCGCATGGCTTGTGCAGCTCGAGCAGAAGAGCGGCGAATTATATAAAGCTGCCTCGGCCCATTTCAGCTCTGAACCTAAATTGTCCGAATTCTTGTCCAATTTGGCCGATGATGAATCTTTGCATATGAAGGTCATGGAGGACGCCGCCGTTCATTTCCATAAAGACCCGCAGGGCTTTCATCCTGCCGTCAGGCTGGACGAGGAAACCAAATCACGCATTGAGATCAGACTTTCGGGTATCAACAAAAAGCTCGATTCAGGAGAAATCGCCGGATGCGACATGATAGAGCATATAGTATCCATGGAATTTTCAGAATGGAACGACATTTTCCTGTATGTAATCGACCTCCTGAAAAAAGAGGGCATAGAATACCAAACGGTCGCATCAAAGATTCAGGCCCACATAGACCGCGTGGAAACCTTTGTCAGGGCAATGCCCGATGGTCAGAGATACGTCGAAATGATAATGCGACTGCCGCATGTCTGGACCGCCAATATCCTTGTAGTTGATAACGAACCGTCAATCGCCAGGTTTCTTTCAATGCTCCTTGAAAAAGAAGGCCAGGTCCATGTTGCTGAAAACGGCAAAGCGGCACTCGAAAAGATGAACGAGCGATATTTCGATGTTATCTTGAGCGACTTGAATATGCCGGTCATGGACGGCATCGATTTCTTTATGCACGCAGCGGAAAAAGAGCCGGATATCGGGAAGAAATTCATTTTCTTTTCCGGTGGCCATGACCAGAAACAACTCGATTTCTTCGAGAAAAACCGCTTGAGATATTTACTCAAGCCTGCGTCTATCAACGAGATCATGAGAAACGTTCGCGAAATCCTGGATGCTGCTGCAGTCAGTTGATAATGCGGCTGCGGTTCGCCGTATTCGCGGCTGTCGGGACTCAGAAGCCCAGGCAAACGACTAGTTTTGCTCCAAGTGACTGACTTGCACCAGCCCGCCCGTCAGTAATGCATAATGCAATCGAAATATGTTAGATTTGTAGATAACGATCTGCAAAGGAGACAACTAATGAAAAAATATGTTTTGCTTCTGCTTTCCCTGGCACTGCTCGCCTCCTGCTCACAGGGTGTCGACAGTAAGAAACAGGGGGAAGTAGTAGCCAAAATCGACGGCAACGTCATTACGACAAAAGATGTTGAGCAGGAAGTAAATGCACTGCCTGAGTTCGCGCGGGAATTCTTCAAGGGTCAGGAAGGGACTTCGCGCCTGGTGGATGAACTGGTGAAAAAGGAACTCCTCTATGCAGAGGCAAAGAAGAGAGGCCTGGACAAGGATGAAGAGTTCCAGAGGAAATTCGAAGAAGCCAAGAAAAACGCACTGATAACCCGCCTGCTTGAAAAAGAGATAAAGGCGCTGCCTCAGGTTACGGACAAGGATATCAAAGATTACTACGATGCCCACAAGGATGAATTCGTCCAGCCGAACGCGATAAGACTGAGTCAGATAGTAGTGAAGACAGATGCCGACGCAAAGAAGGTCTATGAGCGTCTGCAAAAAGGGGAACCCTTCAACAAGCTGGCGGATGAAGTCTCTATCGATAAGACATCCTCAAAGTCCGGCGGAGACCTCGGCATGTTCAAGAAAGGTGAAATGAACCCCGACCTTGAAAAAGTAGCCTTCAGGCTCAAGAAGAACCAGATCAGCATGCCCATCCCCCTGAAAGACGGCATTCACATAATCGTCCCGACCGACATTAAGGGAACAGCGCTGGACTTCGATAAGGTCAAAGGCGCAATAAGCCAGCAGCTAATGGCGAAAAAACAGCAGGACAGCCTGGAGCAATTTATCGAAGGTCTGAAAAAGAATTACAAGGTCGAGGTGAACAAGGAGAACCTGGCAAAGATAAAGATCGGCGGAACAGAGCCTGCAGAGCCTGAAAAAGCACCTGCCAAGTCCCCTGAAGCCGCACCTGAGAAGGCCCCCGAAAAAGCCGCTCCGGCACCTGAAAAGAAATAATCCATCTCACCGAGAAAGGGCACGGCTTGCCGTGCCCTTTCTCCAAACATCGGACTAACTCAAGGCTACAAAAGATACGTGGCTAGGCCCAATATTTTTTCATGCAGTGCTTCCTGCGTATAGGGTTTTATAATATACCCGCTCACTCCGGCCTTGACGAGTTCGAGAACCTTTTCCTTTTCGTTTTCAGCCGTAAGCACCAGGACGGAGATGTGCCTTAGGGTATCATCAGCCTTCATCTCCCTCACAAGGTCAATTCCGGACATGCCGGGCATTCTTAGATCCGTAATGACTATGTCGAAGCCTTCAATGGTCAGTTTATTCAGGGCGGTCTCTCCGGAATTCTCCAGGTCGATATGCTTGAATCCCATCTGCTGAAGTGAAAACTTGACACTGTCCCGCATGGCGGACGCATCATCAACAACCAACACGCGCAGCCTCTCGGCAAAGGACTCCAGGGCACACTTGAAGATCTTTTTCTTTAAGGCTGCAGCCGTAAACGGATAAGCAATACAATCATCGACCAGCCCCTTGGTCAGAAGGCCCCAATATTTGTCTTTTTCAGTGCCATTGGTCAATAAAAGTACGGGGAGGTGTTTTGGATAACTATTTTTCTTCATCATGAGCACTGCGTCGGTCCTAATAGAATCGCCCGGATCCAAATCCGCAATCAGCAAGTCACACTGCTCCACGTGGTGCTGCTTAGGAAGCGGAAGGCCATCCTCGATAGGTATAATATTGCGGAACCCCATTTGGGATAGTGAGTTAATCAAGGCTTCTTTGACGTCCTCTTTTCGGACGGCAATCTTTATTATCAGATCTTCAGCATGTATATTCATAAGTCCGGTCGTCCACTCGCCCAAGGTGTACAGTTCTGCTAATGCGGCCCTGGCTCTCAAAACTTTCAATCGTTGCCGGCTATTACATCTAGATTATATATTTTATGGATTTGCTTGAGATATTACCAGTCCGTTGTGCTTTGAATGTCATCACGCAAACGGCTGATGTGATTCAAGTGCCCTACCAGCATCTCAGCGTCCTGCGAATCAAATGCGCCCCTTGCAACCAGCTCCATCTCGACGCATAGAGATGCGATGCCATTGACCCTCAAATTCGCAGCAGTCCCTTTTATTCTGTGAACAGTCTCAAGTATTGCGGACCTATCCCTCTCTTCTATACATTTCCTCAACTCTTTGAGGTCATCGTCAGTGGAGGACAGAAAATTCCTGAGGCACATGACAGCCATATCCCTGCTCAAGCCCAACGCAGTCATGGCATCTGTTATGTTGAACCCGTCCGACTCGGCAGTCCGCTCCTCTTTTACCGACAGTGTTACCGTACCGCCAATATACTTATCCAGAATTGTATCGAGAACATCTCTGTTTATAGGCTTTGTTATATAATTATCCATGCCGTCAGCGAGCAATGCCTGGTTGTTTTCTTTGATGGCATCAGCAGTGAGCGCGATGATCGGCGTGCGCTGCTTGTTCGTTGTTCGCTCATATTCTCTTATCATTTGCGTAGCGACGATCCCGTTACAAACAGGCATGTGGACATCCATAAAGACTACGTTATAGTCGCAGGCCCTATACTTTTCGACAGCCTCAAATCCGTTGCAGGCAATGTCAACTTCTATGCCTGACTCTTCGAGTATCAGCTTGATCAGCAGCTGGTTTGCGGGAACGTCTTCGACAATCAGGGCTTTCGCTCTATATTTCTTTTTCTCAACCGTGTTTTTGTATTCCTGTGGAACAGGAGATGCACCACTTCCGGTTGCTTCGTCAATGGCACTAATCAATTTGGATGGATAAAATGGTTGATAAATGACCTTATCGAACGATCCCTCCATAACCTCCGAATCATATCCCCTCGCAATGGCGATAATCGGCGCATTTGTTATAACCCTGACAGTCTTGATCATCTCCGCGTCAACCGGGGGGATCTTCATAAACACGACGTCGATTTCACCCATATCGAGCAGATCGCCTATTTCATTTATCATGTGTATTTCACATCCGGCGTGTTCAAAATATTCGGCTACAACGCCTGTCTGACAAGGGCCTTCTCCCGGTTCACTGCAGGCTGCGATGTTTAACCCCATTGCTGTAAATCTTTTCTGATCCTTTTCTCTTTCCGGCACTTCGAAGGCCAGCGTGAAGAAAAAGCGTGCGCCCCTTCCAGCCTCGCTTTCCAAAGACAGGTTGCCTCCCAACATCCTGATAAGATTGTTCGTAATGGTTAAGCCAAGCCCTGTGCCCCCGTATTCTCTCGTGATCATATTGTCCGCCTGGACAAAAGGTTCGAGGATAGTCTCCTGCTTGTCCTTTGAAATCCCGATCCCGTTATCCTCGACTGAAAAGCCGATATTTGTCATCCCGCTGCGCTCTTCAGACGGCTCGTGAGCAATCTTGATATAGACGTAGCCGCCGGTATGAGTAAACTTGATCGCATTCGAAATAAGGTTTGTTAAAATCTGTTTTAACCTGAGCGCGTCTCCAATCAGGCATTGCGGAAGGTCAGGATCGAGAAAGAATATCAGGTTAATATCCTTTTCGTTCGCCTTGACGGCCAGAAACTCGCTGAGATCTTCCAGTTCCCTGAAGATATCAAATCCTGCCATGTCAATCTTAAGGTTTCCGCTCTCTATTTTTGAAAGATCAAGGATATCGTTGATGATTTCAAGGAGCGTATTGGCGCTGCTTCCAACGATGTGCAGATACTCTCGCTGTGCTTTATTGACAGGGGTCTTTTCAAGAAGTTCGGTAAAACCGATTATTGAATTCATCGGGGTCCTTATCTCATGGCTCATGTTCGCCAGAAACAGGCTTTTTGCGCGTGACGCCTCCATTGCACAATCACGGGCTTTCAGCAGCTCGGCATCCTTTTGCTTTCTGTAAATAGCTGCGCCGATAATGTCTGCAGCAGCATGCATAACGTCCATTTCCATTGAAGTCCATTGCCGCTGCCGCCTGCAATCGGCAAAGCCGATGAACCCCCACCATTCGGTACCCACAAAGACTGGAACAATAAGAAGGGACTTGATACCGCCTCTTGAAAAGAACGCGCGCTGATCCTCAGGAAATTCACCAATATTTCCACTGATTGCTTCCTTGCGAACAAATGCTTCCCTGTCGAGGCCGATGGCGGCATAGGAAAGTGTCCTGTAATTTACATTCCCAAACATGCGCTCTATCCCTGGCGCATCCCACTCATATTCAATCTTCGCAAAGAGGTCGCCGCTATCATCCGCAAAATTCTCACGTATTGTAATACGATCGACACCCGTGGCAGCGCCAAGCCGCTCGATACAGGCCATTATGTTCCTATCCGATTGCGAGGTCTGAAGAAAACCCTGCGCCATGAAACTCAATGCTTCCAGGATAGAGTCACGCCTGACGATTGCCTCTTCGGCACGCCTGCGTTCAACCAGTTCTCTATTCAAACGCCAATTGACACGCCCAAGCTGCGATGTAAAATAAGCGATGATGCTGATAACAACCAGAGATATAAAAAAAGAGTCGATTACCCCGATAAATAATATCTGATTCGAAACGCTCCCCCACCCAATAATGCTGATCGTCGTGCTCAGCAAAGCAGTGAGGATTTCGGCGGAAAGCATGCCGATCCAGACAAAATGCCACGGGTTAATTGTCTGCAGTCTGCGAATGATAGGTATTGCCATACAGGATATACGTATAGCAAGAAATGAGCCGTAGAAGATATTACTGAAATTACAGGATATTTTTTAAAGAACTACATTTTCTTCGTATCGCACTTTGCGATATTATGGCAAAATGCAATATATTCAGATCGCCCTGAAACAGCGCTATTTTCCTATACAGAACTCCCCAAATATCTTATTGAGAATATCCTCAGTTGTAACGGCCCCTATGATTTCGCCCAGGCTGTCCAGCGCTTCACGCAGGAATAGCGCAGTCACTTCGAGCGGTTCGTCACGCTCAAATGTTTCCATAGCTTTCGTCAAAGATGCCAGTGATCCGTCAATGAGCTGCTTATGCCTGGCATTAGTTATCAGCAAATCCGCCTGGCCATCCTGTCCACCGACAGCTTTATTCGAGATCAGCGAAGCTATGATAATCTCCCTGAGATGGTCTATACCCTCTCCCCTGAGCGCCGAGATTTTAACTGAAGGACAGCTCTTCAAATCAGGATCTTCAGTATCGAACTCCCGGCTGTTTTTGTCCCACTTATTTATGACCATAATTCCCTTTTTTCCCTTCATCCGTTCGATGACCTGCCGATCTGAATAATCAAGCGCACTCGACGAATCATATACCGCTAACACGATGTCTGCATCAGCGATGGCTGCCAGGCTCCTTTTCACTCCTTCTGCTTCAGCCAGATCATGGGCCTCTCTTATGCCTGCGGTATCCATAATCCGCACAGGGATGCCGCCTATATTCAGTCCTTCCTCTATGATATCCCTGGTCGTTCCAGGCAGATCGGTTACTATAGCCCTGTTTTTTTTCAGAAGGGTGTTCAGCAGTGACGACTTGCCGACATTCGGTTTTCCCACGATTGCCATTGCTGCGCCCTCGCGCAGCAGTCGTCCTTCATAGAAACTGCGGCTCAGCTCAGACAGTCGGTCCGAAATCTTTGTCAGCGACTGCATGAAACCCGTGCTATCCGGTACCTCCACCTCTTCCTCAGGGAAATCCAGATATGCTTCGACTAGCGCACAGGCCCCGGTCAGATCGTCTCGCAGATTTATTATCTCCGCTGAAAGCCTGCCCTCCAGTTGCTGCATCGCCATCCTTTCAGCCTGATCCGTCCTGGCCTTTATGACATCTATTACCGCCTCTGCCTGCAACAGGTCCATGCGCCCGTTGAGGAATGCACGCCTCGTAAACTCTCCAGGCTCTGCAGGCCGCGCGCCACAGCTGATTAAGGCCCTTAAAACACGCCCAAGCGGCAGCATTCCGCCGTGGCAGTTAATCTCGACAATATTTTCACGCGTGTATGTCATCGGAGCTCTCATCACGGTCACGAGCGCTTCATCAATTTTTTCATGTGTTGTCGGATCGCAGATAAAACCGTGAAGGAGCGAGTGCGAACGCACTCTGAACAGGTTATTGTCTTTTGATGACACAAATATCCGGTCGGCTATCGATACAGCATCTTTGCCGCTCAGCCTGACAATGCCTATGCCCCCCTCGCCGGGAGGCGTTGATACTGCGGCTATCGTATCGTCCGGAAAGTTCATTTAAAACTGATGGCGAACCCGCAATAAGGACCATAGCCGTGCAACAGGACTGGCCGGCTAATCCTTTTTCTTGTTGATATAAAACTGCTGGGCAATGCTCAGAAGATTATTGATGAGCCAATACAGCACAAGTCCCGATGAGAAATTCAGAAAGATGAATGTGAACATGACCGGCATTATAAGCATAATCTTCTGCTGTTGCGGATCTGCAGTCGAAGGCGTCATCTTCTGCTGAATGAAGGAGGTCGCGCCCATCAGCAGCGGCAGAGGGCCCAGGGCAAAACCGCCCAGCAGCGGGACCTGGGCCGGTATGTGGCCGAACAAGGTGTCCGGTGCAGCAAGATCCTTGATCCACAACATGAAGGGTGCATGCCTTAACTCGATTGCGGTCGAAAGTATCGAATACAGAGCAAAAAATACAGGCATCTGCAACAGCATTGGCAGGCAGCCGCCCATCGGACTCACCTTGTGAGTCTTGTAGAGATCCATCATCTCTTTCTGCATACGCTGAGGGTCGTTCTTGAATTTCTCCCTGATCTCTGCCATTTTGGGTTGTATCTCTGCTAGCTTCTTCATCGACTTCTGCCCCTTGCTGATAAGAGGGAAAAACGGAATTCTCGTTATAATCGTCAGCAGGATAATTGCAATGCCGTAATTGTGAGAGAGACCGTAGAGAAATTTCAGAAACCAGAAAAGCGGCCTGGCTATGATGGAGAAAAAGCCGAAGTCGATAACATGCTCCATGCCGGCATGGTATTTTTCCAGGATGTCATATTCCTTCGGACCTGCATAAATAAGGTACGAGTTATCGCCGGCTTTCATCCGCAAATCCACGGCGGCGCTGTTGTCTTTAGTCCATGCGTGGGCTTCAACAACAGGCGTCTTAGGGACAATGAAAGATGTAAAATATTTGTCTTCCTGCGCAACCCATTTGATGCCATCCTTCTCAACCCGCATGACTTTCAGGTCCTGAGGCTTTATAGCTATTCTGTCAGCATCCTTAAGTATGACCGGGCCGTGATGGTCGGCAGTAGTCTTGTCGAAAATACCGAAATCCATGCCAAGGGTCACAACATAGGAATCCGGCCCTGTTACGTAATCTCTCAGTCCGATGGCATAATCCCCTTGATTAAAGGTAAAGGTCCTGCGAATGGAGATTCCAGGCGCATTGTATTCGAATGCAAGACCGGCGGTCCTGTTTGAGGAATCGAGTTTTATATTGGAGCCTGAAACAGAAAAGTCAGCGTCGGCAAACTGGAAGCCCTCGTCAAGCCCGATAGCCATGGCGGGTAGCGCATCATTGCCGTTCAATACTATCGGCGCGCCCTTGCTATCCGTATACTGTTTCAGCTCGATACGCTTGATCGTTGCTCCACGGGTGCTGAAAACGACCTTATAGACGTCGTTCTCGACGGTGATGAGCTTTTCCGGCACTTGTGCCGCCGGTTTGGCGACCCTAACCGGCTCTGCAGGCGCCTGGGCCGGCTGCCCGGCTTCGACAGGTTTCTTCTGCTCTTCATTTACCTGAGTTTGCGGCGGTGGCGGAGGCGTTGTTTCCTTGATCAGGAACTGAAATCCAATCAGGACAAAAACGGATAGTATGACTGCAATCAGCGTATTTCTTTCCATAGCTCGTCCTCCTTCTTCATCGCACCGGGTCGTATCCGCCTGGATGGAAGGGGTGACACTTCAAGATTCTTTTCACAGATAGCAGCCCGCCCCTGATGACCCCATATCTTTGTACAGCCTCGATGGAATACTCGGAACATGTAGGAACAAATCTGCAGCTTGTGGGCAGCGCTGGCGATATCAGATATCGGTATAGCCTGACAAACCCTATAAAAAAGCCCTTCACTTGCGTTCAGAGACTAGCCGGCCAGGCGAGACCTTCCCTTCGCCCTTCTGTTCTTTAATATTCTTCTTCCGCCCCTCGTGCTCATCCGGGTAAGAAAACCGTGGGTCTTCTTTCTCCTCGAACGGTGAGGATTATACGTGGTGTAAGTACCCATTATAACCTCCAAATCAACAATTTCCAGAAACGAAATTATACTTTCTTCAGCAATGCAAAGTCAAATGCAGGACCCCGATACAGGTCAATACGGCCTATTTCCAGAATTCTTCAAACTTCCCGTTTCTGGTAATCCAGACGATATAAGGGGCTACAGAAACATCTCCTTTTTCATCGAACTTTATCCTGCCCAGGGCTGTGGGGAATTCCGCGCTCCTGAGCTTGCTTATTACGGCTTTGCCATCCGTATTTCCAGCGCTTTTTGCAGCATCAAGCAGGACATTAACAGCCACATATGCATATATCGAATACGGGCCGAGTTCGCCGTACTTCTTCCTGTATTTGTCTATAAACGCCTTGGCCGACGGTATATGAGCCGGGTCAGGGCTGAAAGTAAGATATGTGCCCTCAGCTGCCTTTTCGCCCGCGATCTCAATGAACTTCTGGTCGATCGTGCCGTCTCCGCTCATAAAAGGGGCGTTAATCCCGATTTCCCGCGCCTGCTTCACCAGCAGCCCCGCGTCCGCATAAGTCCCGCCGAAGAAGATCAATTCGGGATTCTGCTGTTTTATGGAGGTCAAAACCGTCTTAAAATCCTTGTCGCCCTTTGTAATGCCTCCGTAATAAGATATCTCTATCCCCTTGCCCAGCGAGTCTCTGAATATATCGGCAAATCCCTGCCCATACGTAGTCTTATCGTGTATTACGGCAACCTTCCGCAATCCAAGCTTGTCCCTGACAAACCTGGCAGCGACTCCTCCCTGCTGATCGTCCGTACCGCAGACCCTGAATACGCCCTTGTACCCTCTTTCTGTCAGTTGCGGATTCGTGGATGCAGGCGTAATCATCGGCTTCCCGGCCCGCTCGTACACATCCGATGCAGGTATGGAACAGCTTGAATTGAAGTGCCCTATAATGCCGATAACTCCTTCGTTTACAAGCTTGTTTGCGACCGCAACTGCCTGCTTCGGGTCCGCCTGATCATCTTCGATGGACGCTTCTATCTTCTTTCCAAACACGCCGCCTGCTGCATTCCATTCCTCTATGGCTATAGAAGCCCCGTTTTTGAAGTCGGTCCCCATCTTGGCGTCGGGTCCCGTCATAGGACCTGCGATCCCGACCTTAACGGACTCATTCTTCTGGCAACCTGCAACCATGGCAATAAATACGATAAAGGTTAAGACCAATACGCGCGACGTCATAGACCCCAACATGTTCGCCTCCTTCGCATATGATGATTAATTGCCTTCTGAAACCGCTCTGCCAGCCCAGTATATTTTCACTGTCAGGCCTGCTGCTGTCAAGGTTTTTAAAAATACGCCGATATACAATACATGTTTGACAATATATTGGGATTGAGTTATTGTAATCTATGGGTATTGTAGGGGCATCTTCGCTTGGCGACCTGCTGCTGCAGTCCAAGCTGATCACCGAAGAACAGCTGCTCGAAGCACTGGGAGTGCAGAAAAGAGACCGTCAGAAACTAAGCACTGTCCTCCTGAAGCTTAAGTTTATCAGCGAAGAAAGCCTGACCATGATCCTGAGCAAGCAGTACGGGGTCCCTCCGGTCAATGTAGCAGCAACAACTATAGACAAAACTGCGCTAAAGCTTGTTCCTTACGAGACTGCGAAAAAATGCCAGCTAATCCCGCTTTCTTACGCGGCAGGCGAACTGAAAGTGGCGGTGGCAGATCCTTCCAATAATTTCGCGATCGATCACATCCGTTTCCTCACAGGCATGAAGCTGCGACTGTATGTTGCTTCCGAATCGGCCATAATGAACGCCATAGAGTCGCAATATTCCTCTAAAGACAAGATCGACACAACTAAACGGACACCCATACCGCGACAGGCCCCGGGGCACAACGGGGGGCAGACGGCGCTTTCCCAGGCAACAACCGAAGAAGAAAAGAATGCTGCAGAAGACAGGGCCTTTATTCAGGAGATGAATTACATCACGGACGATAGGCTCGAAGAAGACAAGGAGCTCGTCGAAGAGAAGTCTTTCATTGAAGAAGACCTGTCAAAAGTTATCGGAAGCGCTCTCGATGAAATTACCGTCATTGAAGAAGAAGATGATGTCATGGGCAAGATCGATGTCGATGCTCCCATCATCAAGCTCGTCAACAACGTCTTGTTCAATGCCCTTAGATCCAGGGCAAGCGATATACATATAGAACCATCAGAAGAAATGCTGCGTGTGCGGTATAGGGTTGACGGGGTCCTACATTCCGGTCTGAGGCTGCCAACCAAAATCAAGAATGCAATTATTTCGAGAGTGAAGATCATGGCGCACCTCGACATTTCGGAGAGAAGACTGCCTCAGGATGGAAGAATCAAGCTCAAATTCGGCAAGAAAAAAGAGGTCGATTTCCGCGTCTCCACTTTGCCTACCCTCTACGGCGAAAAGGTTGTGCTCAGGATTCTCGACAAATCCAGCCTGCAGCTTGATCTGGCGAAGCTTGGATTTGACGAAAAACCACTCACTGACTTTCTCGATGCAATAGAAAAACCTTATGGGATGATACTGGTCACAGGGCCGACGGGAAGCGGTAAAACAACGACGCTATATTCGGCACTCCAAAAGATCAACAAGCCCGGCGTCAACATTATGACCGCAGAAGACCCGGTGGAATACAACTTCTTCGGCATCAATCAGGTGCAGATGAAAGACGAGATCGGGCTGACTTTTGCAGCTTCGCTCAGGTCATTCCTCAGACAGGATCCCGACATAATAATGGTCGGCGAAATAAGGGACTTCGAGACCGCGGAGATAGCGGTAAAGGCGGCACTTACCGGCCATCTTGTCCTGAGCACGCTCCATACAAACGATGCTCCGAGCACCATAACAAGGCTCGTAAACATGGGTATAGAGCCATTCCTCGTTTCGTCTTCCGTGATCCTGATAGTGGCGCAGCGGCTTGCCCGCAAGATCTGCCCCGAGTGCAAGGAAGAACACAAGGTAAGCGATGCTACCCTTTTCAAGATCGGATTCCCGGCTGACGAAATCGGCAAATTTACGTGCTATCACGGGGCAGGCTGTTCCCATTGCAACAATACGGGATATCGCGGCAGAATAGCCCTTTACGAAGTAATGCCTGTCAAAGACGAGCTTAAAGAACTTATCCTCCAGGGCGCATCTGCCCTTGATATTAAGCGTGAATCCATGAATTTGGGCATGGCCACCCTTCGCAAGAGCGGCGCAAAAAAAGTGATCGAGGGTGTCACAACCGTCGAAGAAGTGTTGCGCGTCTCCTTCGAGGACTGATAATACTGCTTTTTATTTATATTCATCCGTTGACAAATATAGCATATTATTGTAGGATGTCTTTGATTGATTTGAATTTACTGTTCCTCCATACTCGTGTGGCGAGGGGAAAGATATTAAAGAATATGCTTGCATACCCTAAAGACATAAAATATCAGCTTATTAAAGAGGGGGCCTTATGTCGTTATTAAAGTACAGGAATTGGAAGATTTCTACCAAGATCATAAGCATGTCTCTCTTTACCATCCTTGTGCTAATACTCGGAATCAGCCTTTATTTCCTGCCTCTGATGTCCTCAAAAATTATGGATGAAAAGCGAATCCAGACCCAGAGCGTTGTCGATGTGACCTATAATCTGATGGCTGACTATGACGCGCGTGCAAAAAAGGGTGAGTTCAGCGTGGAGGAGGCCCAAAGACGCGCTATCGCTAGCATCAAGGAACTCCGTTACAAAAAAGAGGAATATTTCTGGATAAACAATATGCAACCGGTGATGATCATGCATCCGACTCAGCCCCAGTTGGACGGCAAGGACCTGAGCGACTACAAAGACCCCAACGGCAAGAAACTGTTTGTTGAAATGGTCAATGTATGCAAGGAAAAGGGCGGCGGCTTCGTTGATTATGAATGGCCGAAACCGGGTGAAACGAAACCTGTACCTAAAATATCCTTTGTAAAGCTTTATCAGCCCTGGGGATGGATGATAGGAAGCGGTATTTACGTTGATGACGTAAAGGCACAAATAGCGGTTGTAAGAAATGTTGTATTGATAGCCACCGGCGTCGGCATGGTTCTCCTGATTCTTCTCAACCTGGTTTGGGTGCGTGCCGTCATAGTCAAACCTCTTTCATCTATAGAAACCGTTATCAATAGCGTCAAGAAAGGTAATTACACCGAAAGGATCAAGATCGATTCGCGGGATGAATTCTACGATATCAGTGAAACCTTTAACGAAACCATGGATAAATTGACCGTCCTGATCCAGACGGAAGAAGAGCGGAAGAAGATGCAGGACGACATCATCAGGTTCCTCAACATATTGAGCGCCGCCTCGGAAGGAGATTTGTCGCAGCAGGCGGAAGTGACACCTGACATTTTCGGATCGCTGGCTGATGCTTTCAACCTCATGGTTGAGGGCCTTGCCGTCCATATCAAGGACGTTAAGCAATCTGCGGAAGATGCCAATAACAGCAGCCGTTCGCTGGCCGACATCATATCAAAGCTGGAGATGGGCGCAGATATGCAGAAATCTGAAGTCAAGACGGCCTCTGAAGCGGTCAAGGCCTCGGCAGATTCTGCTGGACAGATCGCCGAGAAGACAAAAGTCGCTCAGCAGATATCCGGAGATGCCTTCACCGCTATCAACAGGGGAGGCAAGATAGTATCCGACTCCATCAACGGAATGCAACTCATCAGAGTGACGGTCCAGGCCATCAACAAGAGGATGAAATTGCTGGCCGAGAAACTTATGGAGATCGGCATAATATCCCAGTTGATATCTGAAATTGCCAACAGAACGAATCTCCTGGCTCTCAATGCGTCAATAGAAGCGGCACGGGCCGGGGAGCAGGGAAAAGGATTTGTCATCATCGCTGACGAGATCAGAGGTCTTGCTGAAAGGTCTTCCAAGTCGACGAAACAGATCAGCGACATCATCGGCGCGATCCAAACGGAAGCAGCTACCGTAACAAAGCATCTCGAAGAAGAAACAAACTATGTCGAGATGGAGACCAATATGGCCAGCGATACCGGCACCATCTTCGGCCAGATCGAAACCATCATCAAGAATATCGGCTCTATCACAACAGAGATCGACTCAGCTACCAACGAACAGAAGGGCATTACGACGAAAGTCTCACTCTCAATGGAAGAGGTCCAGCGCATATCGCAGGATGTTTTGAACATAGTTCATGACCTTACCGAGATTTCGACCGCGCTCTCCAATTCTTCCACCACACTGCTGTCTTCAACAGAACGTTTCAAATTCTGATCGTCATAAACAAAAAAGGGCCGGCTGAAAACCAGCCGGCCCTTTTTTGTTTATTGATTTATCGCTGAATATCCGTCAGGCAGGCAACAGAGAAAATTTTCTGAGACAGTTCATGAGATTGTTTTCGTCGAACGGCTTTACAAGATATTCATCTGCGCCCAGTTCCAACGCCTTTTCTTTATGCTTCTCTGTGCTGCGAGAGGTCAGGACAATTATCGGGACGCTGTTCCATCGACGGGAAGCCCGCAAGCGGCTCACAAGCTCATATCCGTGCATGATCGGCATTTCAAGGTCGGTGATGATCAGATCAACCTCGTTTTCTTCAAGCACCTTTAATGCTTCTCCGCCATTAGCCGCGGCAAGCACCTTCAGGTTCCTGACCGTCAGGAAGGAACTCAGGTACTTTCTGACGCTTAAAGAATCATCAACAACGAGAACACGCCTACCCTCAAAGTTGTCTACCTCAGGCGGCGTAATCATGAAAGCCCGCGTCTCCTCCTCGAAAACCTTCAGGGGATTGAGAACCAGCCGGACCTTGCCTTCTCCTGATATGGTAACCCCGGAGTATATCGTCAGGCCTTCAAGGAACTTGTTGACAGGCTTGATAATCGCCTCTTCCTGAAACAGAACGTTGTCCACCACGAGTCCAACTTTTCTATTGGAAATGCTGCAGACAATAACAAAGTTGTCCCTTTTGTCAGCCTGTCCGTTACCGGAAATATAAAATATATCCGACAACCTCTTTGCCTGGATCGGGGTGCCCCGGTAATTGACCAGGAAAGCAGTTCTGCCGGAATCGTCTGGCTGAGTTTCAACCGGCTCGTACTGTACTACCTCTTCTATAAGGCTGGTCGGCATGACAAATTCTATTTCACCGTATATGAACACGATGACATTATTGACTGCCAGCGAAGACGGAACCTTGATACGAAATGCTGTTCCCTTGCCCACGTCCGTGCTCATTTCAAGCGTGCCGTTTATGTTTGAGATCTGCCGGCGGACTGCGTTCATCCCGACGCCTCTGCCGGAAGTCATATCAGTGCCACCTGCAGTAGAAAAACCGGGCAGGAATATCAGCGCAAGAATCTCTTCCCTGGAGAGTTTCGAGTCCGAATTAATAAGGCCCTGTTTTACGGCCGCCTCGAAAACCCTGTTCGGATCAATACCTGCGCCATCATCCTTTATTTCAATAATTATGTTGATACCTTCGCGCCGCGCTGAGAGGGAAATCAATCCGTCCTTTCGCTTGCCGCTCTTGATACGCTCATCGCCCCTTTCAATGCCGTGGCTCACACAATTTCTGATCATATGCATAAGCGGGTCGAAGAGATTTTCAAAGATAACACGATCGATCTTCGTGCTCTGTCCTGCAATCTGGAAATCTATCCGCTTGTCGTGTTCCCTTGCCAGATCCTTGATCGGCCTGACAAATCTTTGGAACAACCTGCCAATGTCGATCATTCTTGACTCAGACAGGTCTGATCTAAGGAAGCGCACGGTCTTATCGAGGGACTTAATATCCTCCTGGAAATCGCCGTAGAACTGCATAAGCTCTTTAAGAGCTTCGGTGATGTCCTCAGTCATTTCCTGAAGTTTTCTGGAGAAGAGGTTCTGCTCATCATAGCGGTCGAACTCGAGGTCGCCGAATTCAGAGAAGAGCGGGTCCACATATTTCACGTTCTCAGTAATTGTGTACGCATGACGCTCCGAAAAGGTATTCACCTCTTCCAGCAGCTTCTTGCCGGCAAAAAGGACCGCTTCCGAAATTTCTCCGGCCCCCTTTGTTTTCTTCATCATGGCGTTCTTCATAATGGTTACTTCGCTGATGAGGTTAAACATGTCCTCAATTTTTCTGAGGTCTATTCTCACGAAGTTGCCGAAGAAATACTCTACATCATCCTTCCTTCTGCCCGGAAGCTCTTCTGCCTTCTCAACGGGCCTGGCCTCTTTTCGCTCCGGCACAATCTCAGGGATGGAGGGCGCCGGAACCGAAACAGGCTGTTCAGCGGCTGCCGCCTGCACAGCTGTCTCCTCAACCGGCACTGCGCTTTCCGGAGAGGCAAGCAGTGCCTTTTCTGCGGGTTCAGCCTCAGCCAGTTCAAATTCGTCGACCGTTTCAGGCCCCGCCGCTCGCGCCAGCACCTCAGCGACCTGCTGTGTAAATTTTTTCTCAACGCCCTCGGTTTCTCTTTTGCCTGCAGAAATATCACGCACAATGGCTGCAATCGCATCAAGCATAGAAATCAGCAGGTCGATGACATCTCTTTCGACCTTCAGCTGGCTGTTCTTGAAGGTCTCGAGGATATCCTCCATGGAATGAGCAAGTTGACTTGTAACGGTGAGTTTGACAATGGCAGCAGCGCCCTTCAGCGTATGCGCCGCCCTGAAAAGCTCCTCAAGAAGGGCACCCCTGTCGGAAGCAGTAGAGAGTTCGGGGATGCCGCGGCTAAGTATGTTCAGGTAGTCTTCAGCCTCGGCAAGAAAGTACTCCAGAAGCTCGGATCGGTCAGTTTTTCCCATAACCCATAGTCTTGATACGGTACGTCTCAAAGAAATTCTTGATGTCGATCAGATCGTCAACCACTATGTCGTCGTCAAAAGTCACGAAGAAAGGGGCTGTCTCCGAAAGGAACCCGATGTTTTCATTCTCGACATCAATTATCAGCAGCTTCGGGGCGGCGTAAGACGGCTTTTCGATCGGGTAAATCTTGGACAGGTCTACGGCGGGTATGATCTTGCCCCTGAGAGGCAGAGCTCCGTAAACATAATCAGGCGCCCCCGGGATAGGGAAAATCCTGGCTATGTCGACAACCTCTCTGACATCCTCCGCCAGAAGCAGGAACTCTCTTTCCCCAACGCCAAAGACGCAATACGTTTTTTCGCCCTTTACACCGTCGTGCATGTCTTCTTTTTTCATCGGTTCAGAAATTTATTGACTGCAAAAAGCAGTTCATTCGGTTCATAAGGTTTGGTCAGATAAATATCCGCGCCTTGCTGCTTGCCCCAGAGCTTGTCCGCCTCCTGATTTTTTGAAGTCACCATAATTACGGGTGTGGTTTTCAGTTTCGCATCCCTCTTTATCCAGCGGCAGATCTGGTAACCATTCTTCTTAGGCATGACAACATCGAGAATGATCACATCAAACGGCTGGCTCTTGATGATCTTTTCAGCTTCCTCGCCGTCCATAGCAATGCTAAGCTGATGCCCTTTATCGGAAAGTATCGATTCAATAAACTTCAGGTCAGTAGCGCTATCTTCGGCTATCAAAATCTTCGCCATTAAAACCCTCCTTGATATCTCAAGACACCGACTTTAATCAGCCTGTCCAATATATTCAGCGTACGAGACAACTCGATCCCCGATCGCGACGATATCATGGAGGCATTGCTCTTTCCGTCAACAACCCCGAAAGTCCGCTCCTCCTCATCGTCCAGCCCGCAATCGTTCGCTGAGATATCGCTTATTTCCTTGAAATAAATACCGCTCGTACGTGCTTCAGTGTTACCTGGTGCGCCTGCACGCCTTCTCAGGCTTTCAAGGAGCAGTGCCTCAACGCTCTTGCTTTGATGAATGCCTTCAAGCTGAGCAGGTAAGGCGATCTTTTCGAAAAAGAAACTCCCTTTATTAAGATCGTTGATTAACGAAAGTGTATCCAATATGCCTTCATGAATGCCGGATTCGGACTCAACCATGGACACCGGACGGACAGCCAGCAGAGCTTTGCCCTTCTTGCTGGTAAGCGCATAAACAATAATGCCTTTGTCAAAATAAACTTCAGCGCTGCCGCTCATGGAAAATACGAAAAATTTACCGGTCAGGTGCTGCTTCGATATAAATCTCAGCACTTCGCACGCGCAAACACTTTCGAGGTTCCCTGAAACGGCTATCGTAGGGGGCTTGATTACCCCGTGCTGCTTCAGGATATCCGTCATGCTGTTTTCTATCAGCGCCGGCAGTTCGGTTGTAAAATATCTTCTCACAACCCTTTCGATCTCGTCCTCTCCTACGGCTCCCTGATAGCCGGCTAACGGCGCAGGCGTATGTGAACTAATCTCTTCAACTGCTGCAGCCGGCTGGAACTGATGGATGGCGTCGAAGTCATAGACATCAGGGATCTCAGGTTTATGCGGGGTAACCACCGGCTCTTCTACCAGTTCAATGTCTTGCGGGGTCAGTCCTTCAAGATTGAAGTCGAACTCATTCGAACCAAGGTCAGGCTCAGCCAGGGTATGGCTTTCAAGCTCCGGCGCTTCCTTGATTTCCAGCGGTTCGAAGGAAAATTCCGGCACTTCCTCAACCGCCTCAGCACCCAGCGGCTCCTCAATACCGGCAACGATGGGGTTTTCTTCTTCGGCCAGTGACAGAACCGGCTCAGCTACTTCTTCGGGCAGACCTGCAGCGACAGTTTCTGCTATTCCGGCTGCCTCGCCTGTCGCCATCTCATCAAATGAAAAAACAGGCGCTTCGATAGCAGGCACGGAACCCTCTTCAGCAGCTGCAGCCTCAGGGGCTTCAGCCGAGCCTCTCTGGGCATTAACTATCGAATTGACCTTCTCTACTAGCATTTCCGATTTGAAGGGTTTGATAAAATAGTCGACAACCCCGAATTTTTCTTCGAACTTCTTGCCGACATCCTCACCCTTGCCGGTGATAAGAATAATCGGTATATCTTTCAGCAGTTCATTTTCGCGCGCGGATTTGCAGAACTGATATCCGCTGATACGAGGCATTATAAAGTCGACAAGGATGACCGAAGGCCTAACCTCTTCCGAAATTCGCAGCCCTTCTTCTCCGTCTTCCGCGGTATATACCTTGTAACCCTCTTCTTCGAGGGCTAACTCGGCGAGTTTCCTGACAATGGGGCTGTCATCAATGACGACGATCTTCTCTTTTGCCATCTTCCCTCTCCTCATTATTGGGAATTTTTTTGCTGTCTGAAATAATGTGCCTTCCTTACGTTGCAAAGATCAATCACTCAATTACACGCTTTTCTTTTTATAACAACAATATATCACTGTTAACAAGTGATTGTCAATTTCGACAACACTGAGTAGCACCTTAATAATTATTCGTATTATACAGCAAATTCTTTACATTTTTTGTGATTTCGCCCCGAAATATTCCTGACGATACTGCCACGGCGCGGCAACCCGATTTAAAGACTTCGGCGACATTGTCCCCCGTTATTCCCCCTATGGCAATCACCGGGGCTGAAACAGCGTGCAAGATTGCAGTGATGGAACCGGGTCCCTTCGGCGCTCCGGCATCTTTTGTTGAGGTATGGAAGATAGGACCAAATCCTATATAATCAGCTCTGCCGCTGTCGGCTTCAACAGCCTCTGTCAAGGTGTGCGCAGAAACACCGATGATTTTATTTCCCATGATCCTGCGCGTCTCCGTGAGCGGAAGGTCGTCCTGGCCGATATGAACGCCGTCAGCGTCAACGACAAGAGCAATATCGACATAATCGTTGACTATGAACATGGCGTCGAACCTGGCGGTCAGATCACGAAGTCTGCCGGCATCATGAAACAGTTGTCTGCGGGAAACGCCTTTTCTCCTGTATTGCACCCACCTGATACCGGCTTCGAGAGCTGCACGCACAGTATTCTCCAACAGTCCGTCATAAGCGGCGTCGGGGGTTATAAAGCAAATCGGACTAAGCCTTTTCAGCATCTCCTGCTGCAATGGCGGCGCCATGACCGTTGCCGTTCTTCGCCATCGAAATTTTTTCAAGAAAGTCAGTGTTGAAGTGCCCTTTTATAAAATCGGGATGGCTGAAAATCTTCTTATGAAACGGGATAGTGGTCTTTATTCCATCGATCCTGAATTCGTCGAGGGCCCTCTTCATTCGGGATATGGCTTCATCCCTGGTTTTGCCATAGGCGATAAGTTTGGCTATCAAGGAATCGTAATGCGGCGGTACTACCCAACCGGTATATGCCGCGCTGTCCACCCTTATTCCAGGACCGCCCGGAGGCAGGAAAAACGTGATCCTCCCGGGTGACGGGATAAATTTGTCGGGATCTTCAGCATTTATCCTGCACTCAATGGCATGGCCGATTGGCTTGATTTGACCCTGTTTATAAATCAGCGGCATGCCGGCAGCGATCTTGATCTGCTCTTTTACGATGTCGACATCAGTCAACTCCTCGGTAACAGGATGCTCCACCTGGACCCTGGTATTTACCTCCATGAAATAGATGTTCTGCTCCTGGTCTACAATAAACTCTATGGTGCCTACGTTTCTATATTTCATGGCCTTCGCCGCCCTGACTGCCAATTCGCCGATTCGTTTTCTGAATTTTTCAGTCGATATCGGAGACGGTGATTCTTCTATCAGTTTCTGATGCCTTCTTTGGACAGAGCAGTCCCGTTCTCCAAGATGGATTACATCCCCCTTGGAGTCAGCGATAATCTGGACTTCGACATGCCGTATCGACGGCAGGTATTTTTCTACATATAACTCGCCATTGCCAAAGGCCGCCAAGGCCTCTCTCTGGGCCATCATAAAGGCCTGCGCCAGTTCCTGCTCATCCCGGACGACCCTCATGCCCCTTCCCCCGCCGCCGGCTGAAGCCTTGAACAGCACGGGCAGGCCGATCTTCTTTACAGTCTTGACCGCAGCATCCTCGGAAAGAAGTGGGCCATCGCTGCCGGGAACAACGGGTATGCCTCTTCGCTTCATTACCTGACGAGCTTTGGCCTTGTCTCCTCCGATCCTGATGTTATCTGATGTCGGCCCTATAAATGTGATTCCTGACGTTGCGCATGCTTCGGCAAAATGCGGATTTTCAGAAAGAAACCCGTATCCCGGATGGATCGCCTCGGAATCGGTGACGTCTGCAGCGCTCAGGATCGCAGGGATGTTAAGATAACTTTGCGCCGCATTAGCCGGTCCGATGCAAACCGCCTCGTCGGCATATTTTACATGCAGCGCTTCCCTTTCGATGTCGGAAAATACCGCAACTGTTTTTATGCCGAGATCCTTGCAGGCCCTGATGATCCTGACCGCGATCTCCCCCCTGTTTGCAATAAGTATCTTCTTGAAAAGGGCCATGACTACACCGCGGTATCTATGAGGAAGAGCGGCTCGCCGTATTCGACGGGGTGGCTGTTGTCTACAAGTATGCTGGCGATGACTCCATCCACTTCGCTTTCAATCTCGTTCATCAGTTTCATGGCTTCTATCACGCAAAGCACCTGGCCCTTCTTAACCTTCATGCCTACGTCCACGAAAGCGGCTGCATCCGGAGAGGGCGCTCTATAAAATGTTCCGACTATCGGCGACGATACGGTCAAGAGGCTCCCTTTTTCTTCAACAACCGCAGGCTCTGCAACAGCCGGCTTTCTCTCAACAACCAGGGGTTGCTGTACTTCGAGATGCCCCAAGAACTTCTCCCTTTTTATCTTTATCTTTACTCCGTCCTTCTCGACCTGGAGCTCAGTAACGTCGGTGTCTTTCAGCAGTTCTATCAGTTCCTTCAAGTCTTCGTGTTCCATCTGGTCCCTCCGGTTGGCTTGCCCGCAATCAGCTGCGTTTTGAAGCGCTGATAATCCCGTAATACTGCTACTTCACCTTCTCTATATATTCGCAGGTCCTGGTGTCTATTTTAAGGACATCGCCTATCATGATATGAAAGGGGACCTTTACAACGGCGCCCGTTTCAAGTTTGGCAGGTTTGTTGCTGCCCGACGCAGTGTCTCCCCTGAATGCCGGCTCCGTGTCTACCACAGCAAGTTCAACGAACATCGGGGGTTCTACGCTCATTGGCTGGTCCTTGTAGTACAGGATGGATACAACCATGTTTTCCTTTATGAATTTCATGGTGTCGCCCAGCTGCGCTACCGTAAGCGGGATCTGCTCGAATGTCTCGGTGTCCATAAAATAATGCAGCTCATCTTGCTCATAAAGATATTGCATTTGCTTCTCTTCAAGCTGAGGCGTATCGAACTTTTCGCCCGACCTGAAGGTGTCTTCAAGCACATTGCCGGTCTTCAGGCTTCTGAGTTTGGTTCTGACAACAGCGCCTCCTCTGCCCATCTTCACATGCTGGAAATCCACTATCTCACACGGCTCGCCTTTATATTCTAATTTTGCTCCCTTTCTGAAGTCTGCAGTGCTGATCAATTCTCCCTCCCTGTCAAAATATCACCTGTCTATTATTTCAAGTCTTCTGTCAAGCTTCGTCAATGTCCTGCCTTTGCCGCCTTCAACAAGGACAAGGTCCTCTATGCGCACGCCTCCGAGGCCAGGCAGATATATTCCCGGCTCAATACTGAAAACCATCCCGCTAAGAAGCGTTTCGCGCCCGGCCCACGAAATACGCGGGGCCTCATGGACATCAAGCCCTATGCCGTGGCCTGTGCCGTGGCCGAAATAGTCGCCATAGCCGGCATCCTTGATATATTGTCTGGCTGCAGCATCTATTTCAGATGATTTCCTGCCTTCCCGGACAGCAGCAATCGCTCTTTTCCTTGCACGATCGACAATATCGTAAATCTGTTTTTTGCGCTCAACATCCGGACCCGCCATCAGAAGAGTCCTGGTCATGTCGGAGTAATAACCACCGGCTTCGCCGCCCCAGTCAATTATAACAAAATCTCCCTTCTCGATCTTCTTGTCCGTCTGTCCGGCATGGGGCATCGAAGAGTGCCTGCCGGAAGCGACTATTATATCAAAAGGTATACGCCTGCAGCCCCTTTTCTTCAGCTCCTCTTCAAGCCTGAGCGCAATAGAGCGTTCCGTCACGCCGGGCTTGATGCGCGGCTTGATTGCGATAAAGGCCTCTTCGGCCCGCCTGGTCGCCTCTTCAATATTTTTCAGCTCACGGGAATCTTTAACAAGCCGCAGCTTTTCGACTGCCCCTTCCAGCGGAAGTAGAGTCAGCGGCAATTTATGCATCGACTGATAGAAATCAAAGGAGATACTTGACTCGAAACCCAGGTTCTTTGGCCCGAGTTTCTTAATGAGATCACCGATCAGCCTGGCTCTTTTCCCCTTTTCCAGACCTAGCTCACAACATTTGACTTCGGCCTCCGCCTGTTCTTTATACCGGAAATCGGTATAGAAAAAAGATCGGTCTCTGGTGACAAAGACAAACGCGGAAGAACCTGTAAAGCCGGTTAGATATCTGACATTGCGGAGATTGAGGACCAACATTGCATCCACTTTCTTCGCCCTCATAACAGCCCTCAGGCCTTCTATCCTGTCGATGAATTCGCTCACCGGGACCGCCCTGCCTGATCAGCTTTCTCTCGCCTGCGCGTCGTCCAGAGGTGCCGCGTCGAATCTACTATGGATAGCTTCCCTGAATTGATTCAGCCGATATATAGTCCTGCGCCTGACATCGTCCTGACCCGATGCCAGCTTGTCTTCGATCTCATTAAGGTAGAGGGCTGCGAATCTGTCCGACGGCGAAAGTTCAATTATCGAAAAGAAAGCCTTCTTCGCCTCTTCCAGCTTCTCTTCCTTGAGCAGCCAACGCCCGAGGGTCAGTTTGGCCGCGACAAACGAAGGCGACTGCTCGATGCCCGACTTGAGCACCGAAATGGCTTCTTCATGTGAATCCCTTTTCTTTAGTTCTTCGGCAAGCGACAGAAAAAGCCGCGATCCCGGCGCCTTGCGGACCCTTTCCCTTAATCTTTCGATGAAAAAATCGGCATTCATATTTTCCTCAGTTCAGCGATGCGGTCGAATATCGCCGCGGCAACTGCGTCCTTCCCCATCATCGGCAGCGCCTTTTCGCCCTTTCTATCAAGGATAACAACCTCATTTGTATCCGAATCGAAGCCGGCACCTTCTTTTGAAACATCGTTGAACACGATCATGTCGGCCTTCTTGTCATTCATCTTCTTTCTGGCACGATCAATGTTACTGCCGGTCTCGGCAGCAAATCCGACTACGAACGGCCTTCTGTCGAGTGATGCAACCGACGACAGGATATCAGGATTCTTCCTTAATTTCAGAGTAATGCTGTCAGTCTTTTCGATCTTGGTCTTTTCCACTTTTTCGGGTGCAAAATCAGCTACAGCCGCGCACATCACCAATACGGACGCCTCTCGGACATGATCCGAAACAACCTTTTTCATCTCAGCGGCAGTCTCAACCGAAAGAAGACGAACGCCGAATGGCGCATTAAGCGCAACCGGCCCGCTCACAAGTGTAACATCTGCACCGCGCCGAGCCGCGTTTCTTGCAATAGCATATCCCATTTTTCCGGAGGACCTGTTTGAAAGAAATCTCACCGGATCAAGGGGCTCCCTCGTCGGTCCGGCCGTGACAAGCACATTTTCACCTTTCAGGTCGGACGGCGTCAAGGCACCATGTATAGTTTGCATAATCGCCTCAAGATCTGCCATCCTGCCTATCCCTTCTTCGCCACAGGCAAGACTTCCCTTTTCTGGACCGACTGTCCTTACGCCGAGAGATATAAGATAATCGAGCTGCTTTTGAAGGATCGGGTTCGAGTACATCCGCCAGTTCATAGCTGGAGCCAATATGACGTTGCCGCCATAGGCGAGCAGCGTCGTGCTGAGCATATCGTCCGCGATTGCGTTTGCATACTTGCCAAGAATATTAGCCGATGCAGGAGCAACGACAAAAAGATCTGCGCCGGCAGGCAGGCCGATGTGTGAAAGCGGATGTTCGAACATATCGGTGTAGACCGTATTTTGAGAAGCTATCTGCATCGAAAGGGGGGTAATAAACCGCTGCGCCGAGGCCGTCATGATCACGCTTACGGACGCACCTTCGCTCTTAAGCCGTTTGACAAGATCCAGAGCCTTGTAAGCAGCCACACTGCCTGTCACGCCTACAAGTATCGAGTTGCCGTTCATGCGGTACCGCTTTTCGCGTGGAGCGCATCCGCCGTCATCATGGACGTCCTGCTATGACTCGTAATTCTCGTCGTTTTCGCTGAACAATTCTTCCAGGACCCTTTCGGTAGTCTCTCTTTCGTGCAGATAGGTTTTAAGGTCCTTTTCCAGTTCAGAAATGTCCGTGATGGATTTTCTCTTGTCCTCGATCAGTTTCCTGAAGTCGATCTTATCAGCCCTTTCGCGCGCTACGGCAGCATCCTCGCCCATAAGGAACTTGATCTCTCCGCCGATCGTCTCCAGCAGCGATAAGGTACTTATCCTCTTCACCTTCTTCGGGATTCGCGGTTCGGCGCCAAAGGCAAGCTCTCTTGCCCTCTGCGAGGCTATTACTGCCAGACGGTACTTGCTCTCTATCTTCTTTTTATCGTATTCGATCGGAAGCGTTATTATGTCCATTTTATTCCTCCTTCAGAAAGTGTTTCCTGATCCATTCATGATCGATCTTGTCGACCTTGGTTCGCTCGGCCTCAATTATCGATGAAAAGGCAGAAAATGCCTCGTCAAACTGGTCATTTACTATAACATAATCGTAGTCTTTATACTCGCTGATCTCCTCCCGGGCCTTTCGGAGGCGCTTTTCGATAACCTCCTGCGAATCGCTCATTCGGTTACAGAGCCTCTGTTCAAGCACCGGCATCGAGGGCGGCAGGATGAAAATAAGAACGCTTTCGGGATAATGCTCCCTGAGCTGGCGCGCACCCTGCACATCTATATCAAGTATAACATCATCAGCTTTGCCGATAATATCTTCGATCCGCTTCCTTGAAGTGCCATAGAAATTGCCGTGCACCTCGGCCCACTCGATGAATTCCCCATCGGCTATCATTCCCCTGAATTCGTCCTGATCCACAAACGTGTAATGCACGTCCTGGATCTCGCCGGGCCGCGGCGCCCTGGTGGTGTATGAAACCGAATGCTTCAGGCCATCCAGCACTTCGCCGGCCCTGCGGCAAAGGGTTGTCTTGCCGGCACCGGAGGGCGCCGATACGACAAACAGGCTACCTTTCCTTCTCTTCATTTACACTCTCTCCTGCCCCGCCAAGAGGGTTGGACACTCTCTGCGCAACCGTCTCGACCGCAAGCGCCGAAAGGACAATATGATCGCTGTCTGTCACAATAATAGACCGCGTCTTTCTCCCTTCAGTCGCGTCTACAAGTTTCCCTCGCGATTTGGCCTCCTCACGAAGTTTCTTGATCGGCAGTGAGCCCGGGGCCACAACTGCGACGACGCGATGAGACGAAACCATATTTCCAAATCCTATATTTACGAGCATAGTTCCTGATTTATCACCATTTCGAAAATCTCCTGCTACTGAATATTCTGGACCTGTTCCCTGAGCTTTTCAAGTTCGGACTTGATGTCGATCGCAAGACTGATGATTTCCACATCGTCCACCTTCGATGCTATGGTATTGACCTCTCGATTCATCTCCTGACAAAGGAAATCAAGCCTCCTGCCCACAGGATTATCCGCAGACAAGAAAGTGCCGAACTGTTTGATATGGCTGGCAAGGCGGGCAAGCTCCTCCGAGATGTCCGCCTTTTGAGCGATAAAAGCAATTTCCTGGGCCAGTCTGATTTCATCGGGTGGGCCCTGAAGCAAGTCGGCGATCTTCTTTGATAGCTTATCCTTGTAAGAAACGACGACATCTTTGGTCAACTCCGCAATGCTATCCCGCTTTTGCTTAACTATATCGAGGCGATACCGGAGTTCCTTTTCGAGCGCAGCTCCTTCGGTTTTTCTCATCTCCTCGACCTTCGATATCGCCTCTTTCAGCGCATCGAACAGCGCTTCAGCATTGCTTTCTGACTCCTCGGTCAAAAGCAGCTCCCTGAACCCGGCGAAAAAACTGATATCCAATGAGCCTGACAGATGCAACTCTTTTTGGATCAACTCGAAAGCCTTGAACATTTCGGTAGCCAGCTCAGTATTGACCTTAACCTTCTTCTGTCTTTTATCCGTCAAGGTTATAGCCACATCAACCTTTCCGCGTTCGAAGGCCGTCCGTACTGATTTTCTCACGGCAATCTCATGCTCCATGAGAAACGACGGCATTCTGACCGAAATATCGTTGTACTTATGATTGAGCGAACGCACCTCTACCTTGAAGCCCTCTTTTTCCGCGGAACCGTAGCCGGTCATGCTTCTGATCAAAGTATCACTCCTTTGAGCTTGATAAGTTTGCGCCGCGACGATGCACCCTTCATTATTACAACATCACTCTTTTTTATACCGAACTCACCCGCAAGGAACTTTACAAGCATTGCATTAGCCTCGCCGTCCACAGGTGGGGCCGTCAGCTTTATCCTTACCACATTTTCAGCCACGCCGACTATCTCGTTTTTCGACGAGCGAGGGTCTATCTTGACTTCGATAATTATGCCGTCCCCGACCCTGCTATGCGGAAAATCCATCTTCATGCCGTTTCCGAAAGTTATAATATACCTCACCCGCAGCTAATGTGACAACGGCAAGGATTACTCCGCCTGCAACATCTACAACATAATGATACCGGCAATAAACCGTTGCGAATATGAGAAGCGAAACAGGCACGAGCAGTATCCAGAAAACCGTCCGGACATATCTGTAAGCGAGACAAAGAACTGTCAGGGCAATTGCAGTGTGACCGCTAGGGAAAGCGTCTCGTTTTATCCCTTCCAGAAGGTTGAGTGTGTCTTGTATAGGCTTGGATACCAGAAATCCGCCTACATCTACTGATTGCATGTGTTCCATTGAATATCGGGGGCCGAGCGCCGGGAACAGCATATAACCCAAATAAGATAGATAGAAACACAATAGAATGACAAAAAGGGACCTTTCGAATGCAACATTGTCCTTTTTAAGCTTAAGAACGACGCCCAAAGTAAGTGGAATAAAGTAGTATGTCGAATACGCGATCTGAAGGATATCGGTAAGCTTGGGGTAGATAAACCGCTCCAGGAAAACGGTGGGGTAGCCGCCTAAAATCAGGTAATCGGCCCGAATGAGCAAATAGTCAATGTCTCGCGGATTGATACTATGGACGATAAGGCCCAGGCTATCAAATACAATCAGCACGCTCACAACCGGAAAAATAAGGTCGCGCGTCAACCTGAGGAAACCATTTACAGCAGCCAGTCTGCAAAGGACAAGCTGAAAAAAGGCAATGGAGACGTAAATCAGCATCAGATATTCCGCTCCCCTGATAACGTCTCGATATGCAACTGTAACTACCAGGAGAAACAGGCTGAACAGAATGTTAAGGGAATCAGCAGGCTTGAACGAGTTCACAACTTGTTGATAACCCTCCGAACGGCCTTCTCCTTTCTGGACAAATGGTATGAACTCCCCTTGCGGGTCGGCCGTTCATCATGCTCCTCCCCATCTGCGCCATGCTCGGTAGCGTCACTGCTGCCTGCAGATCGCCTTGATATTGCGCCAACAAACCGTTCAGGCGCAACCGGTATCGACCCGGTTGCCCATGCGTGGTCTGCAATGTCCCGGTCAGCTGTGACTACAATCCATTCTCTCCGTTCAGCCGAGATTGTCTTCTTAATGAAATCATCGGCGCGCTCTCCAAGGCGGGTATATACCACTTTCACGTGCCCTGAGTAGATGACATGCTCGACCGGCATTCCCTGCTTATACCCGTCAAAGACAACCGTTATGTCATGTTCCTTCATTCGTCTGTAGAATGCGAGTTGATCGACCAGCCCGGCGCGCGCCCTTTCCATGTCTTTGTGATAAATGCCGGTCACATTGTAGCCGTCAATGATTATGTGTGAAATAGAGGCACCTCGCTATGCCCGGTTAGCAGGTCTCCTGCTGATCTGCTCCCACATATCTTCGGTTATTTCGTCGAGATATTCCGAAATCGGAAACGTCCTGCCGCACACCATGCAGCACATGAGAACCAATTTTCAGCTAAAAGCCAGACGTATCGCGCCGTTACAGTCTTTGCAGGTCAATTCGATTATCCCCTAATTGGAAAAACAGCATCTGTCTAATATACCATAAAGCATATGCCCTCTCTTCATCCGATTCTGAACAGCCAACTGACATGGCACGACAGTAAAAGCTGGAATGAAGCCCTTTTGTTGATTAATCGCGCCTTCGTGCAAAACATGGAAGGCTTATCCGAAGTTGTGCACATCGCCGGTGAACTCAGGAAAGAGATTGATAGTGTCGACGGCTTCATCCAGAAAAATACCGCAAAGATCTGTCCGAACTGTCGCAAGGTATGCTGCATCAATAAACACGGATATTACGACCATCACGATTTGATATACATAACGGCTCTCGGATTGAAGCCCCCTGCATACGGAAGCGGCATTAAAGACACCGAACCATGCCAATTCCTGTGCGCAACCGGCTGCACAATAGACCGTTCTATAAGGCCCTTCAGATGCAACTGGCATTTCTGCAGCGAGTTGATAGATTTCATGAATTCCGGTCCGGCAAAACCTTTGCGGGCATTCAACGAAAGATTTCGGGCATTGCAGACATTAAGGCATGAAATGGTTGAACGGTTCTTTGAAGTAATAGGCTGAACAACTATGGAGGAGAGGTTATAATTGACCTCTCCCCCATTGCATCGTTCTGCTAGAAGCGGTACGAAACTGCCGCAAAAAAGACGTTTGAAGAATAGTTTGGATTGGCATATGCACCAGTCAGGAGCGCCGTAGTCGAGTTTCCAGGCGGGTATGTACCCGACACTAATGCATAATTGTCGAAAGATGCGTCACTGTACTTATAGTGCTCATAAGCATACCCCGCGGTGAATATGTAGTGTTTAGTCGGAGTATATTTAAATTTAACTATGTACGATGTTAATCTGTAGTCATCCCAGTTGCCAATATCGATGTTATCATTGTTTCTGCCTGCCGGTATCGTGCCGGTCAAATAAGAAAAATCAAGGAAACCGTTAGATTTGACGTTGTCATGCTGAAGTATCAGCGTCAGTATCTTGGGAACCAGATAAACTTCCGTGCTAGCTCCCCATGCATAACTATTGTCTCTGCTCTTGACCTTCCAGTCGTTTGTGACAGTCCCAACACCACTGGCTATAGTAAATATCCGCTGGACCTGATCATCAAGGCTGCGCTCAAGGTCATAATAAGCGCTTATTCGCGCTATTTTCCCTATCGAGTAACCAGCATCTACTTCTATATCATGGCTTCTGCTGCTCTTAAGACCAAGTACAGTTTTTTTGTAATTGTCATGCTTAAGCCTGTATGCAAACCCAAGATTCAAGTTAGCCATCGGATAAATATCCACAGAAGCCTTGAATATATCGCGACTCAGAGGTGCAGCATCGAATCTCCTTAAGAACTGGCTGATATAGTTTTCCGTTGCCTGGTCACCACTGGTCGCCGTTCCGTACTCCTTAACTAGAACGCCCGCATCAGCAGTTCTACGCATATACTCATAACCAACCTTGGGCGTAATGAAATCAAGGCCTGTCCATTTGAGGTCAGCCTGGTATTTGTTGTCGATCGTCTCCGGCAAATCTCCTCTGGCACGGTTTATTTTCGTCCATGCGTATGAAGTGCTAAGTTGGAAATTGGCAGGAAGACTCCATTCCAAATCAACACCAAAATTGTTTTTCGTGTAGTCAAACAACGGGTTTGTAAAAGGTGCACCACCTGCGAATCCTGGATCCCTCATAACGATCTGGTCAGACTTATTTTCCTTGTCATAATACTTATAATAAAGTTTTCCTATCAGCCAGGGCACTGGATTTGATGTCAGCACAAAATTATAGTTTTGAGTATTAACCTTACCATTGAAAGTGGTATCACTCAGCGCTATATTTGTTACAGTACTAGTAACGTATGATGTGAACAGATTCGCCTCAGAAGTTGTACGCGATGCCGCCAGATTGATATTAAATTTAGTGTTTAGCGGCAGTTTCACACTGCCCTTGAAAGCGAGCTTATAATATTGATTATCAGGCGGTAGTGAGTATGCGTCTCGATTTCCTGCAGGTCCAGAAGGATTTATAAAATATAGTGCGGAGTTGGCGTCGTCAAAGTTCTGGTACATAAAAAACAGTCCCGCATAAAAGGGATTTTTAGCGTAGCCGGCCTGCACGTTCAGCGTGTTGGTTATGTAATCGATATGCTGTGGAAGTTCAAGCGATGGCCCCCCGGGAGTCGTAAGTCCGATTCCGGTAGGATAGTTTCCGGTTTTTGTCTCTCTAGAGTAAGAAACATCCAGGAAGAATGGTTTGATAACGTCAAGCGAGAAACCGCCGCCAAAAGTTCTTCGCCTTAGATCGTAGTCAAAACTCTTCCACGTTGATGTATTGGTCAGCCCGGATGCCGGCCCAGTAAAAGAAAGACTATTTGTACCGGCTCCGTTATAAAATGTCCTGGCGCCATAAGTAAAGTTGTGCGGTATTTCCGTGTAGTCAAGGTAAGCCTTGAACTTACCGTACATGCCGCCTTCGACCCTATATTTCTGTGTGTCATAAGCAATATCGGAGGCTGTACCTTTAGCAAAGAAGTTGTCGGTGTCATACTTCAGCCTTGCGCCGCCGTATACCCCATCCATTATATCGCGGTATTCATTAAACTTGGCCTTGTTACCATTGACGTTTGCAAGCATCCCGGTTACACCGATCTCGCCCTCAAGTATGCCGTCAGCTGAAAGAACTGGCAATGATGGAAGTAAAATCAGACCTATTGTCAAGCAAATACTTGCCGTTTTCATCTGGCTTCTCCTTATCTCACGAAGTGAAGTCCGCGCGCTGAAGGACCATTGCTTCCGTGAATCTGTGAATGACAATTCAGACATGCACGGGCAACCATCCTGTTGCTGTGCCCTGAACTGAAAATATCGAACGAAGTGTATGGACTGCTCGGATGCTGCGTCCAGTCATGGCAGCTCTGGCAAAGTTCCGGCGGCCTCTTGTTAAGTAATTTATAATGATTGCTGCCATGTGCCTTATGGCAGGTGAGGCAATTTTCTTGAACAGGAGGATGTTCCCACATGTACGGGCCCCGCTTGTCAGCATGACAGGTGTAACAAAGCTCATTTACCGTGTCAGCCTTGATCTGCTTGCTGCCGAATGTGCCATGCACATCATGGCAGCTACTGCACTTGATCAGTCCTTCTTTTATCGGATGATGGGACTGCTTGTAAGTTTGCGCTTTTATATCACGATGGCAGCCAAAGCACAACTCCGATTCCTCTGACTTCAAGAATTTTTCTCCTCCGGAATGTACGACGTGACAATCATTGCAGGCGACTCCCTTCATTCTGTGTTTACTCATATTCCATGACGCCATCTGCCTTGTCTCCTCATGACAGGAAAGACATTTCGCAGATCTGTCTTTCACATCAACGTTCTTCCTGAAATCAAAGATATCCACCCCGCGGCCTCCGCCTTTCTCTACATGCTTCGCCCCGGGACCATGGCAAGTTTCACAGGCATCCTGCGACTCGGGACCTCTTACTGATTTTTTCGAATGAACGGTCTTCGAATACGTCCCATATTGTATCTCGTGGCAGCCCTTGCATGTATCAGCACCTATGTAACCTTTTTTTTCAATCGGCGGCTTTTCATCGCCAATCGAGATTGCGGCGAATAATAAAAGAAAAGCAAAAGGACACAAAATCAAAATTAGATATTTTCTGTACATATAGTGCCTCCATTGTCGCTAATCATTGTTTTGCTCGGCTTCTTCACGGTTATGGTATCTTGACCAACCGGAATCCAAGGGCATGATGTCCGAAATCCGTTGAAAGTCCCACTCTATGTGAACATCTGATGCCCATGGGGCCGTTGCTCCAACCTCCACCGCGCATTACACGATATTCTCCCGCCCCTTCATAAACAGGATTATTTTTAGGCAGTTTTAAGTATGCTTCGCTGTTATAGATATCCTCTGTCCATTCCCAGACGTTGCCCAGCATATCGTAAATACCCAAAGAATTGGGCTTGTAGCTGCCAACAGGGGCGGAAACCGCATGTTTGTCATTGCATGCGAATGTAGTCCAACGGGGCCAATGCTTCTTGGCCGTTAAATCGGCGACATTAGCATACTCACAGGCCTCATCCGGATTGTTGCCCCAGAAACGGCTGCTTTTAGTACCCGCACGGCATGCATATTCCCATTCCGCTTCTGTAGGCAGTCTGAATTTCTGTCCGGTATTCTCGGACAGCCACTTCGCGTATGCCGTCGCGCCCTCCCAAGAAACGAATACGGCAGGCTGATTGTCATTGTTAAGGGTCATCCCCTCATAAGAGCCACTATTGTGGCCGGATCTGTATTTTCTAAACTGTGCATTGGTTACTTCATATTTTTCGATATAAAAATCGGAGACACAAACTTCATGCACTGGCCGTTCATTCGGGTCACCGTCTCCTGTCGAATCCCCCATTTCATAGCATCCTCCTTTCACGTAAATGAACTCCATTCCCGTTGCAGGATCAATAAAATTAGCTACTGCATTTGCTGAGATCGGGCTTATCGCAAGCAGCATAGTAAATGAAATAATCACCAGTCTTAGTATCACTCTGCACCTCCCGGGTGATGACTCTAGTTTCGGCCAATTAAACGACCCTTGTTATATGCTGTTTTATACGCGTTTATACTAAGAGAACATATCTATTCGGCAGGACTAATAGCTGCAGACGTAACACGCCTGTAAGCTTCAGGACAATAGGAATGGAGTAATATCTGTAATCAGCAGGGGCAGGTAGCAATAAGATTTTACACGATAGCATCATTAATTAGAATGTTATCCGTTATATTCCCGTCTGTCAAACGCCGGACTCAAATGGATACCCACAAACAGCCGGCGAAATTCTGTTGAACGTAAAGATGAAATGAGTCTGCACCGTACAAAAAAAAGAGGCCTGGATTTTCATCCAGACCTCTTTCATTTTTAATCCGGCGGCTACCTACTTTCCCATGACCTCGCGGTCATAGTATCATCGGCCATGGAGGACTTTACTTCCGTGTTCGGGATGGGAACGGGTGTTGCCCCTCCGGTGTAACCACCGGAAACTTGATTTCCGCGTGATTTTTTATAATAACAAATACATCCAATATTTTGCAAGAACAATTTACATCATTAATATATTTTTTTGACGAACGGGGAAGAGAGAAAGAGATAGTGGTCAAGGCACACGGTCTATTAGTACTGGTAAGCTGAACACATTACTGCGCTTACACCTCCAGCCTATCGACGTGGT